>NZ_JBIWLQ010000017.1:0-205957 GCF_044766265.1 Streptomyces sp. NPDC102283
CCCAAGCCCTACGTCTGGACCAAGACCGCGGACGAGATCCTCGAACGCCTCGCCTCATATCTGAACAGAATTCCTGACTCAGAAGACTAGAACGGATACCACCGAACCGCCGCGTCGCCCTCGCGCAGCGACGCCACCCGGCGGCGGAATTCGGCGAGCGCCTTCGGGTTGGCCGGGGCGTGCTGGGAGACCCAGGCGCAGCTGGCCGTCTCCCGGGCACCGCGCAGCACCGCGCACCCCTCCCACTCGCGGACGTCCCAGCCGTACGCGGACGTGAAGGCGTCGTACGCCGCGGGGTCGAGGCCGTAGCGGTCGCGGGAGAGGGCGAGGACGACCAGGTCGTGTTCGCGCAGGTCGGCGGAGAACGTCTCCAGGTCGACCAGGACCGGGCCGTCGGGCCCGACATGGACGTTGCGCGGGAGCGCGTCGCCGTGGATCGGTCCCGGCGGCAGATGCGGAACGAGCGCGGCGGCCGCGGCCGCGAAGCCGTCGCGGCGCTCGCGGAGGTAGTCGGCGTCCGCCGGGTCGATCGCCTCTCCCGCCAGGCTCAGCCAGCGCTCCACGCCGCCCAGCAGCTCGCGGCGCGGCAGGGTGAGGCCGACCGGGGCGGGCAGCGCGTGCACCAGGGAGAGCAGCGGTGCGAGGTCGCGCGGCTCGGCGGGGCGTACGGGGTCGGGCAGCCGGTGCCACAGCGTCACGGGGTGGCCCTCGACCAGGCGGGGCCCGCGCTCGGCCGCGCGGACGGCCGGGACGCCGGACGCGGCGAGCCAGTCGGCGAGGGCCGTCTCCCGCTCCGCCCGCTCGCGCAGCTCGGGGTGGCCGGTGGCGTCCCGGCCGACCTTGATCACCAGGTCGCCTGCCGCGAAGACCGCGTTCTCCCCCAGCGCGAGCAGCTCCGCCGTACCGGGGAAACCGGCGGCCGTCAGCACCTCGCGCGCTCGCATCTCGTCCATGGGTGCGATTTTGCATCCCCGCAGGCCACCTTGACGAACCGATGACCCGTCAGCACGATGACGGAGGCCTCCACGGCAGCCGGAACGGGATGAAGTCCATCTCAGGTGCATCAGTGAGATACAGGACAGAGGGGTCTTCTTCGTGACATCGGTGACCGCGGCGAAGCGGCCCGGACCGGACGGCCCGCACAGCGGGCGCGACAGGCCGGACGGACAGGGCGGACGCGACGGGCAGGGCGGGCGGGGCGGACGTGCGGGGGGCTCCGGCCGTCCGGGGCGGCCGGGCCGTCCGGAACGCAAGGCGTTCGGGGACCGGGCCGCCTGGTTCCTGGTGCTGCCCGCGCTCATCCCGATCCTGATCCTCAGCGTCGGACCGCTCCTCTACGGCATCGCTCTCGCCTTCACCGACGCGCAGTCCGGCCGCACCCGCTCCACCCAGTGGATCGGCGCCCTGAACTTCCAGGACCTGCTGCACGACACCCTGTTCTGGGACTCGTTCCGGATCGGCCTGCTCTGGGCCGTGGGCGTCACCGTCCCGCAGTTCCTGCTGGCACTCGGACTCGCCCTGCTGCTCAACCAGAACCTGCGGATGCGCTGGCTGGCCCGGGCGCTGGCGATCATCCCCTGGGCGATGCCCGAGGTCGTCGTCGGCATCATGTGGCGGCTCGTCTACAACCCGGACGCCGGGATCCTCAACGAGACCGTCCGCGACCTCGGACTCGGTGACGGCCGGGACTGGCTGACCGGCCTCGCCACCGCGCTGCCCGCCGTGATCCTCGTCGGCATCTGGGCGGGCATGCCCCAGACCACCGTGGCCCTCCTCGCCGGACTCCAGAACACCCCGCGCGAACTCCACGAGGCGGCCGCCCTGGACGGAGCGGGCGCGTGGCGCCGTTTCCGTACCGTCACCTGGCCCGCCCTGAAACCGATCGCGCTCGCGATCTCCGCGCTCAACCTGATCTGGAACTTCAACTCCTTCGCCCTGGTCTATGTCCTGACCAGCGGCGGACCCGGCGGCCGGACGAGGCTGCCGATGCTCTTCGCCTACGAGGAGGCCTTCCGCTACGGGCAGTTCGGCTACGCCGCGGCGATGGGCTGTGTGATGGTCGCGGTGATCTCCGTGCTCCTCGCCCTCTACCTCGTCGGCCGGCTCAGGGGAGGCGAGGACCGATGAGGCGACGAACGGCGGGGCCGGCACGGGCAGGGCGGGAGTCGACCGGGCTGCGCACCGGCAGGCCCGCGCGGGCCGCTCAGTACCTGGCGCTCCTGGCGTACCTGGTCTTCCTCGCGTTCCCGTTCGTGTGGCTGATCTCGACCGCTTTCAAGCCCGCCCGCGAACTGGGCTCGCTGCACCCCACTTGGATCCCCGAGCAGCCCACCCTGGACAACTTCCGGCAGGCCTTCGACGAGCAGCCGCTGCTCCAGGCCGCGGCCAACTCCCTGATCGCCGCCCTCGGCGCGGCCGTGATCGCCGTCGTGATCGCCACCCCGATGGCCTATGTGATGGCCCGCCACCGGGGCCGCCTCGCCACCGCCGCGACGGGCTGGGTGGTGGTCAGCCAGGCGTTCCCGTTCGTCCTGGTGATCATCCCGCTCTTCCTGATCCTGAAGAACCTGCACCTGATCAACACCCTGTGGGGGCTGGTCATGGTCTACGTCGTCTGGTCGCTGCCCTTCGCGCTGTGGATGCTCGCCGGCTACGTACGGGCCGTGCCGACCGAGCTGGAGGAGGCCGCCGCCGTCGACGGGGCGGGCCGGGTGCGGACGCTCGTCTCGGTCGTGGCGCCGTTGCTCGCCCCCGGGATCGTCGCCACGGCGCTGTTCGCGTTCATCACCGCATGGAACGAGTTCTTCTTCGCGCTCGTCCTGCTCAAGACCCCGGAGAAGCAGACCTTGCCGGTCGTCCTCACCCACTTCCTCGGCGCGGAGGGTGTGGCCGACCTCGGTCCGCTCGCCGCGGCCGCCTTCCTCGCCACGCTCCCCTCCCTCGTCCTCTTCGCCCTCATCCAGCGGCGGATCACGGGCGGGATGACGGCCGGGGCGGTGAAGAACTGATGCGCGGCGCGGCCCGGCGGGCGGCGGTCGCCGTCGCCGCACTTGCCCTGCTGCTCACCGGCTGTTCGGGCGACGGCGACGACGGGCGGGACGCGGACGGCACGGTCCGGCTCCGGTTCCAGTCGCTGGCCTGGCAGAAGGAGTCCGTCGATGCCAACAAGCAGCTGGTGAGGGAGTGGAACGCGGCCCACCCCGAGGTCCAGGTGGACTACGTCCAGGGCAGCTGGGACAGCGTCCACGACCAGCTGCTCACCTCCTTCGAGGGCGGTGAGGCCCCCGACGTCATCCACGACGCCTCCGACGACCTGGCCGACTTCGCGTACGGGGGCTACCTCGCCGACCTGCGCCCCCTCCTCCCCGACCGGCTCAAGGCCGACATCCCCGAACAGTCCTGGCGCACCACCACGTTCGGTGAGGGCGTCCACGGGGTGCCCTTCCTCCAGGAGCCCCGCGTCCTGATCGCCAACACGAAGCTGCTGAAGGCCTCGGGCGCGCGCGTCCCGACCTCGGAGCACCCCTGGAGCTGGGAGGAGTTCCGCGAGGTCACCGACGAGCTGACGGGCGAGGGGCGGTACGGGGTCGCCTGGCCGCTGAAGGAGCCGGTCTCCGTCACCCTCAACCTGGGCCTGTCCGGCGGTGGGCAGCTCTTCCACCGCGACGAGGACGGCAAGGCGGTCCTGCGCTTCGAGGACGGCGACGGCGTGGTGGCCGGCACCATCCGCGACCAGGTCAACACCGACGGCAGCGCGGCCCGCAGCGCACTGGGCATGGGCGGGTCGGACGCGCTGCCCGGGTTCTTCGGCGGCAAGTACGCGATGCTCCCGCTCGGCTTCTCCTACCGTCAGCAGATCATCCAGCAGGCTCCCGAGGGGTTCGGCTGGACGGTGCTGCCGATGCCCGCGGGCGCGGGCGGCTCCGTCCAGGGCGTGAGCCCGCAGACGCTGTCGGTCGCCGAGGAGAGTCCGCACAAGGAGGAGGCCGTCGCGTTCATCGACTTCCTGCTGCGCCCTTCGAACATGGTGCGCCTCGCCCGGGGCGACTGGATGCTGCCCACCGGTACGGAGGCCCTGGCCGACCCGTCGTTGAGCACGGCCGAGCACGGCTGGGCCGTCGGCACCGCCCTCGCGCAGGGGCTGCGGCCGGCGCCCGCCCAGTCGGTGCGCGGCTACCCGGAATGGAAGGACAAGGTGGCGACCCCCGCGCTCCAGGAGTACTACAGCGGCGCGATCGACACCGACGAGCTGCGAAAACGGCTGGTGGACGACGGAAACCGGGTGCTGGCCCGCTATCAGCGCTGATCCCGACCAGGAAGAGAGGTTGCACGAGACGTCTCGTCTCGTCTACGGTGTGCGGCATGACGGAATCCCCGCGTGCCCACATCGCCATGTTCTCCATCGCCGCCCACGGACATGTGAACCCGAGCCTCGACGTCATCCGCGAACTGGTCGACCGTGGACACCGCGTCAGTTACGCCGTCCCGGCCTCCTTCGCCGAGAAGGTCGCCGCCACCGGCGCCCGGCCGGTGATCTACACCTCGACCCTGCCGACCGACGACGACCCCGATGCCTGGGGCACCGAGCTGATCGACAACATCGAACCCTTCCTCGATGACGCGCTCCAGGCGCTCCCGCAGCTCGCCGAGGCCTTCGCGGGCGACGAACCCGACCTCGTCCTGCACGACATCACCTCCTATCCCGCCCGGGTCCTCGCCCACCGCTGGGGCGTCCCCGCCGTCTCCCTGTGGCCCAACCTGGTCCCCTGGGAGGGGTACGAGCAGGAGGTCGGTGAGCCGATGACCGCCGAGCTGAAGCGGACCGAGCGCGGCAAGGCGTACTACGCGCGCTTCGACGACTGGCTCGCCGAGAACGGCCTCGGCCATGTCCCCAGCGACGACTTCGTGGCCCGCCCGCGCTTCGGCATCGTGCTGATCCCCGAGGCCCTCCAGCCGAACGCGGACCGGGTGAACCGCGAGATGTACACGTTCGTCGGGGCCTGTCAGGGCGACCGTGCGGACCAGGGGGAGTGGGTCCGGCCGGCCGGGGCGGAGAAGGTGCTCCTGGTGTCGCTGGGCTCCTCCTTCACCAAGCAGCCCGCCTTCTACCGGGAGTGCGTCGAGGCCTTCCGCGGCCTGCCCGGCTGGCATGTGGTGCTCCAGATCGGCGCGCACGTCGACCCCGCCGAACTCGGAGACGTACCGGGCCATGTGGAGGTCCGCACCTGGGTGCCGCAACTGGCCGTCCTCAAGCAGGCCGACGCCTTCATCACCCACGCCGGCGCGGGCGGGAGCCAGGAGGGGCTCGCCACCGGCACCCCGATGGTCGCCGTTCCCCAGGCCGTCGACCAGTTCGGCAACGCGGACATGCTCCAGTCGCTGGGCGTGGCCCGGCACCTCCCGATGGACGAGGCCGATGCCGCGAGCCTGCGCGAGGCCGTGCTCGCCCTGGTGGACGACCCCGAAGTGGCCGCCCGGTGCGGCCGGCTGAGCGAGCGGATGGCGCGGGAGGGCGGCACCTCGCGGGCCGCCGACCTCATCGAGGCCGAGCTGTCGCGCTGAGCGGAACCGCCTGAGCGCTATCCGGACGTGTCCCGTCCCGCCCCGTCCGCCGCGACCAGCGGTTATCCGGGGCGGGACGTCCGTGTTTCGGCTCGGTGAAGCCGCTGTCGCGCCGGGTCCGGTCGGCGCATCTGCACGCACGCCCTCGCGATTTCACACCAGGGGCCGGGTGTTCACCCCTCCCGCGCACACCTTCACGGACCTTCACGTGTCTTCACGTGCGGTCACTCCTGTCCCACGGGCATCGGCGACGCCACCGCGGTGGCCGGGCGATGCGCGTCCGATGTTTCATGTGCGGCTCTGAGCAGGCGATATGCGCGGCGGAGCGCCTTGGTGGGGTGGCTCGCGACCGGTCGATCCGGGCGAGCCGGACGCCCGACCGCTCTCCGTGGCCGTTGTGACCAGCCGTGGCCGATTTCTTATTACGCAACCTTGTTGAGCAAGTCACACCCTCATGAAGGTCTTGATCTGTGCTCGTCAATCGGTCAGGGTTTCGAGCCAGCCCCCGGAGATCTTCCGGCCGAGGGCCAATCCCCCCACAGAGTTTGACGAGGAGACCCCTCTTCATGGCCAAGCACCAGCGCACCCGTCGCATCAAGCTGACCGCCGCGATCACCGCCGTGGCGGCCGCCGCCGGAGTCACCCTTCTCGGCACCTCGTACGCCGGAGCCGCACCGGCTCCCATGGGCACGGTCTACGGCGCGGACGCCGCGACCGCGGTGTCCGGCAGCTACATCGTGATGCTGGACGAGAAGAAGGCCGACAAGTCCGAGCTCGCGAAGGAGTACGGCGGCAAGCTCAAGCGCAACTACTCCTCCAGCATCAACGGCTTCTCCGCCAGCGGCCTTTCGGAGGCCGAGGCGGGGCGCCTCGCCGCCGACCCGGCCGTCGCCAAGGTGGTGCAGAACAAGAAGTTCAGCATCGACGCCACCCAGGACAACCCGCCGTCGTGGGGTCTGGACCGGATCGACCAGACCGAGACCGCGGGCGACAACGCCTACACCTACCCGGACACCGGCGGCGAGGGCGTCACCGCGTACGTCATCGACACCGGTGTCCGCGTCACCCACGAGGACTTCGAGGGCCGGGCCACCTCGGGCTTCGACGCCGTCGACAACGACGACGACGCCGACGACGGCAACGGGCACGGCACCCACGTGGCGGGCACCATAGCCGGGGCCGCGCACGGCGTCGCCAAGAAGGCGGACATCGTGGCCGTCCGCGTCCTGGACGACAACGGCTCGGGCACCACCGAGCAGGTCATCGCCGGGATCGACTGGGTCGCCGCCAACGCCAAGGGCCCGTCCGTCGCCAACATGAGCCTCGGCGGCGGTGCCGACCCGGCCCTCGACGAGGCCGTCCAGAAGGCCATCGCCGCGGGCATCACCTTCGGCGTGGCCGCCGGCAACGAGTCCAGCGACGCCGGGCAGGGCTCGCCCTCCCGCGTCCCCGAGGCGATCACCGTCGCCTCGTCCACGGAGGCCGACGAGCAGTCGGACTTCTCCAACTACGGTCCGGTCGTGGACATCTACGCCCCGGGCTCGGACATCACGTCCACCTGGAACGACAGCGACACCGGCACCAACACCATCTCCGGTACGTCCATGGCCACCC
Organism: Streptomyces sp. NPDC102283; assembly: GCF_044766265.1. Classification (NCBI taxonomy): domain Bacteria; kingdom Bacillati; phylum Actinomycetota; class Actinomycetes; order Kitasatosporales; family Streptomycetaceae; genus Streptomyces; species Streptomyces sp. NPDC102283. Next base: position 7,177 of record NZ_JBIWLQ010000017.1, read on the forward strand.
CGCACGTCGTCGGCGCGGCCGCCGTCTACCTGGCGGGCAACCAGGACGCCACCCCGGAGGCCGTCGCCACGGCGCTCACCGAGGGAGCCACCCCGGACGCCATCAGCAACGCCACCGAGGGCACGGCCAACAAGCTCCTCAAGGTCGTCGAGTAGGACCCCGGTTCCGACCGGACGCCGGGCGGCAGGGGTCACGCCCCGGCCGCCCGGCCCCCGCGCACAGCAGCCGCCGCGCTCTCCCCCACGGGGCGCGGCGGCTGCGCCGTTTCCCGGGGAGACCCGTCGCGCCCGCCCCCAATCCGGCCCGATCCGCGCGTCAGGGCCTAAGGTGGGTGGCCATGACGACGACGTACGCGGCGCTGCTGCGGGGGATCAACGTGAGCGGCAGCAAGAGGGTCCCGATGCCCGAACTGCGCACCGTGCTCACCGAACTGGGGCACACCGGCATCGCCACCCACCTGCAGAGCGGCAACGCCGTCTTCCGGAGCGACAGCGACGACGAGGACGCGCTGGCAGCCGCCCTGGAGCAGGCCCTGCACCGGCAGTTCGGATTCGCCGTCGACTGCCTCGTCCGCGACGCCGGCTATCTCGCCGCCGTCGCCGCGGCGTGCCCCTTCCCCGCCGCCGAGCTGGAGGGCAGGCAGCTCCACGTCACCTTCTTCGACCGGCCCGTGGACGCGGACCGCTTCGCGGACCTGGCGGCGGAGGACTTCCTGCCGGAGGAGTTCCGGCTCGGCGACCGCTGCCTGTACCTCTACGCCCCCGACGGGCTCGGCCGCTCCAGGCTGGCGGTCGCGCTGGGGCGCCCCCGGCACGTCAAGGGCCTCACCGCCACCAGCCGCAACTGGAACACCGTGGCGAAGCTCGTGGAGCTGACCCGTGGCTGAGCCCTCGCCCGCCCTGGCGGCGGCGATCGAGGGCGAACTGCGCCTGCTGGACCCGGTGGTACGGGCCTCCGCCGAGCTTCTCGCGTCGCTGCTGCACCCCGAGTTCCGGGAGATCGGCACCAGCGGCCGGCTCTGGACCCGGGAGACGATCATCGCCTCGCTCACCGCGGACGACGCCCCGCGTCCCGGCCCGCTCACCGCCTCCCGGATGCGGGGGGCGCAGCTCTGCGCCGACCTCGTACATCTCACCTTCGACACGGAGTCCAGGGGAATCCGCTCGCACCGCAGTTCCCTGTGGCGGTTGACGCCGGAGGGCTGGCGGCTCTACTTCCACCAGGCGACCCCGTTCGACGACGATCCCCTCGACGACCCGCTCGCCGGCCCCCTCGCCGAGATCTGAGCCTTCCGAGGAGGCCGGACGCACCGGGGCGCCGGGTGTGCCGGTCGGCCGCGGCGCTACGTGCCGTCGCCCCGCCCGAACAGCGAAGCGGCGGCGGTCTCGTGGCGACGGGCCGCGACGTCGTCCCCGCGGACGCGGGCCAGGGCTGCCAGCTCCGCGTGGGTCCGGGCCTGTCCCGTGCGGTCGTTGGCCGCACGGTGCAGGTTCAGGGCGTCGTCCAGATGGGCCGCGGCCTTCCTCGGCCAGCTGTTCGAGCGGCCGGTTCGCCGAGCGCATGCCCCGCACCGGCGTCCCGGCGTCGAGGTCGGCGAGGATGGCGCCCACGGGGCGCAGGGCCAGTGGGAGGTAGCCGCACAGGCGGGCCGGCTCGGCCAGGGCGCCGGAGGGCGCAGCGTCGCTCCCGCGTCCGGCCACGCGCACCAGCAGCTCGACGGCGGCCTCGGGTTCCAGCAGCTCGACGGGGATGTCGAGCGTGGTGTCCAGGCCGCTCAGGCGGTTGCGGCTGGTGACGACGACCGTGCTCATCGGGCTGATCGTCGAGGGCGCCGTGGTCCTCCCCGACGGCGGTGCGCCGGCGGTCTGGCTGGTGGTCCTCGCCGTCGTCCACACCACACCCCGGAGCCGGAGGAGCCGGGCAGGACCCTCGCCTGAGCGGCCGGAACAGCCGCGAATGGCCCACGGCACCCGGGTCGGATTGGCCCGGGCCCCCAGGCCCATCGCTTCCTAGGCTGGGCCCATGAGCACCAAAGACCGCACCACCGTCGACTTCTTCTTCGACCCCGCCTGCCCGTTCGCCTGGATCGCCTCCCGCTGGATGCTGGAGGTGGAGCGGCACCGGGACATCGACCTGCGCTTCCGCCCCATGAGCCTCTACCTGCACAACGAGGGCAACGACCTGCCCGACTGGTACCGCGAGCTCGTCGACAAGTCGATCGGACCGGCCCGGGTGGCGGTCGCCGCGGCCGCCACCCACGGCGACGGGGTCCTGCGGGACCTCTACACCGCGCTCGGCACCCGCATCCACCAGCACAAGGACGAGGACTTCGACGCCGTGATCGTCGCCTCGCTCGCCGCACTCGGCCTGCCGGCCGAGCTGGCGGAAGCGGCGCACTCCACGGCGTACGACGAGGAGGTGGCCCGCGGCCACGACGCGGGCAAGGATCCGGAGCAGGGCGCGTACGTGGGCACGCCGACGATCCACGTCGACGGCACGGTCTGGTTCGGCCCGGTCCTCAACGCGATCCCGCGTGGCGCGGAGGCAGCCGAACTCTTCGACAGCTTCCGGGTCCTCGCCAACCACCCGGGCTTCTTCGAGCTGAAGCGCGCCCGGTCCGGCGGGCTGTCCTACGACTGATCCGCCGGGTGGGGCGCAGGTCGGCGCGCGGTGACCGCGTACGCGGCGAGCGGACGATTGCCGCGCGGCACGGCCAGGGCCCGGAGGACGTCGGCCTGGCTGAGGACGAGCCGGCGCACCGGCTCGGGCAGCGACGCCAGACGCTCCGCCGTTGCGACCAGGTCGAGACAGGCGGCGACCTCCCAGTCGCCGTCCTGAAGACCTTCGGTGTCGACCGGCCCGCCGCCTTCGGCCGCCCAGCCGGTCTCCGGCAGGATCCGCAGCAACTCCTCACGGGAGAAGGGCGTGCGGACGTTGCCCGGGCCACGCGACCCCGCGGCCTCGATCTGCCCCTGGATCAGCACGGAGAGGAGGTGCGCCAGCTGGTCGCCGGACGTGGGCGTCAGGTCCCACTCGGTGAACCACAGCCGCCGCGCCCACCGGCGTACCCGGGCGAGGGTGTCCCGCAGTTGCCCCACCGAGGCGAAGTACCAGGAGCAGTGCGCGAGCACCACATGGTCGAAAGCACTGTCGGGAAAGTCGACCGAGGGGTCGAGGACGTCGGTGCCGAAACGGAAGTCGATGCGGGCCCCGAGCGGGCCCGACACGAGCCGGTCCGCCGATTCCCCGAGCGTGACCGGTGACCCGTAGGAGGGGTCGGCCACGTCGACGGCCACCACGCGTCCTTCGGGCCCGACCGCCTCGGCGAGGACTGCGGTCATGTCGCCCTGGCCGCAGCCCAGTTCCAGGACCGTCGAGCCGGGCGTGATGTCCCAGCTCGCCACGAGCGCGGCCCGGTGGCGTGTCTGGACGAGCTGGTCGGCCGGGCTGTGATCGGCGGCTGCCATGCCGGCCGCCAGCGAGGGGACCTTGGCGGGGAGATCGGAGTGGTTCACGGAGTCCTCGGCGATACGCGACAGGTCGGTCCCGACCGATGACAGGAGACACGCGGGCGCAGGCGCCCCCGGTTTCCCGGGTGCACCGTGTGACTCTCCGCCCCGGCCCTCACGCCGACAGCGACGCCCCCACCGTCACCCGCGCCTCGTCGTACCGGTCCAGCAGCAGCCGCGCCAACTCCGGTGCCGCGCCCAGCACATCGGCGAGCACGTCCGCGCCGGCCGCCTCGGCCCCGGCCGCGATGCGGTCGGGGAGCCGGCCGGGCGCGATGACGTACGGGGCCACCGCCACCCGCTCCACGCCCTCGGCGCGCAGGGAACGCACCGCCTCCTCGGTGCGCGGAAGGAGTGCGGAGGCGAACGCAGGCCGCACGGCGCACCAACCGGTGTGCCGCAGCTCCCGCGCGATTTCAGCGATCACTGCGATCGCCTCCGGGTCTGTGGATCCCGCCGAGGCCAGGACGAGCCCGGTCCGGGGGATGTCGCCGGGACGGATCCCGGCCTCCCGCAGCCGCCGCCCGAGCGTGGCGTTCAGCAGCGGGGACGGGCCGAGCACGTCGGCCTGGCGGATGTTCAGCCGGGGCAGCCGGGCGCGGGCCTCGCGCAGGACCGAGGGGATGTCGGTCTTGGCGTGGAACGCCCGGGTGAGCAGCAGCGGAAGGGCGACGACCTCGTCCGCCCCCTCCCCGGCCAGGCGTTCCAGCACCCGGGGCACGGAGGGGGCGTTGAACTCCAGATACGCGGTCTCCACACGCAGCCCCGGCCGCTCGGCCCGGACCCGCTCGGTGAGCGCGTGCACGGTCGCGGCGTGCCGCGGATCGCGGCTGCCGTGGGCGATGACGAGGAGAGTGGGGTGCGTCATGGGAGGGCTCAGTTCTTGACGAGGAGACCGCGGCTGCGCAGGACCCACCGCTCCAGCGGACTGAAGATGAGCAGGTCGATCGCGATGCCGACGAACAGGATGAGCAGGATCGAGAGGAAGATCCCGGGCATGTCGAAGTTGCTGCGGCCGTTCTCCAGCAACTGCCCAAGCCCCAGGCCCAGTTCGGGGGAGGACGCGATGATCTCGGCGGCCATCAGTGAGCGCCAGGAGAACGCCCAGCCCTGCTTGAGGCCCGCCAGATAGCCGGGCAGCGCCGCCGGGAGCACGATGTGCCAGGTCCCGCGCAGCCCGGTCGCGCCCAGCGTGCGGCCCGCCCGGAGGAACAGCGGCGGCACCTGGTCGACGCCGGAGACCAGCCCGTTGGCGATCGAGGGCACCGCGCCCAGCAGGATCACCGCGAACATCATCTGGTCGTTGAGCCCGAGCCAGATCACCGCCGGGGCCACCCACGCCACCGACGGCAGCGACTGGAGCCCGGACAGGATCGGGCCGATCGCGGCCCGGATCAGCTTCACCCGGGCGACCAGCAGCCCCAGCGGCGTACCGATGGCGACCGCGAGCAGGAAGCCGAGCAGACCGCGCGAGACGCTGGTCCAGACGACCTCCAGCAGCGTGCCCGCCAGCCACATCTCCCGTGCGCTGTCCCACACCGCGGACGGCGGCGGCAGCTTGTAGACCTCCGTGACCTGGGCGCGGACCAGCAGTTCCCAGATCACCAGGACGAGCGCCACCGCCACGACCGGCGGCAGCACCTTGCGCAGCAGGACCTCGCGCACCGGGGTGCGGTTGATCTGCACGGCGTCCAGGGCGTCGAGCCCGGCCTCCAGGCCCGCCAGATCGTCGGGCTTCGCGTCGGCCGGTCCGGCCGCCCCGTCCGGCCGCTTCCGGCTCGACGTGATGTCAGTGCTGGCCATGTCGGCGGATCTCCCCACGCAGTTCTTCGGTGATCTCGACGGACAGCTCCGCCACGGCGGTGTCCTCGATACGGCGCGGCTGCTCGATGTCGACCGTCCACTCCCGGGCGATCCGGCCGGGCCGGGACGAGAGCAGCACGACGCGCTGCGCGAGCCGTACGGCCTCGCGCACGTTGTGCGTGACGAAGAGGACCGAGGCGTTCGTCTCTCGCCAGATCCGGGTCAGCTCGTCGTGCAGCACATCGCGGGTGATGGCGTCGAGCGCCGCGAACGGCTCGTCCATCAACAGCAGTTGACTGTCCTGGGCGAGGGCGCGGGCCATCGCGACACGTTGCCGCATACCACCGGACAGCTCGTGCACCCGCTTGCCGTACGCCCCGCCGAGGCGGACGAGTTCGAGCAGCCGCTCCGCCTCGGTGCGGCGCGCGGCCTTGGGCACCCCGCGCAGCCGCAGGGCCAGTTCGATGTTCTTGCCCGCGGTCAGCCACGGGAAGAGGGCGTGCTCCTGGAACATCAGGGCCGGCCGCCCGCCGGGGGTCTCGATGGACCCCTTGGACGGGCGGTCGAGTCCGGCCACCAGGTTGAGCAGCGTCGACTTTCCGCACCCGGAGGCTCCCAGGAGGGTGACGAACTCGCCCGGAGCGACATCGAGCGTGATGTCGTCCAGGACGAGCTGCTGACCGGTGGGTCCGGCGAAGGACTTCGAGACGTGCGCGAGACGGGCGGCGTGCTCGACCGTCGTACGGTCCTCGGCCTTGGTGAGGGTGGTGGTCGCCATGGTCGTCACCTCCTGGGGATCCTTACGTCCTGGTACGGATGGGCGGGGTTACTTGACGCCGAGACCGGCGTCGGCGACCTCGGGCCGGCCCTCGGCCTTGAGGATCTTGTTCAGCGGGCCCAGGTCGTAGATGCCCTGGAGGTTCGGCTCCTTGAGCAGGCCGGACTTCACCGAGTACCCGGCCTGCGTCTTGAGCGTGTCGGCCAGCGGGTCGTCGGTGATCTCGATGGACTCCCAGGCCGGGTCGAGGATCTCCTTGGGCAGCGGCTTGCCGCTCAGGCTCTCCAGCGCCTTGTTGGCGGACGCCTTCGCCTCTTCGGGGTTGGCGTTGATCCACTTGTTGGTGGCGACCGAACCCTTCAGTACCGCCTCGACCACGTCCGGGTGCTCGTCGAGGAACTTCTGCGACACGATGATGTTCGTGATCACGAACTTCTTGTCCGGCCACAGGTCCTTCTCGTCGAGGAGTACCTTCGCGCCCTCGGACACCAGCTTGGAGGCGGTCGGCTCGGGCACCCAGGCGCCGTCCAGGTCACCGGACTTGTAGGCGTCGGGCGTCACCTTGTTGTCCGAGCGGACCACCGAGACGTCGCCCTTGCCACTCTGGGCGTCGACCTTCCAGCCCTTCTCGGAGATCCAGTTGAGGAAGGCCACGTCCTGGGTGTTGCCGAGCTGCGGGGTGGCGATCTTCTTGCCCTTGAGGTCGTCCAGGGTCTTGATCTTGTCCGGGTTGACGACCAGCTTCACCCCGCCGGAGGCCGAACCGGAGATGATCCGCAGCCCCTTGCCCTGGGACTTGCTGAAGCCGTTGATGGAGGGGGAGGGGCCGATGAAGCCGATGTCGATGGACCCGGCGTTCAGCGCCTCGATCTCCGAGGGGCCCGCGTTGAAGGTCGTGGACTCGACCTGGGTGCCGCCCAGTTCCTTCTGGATGGTGCCTTCCTGGATACCGACCAGGGCGGTGGCGTGCGTGAGGTTCGGGAAGTAGCCGATCTTCACGGTGTCCGTGGAGAGCTTCTTCCCGCCGGCGGAGACGTTCGCCTTCTTGGCGTCGTCGTCCTTGGCCTCGGAGCCGTAGCCGCAGGCGGTGGCCGCCAGGGCGAGCAGCGGCAGCGCCGCGACGGCGGCGATGGAGCGGCGAACGGTGGAACGGGGGGCAGGCACGGGAGGCTTTCCTCTCGTTGGCCCGGCGCTCACGTCCCGCTGTCTGGGTCAGGGGGGTGTGGCCGGGAGGTCGGTAGGTCTTCGGCGGTACGGGTGCGGGGGGTCCAGGGCGCGCGAGCGGTGCGCGTACGTCATCACGCACATCGCCCGACCCCGCCCTGGCCGCTGCCGAGGGCGCCGCTGCCCACCCGGCCGCCCTCCTTCGCGAAGGAGGAGAAGAAGTCGGTGGCCATCAGAAGTCCCACTCGGCGTCGTCGTCGGCCGCCACGACGGCTTCGGCCGCCGCGGCGAACGCGGCGCCCACCATGCCGGCGCTCAGCGTCGTACCGTCCGCCGGGTCGATCAGGAGGAACGAGCCGGTGCGCCGGGAGTCCTCGTACGCGTCGAGCGCGAGCGGTTCGGCGGTGCGCACGACGACCCGCCCGATGTCGTTGGCGACCAGCTGCCCGGGGGCCGGGTGCTGGGAGAGGTCGTCCAGGGTGAGCCGGGAGGGGATGTCCTTGACGATCGCCTTGACCGTACGGGTGGTGTGCTTGATCAGTACCCGCTGACCTACCGAGAGCGGCTGGTCGGCGACGTGGCAGACGGTCGCCTCCACGTCCTGGGTGACGGCGGGGGAGTCGTCGGCCGGGGCGATCAGGTCACCGCGCGAGATGTCGATGTCGTCGGCCAGCCGGAGCGTCACCGACTGCGGGGCCCAGGCGATGTCGACGCTCTCCCCGAGCGCGTCGATGCCCGTGATCGTGGTGGTGCGCCCCGAGGGGAGTACGGAGACGGCCTCGCCGACCCGGAACACCCCGGCCGCGATCTGACCGGCGTACCCCCGGTAGTCGGGGTGCTCGGCGCTCTGCGGGCGGATCACGTACTGCACGGGGAAGCGCGCGTGGCAGGCGGTGAGGTCGTGGCTGACCGGCACCGTCTCCAGGTGCTCCAGGACGGTCGGCCCGCCGTACCAGTCCATGTGCGCGGACGGCTCCACCACGTTGTCCCCGGCCAGCGCCGAGATCGGGATCGCGGTGATCTCCGGGACGCCGAGCGAGGCGGCGTACGCGGTGAACTCCTCGGCTATCGCGGCGAACACGGGCTCCGCGTAGTCGACCAGGTCCATCTTGTTGACGGCCAGCACCACGTGCGGCACCCGCAGCAGCGCGGCGACGGCGGCGTGCCGGCGGGTCTGCTCGACGACCCCGTTGCGGGCGTCGACCAGGACCACGGCCAGCTCCGCCGTGGACGCCCCGGTCACCATGTTGCGGGTGTACTGCACATGGCCCGGGGTGTCGGCGAGGATGAACCGGCGGCGGGCGGTGGCGAAGTAGCGGTAGGCGACGTCGATGGTGATGCCCTGCTCGCGCTCGGCACGCAGCCCGTCGGTCAGCAGCGCCAGGTCCGGCGCTTCCTGGCCGCGGTTCAGCGAGGCCTGCTCGACGGCCTCCAGCTGGTCGGTGAGGATCGACTTGGAGTCGTGCAGCAGGCGACCCACGAGGGTGGACTTGCCGTCGTCGACCGACCCGGCGGTGGCGAAGCGCAGCAGGGTGGTGGCGCTCAACTGCGCACCCGATTCGAGGTGTGTGGTCATCTTAGAAATACCCCTCGCGCTTGCGGTCTTCCATCGCGGCCTCGGACATCTTGTCGTCGGCGCGGGTCGCGCCCCGCTCGGTGAGCCGGGAGGCGGCGATCTCGGTGATCACGGCGTCCAGCGTGGTGGCGTCGGAGTCGACGGCGCCGGTGCAGGACATGTCGCCGACCGTGCGGTAGCGCACCAGCCGGGTCTCGACGGCCTCGTGCTCCTTCGGCCCGCCCCAGTGACCGGCCGTCAGCCACATGCCGTTGCGGTCGAAGACCTCGCGCTCGTGGGCGAAGTAGATCTCCGGCAGCTCGATGCCCTCGCGCTCGATGTACTGCCAGACGTCCAGCTCGGTCCAGTTGGAGATCGGGAAGACCCGCACGTGCTCGCCCGGGGCGTGCCGGCCGTTGTACAGCTGCCACAGCTCGGGCCGCTGGCGGCGCGGGTCCCACTGCGAGAACTCGTCGCGCAGCGAGAAGACCCGCTCCTTGGCGCGCGCCTTCTCCTCGTCGCGCCGCCCGCCGCCGAACACCGCGTCGAAGCGGTGCTGCTGGATCGCCTCGGTCAGCGGGACCGTCTGGAGCGGGTTGCGGGTGCCGTCGGGGCGCTCGCGGAGCTTCCCGGCGTCGATGTACTCCTGCACGGAGGCGACGTGCAGCCGCAGCCCGTGCTTCTTCACCGTGCGGTCGCGGTACTCCAGGACCTCGGGGAAGTTGTGCCCGGTGTCCACGTGCAGCAGCGTGAACGGCACCGGCGCGGGCGCGAACGCCTTGAGCGCCAGGTGCAGCATCACGATGGAGTCCTTGCCGCCGGAGAACAGGATCACCGGCCGCTCGAACTCACCCGCCACCTCGCGGAAGATGTGGACCGCCTCCGACTCCAGGGAGTCCAGGTGGCTGAGCGCGTACGGGTTGACGGTGCCTTCCGGCACGGTGGCGACGGTGCTCACGCCAGGCCCCTCTCGGTGAGCAGCGCGTGGAGCGCCGCTGCGGACTCCTGCACGGTCTGCTGGTGCGACTCGATCCGCAGGTCGGGCGATTCGGGCGCCTCGTAGGGGTCGTCGACCCCGGTGAGACCACTGATCTCGCCGGCCGCCTGCCTGGCGTACAGCCCCTTCACATCCCGTACGGAGCACACCTCGACGGGGGTCGCGACGTGCACCTCCAGATACGTGGTGGACTCGGTGGCGTGCCGCTTGCGGACGGCCTCGCGGCTGTCGGCGAACGGGGCGATGACGGGGACCAGCACCTTCACGCCGTTGGCGGCGAGCAGTTCGGCGACGAAGCCGATCCGGGCCACGTTGGTGTGGCGGTCCTCGCGGGAGAAGCCGAGGCCCGCGGAGAGGAACTCGCGGATCTCGTCGCCGTCGAGCACCTCCACCCGGTGTCCCTCGGTCCGCAGCCGGCCCGCCAGCTCGTACGCGATGGTGGTCTTGCCCGCGCTCGGCAGACCGGTCAGCCAGATCGTGGCTCCCGTCTCCGTCACGCTCATCGAAGTCTCCTGATCAGTCGTCATCAGCCGTGCAGCCCGCATTCGGTCTTGCCCCGTCCGGCCCAGCGGCCGGCCCGTGCGTCTTCGCCCTCCAGCACCCGGCGGGTGCAGGGCGCGCAGCCGACGGAGGTGTAACCGTCCATCAGCAGCGGGTTGGTGAGCACCCCGTGCTCGGCGACGTAGGCGTCCACGTCGTCCTGGGTCCAGCGGGCGATGGGGGAGACCTTCACCTTGCGGCGCTTGGCGTCCCAGCCGACGACCGGGGTGTTCGCCCGGGTCGGCGACTCGTCGCGGCGCAGGCCCGTCGCCCACGCGGCGTACGCGGTCAGACCGTCCTCCAACGGCTTCACCTTGCGCAGCGCGCAGCACAGGTCGGGGTCGCGGTCGTGCAGCTTCTCGCCGTGCTCGGCGTCCTGTTCGGCCACGGTCCGCCGGGGGGTGATCGTGATGACGTTGACGTCCATCACCGCGTCCACCGCGTCCCGGGTCCCGATGGTCTCCGGGAAGTGGTAGCCGGTGTCCAGGAAGACCACGTCCACGCCCGGCATCACCCGGGACGCCAGATGCGCGACCACGGCGTCCTCCATCGAGGAGGTGACGCAGAAGCGCGGCCCGAAGGTGCCGGTCGCCCACTTCAGGATCTCGGTGGCGGAGGCGTCCTCCAGCTCCCGCCCGGCCTCCTCGGCCAGATCCCGCAGATCCTCGTCGCTGAGCTGTCCGATCAGCAGAGTGTCCGTCATATCCCGTCTCCCTCACCGTCGTTGCGCTGGACGCCCCGGGCCAGCAGACCCAGGAACTTCAGCTGGAACGCACGGTTGCAGGAAGCGCATTCCCAGGCGCCGTGACCGGTCTCGTTGGGGCGCAGGTCCTCGTCGCCGCAGTAGGGGCAGTAGAACGGGGCGGCTCGCTCGCTCATGACAGCGACTCCGTACTGGCCCGGGCCGCCCAGGTCGCGAAGCGCTCGCCGTCCTCGCGCTCCTCCTGGAAACGCCCGAGCACCCGCTCGACGTAGTCGGGAAGTTCGGCCGAGGTGACCTTCAGGCCCCGGACCTTGCGGCCGAACCCGGCCTCCAGGCCGAGCGCCCCGCCGAGGTGCACCTGGTAGCCCTCGACCTGGTTGCCGCTCTCGTCCAGCATCAACTGGCCCTTGAGACCGATGTCCGCGACCTGGATACGGGCGCAGGCGTTCGGGCAGCCGTTGATGTTGATGGTGATCGGGTGGTCGAACTCCGGGATGCGGCGCTCCAGTTCGTCGATCAGGGAGGCGCCGCGTGCCTTCGTCTCGACGATCGCCAGCTTGCAGAACTCGATGCCGGTGCAGGCCATCGTGCCGCGCCGGAACGGGGAGGGGGTGACCCGCAGGTCGAGCGCCTCCAGACCGGCGACCAGGGACTCCACCTGCTCCTCGGCCACGTCGAGCACGATCATCTTCTGCTCGGCGGTGGTCCGCACCCGGCCGGAGCCGTGCGCGTCGGCCAGCTCCGCGATCTTGGTGAGCGTGGAACCGTCGACCCGGCCGACCCGCGCGGCGAAGCCGACGTAGAAGCGGCCGTCCTTCTGCCGGTGCACCCCGAGGTGGTCGCGCCAGGTCTGGGCGGGCTGCTCGGGCGCGGGCCCGTCGACCAGCTCGCGCTTCAGGTACTCGTCCTGAAGGATCTGGCGGAACTTCTCCGGGCCCCAGTCCGCGACCAGGAACTTCAGGCGGGCGCGGGTGCGCAGCCGCCGGTAGCCGTAGTCACGGAAGATCGAGATGACGCCGCCGTACACGTCGGGCACCTCGTCCAGCGGCACCCAGGCGCCGAGCCGCACCCCGAGCTTCGGGTTGGTGGAGAGGCCGCCGCCGACCCAGAGGTCGAAGCCGGGTCCGTGCTCCGGGTGGTTCACGCCGACGAAGGCGATGTCGTTGATCTCGTGCGCCACGTCCAGCTGAGGGGAGCCCGAGACCGCCGACTTGAACTTGCGGGGCAGGTTGGAGAAGTCGGGGTTGCCGATGAACCGCCGCTGGATCTCGTCGATCGCCGGCGTGCCGTCGATGATCTCGTTCTCGGCGATGCCCGCGACGGGGGAGCCGAGGATCACGCGGGGGGTGTCACCACAGGCCTCGGTGGTGGACAGGCCCACCTCTTCGAGCCGCCGCCAGATCTCCGGCACGTCCTCGATGCGGATCCAGTGGTACTGCACGTTCTGCCGGTCGGTGAGGTCGGCGGTCCCCCGCGCGAACTCCTGGGAGATCTCCCCGATCACCCGCAGCTGCTGCGTGGTCAGGCGGCCGCCGTCGATGCGGACCCGCAGCATGAAGTACTCGTCGTCCAGCTCCTCCGGCTCCAGCACGGCCGTCTTGCCGCCGTCGATGCCCGGCTTGCGCTGGGTGTACAGCCCCCACCAGCGCATACGTCCGCGCAGGTCGTTCGGGTCGATGGAGTCGAAGCCGCGCTTGGAGTAGATCGTCTCAATACGTGTCCGTACGTTGAGACCGTCGTCGTCCTTCTTGAACTGCTCGTTCCCGTTCAGGGGGGTGTGGTGGCCCACGGCCCACTGACCCTCGCCACGGTGGCGTCCGGCCTTGCGGCGGGGCGTGGTGGTCGCAGGCTGTTCCGGGGTAGCGGCCATGACAATACGTCCTTCGGGACTGCGGGAGGGCGGCTCTGAGCGGCACACTCGCGCTGAGGCGCGGCGGTGCGCAGGGCGGTTCAGAGGGAAGGGGTGCGGCGGCGCTGGGACTCTCAGCTCGCCGGACAGATGGCGCTGGACATGCGGCAGAGGTCGACGTGGCGTCGACTCACCAAGGCAATTCCAGTTCCAGACATGGCGGAAGCGTGTCACGCGCATCTCGGGGCAGTCCACCACTATCCGCTATGTGGACGGCTGGGTCTCGAAGGGTGGGACGATGTGGCGCTGATCACGGAGTGTGTCACCGCCATTGCTGACAAAACGCCCACCCGGCAGCTCTGGAAGGGCGAAAGGGCCGTCCCGCGATCGCCGACGGGAAAGCCCTTGGAGCCCTGCTGCCCCGACGGTCGTCGACAGGCGGGAGGGAATCCGGCCGGACGCCGAGACCTCGGTCGGTTCGCACCAGGAGTTCGCCCGGTGCCGGCCCGGGAGTTCGCAGGTGTGCGACGCGGGGACCGGACCAGGGGGCTATCCCTCTCCCCACGGGTCCGACGGCGGCTTCAATCCGAAGGTGCGGTCGAGTCTCGATTCGGTCTTCTTGAGGCTCTTGAGCCCCTCGTCGAAGGTGTTCCACCCCCGCAACGCCTGTCCGGCCTCCGCGGGTGACTGGAACGTTCTGCCCTCCGGTGCCGACGCCAGAACCTCACGCGAGCCCTCGTCGAGGCGGTCGAGGGCGGCGGACCAGGTCCGCTGGGTCCTGGGGTCGGGGATCGAACCGAGCATCCGGACTGTGCTGAGCGCCCCCTCGAGACCGCTGAAGTCCAGGATCACGAGGGCGAAATCCTCCGACTCGCCGGGGCGACCGGACTGCGCCTTCACGGCTTCCTCGATCAAGCTGACCATCGCCGTCTCGCCTCCGTACCGGTACCAGTGCGTGACGGCTTCGGCCATCTCGGCGGCCGTACTCGGTGTCGGCGAGGCGGTCGGGGACGGCGGGCGGGTCGGACTCGGAGACGGAGTCGCTGTCGGGGCAGGTCGTGCGGACGGCGTCGTGCCGCCCGTGGACGGTTCGGAGCCGGCTCCCGCGCAGGCGGTGAGCAGTACGGCGGTGACGGCTGTGAGCAGCAGCGGCACGAGGACGCGTCCGGGGCGGCCCGTCGCGGCGTCGTGGTGATCAGGTCGGCGAGCGGGCCGGCCAGGGAGGCCTCGGTCACGACCTCCGCGTATCTGCCGGCCGCCTCGGTACCTGCGTCCTCGTAACACGGAACTCCCCTCGTTCGGCAGGGGAAAACGGGTCCCCGCGGTGATCGGGGCGACCGGTGCACGGCCGCCCCGGTAGACGGTAGGGCGGCGGTGACGCGTTCCACCAGCGACGGGACGGCATGTGTGCCATGCGGTGCAGGAATGGGTTCCGTGGCGGTCGGGGCAGGGACGGTCGCAGGCATGCCCCGGCCAGGTCGATGACGGACTCGGAGGAACGCGCGTTCACCCGCCTTCCAGAGTCCCCGGAACCTCCTGCGGGGAACTACTCGGGGACGCCCTGGAAGCCGGTCAGCAGGGTGCTGAGGATTTCCAGCGCCTTGGTGGCCGTTGGGCCGCTCGGCTGCTCGTCCGGCGCCGGGGTCGGGTCCGACGGCCCGCTGTCGGCGACTTTGAGCACCTCGACGAGGAAGCGGCCGTTCGTGCCGTAGACCAACGCCTGTCCGTACTCCAGGGACGTGTCCTTCGGAGTGAGCGGCCGACTCGACGCAGGAGGCGGCTCGGTGACGGGGGCGAGCTTTCCGTCCGGCCCCACCCTCCAGTCCGGCCCGGGTGACGACTGCCCAGGGTCGTACCGGGCGTCGCTGAGCACGGCCACCCCCGGGCCGTGCTCGGTGGAGGTGACCTGCGCGGCGGTGGTGAGCGGCGCCTTGGAACGGGAGAGGGCGGATGCCGGGGCATGGGCAGTACGCGGACCGCAGTCGCGGGCCGCGGTGAGTACAGCGGCGAGCAGTTCGGCCTTGTCGGTCCGTCGGGGCAGGAGGTAGATGCTGACGCTGAAGCCGGGTTCGTGCCGCTCCGACCGAAGTTCGTACAAGGCCGGTACGGGCACCGACTTGCGGGCGGCCGCCTTCTCGTCGGCAATGCGCGCACCACCGGTCAGTTCCACCAGTCGGCAAGGTGAGATCTTCAGGGCTCGCTTCGGCTCGGGGCGGTGGACCACACCCTCGCTCAGCTCGGACACGCTTCGGTCCAGCTGAGAGTCCATGATCTGCTGCATGTAGGAGGGTGCGAATTCATCGCCCGAGGCGCTCGGCACAGCAGGGCCCGCCGCCTCTCCCGACGAGGTGCACCCGCTCACCAGCAGGCCGCCCAGGACCGCCACCATTGACAAGAGCCGTCCTCTTCGCATGAACCGACGGTACGGCAGTCTGCCCAAGAAAGGCATGAGAACCCTTGAAAGGGCAGGGAGTTGGTACTCCCCGCGACCTCGTACAGCCATCACCTGGGCAACGATTGCGGACGGCTTCCCCGACGGGGAAGATCGCGGCGCGCACCGGGGCCTTCCCGGTGCGGGACCGGCCGGGCGCGAGCTGTCGGGCGGGCATCCGCACTCGGCCGGTCCCGCAGTTCGGCGCGCAGGACACGGGCCCGCGGACGGGTGCCGTCACCGACCCGGACCTCGCGTGGAAGCGCTCCTCGCCGGCAGCCCTCGTCACTCGCAACCGGAGGAGACTTCCTGGAAGTTGTCGTAGTGGTCGCCGGTGTACCAGACGGTGTGCGTGTCCTCGTCGCGGACGACGCGTTCGGCGTCGCGGTGCTCGCCCCGGTTACGGGGGTTGACGTCGTACTCGCGGTAGTGGCCGTCCAGAGGCAGGTCACCGGAGCGGTTGCGGTAGACGTTGCTGCCGCGGATGACCAGGCGGGTGTCCGCGACGGGGTAGTCGGTCGGCCGGGAGGACCGCGGCCACGCCAGGTCCTTCCAGATCTCGCAGGCTTCCTGGACCTGCCCGGGGAACTCCTCGACCGGCAGAGCCGGCTCGATGACCTCGGCCGACCGCACCGAGGGGAACAACGGTGTCGGGAGGGGAGCGGCGGTGGAAGCGGCCGGGGACGCGAGCGCGGCGGTCAGGAACAGGGCGGCGGCTGCCACACGGCGAAGGTTGCGCAGAGTAGTCACACTTCTGCAACAGCAGGCGAGTGCCAGGGACACGGCTTGCCACGGCTGAACTTCTTCCGGCGCAGGTCATTGGTGTGGAGGGAACCCGATCGGCGCTACCGCCGGGTCGGCTTCCCTGTACGGGCAGTGGCGAGGACGGTCCGGATAGGATGCCGATATGACGGAAAGTGAGCTGGTGATCGACCTGTGTGGCCGCCGGATCGAGACGCTCGATGACTTCTGGGACGCGGTGGCCGTGCCCTGCGGGCTGCCCGCCTGGTTCGGCCGGAACCTCGACGCCTGGGCGGACACCATTCACGGACGCGGCATCTCCGACGTGATCGACCGCCACAGCACCCTGTCCGTCCACGTCGACAGGACCGGGATGTTCGCCGCGAACGGCCCGGACGCCCGGGCCCTGGGCCAGGTCTTCGACGGCCAACAGAACAAGCTCGTCGTCCACGCCGTCTGAACCGCCGCGCGACCGGTGTCGGCCGGATCGGTGACCCACGACGCCGGTCGAGACCGCGCGTTGGCGCTACGGGTTACGGGAAGGTCGGGCCGGTCCGGTCAAGGCGTACGCCCTGCGGCTGTGGGGTTGGTGGAGCGACCGCTCCACCAACCCCACAGCTGCCCCTTGGGTACAGGTGATCAGGAGGGGTACGCCCCGGGCCAAGGACCCGGCGTCGCCACGTCCGGCTCCACCTCGGTCTTCGTGTCGAAGAGCCGGAAGCCGCGCCGCAGGTAGTTGTCCATCGCGTGCGGGCCGTCCTTCGAGCAGGTGTGCAGCCACACCCGCTTCGTCGCCGGGCGTTCCGGCCAGCGTTCCGCCAGGTCCCAGGCGCGCGCCACCCCGTAGCTGAGGAGGTGGCCGCCGATCCGCCGCCCCCGGAACGCCGGGATCAGCCCGAAGTACATGATCTCGACCACGCCGTCGTCCTGCGGATTCAGCTCGACGTACCCGGCCGGCGTCCCGTTCTCGTAGGCCACCCAGGTCTCCGCCCCGGGCCGCTGAAGAGCCTCCTGCCACTGGGCGTACGTCATCCCCAGCCGGTCGGTCCACTGGATGTCACCGCCCACGGCGGAGTAGAGGAACCGGCTGAACTCCGGCAGCACCACCTCGGACCGGACGATGCGCAGATCGCCCTCGGGTACGGCGGCGGGCCGGAGATCGTCGGGCGAGGTCTGCTCCAGCGACCAGACGGTCACCTCGGAGGTCGGGGCTGCGGGCTGCGGGGTATCGCTCATGACGGCCAGAGAACCATGCCGCCGCCCGCCCCCGCACGGCGGCCCCCGCCGGCCCTCGCATCGCGGCCCCGCCCGCGAAGGCCACGCCCCGCACGGCCACCCCTCTCGGGCGTCAGCCCCCTCAGGCGGTCGGAGCCGGCCTGCGGGCCTCGGCCACCACCGGCGCCCGGGAGTGCGGCAGCAGATCCGCGCGGTCCTCCGGGTGGATCACCTCCACCTCCACCCCGTCGCCGAAGCGGTACGGGCGGTGCGCCAGCACCTCCGCCAGCTGACGTCGCAGCCGGGAGACCTCGGCCCGGACCGTCACCGTCCGGGTGCCGTCCCCGAAGATGTCCCGCGCCAGCTCCGAGGCCGACCGCCCCTGCCGGTGCACCGCCAGGGCGTACAGCATCTCCGCGTGACGCGGAGAGAGCCGCTGGGTGCGGCTCCCCAGCGGCCCGGTCACCCGCACGGCGAGCGCCCGGGGCCGGCTCAGGTCCAGCACCACCCGTCGCGGCGCCCCCTCCGCACCGCCGTCGTCCACCTGCACCAGCCAGCCGCCCGGCAGCGGCTCGACCCGGCACATGCCGAGCGAGGGCAGCCACACCGGGCCCGGCCCCAGCGCCTTCGGCAGCGGCAGCCGGTCCACCGGAGCCATCCCGGTCACCGCCGCCAGCCGCCCGTGCGCGTCCACCGCCAGCGCCCGCCCGCCGATCCGGCACAGGATCGGCGCGGCCACCGCGCGCAGCCGGTCGATCTCCGCCAGGTGACGGGTGCGGATCTCACCCTCGGCGAGCCGGGCCACCGAGTCGACCAGGGCCAGCGTCGCCGGGTGGAACGTGGACGCCGGCCCGCTGATGTCCACGATCCCGATCAGCCGCCCGTCGCGCGGATCCCGGACCGGGGCCGCCGCACAGGTCCAGCCGTGCAGGGCCCGGATGAAATGCTCGGCCGAGTGGACCTGGATGGGGACCCGGGCGGCCAGCGCCGTCCCGATCGCGTTCGTCCCGGTCGCCGACTCGGCCCAGGCCGCCCCCTCCTCCAGGCAGATGGCGTGGGCCCGGCGCAGCACCCCCGTATGACCCTGCCGCCACAGCACCCGGCCCTCCGCGTCGGTCACCACCATGATCTGCTGCGCGGCGTCCGCGATCGAGGCCAGCCCTTTCCGCAGCAACGGCATCAGCTCGCCGAGCGCCGTGCTGTGGCGCCGGTGCTCGATCTCGTCCGCCTGCAGCAGTTCGCTCTCCGGCGACTGGTCGGGGTCGATGCCGCTGCGCACCACCCGGTCCCAGGAGGCGTCGATCTCCGCCCGGGGCGCGACCTCGGACCGCGCCCCCGCCAGCCGCGCCTCACGCGCCCGGTGGAGCGACCGGGTCGCCTGGCGGCCCGCCCCCTGGCCCGTCACCCGCACCACCCCCGCAGAACCTGTCTCCGTCATGGTCCCCGTTCCCCCCGAACGCTTCCCCGCCCGGCCCGGCCTGCCGGTCACCCGGCCGGACCGCCGATCAGTCCACACAATGGTTGCAACCCTTTGCAACTCTGGCGGTGTCCCGCGGCCCCGTACCAGAGTGGCAGAACACTGTGCGCCGGGTCTGTCCCGGTCGCCCGGTGGTGCAGAAGCATGGAGGGTGGTGCCGTGTCGGCGCAGCACCACCCTCCGTCGCTTCCCCGGCCCTCCGTCGCTTCCCCTGCCCTCCGTAGCTTCCCTGCCCTTCGCCGCTACGCGCCGTCCGGCCGGGCCCGTGCCACCACCGACGCCAGGTCCAGCGTGTGCGGCAGCGTCCCGAACGCCGAGCCCCAGTCCCCGCCGAGCCGCGAGGCGCAGAACGCGTCCGACACCTCCGGCGGAGCCCAGCGCACCAGCAGCGACCCCTGGAGCACCAGCGCGATCCGCTCCACCAGACGCCGCGCCCGCGCCTCGATGCCCTCCAGGTCGGCCAGCTCCGTCAGCAGGCCCGTGATCGCCGCGTCGAGCCGGTGATCCGCCCCGCGCGCACGGCCGACCTCGCGCAGGAACGCGTCCAGCGCCCCCGGCTCCCGCTGCAACGCCCGCAGCACGTCCAGCGCCTGCACATTGCCCGAGCCCTCCCAGATCGAGTTGAGCGGCGCCTCGCGCAGCAGCCGCGGCATCCCCGACTCCTCCACGTACCCGTTGCCGCCCAGGCACTCCAGCGCCTCGCCCACCACGGCGGGACAGCGCTTGGTGACCCAGTACTTCGCGGCGGGCACCGCGAGCCGCAGGAAGGCGCGCTCCTCGGCCGTGTCCGTGTCGTACGCGGCGGCCAGCCGCATCGCCAGCACCGTCGCCGCCTCCGACTCCAGTGCCAGATCCGCCAGCACGTTGCGCATCAGGGGCTTGTCGATCAGCGGCCCGCCGAACGCACTTCGGTACGTGCTGTGATGGACCGCCTGCGCCACCGCCTGTCGCATCAGCGCCGCCGAACCCACCACGCAGTCCAGCCGGGTGGCCGCCACCATCTCGATGATGGTGCGCACCCCGCGCCCCTCCTCACCGACCCGACGGGCCCAGGTCCCGTCGAACTCGACCTCGGCGGACGCGTTGGACCGGTTGCCCAGCTTGTCCTTGAGCCGCTGGATCGCGAACACGTTGCGCGTGCCGTCCGGGAGCACCCGCGGCAGCAGGAAGCAGGTCGGTCCGCCCGGCGCCTGCGCCAGCACCAGGAAGCCGTCCGACATCGGCGCCGAACAGAACCACTTGTGACCGGTGAGCAGATACTCGCCCTCGCCGGCCAGCGGCTCCGCCCGCGTCGTGTTGGACCGCACGTCGGTGCCGCCCTGCTTCTCGGTCATGCCCATCCCGAGGAGCACCCCGGTCTTCTCCCGCGGAGTCCGCAGCCCCTTCACATACGTGTGCGAGGTCAGCAGCGGCTCCCACTCGGCGGCCAGCGCCGGATCGGTCCGCAGCGCGGGCACCGCGGCATGCGTCATCGACAGCGGACAGCCGTGTCCCGCCTCGGCCTGCGTCCAGACCAGGAACCCCGCCGCGCGCCGGACATGACCGGCCGGACGCCCCCAGGCGTCCGTGAGCCCGGCCGACACCGCGTGGCCCAGCAGCCGGTGCCAGGACGGATGGAACTCCACCTCGTCGACGCGATGCCCATAGCGGTCATGGGTGCGCAGGACGGGCGGAAACGCGTTCGCCTGCGCGCCCCAGTCCTGGGCCTGGGCGGAGCCCGCGGCCCGCCCGAGCTCGCCGAGCTCCTCCAGCGCCACGGGCAGGACCTCCGGCGCGGCATGTCGCTCGACGGCCTCGGTCAGGGCCCGGTCGGCGGCGAAGACGTCATGGCCGACCAGCGGCGGAACCTGATTGGTCACGGTGTGGGTGGTGGCTGCCATGCCGATACGGTAAGGAGGTGCAGGCAGCAAAGGAAACACCCGAGCGGCCACCGGGCCGACTCCACCGGGCGCGAGTGCTCTACCGCAACGTCTCCAAACGACGCATGGCGTGGCACTTGCTCAAGGACACCGTCAACTCGTGCATCGAGTACCGCATTCTGGGACTCGCGGCCGAGGCGGCGTTCTTCACCCTGCTCTCGCTGCCCCCGCTGCTGCTCGGCATGATCGGACTGCTCGGTTACGTCGACGAGTGGACGACGACCACCACCGTCGCCTCCATCGAGCGCAACATCCTCTCCGCCGCCCAGACGGTGCTGTCCGAGCGCGGGGTCAACG
Organism: Streptomyces sp. NPDC102283; assembly: GCF_044766265.1. Lineage (NCBI taxonomy): Bacteria > Bacillati > Actinomycetota > Actinomycetes > Kitasatosporales > Streptomycetaceae > Streptomyces > Streptomyces sp. NPDC102283. Next base: position 28,155 of record NZ_JBIWLQ010000017.1, read on the forward strand.
ACTTCGCCAAACCGCTGCTCGCCGACGTCACGACCGGGGCGCGCCCGGACATCATCTCCATCGGCTTCGCCATCGCCCTGTGGTCCGGCTCCCGCGCGGTGAACGTCTTCATCGACACCATCACCGTCATGTACGGACTCGACGGCCACCGCGGCATCGTCAAGACCCGGCTGCTCGCCTTCCTGCTGTACGTCGTCGCCCTGCTGATCGGTGCGGTGGTGCTGCCGCTGCTGGTCGTCGGCCCGGACCGGGTGGTCGAACTGGTGCCGTGGGGCACCGAGGTCATAGCCGTCCTGTACTGGCCGCTCGTGATGCTGCTGGGCGTCGCGTTCCTCACGACGCTCTACCACGTGTCCGTGCCGGTGCGTTCGCCCTGGATCGAGGACGTCCCCGGGGCCCTGATGGCGCTCGGCATGTGGGTGCTCGGCAGCTTCCTGCTCCGGATCTACCTCACCAACACGGTCGAAGGCCCCACCATCTACGGCTCCTTGGCGGCGCCGATCGCCGTCCTGCTGTGGATCGGCATCTCCGCCTTCGCGGTCCTGGTCGGCGCCGCGGTCAACGCGGCCATCGACCGGGTGTGGCCCTCGCTCGCCACGGCCGCCGCCCGCGAGGCCACCGAACGCGTCCGGGCCGCGCAGGCCGCCGAGTTCGTCGCCCGTACCCGCTCGGCCGCCTACGCCGGAACGGACGACGACGATGATGAGGACGACGGTCCCGCGTACATGCCCTCCGAGTTCCCCGAGCGCTGGTCCCGCTTCCTGCCGCCCGACGACGTGAAGTCCCGGCTGCACGCGACCTGGGAGAAGGACCCCAGGGACGCGAGGGAACCCAAGGAGTCCGGGGGGACCGCGGAGCCCGGGACGTCCGGGCCGGCGGAGGAACCGCCCTCCCGCTGACCGCGCCGGGTCCTGTCGCGCGCACGGCGCCGCGCGGCTGGCCGGAGCCTGACGACAGGGCCTGAGGGCTGTCCCGTAATCCCTGGCGGGCGCGCGACGACAGCTACGGCACCTCGCCGCGTTGTCGGAACATCCGCATACATCCAGTATGCGGACGTCCCTCCGCCTTGCGATGCACCGCATCTGACGCCGCACGCTGATCCACCAGGGATTACGGGACAGCCCTTAGCGTGGAGGCATGCCCCGGGAACACCAGCGGTACCAGGAACGGCCGTCCCGGCTGGACGGGGCCGTCGTCTGGACCCTGGACGCCCCGCCAGGACCGCCGGGCCCGACCCGGTCGGTCCTTCCCGACGGCTGCATGGACCTGATCTGGTCCGCCGGCCGGCTGGTCGTCGCCGGACCCGACACCCGCGCCTTCCAGGTCGACCCCCGTGACCGTGGCTCCTGCGTCGCGATCCGCTTCCCGCCCGGAACCGCCCCCGCGCTCCTCGGAGTACCGGCGCACGAACTGCGCGACCACCGGGTCGAACTCGCCGACCTCTGGTCCCGTGCCGCCGTCGGCGGGCTCGTCGACCGGATCGACCGGGCCGCCGACCCCGCGACCGCCCTGGAGGACTACGCCCTGGGCCTGGCCGCCGACTCCGGGCCGCCGGACCCGCTCACGGCGGCCGTCGCCGACCGGTTGCGGCGCGGCGGCTCCGTCGCGGCGACGGCCGCCGAGGTCGGCCTCGGGGCCCGCCAGCTGCACCGCCGCTCCCTGGCAGCCTTCGGCTACGGACCCAAGACGCTGGCCCGGATCCTCCGCCTCCAGCGGGCCCTGGCCCTCGTCCGCGCCGGCCTGCCCTACGCCGAGGCGGCCTCCACGGCGGGCTGCGTCGACCAGGCGCACCTGGCCCGCGAGATGCGCGCCCTCGCCGGGACGACGCTCGGGGCCTACTTCTCGGCGGGCGACGCGGAAGCGAACAGCGACACCCCGCAGCCGTCCGGGTCCAGGACCACTGCGTAGCGCTGCCCCCACACCGCGTCCCACGGCTTCGCATGGCCCGTGTACCCGGCTTCGACGAGGTCCGCGTACACCGCGTCCACCTCCGCCGGGCTGTCGCAGACGAACGCCAGACCGAGCCGCTCGCCGCCCGAGGGCCGCTGCCACTCCGGGTCGAACGAGGCGATGACCTCCTCCGTGTCCCACAGCAGCCGCTGCCCGCCCGGCAGGGTCACTTCGACATGCGGTGCGGACTCCGCCCCTTCGGGGATGTCGAGGCCGAGCCTGCGGTAGAAGGCGAGCGAGGCCGCCAGGTCCGCCGTGATGATGCTGATCGCGTCGAATCGTGGAGTCATGCCCCGACCGTACGCACGCGGCGCCCCGACGGTCTTGTACGAATCGGTCGCCCGGCCCGGGTTTCCGTCCGCGCCGTGCGACCGGTCGCGCTCCTGTCCCCTGCCCCGCCGGTCGACGCCCCCAGGAGATCGCCGATGATCGAATTCGAGATGAGGTACCGATGAAGCTCCCCGGGACACACCGCCGTCCGGCCGTCGCCGCGCCGGTGCGCCGCCGTCCGGCCGCCGCGGCCCGAGCTTGCGGCATCTGCTCCGGCCCCGCAGCTCGCGTGGCCTCGTCCTCGGTGTGTTCATGGCCATCGGCGGACTCGTCGGCGGAGTGGGCGGACTGCTGGCCGGAGAAACGAACCGGGCGACCCTCGGGACCCTCGGCATCGGGCTTCTGGGACTCCTCATCACCGTCGCCCGGGTCGTGACATACGCCCGGAAGCGCTGAGGACCACCTAGGAGCGGCGGGCCTCACCCCAGGCAGTCGGCCGGCGAGGTGCCCGGGTCGGTCACGGCCAGGCCCAGCGCGGCCCGCTCCGTGATCCACCGCGTCGGCCGGTGGCGCGGGTCACCCGTCGTCGCGTGCAGCGACCGCTGGAGCTCCAGCAGCCTCGCCGCCCCGATCCGCTCGCCCCAGGCCAGCGGCCCGTACGGATAGCCGAGCCCCGTGGTCACCGCCAGGTCGATGTCACCAGGCGCGGCGAGCGAGCGCTCCGCGATCGAGCAGCCGACCGCGACGACGGAGGACAGCAGCCGCTGCGCGACCGTGCCCGCGGTGTCCCGCACCACCGACACCGCGTACGGCTCCTCGCCCTCGGCTCCCCGAGCCAGCACCGCCCGCGCGTCCCGGGCGGCCGCCGGGTCGCCCGCAGCCGTCACCGCCAGGACCCGCCGCCGCCCCGCCGGGGGCAGCACCTCCAGGCCGAACGTACGCTCCCGGGGCAGCCCGCCCTCCGCGACCGCCGCCGACACCGGCGTCCCCCAGACGGGCACCAGCACCACGGCCGACGCGGACGGCCCCGCGCCCCGCTCGACCCGGACCCCCGCCGCCTCCAGGGACCCGGCCAGGGCCTCCTCGTACGCGGCGGTCTCCGCCCGCCCGCCCGGGGCAAGGAACACCGGGCGCTCCGCGTCCCCGGTGACCGCGCTCTCCGGCGCGGGGCCGGACGCCCCTTCGCCGTACGCGTACCAGCCACGGCCCGTCTTACGTCCGTGCAGCCCCGCCACCACCCGGTTCGGCGTCAGGAAGGACGGGCGCAGCCGGTCCTCGTACCGGAAACCCTGCCAGATCGAGTCGATCACGGCGGCCGTCACGTCGAGACCGGTCAGGTCCATCAGCTCGAAGGGCCCCATCCGCAGCCCCAGCACGTCCCGGGCGATCCGGTCGATCTCCGCCGGGCCCGCCACCGACTCCTCCAGCAGCGCGAGTGCCTCGGTCACCAGCCCCCGCCCGGCGTGGTTGACCAGGAAGCCCGGCGTGTCGGCGACGGTCACCGCCCGGTGCCCGCAGCCCTCCACCAGCTCCGTCAGCAGGGCCGGGATCTCCGGGCGAGTGGCCGCGCCCGGCACCACCTCGACGATCCTCATCAGCGGCACCGGGTTGAAGAAGTGCAGCCCGGCCAGGCGCGAGGGGTCCTGGAGCGTCGCGGCGATCCGGGTCACCGACAGGGAGGAGGTGTTGGTCGCGAAGACGGCGGAGGAGGGCAGTGCCCGCTCCAGCTTCCCGAACACCTCTGCCTTGGTCGCCAGGTCCTCCCGGACGGCCTCGATCACCAGCTCCACCTCCGGGCCCGCCGCCCACGGCTCGGCGAGCGGCACCAGCCGGGCCACGGCGGCGTCCCGCCCGGCGGCCGGCATGCGGCCCTTGGCGACGGCCCGGTCCAGCATCGAGGCGACGAAGTCCAGAGCTTGCGACACCGCCTCGGGCCGTACGTCCCCGAGCTCTACGGTGTGACCGGCGCTCGCCGCCCACTGGGCGATGCCGCGGCCCATGGCCCCGGCTCCGACGATCCTGATACGCATGGCGGTGGGAGCCCTTTCAGCAAAGACAGCGACGGTTCTCAACGGGGACGGAGACGGTGCTTCGACGACGGCAGAGACGGTGCTTCGACGGGGGCGGACGCGTTCATCAGCGGAGGTAGACACGGTCGGGGTCGACATCGTCCCGCAGGAGCCGTAGCTCGGCGGCGGTCGGCGGGGCCGTCGTCACCACCGTGCCGGCCGTCCTCAGCTCCCAGCCGGTCGCGGCCCGCACCTGTTCGACGCTGACCCCGGGATGGACGGCGACCAGCCGCAGCTCGTCGCCGACGCCCTCCCTGGCGAGGACGCCCAGTTCGGTGATGACCCGGGTGACGCCGACGCCCAGCGGGCGGATCCCGTCCGCCAGCGCCCGGTCCGGACCCGGCGTGGTGCAGAAGTCGAGGGTCTCGGCGAAGGACCGCGGTGTGTGGCGGCGCATCACCACGAACACCTCCCTGGCGTTCGCCATCACCTCGACCGCGCCACCGGAACCCGGCAGCCGGACCGAGGGGCGGTCCCAGTCGCCGATGACCGAGGTGTTGAGGCTGCCCCACCGGTCGATCTGCGCGGCCCCCAGGAATCCCACGTCGATGTGCCCGCCCTGGAGCACCGAGCCGAACAGGGTGGGCATCGACACCACCGCCTCCGCCCCGGTGATCAGGACGGCGTCCGCGATGGTCTCCGGCAGATGGGAGGGGTGCGCCCCGCAGACCCCGGACTCGTACACCACCTCGATGCCCGGCGCGACGGTCAGCCGCGCCAGCTCGGTCGCCGGCGTCGGCAGCCCGATACCCGCGAACACCGTGCGGCGTCCTGCCAGTTCACGCGAGGCGACGACGGACAGCAGCTCGGAGGAGGTGGTCGGCCGCGTGGTTCTCGGGTCCTGCTCGCTCACAGCCGCCTCCCGTAGTCCACCGGTTCGCTCAGTGCCTCGCCGACCGCCAGCCCCGCCCAGAACTCCTCGCCCTGCTTCGCCACGTACTCCGCGTGGTCGGCGGTGCCGTGTACCCATTCCGCCAGCCACTCCCGCAACCGTGCCGGGTCCTTGCTGATCGCCGACCAGGAGCGGTAGAAGGCGTTGTCCCGGTCGTAGTAGCCCTGCGCGAACGAGGGGTGCGCCCCGCGCGGGCAGACCACCACCGCGTCGACCGCGTGGGCCGGGATCAGTGTGCGGTTCGGGTCCGAGCGCACCACCTCGTCCGCCACCAACTCCTCCACCACCACGACCGCCTTCTCCGCCGCGAACACCGCCTCGGCCTGGACGCCGGTCAGCCCCCAGATTTGGGTGTTGCCCCGGCGGTCGGCGCGCTGCGCGTGGACGATCGTCACGTCCGGGTTGACGGGCGGCACGACGTAGATCTGCTCGGCTCCGCCGTCGGCGGCCGGGTAGGGCGAGAGGACCTTGCGGATGCCGGGGTTGACGGACGGCAGGTCGCTGCCCGCGTACGAGCGCAGCGGGTAGAACGGCAGCCGCTGCGCCCCCGCGAGATAGCGGCACACCATCCCGTAGTGGCTGTACTCCTCGAACGCCAGCGGCTCCGGGTCGGCGTGCTCGATCCGCCGCCGCAGCTCCCCGAGCGAACCGGCGGAGGAGTTGCCCACGAAGGAGGAGACCAGCCGAGTCACGCACCCGGCCGCCAGCATCTGGTCCACCACGATGTCCGCCGTCATCCGCACGACGGTGAGCCCGCGCCGGCCCTGCCGGATGATCTCGTGGCCCGCGGCGGTCGGGATGAGATGGGTGAACCCTTCGAGGCTCACGGTGTCCCCGTCGCGGACGAAGGCGGCGACGGCCTCCCTCATCGACATGACCTTGCCGGCCGTCCGGTCCACGGTTCTCCTCGTCGTCCACGTACGCGGACCCCACGGTGTCAGCACCCATTGATGGCTGTCCAATACCGAATTAAGGTCGGATCAAGACCCGGGGCATATCAATGACGCGAGGGGGTGCCCCCATGGAACTGCGCCACCTGAAGGCCTTCCTCGCCGTGGCCGAGGAACTGCACTTCGGCCGGGCAGCCAAACGCCTCCAGATGGCACAGCCGCCCCTGAGCCAGCAGATCCGGCAGCTGGAGAAGGAACTCGGCGTCCAGCTGTTCCGCCGCAACACGCGCTCCGTCCGGCTCACCGGCGCGGGGGAGACCTTCCTCGACCCCGTACGGACCGTCCTCGACGACCTCGACACCGCCGTCCGGGCCGCCCGCTCGGCGGGCCGGGGCGAGTACGGCCGGGTGACCATCGGCTTCGCCGGAGCCTCCAGCCACGAGACGCTGCCCCGCCTCACCCGCGCCGTGCGCGCCGCACACCCCGGCCTCGAACTGGTCATGACCGGCCAGACGTACGCCAACGTCGCCCTGTCCCGGGTCGCCGACGGCTCCCTCGACCTGGGCTTCGTCCGGCTGCCGGTGACCCGGCCCGGAGTGGAGCACCGGGTGATCGACGAGGAGGAGCTGCTGTGCGCCCTGCCGTTCGACCACCCGCTCGCCCGGTACGAGGCGGTGCCGCTCGCCGAGCTGGCGGACGAACCGTTCGTCTCCTTCCCCGCCAACTCCGGCTCCACCGTGCGCGACGCCATGACCGAGGCCTGCGAGAGCGCCGGGTTCACTCCGCGCGTCGTCCAGGAGGCCCCCGACTCGTACACGATCATGGCGCTCGTCGCCGCCGGGGTCGGCGTCACCCTCACCGTCACCTCCGTACGCCACATCCAGCAGAGCGGCCTGGTCTACCGGCCCCTCACCGGACCGCCCGTCCGCCGCCAAGCGGCCCTGGCCTGGCGTGCCGACAACCCCTCCGCCGCCCTGCACGCCGTACTCGCCGTCGCCCGGGACGCCTTGCCGACCCCCGTACGCGGGCCGGGCGGAGGGCCGATTGAGACGTCGGGCCTCTGAAAACCGGGCACATCCGGTATTGGACCCGCTCAGTCACCGGATGCGAAGGTCACCCCACCACCCACCACCCGCGACCGCCCGTCGCCCGGTCGCCCTGAAGGAAGGCTCCGCCGTGCCGATCGACGTCGTCATCTGCGAACCCCTGCGCACCCCCATCGGCCGTTTCGGCGGGGCCTTCGCCCAGCAGACCCCGGCCGCGCTGGCCGCTCACGTCATCGCGGAGATCGTCGCCCGCACCGGCATCGACCCGGCCCGGGTCGACGAGGTGATCCTCGGCCACGCCTACCCCACCAGCGAGGCCCCCGCCATCGGCCGGGTCGCCGCCCTGGACGCCGGACTGCCCACCACGGTCACCGGCTCCCAGATCGACCGCCGCTGCGGCTCCGGGCTCCAGGCGGTGCTGGACGCGGCGATGCAGATCCGGACCGGATTCAGCGATGTGGTGATCGCGGGCGGTGTCGACGTGATGAGCGCCGCCCCCTACTACACCCACGACGGGCGCTGGGGCATCAAGGGCCCAGGCCTCCAGCTCCACGACGCACTCGCCCGGGGGCGCGTCACCGCCGGAGGCGTCAACCACCCGGTCCCCGGCGGCATGATCGAGACGGCGGAGAACCTGCGCCGGGAGCACGGGATCAGCCGAGCCGACCAGGACGCCCTGGCCCTGCGGTCCCAGCGGCGCGCCGCCCGCGCCGCGGCCGAGGGCCGCTACGACGCGGAGACCGTCCCCGTCACCGTGCGCACCCGCAAGGGCGAGACGACCGTCACCGCCGACGAACACCCCCGCCCCGACACCACCGCCGAACAACTCGCCTCCCTCCGGCCGGTGATGGCGAAGTCCGACCCGGACGCCACCGTCACCGCGGGCAACGCCAGCGGCCAGAACGACGCGGCCGCCGCCTGCCTGGTCACCAGCGCCGGCACCGCCGAACGGCTCGGCCTCACCCCACTGGTCCGCCTCGTCTCCTGCGCCCGAGCCGGAGTTCCCGCCGCCACGATGGGCATCGCCCCGGTCGCCGCCACCCGCACCGCGCTCGACCGGGCGGGCCTCACCCTCGCCGACCTCGACCTGATCGAGCTGAACGAGGCCTTCGCCGCCCAGGTGCTAGCCTGCACCCGGGAGCTGGGCCTCGGCGAGAAGGACCACGTCGAGCGGATCAACGTCAACGGCTCGGGCATCTCACTGGGCCACCCGGTCGGCGCCACCGGAGCCCGCATCCTCGCCACCCTCACCCGCGAACTCCACCGCCGCGAGGGCCGGTACGGCCTGGAGACGATGTGCGTCGGCGGCGGCCAGGGCCTTGCCGCGGTCTTCGAACGCATCGCGGACTGAAGAACAGGAATCCATGTGAACAGCAACGATCCGGCTTCCGTGATCTTCGAATCCGACCTCACGTTCCGGGTGTGGAAATACGGGATCGGGCACTCGCAGCTTCTGCTCCGATCCGCTTCGGACGAGTCCCCGTGCGACGAGGTGGACCTCCTTTTCGAAGGAGTCGCCGCCATGCGGCTCACCATGCGGTACGAGGCGTTGAAGCTGCATTCCGTGGACGAGGAGGAGTTCAGGGACGTCTTCGCCGGTTCCGGCGTGGACGAGAAGTGGCGAGAATCCTTCGTCATCGTCCGCCTGGCTTCCCGATCAGGTGGAGGCTATGTGCAGTGCGCGAGGATCACCGCCGAACGGCGACCGGGGGACAGCGCCCCGGGTCCCGATCCGGTCGGGTCGCGCGACATTCTCTGGAGCCTGCGTCCGTAGCCCGCATCCGTCGGCGTGACAGCCGCGGGCGCACATGCAGAAGGTCCGGCCGGACAGTCCCCGCTGTCCGGCCGGACCTCGCTCTTCCGCAGGAGCTCTATCAGTCCCGCGCGCCACGCGTGCGGCGCATCAGCACCGCACCGCCGAGCAGCAGCGCGGCGCTCGCGCCGGCGGCCAGACCCAGATCGGCGGCGGCACCGGTGTCGGCCAGGCGCGCGTCCGGGGCGTTGGACCCGGGCGCACCGGACCCGGGCGTGTCCGAGCCGGGCGTGTCGGTACCGGGCGTGTCGGTTGGGGGCTCGTCGACGGGCGGCTGGTCGACGGGCGGCTGGTCGACCGGCGGTTCGTCGACCGGCGGCTCGTCCACGGGCGGCTCGTCCACGGGCGGTTCGTCGACCGGCGGCTCGTCCACGGGCGGCTCGTCCACGGGCGGTTCGTCGACCGGCGGCTCGTCCACGGGCGGCTCGTCCACCGGCGGCTTGTCCACCGGGGGCTTGTCCACCGGGGGCTTGTCCACCGGCGGGTGGCCGTGCTTCGGGCCGTCGGCGTTCACGCACTTGTTGCCGAAGGCCGGGTTCAGCAGGGCGATCACATTGACGGTGTTGCCGCACACATTGACCGGGACGTGCACCGGCACCTGCACCGCATTGCCCGAACCGACCCCCGGCGAACCGACGGCCGCGCCCTCGGCCGACGCGTCGGCGTGCGCGGTGCCGCCGACCGCCGCCAGCAGACCTGATGCGGCCGCCATGACGATGATGCTTCTGTTCAAGACCTGTCGCATTACTTGCCCTTCCTTAGGACATTCGCGAGGACTTCGCGTGGGTGCTTCGCGCGCGGGGACGAGCAGCCGTCGAGCGGAGTCGCGGCAGAGCCGGATCCTGCGGCGAAGCCATGGTGAAAGTGGTGGAAACGTGCGCGCTGGACGACTGCCATAACGACTCAGACTCATGCGGGAAACTCGGAGGTGGGTGGAAATTGTGTAATCACTCGAACGGGTAGTCTCGTCGGCGTCCGCGCATCCCGGTTCGCAGAGAAAGAAAAACGATTCGCCCTCAACTGCTGTGCCTGTCCATGGTGTTGACGAGAGACGCGTGTTCTCTCGGGTAAGGGACGGGGTCGCGGAACCTTCTGTGCTCGTCCACCCGTTCGGATGACGGATGCTGGAGTGTCGTGCGCTATTCCTTCACGAACGGGCGGTCGTACGAACGGAGATGGGGACAACCCCCATGTCAGGCATTCGGGTGAATGGGCGGAACCTAACGCCCGGCTGCGAGTTGACCAGGGGGCTCCGCCACGGGGCGACCAGTACGAGAAGGGTTAATCGTGATCAAGAAGGTTCTGGCTACGGGCGCTGTCGCCGCCTCCATCCTCGGTCTCGGCGCGACGCAGGCCATGGCCATCGCCAACGACGGCGGCACCACCTCGGTCAACGGCAACGGTGCTTCGCAGTCGTACGGCAACTCCGAGACCCACGGTGACTGGAGCCCGCAGTTCGCGCTCATCCAGGGATCGCTGAACAAGCCCTGCATCGCCCTCCCGGCCAAGGCGAACCTCGGCTCCCTCATCGGCCTCGTGCCGATCGCGGTGCAGGACATCAACGTCCTGTCCTCCCCGCAGAACCAGCAGTGCACCGAGAACTCCACCCAGGCCAAGGGTGACGAGGCCCTGTCGCACATCCTGGAGGACATCCCGATCCTCTCCGGCAACGGCGCCGGCAACAACTGATCCGCGCCGCCCTACTTCGGGCCCGAGCCCTCGGCGTTCCTCCACCGAACGGCTCGGGCCCGTCGCCGTCCCCGGGGCGCGGGCGCGGGGTGTTGGTCTTCGCCGCGGCCCACAGGCATTGCGGCATTCGGGCGGATATACGGGAATCCGCCCGTCGAACAGTTCCCGTCCCGGGCGTTCATCGTTACGTGGGACAGCGCTGAAGTCGCGAGCGATCAGGATGGGGCTCGGGCGGGCACGAAATGCGTGACCGCATCGGACTCCACCCAGGAAAGGGACGAAAAGTGAAGTTCACCAAGGTTGCCGCAGTCGCCGCCGGTACGCTCATGGCGATGGGTGCCGCGGCGCCGGCCATGGCCGACTCGGGTGCCGAGGCCATTGCCGCGCACTCCCCGGGCGTGCTGTCCGGCAACATCATCCAGGCCCCGATCCACATTCCGATCAACGTCTGCGGCAACACCGTCAACGTGATCGGTGCGCTGAACCCGGCGTTCGGCAACACCTGCATCAACAAGTGACCCTCTGACCGGCCGGGCCGCGCGCCCGTAACCGGTGGGCCCCGGACGGCGGAAGCCGTCCGGGGCCTTTTCGCGGCCAGGCTCCGAAGGCCGGAATCACGGAAGGCGCCGGAGAAAATCACCGCCCCGCAGTTTCCCGAAAGCGACCGGATCGTTGATCAGAGGGAAAGCGGCAGAAGTCACAGGTAAAGAAAGCTTGTGTGCGGCACGGGAACGTGACCGAAACAGATGCCGCGCAGAAGGGAACCAGAAAAGTGAAGTACGCGAAGACCGCCGCCCTCGTTGCCGGTTCCGTGGCTGCCCTCGGAGCGGCCGCTCCCGCCTTCGCCGCTACTACGCCCACGGCCCCCAACTTCAGCCTCGACAGTGGCCTCAACCAGGTGATGGCCAGTGCCCCGCAGGTCGTGGACCCGCTGGTGGGCACGGTCGCCGAGACCGCCGAGACGGTCTCGAAGGACGGCACGGTCGGCAAGCTGGCGGGCCAGGCAACCGGTGTGGCCGAGGGCGCCGCTCCGCTGCTCGGTGGAGTTCCCCTCGGCGGCTGATCGTCGCTGCACGACCGTTCCACCTGCTTCTCTCACCGATCCGCACCACTCCCCAGAAGGGCTCTTTCATGTTCAAGAAGATCATGGCCTCGGCTGCCGTCGCCGCCTCGGTCGTCGGCATCTCCGCCGCTGCCGCCCCGTCCGCCATGGCCATCGCCAACGACGGCGGCACCACCACGGTCAACGGCAACGGCGCCTCGCAGGCCTACGGCAACTCCGAGACCCACGGTGACTGGAGCCCGCAGTTCGCGCTCATCCAGGGCTCGCTGAACAAGCCCTGCATCGCCCTCCCGGCCAAGGCGAACCTCGGCTCCCTCATCGGCGTCGTGCCGATCTCGCTCCAGGACATCAACGTGCTGTCCTCCCCGCAGAACCAGCAGTGCACCGAGAACTCCACCCAGGCCAAGGGTGACGAGGCCCTGTCGCACCTGCTGAACGACATCCCGATCCTCTCCGGTAACGGCGCGGGCAACAACTGACCAGCTAGCTCCGGTCCGCTCCGGCCGACCCGCGTGGGGCCAGTCCATCCGTACGGCGATCGTCTTCGCCGGACCGGACGGACTGGCCCTTCGTCGTGTCGCGGCGCCCGCCTCCGGCCGGGTTGTCCGGTTGGGCCGGATGCCGTAGCCCCGGCTGACGATCCGTGCCGGGCCGGGTAGGGCCTCTGTATGGATCCGTACGACAGTCAGACCCCACAGGGCCCGGAGCGGTGGGCCGCGTCGGGCGACACACCGATCTACGACCGGCTCGTCGCCGAGTGGCAGGCGGCCGGACACGGCCACCCCTACTCGGAGCCGCCCCGGGAACAGGCCCCTCGGCGCGGCGGTTTCGTGCCGTCGGCGCGCTCCTCGGGCGAGGGGCCCGGGCTCGAGTCCGCCGGAGGGCGAGGCCCCGAGGGCTGAGGAGTGGCGTCGACCTTGCGCCGGAACGAACCCATTTGAGTGGTGGTGCGCAACCGATCGGGGGTGGTGGCAGTTGATCAGGACGTTCCACAACGGGACGCTCCGAAAGGTGAAGTTGATGAAGAAGATGATGGCCGGCGCTGCAGTGGCCGTGTCCCTGCTCGGTCTGTCCGCAGTCGCGGCTCCCACGGCCATGGCGATCGGCAACGACGGTGGCACCACCACGGTCAACGGCAACGGTGCCGAGTCGGAGATCGGCAACGCCGAGACGGAGGGCAACTGGAGCCCGCAGAACCAGCTCGTCCAGGGCACCCTGAACAAGCTCTGCGTCGGCCTGCCCCTCAAGGCCAACGTCGGTTCGCTCATCGGCCTCGTGCCGATCGCGGTCCAGGACGTCAACGTCCTGTCCAACCCGCAGAACCAGCAGTGCGCCGACAACTCCACCCAGGCCAAGGGCGACGAGCCGCTGTCGCACATCCTGGACGACATCCCGGTCCTCTCGGGCAACGGCGTCGGCAACAACTGACGCAGCACAGCCTGACGTGTTGAGAGCGGGCGGTCCGGAGATCACACTCCGGGCCGCCCGTCCTCGTTTCGCGACAACGGCCCCGTCGCGCGCCGCGAGTCGCACGCCGCACGGGTGAGGCCCACCACTCCACGGGGGTGGTGGGCCTCGTCGTACGTCCGGAGCGGCGGGCGGAGCGGCTCCTCAGCCCAGGGAACGGACCGGGAGCAGGCAGTGGGCGGCGGTGCGGACGACTTCCACGTCGGTGGCGAAGGCCCGCAGCCGGTCCTCGCTGACCGGCTGCCCGGGAACGGCGTCCGGCCACGGACTGGTGGCGAACATCCCGTACACCTGGCCCTGGGCGTGCGCGGCGGCCAGCCACTCCGCGGGGGCGGGGTACTGCGCCGTGAGGTGAGGCAGTGTCAGGACGGCCCGCCCCGCCTGGACGAGGAGCTTCGCCTGGATGTTCGGGGTCTCGCCCGCGTCCTGGATCGGGCCGCCGACGTGGAGGCCCGCGCGCTCCAGTGCGGCGCGCATGGCCTCGCGGCCGACCTCCGGACCGTCCTGCCCGTCGCCCAGCGAGTAGGCGAGGAGGAAGGCGGTGTCCTGGTCGGCGTCGGGCTGCCGGCCGCTCCAGCCGATCAGGATCTGCGTGCCCAACTGGGCCTGGGTGAACGTGCCGGTGGAGGCCTGGGGTGTGGTCATGCTCGGCACCCTAACGGCCCCGGACCAGGCTCTATGCATGCGTATCACCCGATCGGGGGAGAAGTGCGACCAACTCCGGCGAACGCCCCGGTCCGGCCGTCTCCATCGGAGGTGCGCGGAAAAGCTGTTGACGCCGCTCCCGGGGGCCCGGCTAGTCTGGCCACTGTTCCGGGCGTCGCCATGACGCCTCGGCACGGAAACGGAAAGAACCAGGAGGTGAGGACATTGATGACTGTCGTTGCGATGGGCACTGCCCACAACCGGAAGAGCATCGTCCTCATCCCCGTGGCCACCGGCTGACCGACTTCCCTCATTCCCGCGCCGAGCGCGCGTGCCGGGGCCACCCTGTGAAGGGTTTCCCTTGTCTTTCTCGTTCCTCACCGCTCCTTCCCTCTCGCACCCGCTGACTCCGTACGGCTGGGACGAGGACTGGGCGGCCGCGTTCTCCCCGTACGCCGAGCAGGGGCTCGTGCCGGGACGCGTCGTGCGGGTGGACCGCGGTCAGTGCGACGTGGTCACCGCCGATGGTCCCGTCCGCGCCGACACCGCGTTCGTCGTGCCCCGTGACCCGATGCGGATCGTCTGCACCGGCGACTGGGTGGCGCTGGACGCCGACGGCGATCCGCGCTTCGTCCGTACGCTGCTGCCCCGCCGCACCGCTTTCGTCCGCTCCACCTCCTCCCAGCGGTCCGAGGGGCAGGTGCTCGCCACCAACATCGACCACATCGCCATCTGCGTCTCGCTCGCCGTGGAGCTGGACCTCGGCCGACTGGAGCGCTTCCTCGCGCTCGCCCTGTCCAGCTCCAGCGGCGCCGCCCTGCTCGGTGACGGCCGGGGCGCGGGCCACAGCCCCGAACCGATCGTGCTGCTCACCAAGGCGGACCTGGTGCCCGACGCGGTCACGCTGTCCCACCTCGTCGGGGACGTCGAGGCGATCGCGCCCGGCGTCCAGGTGCTGCCCGTCAGCTCCACCACGGGCGAGGGGCTCGACGTCTTCGGCGCCGTCGTCTCCGGTGGTACGAGCGTGCTCCTCGGCATCTCCGGCGCGGGCAAGTCCACTCTGGCCAACACCCTGCTCGGGAGGGACGTCATGGACGTACAGGCCGCCCGGGACGTCGACGGCAAGGGCCGGCACACCACGACGACCCGCAATCTGCTCGTCCTGCCGCACGGGGGCGTCCTCATCGACACCCCCGGACTCCGCGGAGTGGGCCTGTACGACGCGGGGACCGGGGTCGGCGAGGTGTTCTCCGAGATCGAGGAGCTGGCCGCCCGGTGCCGGTTCCACGACTGCGCCCACGAGGCCGAACCGGGGTGCGCCGTCCTCGGCGCGCTGGCGGACGGTGTCCTGCCCGAGCGGCGGCTCGACAGCTACCGCAAGCTGATCCGCGAGAACCAGCGGATCGTCGCCAAGACCGACGCCCGGGTGCGCTCCGAGATCCTGCGGGACTGGAAGCGCAAGGGCGCGGAGGGGCGTGCGGCCGTACAGGCCAAGCGCGGCCGGCTGCGGTAGCCCGGGACGACCGGTTCGACGTCCGAAAACCGCGAGTGCGGCAGCCCCGGCTGCCGCACACTGGACGGTGTGATGGACGAACGGACCAGGTACGAGGCGGTCAGCAGCCGCGACGCGCGGTTCGACGGCGCGTTCTTCTTCGCCGTCGTGACCACCGGCATCTACTGCCGGCCGAGCTGCCCCGCCGTCACGCCCAAACGCGCCAACGTGCGCTTCTACCCGACCGCGGCGGCGGCCCAGGCCGGCGGCTTCCGGGCCTGCCGCCGCTGCCGGCCGGACGCCGTGCCCGGCTCCGCCGACTGGAACGTCCGCGCGGACGTCGTCGGCCGGGCCATGCGCCTGATCGGCGACGGCGTCGTGGACCGCGAGGGCGTCCCCGGACTCGCCGGGCGGCTCGGCTACAGCGCCCGGCAGGTCCAGCGCCAGCTCAACGCCGAGCTGGGCGCGGGACCCGTCGCGCTCGCCCGTGCCCAGCGCTCCCACACCGCCCGGGTACTCCTCCAGACCACCGGGCTGCCGGTCACCGAGATCGCCTTCGCCGCGGGGTTCGCCAGCGTCCGGCAGTTCAACGACACCATCCGGCGGATCTACGCCCGCACGCCCAGCGCCCTGCGCGCCGAGGCCGGTACGGGGCTCGGCGGCGGACGCCGCGAGGGGACCCGGGCCGGGATCCCGCTGCGGCTCGCCCACCGGGGCTCGTACGCCACCGCCGCCCTGTTCGACCTGCTGGCCGCGGGAGCGGTCGCCTGGGTCGAGGAGATGGCGGGCCCGCCCGGCCGCCGCACCTACCGGCGCACCCTGCGACTGCCGTACGGGGCCGGCCTCGTCGCGGTCGACGAGGCCACGCCCGGCGGCCCCTGGCTGGAGGCCCGGATCCAGCTCACCGACCTCCGCGACCTGACCACCGCCGTCCAGCGGGTGCGCCGCCTGTTCGACCTGGACGCCGACCCGTACGCCGTGGACGAGGCGCTGGCCGCCGACCCCCGGCTCGCCCCGCTGGTCGCCGCCCGCCCCGGGCTGCGCTCGCCGGGCGCGGCCGACCCGGAGGAGGCGGCGGTGCGGACCCTGGTGGGGCGCGAGGCCGCCGGGGAGCTGGTCGAGCGGTACGGAAAGGCGCTGGACGTGCCGTGCGGCGGGCTCACCCATGTGTTCCCGGAGCCGGACGTGCTCGCCGGTTCCGCCGAGGACCCGGCCCTCGCGGCGCTGGCCGCCGCGCTCGCCGACGGCGGGCTGCGACTGGACGCCGGGGCCGACCGCGACGAGGCGGAACGGACGCTGCTGACGCTGCCCGGGATCGGCCGGCGCACCGCCGCCCTGATCCGGATGCGGGCGCTCGGCGACCCCGACATCGACCCGTACGGAACGCCGGGCGCGGAGCGGTGGCGACCCTGGCGCTCGTACGCCGTGCGTCATCTGGAGATGGCGGGGGCGGCCGTCATGGGCTGACCCCGGCCGCCGAGGGGCTCCGGTCGGGCCGGATCGACGCGTCAGCCCCAGAGCACCGCGCCCAGCCAGGCGCCCGCCACCAGCAGGCAGCAGAACAGCTCCACCAGCACCGCGTAGCCCGTCGCCCGCATGACCGAGCGCACCGACGCCCAGCCCGCTCCCCGGCTCCCCAGCCGTAGTCGCTCCGCGCCGAAGAGGGCCCCCACGTACCCGAGGATTCCGCCGACCACGGGCAGGACGAAGAAGCCCACGATCCCCGCGACCCCGCCGATCAGCAAGGTTCGGCGAGGCGCCCCGGACTCACCCGGGCGGCGAGGCGGCAGCAGCGGTTTGAGGGCCTGGTTCAGCAGCATCAGCACCGTCGCGCCGATCAGGACGCCCCAGGCGGCCGACGTCATGTCCGTCAGCGCCCACCACAGCACCGCCGCCCAGACGATCGCCTGGCCCGGTACCCCCGGCACCAGCACCCCGACCAGGCCCAGCAGCATGACCAGGCCCACGGCGACGAGCTGCCACACACTCATCTGACCAGCCTGCCGGAGAGTGCCCCGCCCCGCCCGTCAGCGCACCTCCCCGCCCACCCGCGTCGACCTGCGCCGACGCCGCCTCAGGCCGATTCGGTACGGGCCACCCAGCCACGCTCGTACGCGTGCCAGCCCAGCTGGAGCCGCGTCGAGACCCCGGTCAGCTCCATCAGGCCCTTGACGCGGCGCTGCACGGTCCGCAGCCCCAGATCCAGCTGCTTGGCCACGCTGGCGTCCGTCAGCCCCGCCAGCAGCAGCGACAGGATCTCCAGGTCCGTCGGATCGGGCCCGACCCCGTCCTCGCGCACCCCGCCGCCCTCGCCCAGCCGCAGCGGCATCGCATCCCGCCACACCGCCTCGAAGAGGCCCATCAGCGACTCCAGCAGACCGCTGGCGTGCACGACCAGAGCGGCGGGCTCCGCGCCCCGCCCGGTCAGCGGGACCATCGCGAGGCTCCCGTCGGCCACCACCAGCTTCGTCGGCACCCGGTCCACCACCCGGCACTGCTCGTCCCGGCCCAGCGCCGCCGACAGCTCCAGGATCCCGAACGGCGTCGACAGCACCTCGCGCTCGACCACCACCCGGTAGCTCACCCCGCGCGAGGTCGCCCGCTCCTCCGACTCGTTCTCCATCCCGGTCACCGCGATCGGCTTGCCCGTCACCAGGGCGCACACCTCCGACACCGCTCCCAGCTGCAACTGGTGGAAGCGCTGGGCGACGGCGCTCGCCCCCGTCACCACCTCCACCAGGTCGTGCACCGCCGGTTCGCTCGCCTCGGCCCGGTACTCCTCGGCGAGCAGCGCGGACGCCAGCTCCGCCTGCTCCAGCTCGTGCCGCTGCTGGAGCAGCAGCGCGCCGAGCGCCACGCCGGGCGGCGCCGCCACCCAGCGGCCCGGCCGGGCCGAGGACTGTGCGGCCAAGCCCTGCTGCTCCAGCCGCCGCAGCACCCGTTCGGTGTCCGCCTCGGGCAGCGCCAGCCGGTGCGCGAGATCGGCGAGCTCCGCGGCTCCCGCCGTGACGAGCGCGCGGTACGCGGTTTCCTGTCTCTCGTCGAGACCTATGGCCCCCAGCATTCTCCGACCTCCCCGGGTGTGGTGATCGCGCATCGAGGCGCCCCTGCGACGGGTCCCGGGTGGCGGGAAGAGGCCACGGCGTAAACCCGCCGCCCACATCATCCCCTGTACCCCCGGCCCCTCTGCCACTGTGGCGCCACCGCAGCACCAACAACCTCCGGGATGCGGCCTCTTGGGCTGCTTCGTACTGGATTGAACTGGAGAGAGCGATGCGCCCGATATCGCGTACGGCACTCGGAGCGGCGACCGCCGCCGTGCTCGCCGTCACGGTGATCGCGCCGTCGGTGGCCGCGCCACCGGACGAGCGGGATCCGAACAGACCGATCACCGGGAGCGCGGCCACCGCCGCCACGGACCCGAAGCCCGTCACCGTGACGCTCGTCACCGGTGACACGGTGCTGGTGACCAAGGACGCCTCGGGTGCGTCCGCCGCCACCGCCCTGCCCCGCGAGGACGGCAGCGTCCCCCTCGTGCAGACCCGGCAGTCCGGCCCGGACCTGTACGTCTACCCCGAGTCCGCCGTGCCCGCGCTCGCCGCGGGCACCGTGGACGAGGAGCTGTTCAACGTCACCGGGCTCATCCGCCAGGGTTACGACGACAGCCGCGCCGACGCTGTCCCGCTGATCGCCACCTACACCGGCGACACCGCCCGCCGCGCCCCGCTCACCCCGCGCGGGGCCGAGCGCGGAGCGGCCCTCGACGTCATCGACGGACTCGCGCTGAAGGCCGACAAGAAGCGGGCCGGCGAGTTCTGGGCCGATCTCACCGCGCCCCGTTCCCGTTCGGGGGCCGGGCTCAAGAAGCTCTGGCTCGACCGCAAGGTTCAGGCCAGTCTCGACAAGTCGACGAAGCAGGTCGGCGCCGACCTCGCGTGGGCCGCCGGCTACGACGGCACCGGTGCCAAGGTCGCCGTCCTGGACACCGGAGCGGATGCCGAACACCCGGACCTCCAGGGACGGATCACCGCCTCGGAGAACTTCACCGACGCCGCCAGTACCGACGACCGCCAGGGCCACGGGACCCATGTGGCCTCCACCGTCGGCGGCTCCGGCGCGGCCGGCGGAGGAAAGAACAAGGGCGTCGCGCCCGGCGCCGACCTGATGGTCGGCAAGGTCCTCAACGACAGCGGCTCCGGCGCGGCCTCCTGGATCATCGCGGGCATGCAGTGGGCGGTCGACAGCAAGGCCGACGTCGTCTCCATGAGCCTCGGCAGCGCCGAACCCACCGACTGCACCGACCCGATGAGCCTGGCCGCCGAGGAACTCGGCAAGAACAAGGACACCCTGTTCGTGGTCGCCGCCGGAAACCTCGGCCCGTCCCTGAACACCGTCTCCTCGCCCGGCTGCGCACCCGGCGTGCTGACCGTCGGAGCGGTCGACCGCGACGATTCCACCGCGAACTTCTCCAGCCGCGGCCCCGCGATCGTCGCGCACACCCTCAAGCCGGAGATCGCCGCGCCCGGCGTCGCCATCTCCGCCGCCGCCGCGGGCGGCCGGGGCTCACAGTCCTACCGGTCCCTGTCCGGTACGTCGATGGCGACCCCGCACGTCGCGGGCGCGGCGGCCGTGGTGAGGCAGCGTCACCCCGACTGGACCGCGCAGCAGATCAAGGCAGCCCTCGTCTCCTCGGCGCACAGCGCCGTCCCCGGCGACGTGCGCGAGACCGGAGGCGGCCGTCTCGACGTCGACCGCGCGATCCGTACGCCCGTGCTCGGCGCCCCGGCCGTGCAGGGCGGCACCTTCAACTGGCCCCAGGACAAGAGCGACCGCACCACCGTCGCCGTGCCCTACACCAACACGAGCGGCAAGCCCGTCACCCTCTCGCTCAAGGTCGCGGGCGTCACCGGCAACGACGGCTCGACCGTCCGCTCCACGATCGCCTCGCTCGGCCGGAAGTCCGTCACCGTGCCCGCCGGGGCGACCGTCGAGGTGCCGCTCGCCCTCGCGCCCGACGCCCGGCTGACCGCCGCCCAGTACGGTGACGTCACCGGGCGCGTCCTCGCCACAGGCGCCGGGGGAGTGAAGGTCTCCACCCCGTTCTCCCTGTACGTGGCGCCGGAGACCGTCACGCTGCGCGTCAAGCTCGTCGACCGCAGCGGCAAGCCCGCCGACGGCGTCTCGTCCCTCGACCTCATCGGCACCGACACCGCCTCCGGCGAACGTCGGTTCAACGAGGGCGCCACCGACCAGACCTTCCGGGTCCGCCCCGGCGCGTACTTCGTCTCCAGCTTCATCGCCACACCCGACACCACGGACGCGACCGGCCAACTCGTAGGATCCGTGGGCTATCTGGCCCGTCCTCAGCTGAACGTGACCAAGGACACCACGCTGGTCCTCGACGCCCGCAAGGCCCACCGCCTGAAGGTACGGACCGAGGACCGGGTCGCCGAGACACGCGGTGCGACCCTCGCGTTCGGGCGCTCGTGGGACGACACCTGGCTGCACTCGGGGTCCATCGCCGGCACCGGGCTGATCAAGGACTACCTGGTCGACGTCCAGGGCAAGGCGCGTGACGGGGACTTCGAGTTCGCCTCCGTCTGGCGCGCCTACGCTCCGCAGGTCAAGAAGTTCTCCCTGGCCGGCGGAGCGGACCTGCACCCCCGACCCGCCACGACGGGAGCGGTCAACCTCGACGGCACCGGCCGCGCCGAGGTCGTCGACGCCGGTGCGGGCAGCGCCGCGGAGCTGGAGGCCGCCGGAGTGAAGGGCCGGATCGCCCTGGTGGAAGTGGGCGACGAGTCCGCGACCGTCCTGGCCCAGGCGCGGGCCGCGAAGGCCGCCGGAGCGACCGCGCTTCTGGTGCACCGCCCCTCGGCAGGCGACTGGAAGCCGTCCGTCGGCTACGGGGCGGCGCCCCTTCCGGTCCTCGGCCTGCGGGCGGACGAGGCGGCCGTGCTGAGGACGGCGCTCGGCAAGGGGAAGGCGGAGTTCTCCTGGACCGCCACGGCCGTCAGCCCGTTCGTGTACAACCTGTCGTTCCCGGAGACGGGGCAGATCACCTCCGACCGCACCTACAAGGTCCGCGACAAGAAGCTCGGCTCGGTCGTCTCCACCCATGAATCCATGGGCGTGGCAGCCGACTTCGTCGACACCCTCCTGGTCTCCCGGCCCTACGGCGCCACCTTCGGCGCATCCTCGCTCGCCGTGGTCGCGGCCCCCGGGAAGCGCACCGAGTTCTACACGACGGGGGACACCGTCTGGCAGAAGACGCTCTCCTCCAGCTTTCCCTGGGGCGAGCAGATGACCGGCAACCCCCGTACGTACCAAGCCGGTCGGACCGTCGAGGAGGAGTGGTACCGGGGCCTGCTGGTCCCCGGTGCCCCGCGTGACGCGGCGGGTGCGGAGCTGCTCGCGGGTGAACGCCAGGACAACATGATCGGTGCCGCGCCGGCGTTCATGACCGACTCCGAACACATCGGCCAGCAGGGATCGTTCGGCGACATCGGCGGAATGCGACTCGAACGCGAGGGCGAGCTCGTCGGCAGCAGTGGCTATCCGTTCGGCGCCTTCGCGGTGCCCGCCGAGGACGCCGCGTACGAACTGACCCTGATGACCACGAAGATCGGTGCGCCCGCGGCGGTCTGGAAGCGGTCCACGCGGACGGAGACCACCTGGGCGTTCCGTTCCGAGCGGAAGCCGGACGTGGCGTCGCAGGGGCTCCCGCTGCTCTTCCCGCGCTACGACGTGCCGTCCGACGGCATGAAGACCGTGCCCGCGAAGAACGGCCAGAAGATCGGGCTCGGCGTGACCGGGCACGCCGGATACGCGCCGGGCGAACTCACCGGCGCGAAGGTCTCCTTCAGCTACGACGGCGGCGGAACCTGGCACGCGGCCACCACCGCACAGCAGGCGGGCCGCTGGACCGCGACCGTCGACCACGCGGACGCGACCGGGAAGTCCGTCACGCTGCGGACGGAACTGATCGACGCGAACGGCAACTCCGTGGTCCAGACCGTCAAGGACGCGTACGTCGTGCGCTGAAGCGGCGAGCAGCTCATGAGCCGCTGAACCGGTGATCGGCCGATCCTACGAACGGCCGATCACCGGGACGCCGCTCACCCCGACCGGTCCGCCGGGCGTCCTTCCCGTGGGGGGTGGGGCCGCCCGGCGGGCCCATTTACGGGCCACATTTTCCCGATGCCCCGTTTTCGGGCCGCCTCGGCGGTGGACAATATGGGCATGAGTCAGCAGGGGGAGAAGCCCGCCGCCCACGAGGACGACTGGTGGCGCAAGCTGTACGACGGGACCGCGCGGGACACCGGCCCCGGCCGTGCGGCCGACAGCCTCGACGACCGCTTCGACTCCGTGTCGGACACGGTGGGCAGCCCGGTGGAGAGCACGGTGGGCGACCATCGGGACACCGGGCGCGAGACCGTCCCGGACCCGTACGAGGACGCGTACGGGGACCCGTACGCCGACCGGTACGAGGAGCCGGACGCGGATGCGTACCCGCCGCCCGGGCAGGGCCGGTCCGTGGTGACGCGACGGGAGCCGTTGCCGGACCCCGCCCCGGATCCTGAAGCGGCTCCGGAGCTCATGCCCGACCCCCGGTCGGCCTGGGACCCGTATGCGAAGCGCGACCGGCAGCCTGAGCGGGCTGCTGATGCCGTGCCCGGTCAGCGTTCGGTGCCGAAGCAGCATCCGGTGCCGGAATCAGAATCGGCCGTGCGCGCCGGGCCGGAGCCGGTCGTACCCCGCACCACTGTCTTTCCCGCTCCCTGGGAGGCACCCGCAGGGCAGCCGGGCCCCCGGACGTTCGCCGCACCGCGCGTGCCGGAGGCGTCCGAGCCCGACCTCGTGCCCGGCTCCAGCGCGCCGCACGTGCTTTTGCCGGACCTCGCCGCGGCCGACACGGACGGCGGCCGGCCGGCCGTCGGGCACCTCGGGGACCGGCCGCCCACCTACGACGCCGAGCCCGCCGCCCTGCCCTCCGCCACTTCGGAGAATCTGGACGGTCTCGGCCCCGACACCGTCCTGGACGGCGCGCGGTACGGGACGTACACCCTGCGCGCAGCCTCCGTACGCGGCGACTCCGCCCGCTTCCGCGGAGAACCCCGGCGCGACGGGCTGCTCACCGCCCGCTTCGGGGCCGCCGAGAGCGCCCTCGTCCTCGTGGCCGTGGCCGGCGGCCGACGGGACGGCGAAGCGGCCCACCTCGCCGCGGCCGACGCCTGCCGCTGGATCGGCGGGGCCGTCGCCCGCAGCCACATCCGGCTCTCCGAGGACATAAGAGCGGGCCGCAGGGGCGACCTGAAGGCCGGGCTGCACCGGCTCACCGACCGTACGTACGGCAAGCTGCGCGCCCGCGCCGCCGAACTCGGCGTCGCACCGGACGCGTACACCGCGAGCCTCCGCTGCCTCCTGCTGTCCGCCGACCCCGACTGCCGCACCCGGGTCTTCTTCGGCGTCGGCAGCGGCGGCCTCTTCCGCCTCCGCGACGGAATCTGGCAGGACCTGGAGCCCTTCGCCCCGGAGGGCGGCGGCACCGGGCGGGCGGGCGACGAGCAGGAGGAGGGCCCGGACGGGGACCGGCTGACCATGGATCTCCAGATCGCCGCGCCACCGTCCCCGAACGCCGAGGGCCCCGCCCGACAGCCCGCCGAGCCGTTCCGTTTCCGGGCCTCCGTGGCGCGGCCCGGCGACACCCTGCTGCTGTGCAGCAACGGACTGGCCGAGCCGATGCGCGGCGAGGCCGTGCTCCCCGGCGAGCTGGCCGAGCGCTGGGGGAGCGGCGGACCGCCCGGACTGCCCGCCTTCCTCGCCGACACCCAGCTCCGGATCAAGGGGTACGCCGACGACCGCACCTGCGCCGCCGTCTGGGAGGCGTAACCGGGCACGCCGTGGGTTGATGGACTCCGGAGCCGGGCGGAACGGCGTTTCGTGCTCCGGAGTCCGGACAGCCGAAGTGCACGGAGCACGGGCAAGGAAGGGTGCGCACCCATGGCCAAGCAGAGCGTGGCGCAGCAGTTCGTCGACATCCTCGCCAGGGCAGGCGTCAAACGCATGTACGGCGTTGTCGGCGACAGTCTGAACCCCGTGGTGGACGCCATCCGGCGTAACCCGGCCATCGACTGGATCCACGTCCGCCACGAGGAGACCGCCGCCTTCGCGGCCGGTGCGGAAGCGCAGGTCACCGGAGCGCTCGCGGCCTGCGCCGGCTCCTGCGGTCCGGGCAACCTGCACCTGATCAACGGCCTGTACGACGCGCACCGCTCGATGGCCCCGGTCCTGGCCCTCGCCTCGCACATCCCCTCCAGCGAGATCGGCCTCGGCTACTTCCAGGAGACCCATCCGGAGCTGCTGTTCCAGGAGTGCAGCCACTACAACGAGATGATCTCCAACCCGGAGCAGATGCCGAGGCTGCTCCAGACGGCGATCCAGCACGCCATCGGGCGCGGCGGCGTCAGCGTCGTCTCGATGCCGGGCGACATCGCCTCCAGGCCCGCCCCGGAGAAGAGCATCGAGCACGCCCTCGTCACCGCACGGCCGACCGTACGGCCCGGCGACGACGAGATCGACAACCTCTGCCGCATGGTGGACGAGGCCAAACGGGTGACGCTGTTCTGCGGCAGCGGCACGGCCGGGGCGCACGCCGAGGTCATGGAGTTCGCCGAGAAGATCAAGTCTCCGGTCGGGCACGCGCTGCGCGGCAAGGAGTGGATCCAGTACGACAATCCCTACGACGTCGGGATGAGCGGGCTGCTCGGTTACGGCGCCGCGTACGAGGCGACCAACGAGTGCGACCTCCTCGTCCTGCTCGGCACGGACTTTCCGTACAACGCCTTCCTCCCGGACGACGTGAAGATCGTCCAGGTCGATGTGCGCCCCGAGCACCTCGGCCGCCGCTCCAAGCTCGACCTCGCGGTCTGGGGCGATGTGCGCGAGACCCTGCGCTGCCTGACGCCCCGGGTGAAGCCCAAGTCCGACCGCAAGTTCCTCGACCGGATGCTGAAGAAGCACGCGAACGCCTTGGAGGGCGTGGTCAAGGCCTACACCCGCAAGGTCGACAAGCACGTTCCGATCCACCCCGAGTACGTCGCCTCCGTGCTGGACGAGATGGCCGACGAGGACGCCGTGTTCACCGTCGACACCGGCATGAACAACGTGTGGGCGGCCCGCTATCTGACACCCAACGGCAAGCGGCGGGTGATCGGTTCGTTCAGCCACGGCTCGATGGCCAACGCCCTGCCGCAGGCGATCGGCGCCCAGTTCACCGACCTGAACCGGCAGGTCGTCGCGATGTCCGGCGACGGCGGATTCTCCATGCTGATGGGCGACTTCCTCACCCTGGTCCAGCACGACCTGCCGGTGAAGGTCGTCCTGTTCAACAACTCCTCTCTCGGCATGGTCGAGTTGGAGATGCTGGTGGCGGGCCTGCCGTCGTACGGGACGAACAACGCGAACACCGACTACGCCGCCATCGCCCGCGCGGCCGGCGCCTACGGCGTACGCGTGGAGAAGCCCAAGCAGTTGCAGGGCGCGCTCCAGGACGCCTTCAAGCACAAGGGCCCCGCGCTCATCGACGTGGTCACCGATCCGAACGCGCTCTCCATCCCGCCGAAGATCAGCGCCGACATGGTCACCGGCTTCGCGCTCTCCGCCAGCAAGATCGTGCTCGACGGCGGGGTGGGCCGGATGCTCCAGATGGCCCGCTCCAACCTCCGCAACGTGCCGCGGCCCTAGGTGTATTGACCCGCAATGTCGGTGGGGCGTAGGACCGTTCGTGGTGCGTCGTCATGAAGTGACTGATCAAGGCTGGGAAGCGGTCGGGCCGTTGCCGGCTGCGCCTCGGATGGGGCGGCCGGTGCGGGACCGGCGGCGGGTCCTCAACGGCATCCTGTGGAAGTTGTCCACGGGTGCCGCCCGGCGGGACCTGCCGGAACGGTACGGGCCGTGGAAGACGGTCTACGAACGGCTCCGCCACTGTTGGGCGGACGGGACCTGATACCAGTTCCTGGCCCACGTCCAGCAGCCTCGGATGCGGTCGGGGAGGTCGACCGGTCGATCGTGTACGTCGACTCGACGATTGTGCGGGACCACGCAGGCGAGGTGGATCTTCCTGCTCAGGCGCCGCGAGTGCCTCGCCGGTCCAGGGCCCCCCTTCTCGGGCCCAGCGCGTGCTGGTACGTCTTCCACGGCGCTGTCACCGTTGCCTCGATCCGTCTCTGGCTCCGAGCCCGATCACGTTCGAGGCCCCAGTTCGGCGCGCAAGCGGTCGGGCCAGCTTTCGTGAGCCAACTCAGCCGCGATCAGCAGGTCGCGCCAGTCGGTAATGGCGAGTCGTACGGCCTCACGAAGCCGATGGGCGCTCCCCTGGGCGATCAGCACGATCGCAGCTTGGACGCGTTCGCTCGCGAAGTGCTCCGCGCCATAGCCCGCGGTGTCCGGTAGTTCGTCGATCAACCGCATGATCTCCGGGGCAGAGCCCGGCTCAGGGAAGTCGCGCCGGATCCGTCGTTCAAGTCGTGGGCTGATCGCCACTGCACCAGTCCTTCCGATCGGTGAGGCTTCGCGCCCCACACCATCGTGGCCGAACGGAGAGGTGAAGGTGCCATGATCCGTCGGACTAGGCCCGACGAGGGCACCACAGCGAGTGCACGGGTGCGAACGTGAGTATGGATGCTCATGTGGCGACTCCCTGCGGACGGCATGGTCGAGGTCGTCAGCAGAACCGTCACCGCACCGGGCGTACCGGCACTTCCAGGAGATCCCACATGGCCAAGACCTCGCGCTCGATGCCGCGGAACCTCCGCCACTACCTGGCGAACCCTCTGGCTCTGGGATACCTGGGCGTTGTCCTCGCGGTGTGCCTGTGGGTCGCCGCGGACACCTACTTCGCCGCCTCCTCCGGAGACGCCGGCTTCGCCGGAGTGTGGGCCTTCCTGGTGACCGCCCCGATCTCGCTGCTGGTCCCCTTCACCGGCCCCGTGGGCCTGATCGCGATCCCGATCGGTGCCATCGTGCAGGCCTTCGCGCTCGGTGCCCTGTACCGCCACGTCACCGAGCGGCGCGCCCACGGCACCGGGAACGGCGTTATCAGCGCCTGAAGCCCCTGCCCCCGCCTGCCGGCGGTCCGCGACCGCGAGAAGAATGGACGGCATGACGACGTGCGAGAAGTGCGGTGCTCAGAAGCGGCGTTGGCCTCGCTCCTGCTCTCGGTGCCGTTCCGGGGTGATGGACAAGGCGGACAAAGGGGAGACCGCGATGGATGCCGCCGAGCTGGCCGCAGAGGTGGGTCTGCTCGGATGGATCGCGCGGGGTCTCATGGCGGTCGTCCGGTTGGCGCTGCGCGCGATCGGCTGACCGGCAGTGGGAGTTCGGATCTGTCTAAGCTGCACCTCGCGAGTTCGTGTTCGGTTGCGAGGGGGCAGGCAGATGTTGATGGAGGTCGCGGGAGTGCGGGTACCTGCGGGGCGGGCGGCGGAGGCAGCGCGACTGGTATGTGAGGAATACGCTGACGCCGCGCTGTACCACCACTCCGTGCGGTCGTACTTCTTCGGCGCGGCCTGGGCGGAGACATGTGGCCTCGACTTCGACCGGGAGCTGTTCTTCGTCTCGGCGTTGCTGCACGACTTGGCTCTCACTCCGCCTTTTGACAGTCACACGCTGTCGTTCGAGGAGGCTGGTGGCCACTTGGCGCGGGTCTTCACGGCCGGTCTCGGCTGGCCGACCGAGAGGCGTGATCGGGCGGCCGAGCTGATCGTGCTCCATATGCGGGACGACGTCGCGCCGGAAGTGGACGTGGAGAGCCGGCTGTTGCAGGTGGGGACCAGCGCGGGCGTCTCCGGGGCGGGGCTGGAAGCCTTCGAGGCGACGTTCAGGGACGCGCTCGTCGAGGCGTACCCCCGACGGGGCTTCGCCCAGACCTTCGTGCACCTGTTCCAAGGGCAGGCGGAGCGCAAACCGGGATGCGCGGCGGCGGAGTTGGTAGCGGGAGGGTGGCCCGAACGGGCCATGTCGAACCCGCTCGATCAGGGTTGAACCCGCGCGTGGCCCACGTGTTGCCCTGCGGTTGCGGCCGGGCGTGAAAGCTACCCGGGGACGAGGAGAGGTCATGCAGTGTGCGTACTGTCGGCGTGAGGTCGTGTGCCGGCCGCCGGCGTTCGGCGGCCCGCCCTGTCTGGGGCAGATCCATGTGCACAGCAACGAGGAGGCCTGCTTCCCCGAGCAAGGGGCGGCGAGCTCGCAGGCCCGGCCTCCCGGCGGGTGCGGCTGCAAGGCCCGGGACCTGAAGGCAGGCGTGACCGACCAGCCTCCTCCACCCTCCCCGCCGAGGGCCGGTGCGGAGCAACTGGCGGAGGCCGGAGAGAGGTTCCTCGGTCTCGCACCGGGCGCGGGGGTGAACGTCGTCGAGCTGCCGGACGGCGCGGGCGTGTGTGTCGTACAGACCGGGCGTGGCGGCGGCAAGGTGTACGTCGCACCGGACCGGACCGTCCTGTTCGTTCCGTCCTCCATGGACTTCGACACCGGGCTCGCAGCCTTCCTCGGTGGCGCACGCACCCCCGCGAGAGGGTTTGAGGGCAGGACCTGAACTTGTTTTCAACGTCCGCTGCCGAAAGGCCAGTTGACTACCAGTGGGCGATGAAGCAGTGGTGCGGCCTCGGTGTGATCATGTGCGTTGTGGGGGGCCATGGCCCCCTCTACGCGGGTCTCAACCGTGGACGGGTGGACGTCGCCCGGTTGCGGCGGGTCTTGGCCGGGGTGCCGCTGCCGAGGGCCGCGGACGGCCGGCTGGTGTTGGCCGTCGATGTCTCACCGTGGCTTCGGCCGGATGCCGGGACCTGGGAGAAACCGGCGCCCCCGCACAAACTCACCCCGACGCGGGTCCGGCGCGGGCTCCGGAACCTCCGCACGACAACGGGCACTCCGGCCGGTGCACCGAAACCCACCCGCCCTGGCCCCGGACGCCCGCCGGGCTCGAAGAACCAACGGCCCGCCACCCGCCGCGAGGTAGGCGGAGTTCTGGCCACCGGTGAGGCGTAGGCTCGGCCCGCCCACCACGAAACCGCGATGAGCGGGCACGTCTCCCACCTCGTGATGCCAAGGGCGCGGCGTGGATGATGGCTCGATGACAACGAATCCATCGAGCGACAGGGTTGAAGCGGGTTGGCGCGCGGTCCGCGCTGACGGACGCGTCCGTCCGGAACTGTTGGACCTCCCCTACGCTGAACCGAGACTGCGGCAGTTGTTCCCCTGGACTGGAATGGGTGAGCTGCACTTCAGCCGGTGCACTGAACAGCGGTGGACGTGGGGCATCCCCTATATCCAACCTGCAGCCGCCGGTGGCTACTGGATCTCGGGACCTCTACGTTCCCAGACGGTCGGGCCTGCGGAGACGGCTGAGCAAGCCGTCGCCATGGTGGTGGAACACCTGCCGACCGGATGCGGGCCCGCCTTCCTCGGCACGCCGGATGAGCTCGCTGCCCACGAGCAGGCAGCCCAAGGCCACCTCAACGGTTGAACGACAAGCTGAAGCCTTTCGTCCGGGTCCGGCCGACACTCCGCGGAGAGCATCAGCAGTCGTGGTCGACCAGGTCGAAGGAGGCGTAGTGGTCGGCGGTGTAGTAGTCCTCCTCGACCTGGTCACCGGTGACGATCCGGCGGGCGCCGCGGGTGTCGGAGCCGGGGGTGATGACCGTGTACTCGTGGTAGTAGCCGCTGGACCGGCCGGGCAGCAGGCCCTCGCGGTTCTGGAAGACGGTGCCGTCCTGCTCGAACGGGAACGGTCCGCCCTGCTCGATGAGGTCCAGGGTGTCGTGCGCCTGGGACGGCAGCGCGGAGTGGCAGATGCTGCCCACCGCGGCGGTCCGGAAGGCGGTCGCGGAGTGGGCGGTGGGGGCGGGGGCCGGGGTGGTTGCCTGGGCCGTGACCGGGCCCGAGGCGAGGAGGACGACGGACAGGAGGGCGGCCGAGCCGCCGAACCGGGTGATGCGTGGGGGGATGCGCATGCCATCATGATGACGCGCGTAGAAGTCGGGTCGTCAACGCCGACTCGGCCGTATTCGCCGGACGTTGACCAAAGCTGCGCCTATGTGGTGATGGCGTGCGCGGGTGGGATGTTCCGTGCGCCCCTCGCCGCTCCCGATCGTTCACCTCTTGACGATTCCACAAGCGTGACCGTGTGCGTACAAGGGCATGCATCCCGTGAGGCTGTTCGACGGGCAGTCGGATCAGGGGAGGTCGGTTCACTGTGCGGGCGGGGGAAATGGCGAAGCGTCAGAAGAGGACCACGGTCATCGAGGGGCGCGGCCCCCGGGGGCGGAGACCGGGCGAGGCGTCACCGCCGGCCCGGATGCGCCGGAGGGTGGGCCACACGGAGCGGTCGGCGGTGGGCGAAGTGCGCCGGGAGCTGCGGGAGTTCCTCCGGCACCGCTCCGACGAGGAGGAGACCGAGGCGGCGGAGCTGCTGGTGAGCGAACTGGTGACCAACGCCCTCATCCATACCCGGCACGGGGCCGTGGTCACCGCCACGGCGACGCGCGCCCGGCTGCGCGTTGAGGTCCAGGACTTCGCGTCGGAGGGCCTGCCCGCGCCGTACGTACCGAACGCCGACGACGGTACGCACGGCAGGGGCCTGGTCCTGGTCCGGAGCCTGGCCGACGCCTGGGGCGTGGAGGCACAGGGTCTGGGCAAGGTCGTCTGGTTCGAGCTGCACGGCGGAAGGCCCTGAGGGGCGGCCCTCCGCCGCGAGGCGCGCTCAGCCGAACTGCTGCTCCAGATCCTTCAGTTTCTGTTCCAGCGAGTCGAGGCGGGGGAGTGTCTGGGTGTCGTCCTCAGTGGTGAGGTCGACGGTCCGCGGGTCACTTCCCCGGCCCGAGGCGTCCAGGCTCTTCGAGCCCGGGCCGTCCGCCTGCTTCGGGCCGACGGCTTGCAGGGATGGCCGGGGTCGCAGAGGCAACTGACCCGGCTCCGCTATGGCGGGCTCCGCTACGGCCGGTGCCGTGCCGCCCGATGCTGGGGCGAGAGCGGGCACGTCCACCTGCCGTTCGCCCCGTCCACCGCGCCCCCAGACCCGGTTCTGCCGGTTCAGGGCCTTGATGCGGGCCCGGTCCAGCTTCTCCTGGTCGCGTCGGCGCAGCCGGTCCTGCTCGCGCTCCCTGCGGTCCTCCCGCACCTCGTCCACCGCCTCGTCCAGGGTGCGGACGCCCTCCAGGAGCATCAGCGACCAGGCGCCGAAGGTCTCCCTGGGCGCCCGCAGCCAGCGGACGATCCGGATCTGCGGCAACGGACGGGGCACCAGGCCCTGTTCACGCAGTGCGGCGCGGCGGGTCTGCTTCAGCGCGCGGTCGAAGAGCACCGCGGCCGAGAGGGACATCCCCGCGAAGAAGTGCGGTGCGCCCGCGTGGTCCATGCCCCGGGGGGCGTGCACCCAGTTGAACCAGGCCGCGGCCCCGGCGAACGTCCACACCAGCAGCCGCGAGCCGAGCGCCGCGTCTCCGTGGCTCGCCTCCCGTACGGCCAGCACGGAACAGAACATCGCGGCCCCGTCCAGTCCGAACGGGACCAGGTACTCCCAGCCTCCGGTGAGGTTCAGGTTCTGCCGGCCGAAGCCGACGAGCCCGTGGAAGGAGAGCGCGGCGGCGACCGCCGCGCAGCAGAACAGCAGGACGTAACTGGCGGTGGCGTACAGCGCTTCCTTGCGTCTGCGGCGCTCCTCGCTGCGTTCCCAGGAGTCGTCGGCCGCGGCCTTGCCGGCGGCACGCTTGCCGCGTGCGACCACCGTCACCGCCGCCATGACCCCCACGAGCAGTACGGCGCCCGGAAGCAGCCAGTCAAGCGATATGTCGGTCAGTCTCATGCGCGGTCCCTTGCGTCACGTAGGGCGTTTCGTGCGCCATCGTGACGGAATTCCCGTCCCGCTCCGGTGGTTTCGGGACAAGAGCACGCCATGGGGGTGGGAGAGGCTATCGATGGGTGGAATCTTGTCGAACGGCCGCCCGGTGAAGGCGAGTTGTGTTCGATTCCACGTCATCCGGACGGGCGGTGTGGATCAGGAAGCCGCCGCGAGCTTCCGCACCCGGTCCGCGTCACAGGTACGCGGGCAGGTCACACAGGTGTCCTCGGGGCGCAGGGTGTAGAAGAGGCAGCAGCTCGCCCGGTCCCGGGTCGGCAGCGACCGCCCGTCGGGCCCGGTCAGCTCGCGGAAGCCCGCGGTGCCGACGTACGGCTTCGTCGTGCCGGGGAGCAGCAGCTCCAGCTCGGCCATCGCGCGGCGCTCCTCGCCCAGCAGATGCGCGATGTACCAGAGGCCCTCGACGATCTCGTCCGTCGCCATCCCCCACAGGGCCCGCTTCCCGCGCCGCATGCGCGGCCCGAAGCCCTCCAGCACCGGACCGAGGTGCTCGGTCAGGGAGGCCAGGACCTCGGCCCGCAGCGCCGCCTCGTCCGCGACGACCCGGGCCCCGGGCAGCGCCGCGGCCGGGTCGTCCGGCAGGCAGGCGAATTCCCGGACCCGCACGGTCAGGTGCCCCAGTGCCCGCTGGAAGGCCACGTCCTCGACCGGGATCCGTGGCACCCTGCGCTGCAGGAACCACGGCACCGTCACCAGCAGGCAGGCGGGCCAGGCGTACCGGTGCAGACCGAAGCTCGCCACCACGTCCGGGCGGGCCTGCTGCCCGTAGTCGCGCAGCACCTGGGCGTTGTCCCAGGCGAGGAAGGCGTCCACGGCGTGACCGCCGCCGGCCAGCTCCGCCGCGCCGACCCAGCCCGCTCCGGACGGGGCCACGGCGTCGCCGTCGAGCACGTCGGCCCGCAGGCCGGGGAACACCTCGGTCAGGCGGGCGTACGCGGCGGTCACGGGGGACGTCGCGGTGCCGGTGAACGGCGGTGAGAGGGTCATGCAGGGGACCACCGAATCGGGATCGTTTGCAGGTAAGGCTTACCTTACCCGATGCCATCGATGTTTGAACCGCAGCCTCCTGCCTCTATCGTGCACAGGAGGTCCGGCGCACGCGAGTCGGTCCGCGGCAGGCGGAGGAGGTCCGGGTGGAGCAGGGCAGCGCGCGTGAGGGCGCACGTCCGGCGTACGCCCCCGGAGCGTTCCCGCGCACTCCGGCGGAACGCCGGATGCCGGAGTGCCGCGTGCCGGAACGGGCCCGGGGCGAGCGGGCCGGAGTCGAGCAGTCCGGATTCGGGCGGGCCGGAGCCGAGCAGGCGGGCGGACGCCCGGTCGAGGGGGAACAGGCCGCCCGGGGCGAGCACACCCACAGTGAGCCTCCCGCGCCGCGTGCCGTCCAGCGCCACTCCGTTCGCGGCCAGATCCTGGACGCCCTGCGCGCCGCCCTCGTCGACGGCGAGCTGGTGCCCGGCCAGGTGTACTCCGCCCCCGCGCTCGGCGCCCGCTTCGGCGTCTCCGCGACGCCGGTGCGCGAGGCCATGCAGCGGCTGGCCGTCGAGGGAGCCGTCGAGGTCGTGCCGAACCGGGGATTCCGGGTCAGCGAACGCGGCCCCCGCGAGCTCGCGGAACTGGCCGAGGTGCGGGCCCTGATCGAGGTCCCGGTGATGCTGAGCCTGGCCCGTACGGTCCCGGCGCACCGCTGGAGCGGCCTGCGCCCGCTGGCGGATGCCACGGTCACCGCGGCGGCCGTCGGCGACCGGGCCGCCTACGCCGAGTCGGACCGGGCCTTCCACCGCGCCGTCCTCATGCTGTCGGGCAACGAGCAGCTCGTGACCGTCGCCGACGAACTGCACCGGCGCTCCCAGTGGCCGCTGGTATCGGGCCCCGCCACCCGCCGCGCCGACCTGCTGGCCGACGCCTCCGAGCACACCGCCCTGCTCGACGCCCTCGTCTCCCAGGACCTCGCCGTCGTCCAGGCCCTGGTCCGCGAACACTTCGCCGGCGCCGACGGCTGACCCGGACGGTGCCCGCGACCCCCGGGGCCGCGGGCGTCGCCGCCTCAGCTCGCCTCGGCGGTGCGCGGCGCCGGGGGGCCCAGATGCGGGGCCAGCCAGGTGGGGACGCCGCCGAGGAGCCGGAACAGCCGGCCCGCCTCGGCGCGCAGCCGCGCCGCCTCGGGCTCCTCCTCCGCCTCGGCGAGGGAGATCAGCGCCGGGGCCGTACCGACCAGGAACCCCAGCTCCTCCCGGATCCGCAGCGACTCCGCGAAGCCGTGCCGGGCCTCGGTCAGCTCTCCCTCGCGCAGGGCGAGCGCCGCCAGATGCCGCCAGGTGGACGACAGCAGCAGCTCGTCGCCCCGGGCCACCGCGCCAGCGTGGGCCCGGCGGAACGCGGCTCGCGCCGACTGTGGCGACTCCGCGATGTTCTGGGCGATCAGCCCGCGCCGGAAGTCCAGCAGCGGCCGGGCCGGGGACGCGGGCGCCAGCAGCGCCGCCGACCGGCTGAGCGCCACGCTCGCCTCGTCGGCCCGGTCCCGTACCGCCAGGAGGGTCGAGGCGTACGCCAGATGGCCCCGTTCGGAAGCGGCCGACCCGCGCTCGTCGTCGCTGCGGGCGACGGCCTCCGCCGTGCGCAGGGCGTCCTCGGCGTCGGTCCAGCCCGCTCCGGTGTAGAGGCACCGCTCGGTCAGCAGCGCGGTGCGCTGGAGAGCGGCGGCCGGATCGGTGCTCGCGTCGTGCTCCAGCAGTGCGGCCGCGTCCGTCCAGCAGGCGCGTGAGCGCAGCCGCCATACCGCGGTCTGGAGCGGCGGATCGTCATCTGCTGTCGTTCCGGAACCAGACATGGCGGTATGCGCCACATTGCCCTCCCCGAGCGCGCCATTGTGCTGTTGGGTACGGCGCATCTCAGCACGGATTGGCACGCCGGGCCAAGGGGTCCGGGCAATGTCAGGTGAAAGATTTCACAATCGGCCGGAGCGCGACGGTGCCCTCCCGGGCCCCGGGCGCGGCCGGAAGATCAGCTCATGCGCAGGGCGAGGAAGAAGTCGAGCTTGTCCTCCAGGCGCGAAAGATCACGCCCCGTCAACTGCTCGATCCGCCCGACGCGATAGCGCAACGTGTTGACGTGCAGGTGCAGCCGGGCCGCGCAGCGGGTCCAGGATCCGTCGCAGTCCAGGAAGGCCTCCAGCGTCTCGATCAGCTCCGCCCGGTGGCGCCGGTCGTATTCGCGCAGCGGGTCCAGCAGCCGGGCGGTGAAGGCGCGCCGGACGTCGTCGGGGACGAACGGCAGCAGCAGCACGTGCGAGGCCAGCTCGTGGTGGCCGGCCGCGCAGACCCGCCCCGGACGGGCCGCGGCCACCCGGCGGGCGTGCCGGGCCTCCTCCAGGGCGCCGCGCAGCCCTTCGGCGGAATGCACGGCGGCGCTGACACCCAGTGTCAGCCGGCCGTCGTCGGCGAGTCCCGCGGAGAGCGGTTCGCGCACGGAGGCGAGCAGCGCGTCGGCGTGCAGTCCGGGCTCCGCGTCGAGGGCGTCGGCGTCCTTGGCGCCCGCCCGCGCGGCATCGCCCGAATCGCCCTCCCCGGACTCCGCGGCCACGGTGGTGGGCGCGGGCAGCGGCACCAGGGCGATGGCCTCCTCACCCGTGTGGGCGACGGCGATCCGGTCGGCCGAGTCGGGGCCGCCGACCGCCGGGTCGACGAGGATCTCCTCCAGGAGCGCCTGGGCCACCGGGCCGCTCGCGATGTCGCCCGCGGCGACCGGCTGGCCCCCGGCGCTCCAGTCGACCCGGGCCACCACGACCTGCCACTGCGGGGCCAGGCCGAGGCCGGGCAGCAGGACCGGTGCGGCGACTCGCAGCCTGGCCGCGATCTCGGCCGGGGCGGCGCTCGCCTGGACCAGCTCCAGCACCTCCTGGGCGAGCCTGCGGCGTACCGTGCGGGCCGCGTCGCGACGGTCGCGTTCGACCGCGATCAGCTGGGTGACGCCCTGGAGCAGATCGAGCCGCGCGGCGGGCCAGTCCGAGGCGTCGGCCTCTACCGCCAGCAGCCAGTCGGAGAGCACCGACTCCCGTACGTCGCGGGCGGCGGGCATCGCGCCCCGGCCGGTGTTCCGGATCGGGAAGAGCGAATACGTCGTACCGGCGACCGCCGCCCGGTGCGGACCCCGGCGGCCGGTGCGGGTCGCGGCCAGGTGGTGCCCGGCCAGCGCCGCGCCCAGCGGCCCGGGCAGCGGGGCGCCCGCCCCGGCGATCTGGCGGCCGGTCGGGGAGAGGACCCACGCCCGCAGGTCCAGGTCGGAGGTGAGCAGGTCCAGGACGACCTCGGGGCCGCCGCCCGCCGGGCCGGAGGTCATCAGCCGCCGGTGCCGGTCCACCACGGCCGCCAGATCGCCTGCCCGCTCGCCGGATACCTGGCGTACGACGTACTCGGTGATTGTTGCGAAAGCAACGGTCTCATGCACGGCGAAGAGAGGGAGGCGGTGTTGCCGGCACGCCTCGACCAGATCGGCGGGGATGTCGCCGAGCTCCGCCTCGCCCGCCGCGAGACCGGCCACCCCGGCGCCCGCCAGGATCCGGACGAACGGCTCGGAGTCCGCCGCGTCCCGGCGCCAGGCGAGGCCCGTGAGCACCAGCTCCCCGCCGGAGAGGTAGCGGCTGGGATCGCGCAGGTCGGTCGTCATGACGCCCCGGACCGAGCGGTCCAGCTCGTCCTCGCCGCCGAGCAGCCGCAGGCCCAGCGCGTCGGTCTCCAGCAGTGCGCGCAGCCGCATCTCGTCGCCGCCGATCTTTCCGTAGGGGGAGCAGGTGAAGTTCGTGAAGGAGCAGGTCAAGGTGGAAGTGGGTGAAGGAGGCCGCCCGGTGGGGGGACCGTGGGACGAACGGGTATCTGTCGATTGCGGCGAGGTTACTGAATCCCGCCATTCGTTCGAATCTACAAGACGAGGGCGGACACCAGCCAACTCCTTCAGTGGTTCGGTGACTGCACCGCCAGGAGCGGGGCTTGTGTACTGGGCCACACACCACGTGAACACCATATGAACGAGCCAGTCGAGGGCCGGCCGTCCCCAGCCCCAGCGAACGACCCGATTGAGAAGAAGAGAGCCACTCATGGACTTCCTTCGCCCCGCCAGCTGGGAGGAGGCGCTCGCCGCCAAGGCCGAGCACCCCACAGCTGTGCCCATCGCGGGCGGCACCGATGTGATGGTCGAGATCAACTTCGACCACCGGCGGCCCGAGTACCTCCTGGACCTGAACCGCATCGGTGAGCTGTCCGAGTGGGAGGTGGGCCAGGAGAGCGTGCGGCTCGGCGCCTCCGTGCCGTACAGCAGCATCATGGAACACCTGCGCGCCGAGCTGCCCGGCCTGGCGCTCGCCTCGCACACCGTCGCCTCCCCGCAGATCCGCAACCGCGGTGGCGTCGGCGGCAACCTCGGCACCGCCTCGCCGGCCGGTGACGCCCACCCGGCCCTGCTCGCGGCCGACTGCGAGGTCGAGGCCGAATCCGTACGCGGAACGCGGCTGATTCCCATCGACGCTTTCTACACAGGGGTCAAGCGCAACGCCCTGGAGCCCGACGAGCTGATCCGCGCCGTGCACATCAAGAAGGCCGACGGACCCCAGCAGTACTCCAAGGTCGGCACCCGCAACGCCATGGTCATCGCCGTGTGCGCGTTCGGTATCGCCCTGCACCCCGAGACCCGCACCGTGCGCACCGGCATCGGCTCCGCCGCCCCGACGCCCGTCCGGGCCAAGGAAGCAGAGGAGTTCCTGAACGCCGCGCTCGAAGAGGGCGGGTTCTGGGAGAACGGAAAGATCATCACCCCCGCGATCGCCAAGCAGTTCGCCGCCCTCGCGTCCGGCGCCTGCAACCCGATCGACGACGTGCGCGGCACGGCGAAGTACCGCAG
Organism: Streptomyces sp. NPDC102283; assembly: GCF_044766265.1. Lineage (NCBI taxonomy): Bacteria > Bacillati > Actinomycetota > Actinomycetes > Kitasatosporales > Streptomycetaceae > Streptomyces > Streptomyces sp. NPDC102283. The sequence continues at coordinate 66,245 of NZ_JBIWLQ010000017.1, forward strand.
GCACGCGGTCGGCATCATGGCCCGCCGCACGCTCGGCTGGACCTGGGAGCAGTACCGCGGCGCGGGCCGCACGCTGGAAGGAGCTGCGTAACCATGCGAGTCAATTTCACGGTCAACGGCCGTCAGCAGGAAGCCGACGACGTGTGGGAGGGCGAGTCCCTCCTGTACGTCCTGCGTGAGCGCATGGGCCTGCCCGGCTCCAAGAACGCCTGCGAGCAGGGCGAGTGCGGTTCCTGCACCGTCCGCCTGGACGGCGTCCCGGTCTGCGCGTGCCTCGTCGCCGCCGGCCAGGTCCAGGACCGCGAGGTCGTCACCGTCGAGGGACTGGCCGACTACGCCAAGCACCGCGAGGACGCCCACCCCGGGGGCGGCTGCGCCGCCGGATCCTGCGGCACCACCCTGGACGCCGCCAAGCGCTGGCAGTCCAAGCCCACCGACGGCCAGACCGGCGAGGCCGTCGAACTCTCCCCGATCCAGCAGGCGTTCATCGACGCCGGAGCCGTCCAGTGCGGCTTCTGCACCCCCGGCCTGCTGGTCGCCGCCGACGAGCTGCTGGAGAACACTCCCTCGCCGTCCGACCAGGACATCCGTGAGGCGCTCTCCGGCAACCTCTGCCGCTGCACCGGCTACGAGAAGATCCTCGACGCGGTCCGCCTCGCGGCCGCCCGCCAGGAAGAGGCGGTCCAGTCATGACGACGACACCCAAGGCCCGGACCGTACCGGCCGGCACCCCCACCAAGATCACCCAGGGTTCGCCCACCAGGGGCGGCATCGGCGAGTCCACGCTCCGCCCCGACGGCACCCTCAAGGTCACCGGAGAGTTCGCCTACTCCTCCGACATGTGGCACGAGGACATGCTGTGGGGCCAGACGCTGCGCTCCACCGTCGCGCACGCCGAGATCGTCTCCATCGACACCTCCGAGGCGCTCGCGACGTCCGGCGTCTACGCCGTGATGACCTACGACGACCTGCCCGCCGAGATGAAGAACTACGGCCTGGAGATCCAGGACACCCCGGTTCTCGCCCACGGCAAGGTCCGTCACCACGGTGAGCCGGTCGCCATCGTGGCCGCCGACCACCCGGAGACCGCGCGCCGCGCCGCCGCCAAGATCAGAATCGAGTACCGCGAGCTGCCCCTCGTCACCGACGAGGCCTCGGCGACCGCTCCCGACGCCGTGCTCGTGCACGAGGGACGCGACGACCACCACATCGGCCATGTCCCGCACCCCAACATCGTGCACCGCCAGCCGATCATCCGCGGCGACGCCGACGAGGCCGCGAAGCGGGCCGACGTCATCGTCACCGGCGACTACACCTTCGGCATGCAGGACCAGGCCTTCCTCGGCCCCGAGTCCGGCCTCGCGGTGCCCTCCGAGGACGGCGGCGTCGAGCTGTACGTCGCCACCCAGTGGCTGCACTCGGACCTCGGCCAGATCGCCCCCGTCCTCGGCCTGCCCGAGGAGAAGGTCCGCATGACGCTCTCCGGCGTCGGCGGGGCCTTCGGCGGCCGCGAGGACATCTCGATGCAGATCCACGCCTGCCTGCTGGCGCTCCGCACCGGCAAGCCGGTGAAGATCGTCTACAACCGGTTCGAGTCCTTCTTCGGACACGTCCACCGGCACCCGGCGAAGCTCCACTACGAGCACGGCGCCACCAAGGACGGCAAGCTCACACACATGAAGTGCCGCATCGTCCTGGACGGCGGGGCCTACGCCTCCGCCTCCCCGGCGGTCGTCGGCAACGCCTCCTCGCTCTCGGTCGGCCCGTACGTCATCGAGGACGTCGACATCGAGGCGATCGCGCTCTACACCAACAACCCGCCCTGCGGAGCGATGCGCGGCTTCGGCGCGGTCCAGGCGTGCTTCGCCTACGAGGCGCAGATGGACAAGCTCGCCGCGAAGCTGGACATGGACCCGGTGGAGTTCCGGCAGCTCAACGCCATGGAACAGGGCACCCTGCTGCCCACCGGACAGCCCTGCGACTCGCCGGCCCCGGTCGCCGAACTGCTCCGCCGGGTCAAGTCCCGGCCGCTGCCGCCCGAGCAGCAGTGGCTGGCGGCGGGCAGCGAGGGCACCTCCGTCGACGTCCGCGCGCTGCCGGGCGGGCTCTCCAACACCACCCACGGCGAAGGCGTCGTGCGGGGTGTCGGCTACGCGGTCGGCCTGAAGAACGTCGGCTTCTCCGAAGGCTTCGACGACTACTCCACCGCCCGGGTCCGGATGGAGGTCATCAACGGCGAACCGGTCGCGACCGTACACACCGCGATGGCCGAGGTCGGCCAGGGCGGCGTCACCGTCCACGCCCAGATCGCCCGTACCGAACTCGGCGTCAACCAGGTCACCATCCACCCCGCCGACACCCGGGTCGGCTCCGCCGGATCCACCTCCGCCTCCCGCCAGACGTACGTCACCGGCGGCGCGGTCAAGAACTCCTGCGAAGCCGTACGGGAGAAGGTCCTGGAGCTGGGACGCACCAAGTTCGGCACCTACCACCCGGCCTGGGCCACCGCCGAACTCCTCCTGGAGGGCGGCAAGGTCGTCACCGACGGCGGCGAGGTGCTGGCCGATCTCGCCGACGTCCTGGAGGACGAGGCGATCGACATCGAGCTGGAGTGGCGCCACCGGCCCACCGAGGCGTTCGACCTGCGCACCGGACAGGGCAACGGCCACGTCCAGTACTCCTTCGCCGCGCACCGCGCGGTCGTCGAGGTCGACACCGAGCTGGGCCTGGTCAAGGTCATCGAACTGGCCTGCGCCCAGGACGTCGGCAAGGCGCTCAACCCGCTCTCCGTCCTCGGCCAGATCCAGGGCGGCACCCTCCAGGGCATGGGGGTCGCCGTGATGGAGGAGATCATCGTCGATCCGAAGACCGCGAAGGTGCGCAACCCGTCCTTCACGGACTACCTCCTGCCCACCATCCTCGACACGCCGACGATCCCGGTCGACGTGCTCGAACTCGCCGACGAGAACGCCCCGTACGGGCTTCGCGGCATCGGCGAGGCCCCCACCCTGTCGTCCACCCCGGCCGTCCTCGCGGCGATCCGGAACGCGACGGGTCTCGAGCTCAACAGGACGCCGGTGCGGCCCGAACACCTCACCAGCACCTGAGAGCCCGCCGGGCGATCTCCCACCGGTCGTCGCCCGGCAGCCTTCCAGGACCTGTCGTCACTCTCCCGCCTGCCGGGCGACGACAGGCTCTGGCGGCCCCCCCCGAACTCTCCGGGCGGTGCGCAACGCCGAGAACGTCACACTTTTCCGCACCCGCACCGCCCGGAGGACCCGAGTACCGCACCGCTCGCGGTTCTTCGCCGTGCCGAGGCACGGCATCGCCCCACGTGCCATCCGTGCCGCCGGCACATCCGTTCTGCCTCACAGTCCGTCCCGGCCGTCCCCGGGTCGTGCAGCCGACGCAGTCATCCCAAATCCCGCATTCAGGAATCTCCAAGCGGGTGCCCCTGTGAACCTTGGGAGTCAGGCATCATGACCCAGCAGTCAGTGGAACCGAAGACCAGTCCGGAAGGCGCGGGCCCCGGCTCGCGCGTCCCCGCCGGAAGATCATGGCTCGACCGGTACTTCCACATATCCGAACGAGGATCCACGGTCGCGCGCGAGGTGCGCGGCGGCGTCACGACCTTCATGGCCATGGCGTACATCCTTCTGCTCAACCCGATCATCCTCGGCGGGGAGGACGTCAACGGCAACCTCCTCAGCCAGCCCGGCCTGATCACCGCGACCGCCTTCGCGGCGGCGGCGACGACCCTGCTCATGGGCTTCGTCGGCAAGGTGCCCCTGGCGCTCGCCGCGGGGCTCAGCGTCTCCGGTGTGCTCGCCTCGCAGGTCGCGCCCAACATGACCTGGCCGCAGGCCATGGGCATGTGTGTGATCTACGGTGTGGTGATCTGCCTCCTGGTGGTCACCGGCCTCCGCGAGCTGATCATGAACGCGATCCCGCTCGCGCTCAAGCACGGCATCACCATGGGCATCGGGCTCTTCATCGCCCTCATCGGCCTCTACAAGGCCGGATTCGTCCACCAGGGCGAGGCGACCCCCGTCTCCCTCGGCCCGGCCGGTGAACTCGCGGGCTGGCCCGTCCTCATCTTCTCCGTGACCCTGCTGCTCATCTTCATGCTCCAGGCGCGCAACATCCCCGGCGCGATCCTCATCGGCATCGCCGTCGGCACCGTGGTCGCGATCATCATCAACGCGATCGTCGACATCGACCCCAAGACGTGGAGCAGCGGTCCGCCGGAGCTGGAGGGCAGCGCGGTCTCCGCCCCCGACTTCTCGCTCTTCGGGAACGTCGAGTTCGGCGGCTGGGGCGACGTCGGTGTGATGACGGTCGGCATGATCGTCTTCACCCTGGTGCTGGCCGGCTTCTTCGACGCGATGGCCACCATCATCGGCGTCGGCACCGAGGCCAAGCTCGCCGACGACAAGGGCCGCATGCCGGGCCTGTCCAAGGCGCTGTTCATCGACGGCGCCGGCGGCGTCATCGGCGGTGTCGCCTCGGGCTCCGGCCAGACGGTCTTCGTGGAGTCGGCGACCGGAGTCGGCGAAGGGGCCCGGACCGGGCTCGCCTCCGCCGTCACCGGCCTCTTCTTCGCCGCCTGCCTCTTCTTCACCCCGCTCACCTCGATCGTGCCGACCGAGGTGGCCTCCGCCGCCCTCGTCGTCATCGGCGCGATGATGATGCAGAACGCCCGGCACGTCGACTGGAGCGACCGCTCGGTCGCCATCCCGGTCTTCCTGACCGTGGTCCTGATGCCCTTCACGTACACCATCACCACCGGTGTCGCCGCGGGTGTCATCGCGTACAGCGCCATCAAGCTCGCCCAGGGCCGGGCCCGCGAGGTCGGGGCCTTCATGTGGGGGCTGACGGTGATCTTCATCGTCTTCTTCGCCCTCAACCCGATCGAGAGCTGGCTGGGCGTCCACTGACGCCCGGGCCCCCCTCCCGCCTAAGGAGACACGCCATGCTGGACATCGCCGAAGAGCTGCACCGGTGGGTGTCGCGGGGACGCGAGTTCGCCGTCGCCACCGTCGTGGCGGTCGGCGGCAGCGCGCCCCGGCAGCCAGGAGCCGCCCTCGCGGTCGACCGCGACGGCACGGCCCTCGGTTCGGTGTCCGGCGGCTGCGTGGAGGGGGCGGTGTACGAACTGTGCCAACAGGCGCTGGACGACGGGAAATCCGTCCGCGAGCGCTTCGGCTACAGCGACGAGGACGCCTTCGCGGTCGGTCTGACCTGCGGCGGCGTCATCGACATCCTGGTGACACCGGTACGCAACGACGACCCCGCCCGCCCGGTGTTCGCCGCCGCGCTCGCGGCCGCCGCGGAGGGGACGGCGGCCGCGCTGGCGCGGGTCACGGACGGACCCGGGGAACTGCTCGGGCTCCCGCTCCTGGTCCGCGCCGACGGCGGTCACATGGGCGGGCTCGGCGGCCACCCGGCGCTCGACCGGACCGCCGCCGCCGAGGCCCGCGCCCTGCTGGACGCGGGCCGCACCGGACCGCTCGCCATCGGCGCGGAGGGCTCCCGCTGCGGCCGGCCCATCGAGCTGCTGGTCGAGTCCAGCGTCCCGCCGCCCCGCATGATCGTGTTCGGCGCCATCGACTTCGCCGCGGCGCTGGTCCGCGCCGGGAAGTTCCTCGGCTACCGGGTCACCGTCTGCGACGCCCGCCCGGTCTTCGCCACCGCGGCCCGCTTCCCCGAGGCCGACGAGATCGTCGTCGACTGGCCCCACCGCTACCTCGCCGGAACCGCGACCGACGCGCGTACGGTGCTCTGCGTCCTCACCCACGACGCCAAGTTCGACATCCCGCTGCTGGATGCCGCCCTGCGCCTCCCGGTCGCCTACGTCGGCGCGATGGGCTCCCGCCGCACCCACCTGGACCGCAACGACCGGCTGCGCGAGGTCGGCCTCACCGACCGTGAACTGGCGCGGCTGCACTCGCCGATCGGCCTCGACCTGGGCGCGCGTACGCCGGAGGAGACGGCCCTGTCCATCGCCGCCGAGATCGTCGCGGTCCGGCGCGGCGGCAGCGGCGTACCGCTCACCGGGGCCCATACCCCCATTCATCACGACAGCAGCGGACAGCCGCTCGCCTCGGTGGCCTGAAACGTCCGTCAACAGCCTGTCCACCTCGGGCGGGTTACCGCCACGGCGGTTTCCCGCCCGCCCGCAACGCAGCGGTCGCCCCGGATTTGCCGGTAGATCAGCTGCATGACTTCTTCCCCCTCCTCCGTTCCCGGCCGGGCGAGATCCGCCCGCCCAGGACGCAGAGCCCTGCTCCTGGCGACCTCGGCGGCCCTGATGGGCGGCATGCTGGTCCCCTTCGCCGGCACCGCGGGCGCCGCCCCCACACCCCGCTCCGAGACCCCGCGCTCCGAGGTACGCACCGAGAGCCACACCGTCACCCTGATCACCGGTGACGTCGTGCGCTACGTGGACGGCCCCGGCGACCAGGACACCGTCACCGTGGACCGCCCCGACGGCGCGAGCGGCGGCGTCCGCATCCAGCAGGCGGGCGAGGACGTGTACGTCCTGCCCGACGAGGCCACCGCGCTGATCGCGGCGGGCACCCTGGACCGGAGGCTGTTCAACGTCTCGGCCCTGGTGCGGATGGGATACGACGACGAGGGCACCGGCTCCGTCCCGCTGATCGCCACCTACCTGCCCGCGCGGGCCAAGGCGCTGCCAGCCGCCCCGCGCGGCGCGAAGAAGGTCCACACCCTCCGATCCGTCAATGGGGCCGCGCTCTCGGCCGACAAGAACGACGCGCGGACGTTCTGGAGCGCCATCACCGGTGCGGACAAGGCCCGTTCACTCGACGGCGGGATCGCGAAGCTCTGGCTGGACGGCCGCTCCGAGGCGCTGCTGACCGAGTCGGTGCCGCAGGTGGGCGCCCCGCAGGCATGGGCCGACGGCTTCGACGGCAAGGGCGCCAAGATCGCCGTCCTGGACACCGGCATCGATGTCGACCACCCGGACGTCAAGGACCGCGTCGTCGGCGCCCGCAGCTTCGTCCCGGGCGAGGAGGTCGACGACAAGAACGGTCACGGCACGCACGTCGCCTCCACCATCGCCGGGTCCGGCGCCGCCTCCGAGGGCGCCAACAAGGGCGTCGCCCCGGCGGCCGACCTGCTCGTCGGCAAGGTCCTCGGCGACGAGGGCTCCGGCGCGGACTCCGGGATCATCGAGGCCATGGAGTGGGCCAAGGCCGAAGGAGCCGACGTCGTCTCCATGAGTCTCGGCTCCCCGGTGCCCGACGACGGCACGGACCCGATGTCCCAGGCGGTGAACTCCCTCTCGGCGGACGGAGGTCCGCTGTTCGTGATCGCGGCGGGCAACGCGTACGGGGCGGGCACCATCGGCTCGCCCGGCTCGGCGGAGCAGGCGCTCACCATCGCCGCCGTCGACAAGCAGGACGGCCGCGCCGACTTCTCCTCGATGGGCCCGCTGGTCCGCTCGCACGGCCTGAAGCCCGATCTGTCGGCCCCCGGCGTCGACATCAACGCCGCCGCCTCGCAGTCCGTCCCCGGCATCGAGGGCATGTACCAGTCGATGTCCGGGACGTCGATGGCCACGCCCCATGTCGCGGGCGCGGCGGCGATCCTGAAGCAGCGTCACCCCGACTGGTCCGGTCAGCGCATCAAGGACGCGCTGATGGCCTCGTCCAAGAAGCTCGACGCGTACACCCCGTACGAGCAGGGCACCGGCCGGCTGGATGTGAAGGCGGCGATCGACACGACGATCGAGGCCACCGGCTCGGTCCAGGTGGCCTCCTACGACTGGCCGCACAGCCCGTCCGACCAGGTCGCCGAGCGCACCATCACCTACCGCAACGCGGGTGACACGGACGTCACGCTGAACCTGGCCACCGACACGGACGAGGCGGCGTACACGCTGTCCACCGACACGCTGACCGTCCCGGCCGGGGGCACCGCCGAGGCGGTCCTCTCTCTCGACCCGGCCAAGGTCGCCAACGACACCACCTTCTCCGGCCAGGTCGTCGCGACCGACGCGGCGGGCGCGACGGTCGCGCACACCGGCTTCGCGCTCACCAAGGAGAAGGAGCTGCACGACCTGACGGTGAAGCTCCGCGACCGCTCGGGCAAGCCGATGGACGGCACCGTCGTCCTCGCCGAACTGGGCGACACGGAGCTCGGCCTCGTCCAGGTCAGCGGCGGCGAGACCACGCTGCGCCTGCCGCCCGGCAACTACACCGCCTGGGCCACCGTGGACATCGACGGTGACCGCTCCGACTCCAGGGCCGTCGCCTTCCTCGCGGCCCCCGAGACGATCCTGACCGGCTCCACCACCGTCACCCTCGACGCCTCCAAGGCCCGCAGGATCGACGTGCGCACACCGAAGGAGACCGAGACCCGCCAGCTCCGCTACGACATGGCGCGCACCGCCCCGGACGGCACCGTCCAGCGTGACGCGTTCCAGATACCGCTGACGTACGACCAGCTGTGGGCGAGCCCCACCAAGAAGGTCACCCAGGGCAGCTTCAGCTTCCTGACCCGCTGGCGTCAGGGCGAGGAGCTGATCGACGTCGAGGCCGACGGCCGTGACGTGCCGGTCTTCGTCCAGGGCGGCGCGGCGGTCGCCGAGGACCGCAGGCAGAAGCTGAACGCGGTGTACGCGGGCAAGGGCGCACCGGCCGACTACCGGGGTGTGGACGCGCGCGGCAAGGCGGTCGTCATCACCCGCAGCGCCGACGTCGCTCCCGCCGAACGCCTCGCGGCCGCGCTGGCGGCCGGGGCCGAGGCCCTGTTCGTCGTCAACGACGAGCGTGGCGTGGCGATGGAGAGCTACACCCCGTACGGCGAGGAGACCACGATTCCCGTCGCGTCCGTCCAGAAGTCCGCGGGCGAGAGCCTGATCAGGGCGGCGCAGCGCGGCAAGAAGGTCCAGGTCGACCAGAAGAAGTTCGCGGACTACGTGTACGACCTGGTGGACCGCCACGACGGCACGATCCCGGACCGTTCGCTGGCCTTCGCGCCCTCGACCCGTCAGCTCGCGAAGGTGGAGAACACCTTCTACGGCCACAGGAAGACGCTCGGCGGCGGCTACCGCTACGACATCCCGGACTACGGGCCCGGCCTCGGCTTCGAGGAGTACGAGCAGTTCCCGGACGTCCGCACCGAATGGGTCAACCCGCTGCCGGGCGACTCCTTCTGGTACGAGAACCACTCCGTCCTCAACGCGGAGCAGTCGGACCGGGCGCACGAGATGCGCAGCGCCGAGCTGGACTACCGGGCGGGCAAGGACTACCGCGCCGAGTGGTTCGCCCCGGTGGTCCGCCCCCGTCTCGGCACCGCCTACTGGGGTCCCTTCCGCACGGTCCACAACGACGTCCAGTTCAACATCACCCCGTGGACGGACGCGGGCGCGGGCCACTCCGGCTCGATGCCCGAGAACGAGTACGACACCACCTCCTACGCCGTCCACCAGGGCGACAAGGAGCTGAAGAAGGGCGTGGGCAGGGCCGGATTCGTCTGGGACCTCCCCGCCGAGAAGCTCCCGTACCGCCTGGTCATCGACTCGCGGCGGGACGCGGAGACCTGGAAGACGTCGACCCGCACCCACTCCGAGTGGGGTTTCGTCTCCGGCGCCCTGGAGCCGGGCGGCCCGCAGCAGGCCGACATCCCGATGCTTCAGCTGGACTACGCCGTCGACACCGACCTGGCGGGCGACGTCCGGGCCGGCCGCACCACGGAGATCGGCCTCTCCTCCACCACCCAGGAGTGGCTGCCGGGCGCGGTGAAGGCGGACAAGGCCTCGCTGTCGGTCAGTTACGACGACGGCGAGCACTGGTCGAAGGTGGACCTCCGCAAGAAGAGGACCGGCGAGTGGACGGCCACCTTCCGCACCCCGTCGAAGGGCGCGACCTCGGTCTCGCTCAAGGCGCACGCGGAGGGCCCCGGCGGGCTCGTCGTCGACCAGGAGATCATCCGGGCCTTCGGCCTGAAGTGACCTGCTGACGTGGTCCCGCACTCCCTCGGGGGGCGCGGGACCACGTGCGTCAGCCTCCGGCCGGACCGGCGGCGGGTGTCCGTCCGAACCGGGCCAGCAGATGCCAGACCCGCTTCAGGTCCTGTGCGTCATGCCGCCCGGACCGCACCGCGTCTCCGATGATCCGGGCGTCCAGCCACCCGTCGACCGCCAGGGCCGAACCGAGGGCGACGAACTCCGGCCCGCGGTAGCCGGGATGGATCCGCAGCTCCTCGACGCAGAGACGGAATCCGGGGTGCCACTCGACGGGGCACGGCAGCAGGCGGGCCGCCGCCTCCACCGCTGTCCCCCGGTACACCGGGTCGAGCACGAGCGCCGCCACGTCCCGGTCCAGCCGGACCGGGGCGTGGAGCTGCGCCTCGATGTAGTCGTCCAGGGCGTCACGGCGGTCCGCCGCCGCCAGCTCGACGAGCCCCGACATCCGGGCCGCGACGCCGAAGTGCGCGGGCTCGGCGGCGCTGTCCGGGTAGCAGAAGGTGGCCGAGCCGAGGACGTCCGCCACCAGCCTGAAGTGTGCGGAGCCGAAGCGGGGAGCGGCGCCGTAGGGAGAGCGGTGGACGTCCAGCGCCCCGTAGACGGGCCGCTCCGCGGGCCCGGCCCGGTCGTACGCGCCTGCGAAGATCCGGCTCTCCCAGCGCCACCGGTCGCCGCCGGGGTGCGCGGTCAGCCCGCCGTTGCCGGTGCCGGTCACGAACTGGGAGACGTACAGACCGTCCTCGCGCAGCCGTCCGAGGATCGGCCGCCCCGCCACCGCCCGGTCGGGGTGGAAGTTCAGGGTGACGCACGGCCCGGCGTCCAGGGGCGCGCCGGAGGACAGCGAGGTGACGTGCTCCAGTGCCCGCGTTCGGGCAGAAGTGACCGGGATATCGACGTTCATCGTGACAGTGTGACCGCGCGGCGTCGCGGGAGCACCTGAATACCTCCGCCCCGCCCGTGCGGTTGGATATGACCATGAGCGTTCACGACGTGGCCCGCGGGCTGCCGGGCATATCCGCCCTCACCGATCTCTGTCGTTCCCTGGCGATGCTCGACGCGATCCTGTGTCCCGAGTGGGACCACCGCTGGCACAGCTTCGACGCGCGGTGGTCGCCGACGGAGACGATGGCCTCGATGCGGGACGGGTCGGGCGGGGAGTACTCCGTGGTCTTCTCCGCGGACGGGGCGTACGCGCGCGGCTTCGACCACGAGTCGCCGATGAGCCCGTACGTGGACGACGGCCCCTGGCCCGGGGTGCTCGACGAGGTGCCCGCCGTGTTCCGCCGCTACGTCGACGAGCCGTTGTTCACCGACGAGTTCGGCGTGCCCGTCGTCACCGCCTGCCTCTGGCGCGCGAGCGACGACGACCGCTGGCGGGCCGGAGCCATCGAGTTCCCCGAGGACGGAGAGGACTCCGACGGGGCCGACTGGCTCTTCCAGCTCCTCCTCACGGGCACTCCCGAGTCCTACCAGGAGTGGGCCGAGGACCATTTCGAGGTCTCCGTCGATATCGAAGCCGTGCGTCACGTCTATGCGCTGCGACCGCTGACCGACGAGGTGATCGCCGCCCTCGCCCCCGAGCGGGTCCCCGCCGAACTGGCCGCGGACGTCCAGGAGATCGGGTATCCGGTCGGCCCGGGGGAGTAGCCCGCGCCCCGGACGCCGTGCGCCTCCGTGCCCGCGGCGCCGCGGTCGGTCCGCCTCCGGGGCCGCCGGGGCGCGGTGGGCCCCCGGCGGCCCCGGCGCCCGGCGGTCCCGGGCGGGCCCCTCCGGAGTCGGAGAGGGCCCGCCCGGGGCCGCGCTCACTTCCCGCTCTGCAACGCCTCCCATGTGGCCGGGCCCACCTGGCCGTCGACCGAGAGCTTGCGGCTGGTCTGGTAGCTGCGCACCGCCGTCTCCGTGGCCGGGCCGAAACTGCCGTCCACGCCGACGGTGGTGCCGAGCGCCGCCGTCAGGGACCGCTGGAGCCGCTTCACCGCGTCGCCCGAACCGCCCCGCGACAGCGCCGGGGTCGTGCCGGCCGACAGCAGGGCGGTCCAGGTCTTCGGGCCGACCGTTCCGTCGGCCTCCAGCGAGCGGGCCCGCTGGAACGCCTGCACCGCGCCCTTGGTGGTGGGTCCGAAGCTGCCGTCCGCCGCGCCCGCCTGGTGACCCTGGGCGTTGAGCAGCGTCTGCACGGCCTTGACCTGCGGGCCGGTGGAGCCGGACCGCTGGGTCGTGTACGTGGGGAAGGTCAGTCCGTCGCCGCCGCTGCCCGGGTCGCCGTCGATCAGCTCCATGTAGTGGTTCCAGTCCCAGTTGGGGCCGGGATCCGTGTGGTCGGCGCCGGGCGCCTCGCTGTGGCCGATGATGTGGGACCGGTTCTTCGGGATGCCGTACCGCGCAGCGAGGTGCTTCGTGAGCGCGGCGGAGGACCGGTACATCGCCTCCGTGTACCAGGCCGGGTTGTCGACGTAGCCCTCGTGCTCGATCCCGACGGACGAGGAGTTGGTGCTGCCGGCGTGCCAGGCGGTGTCCTTCTCCAGGACCGACTGGGTGACCTCACCGTCGGAGGAGCGGATCGTGTAGTGCGCGCTGACCTCGGAGGCCGGGTTCTGGTACCAGCTGATGGAACCGGCGTACGACCCCTGGGTGGTGTGGATGACCACCTTGTCGATGGCGGCCTTGCGGTCGACGACGAAGTTCCCGGAGTACGCGGGCACCCAGCGTGCCGAGGGGTAGTCCGGGCTCTGGGCGTAGACGTCGGACGCCGACACCGCGTGCTTGTCCGGGTCGACCGGCCGCGAGGGCACGAGGACCTCCTCGCCGCCGGGCGCCGTGGCGGACACGCCCTCGGCGAGGAACGTGAAGACCGCGTCCGCGTAGAGCGCGGCGGCGGGACCCTCGGCGGCGCTGTAGCGGGCCACCGCCGGATACCAGGAGTTCACGTCCCGGCGCTCTGCGGCGTCCAGGCCCAGCGCGTCGGCGTGGTCGCGCAGGACGGCCGCGCCGCCCAGGATGTTGGCCGTCGTGTCCCGGCGCAGCCGGGCCGCGCTCTCGCCGGTCAGTTCGGAGGCCTTCTCCAGGGAGCGGTTGGCCGGGTTGCTCGCCAGATGCATCACGCCGTAGCCGTTCGCCTGGCTGGGCGTGCCCGCGTGGCCGTCGAGACGGCTCTCGCCGTAGCCGACGGCGGCCAGCAGATCGCGCGGTACGCCGTACTCGTGCGCCGCTTCGGCGAACGCGCGGTTCATCGGGTCGGGCGTGTCCGCGTGCGGGGCGGCGGTCGCCGGGTGTCCGGTCGCGAGGAGGGCCGTGGCGGTGAGGGCCGCCACGGCACAGGCGCGGGCCCTGGTTCGGGCGGCGGTGCCAAGGGGCATGAGGGCTCCTGCTCAGTGGGGTGGGCGGAAGAGAAAAGCCCTCGGGCCCGGAGCGGGCCAGAGGGATGCCGAGCACGGCCAGGCTATCGATATGGGGTGGGCATGACAAAGAGCTGAAGAGGTGATTCCGCTGGCAACATCCTGCAAAATCACAGGAGTTGAGTGCGGTGCTAGCCCTGTCGGGTGACGTGGCGCTTCACCCGACAGGGGTGTCGGCGCGGGTTGACGCGGCGCCGGCCGCTACCAGCGGTCGCGGTGGATGACGTCCGCCACCGGACGCCGCCGGACAGGGCCGAAGTTGCCCGCGGGCCACCCCACCGGCACGGCGGCGAACGTCGCCATGTCCTCCGGGATGCCCAGCTCCCGCTTCCACTCCTGCTCCAGCATCAGATGCCAGATGGCGATGTTCGCCGCCAGCCCCAGCCCCCGGGCCGCGAGCAGCAGGTTCTGCACCCCCGGATAGACACAGGAGCCCTCGGCCAGCGTCTGGAAACGTGTCTGCGTGTTCATCATGTGCTCGGTGCCCGCCGGTCCGAGCGCCCGCGCCGAGGCGGCCAGGCCCTCCTCGTCCAGGCGTGGCTCCGGGAACCGGTAGCACGGCACGATCAGCACCGGGGTGTCGGCGAAGTGGTCGCGCTGGTACTCGATCGCCGCGACCATCCGGCCGTACGCCGCCTCGTCCATGCCCGCCGGGGCGTACTTCCCGGTCGTCGCCAGATACGCGTCCACGCACCGCTTCCACAGCGGGGCGAGCCGCGCCATCACCTGGCGGTCGGTCACCACCACGTACTCGTAACACTGCATGTTGCCGCCGCTGGGCCCCCAGACGGCGGCCTGTATCAGCTGCTCGATCGTCCCGTCCGGCACCGGGTCCGGCTTGAGGCGGCGCATGGCGCGCATCGTGGACATGGTGTCGAAGAGGGCGGGGCCGCCGAGGGCGGACGGGTCGGCCTGAGCCGTTTCCATGGTCATGATCGCGGAGTTTAGGCAGGATCCTCCGCCGGTGTCTCCCCGCCCCGCGCGCGCGGTTGCGGGCCGCCCCGATTCCCGCTGAATCAGCGGTAGTTGGCGTCGTCCTGTGCCACACTGTGACTGACTGGTCAGTCATTCGACAGGGGGCTCATGACATGGCGAAGAGAGTCGACCCGGCGGCGCGCCGGGACATGATCCTGAAGGCCGCCGTGCGGATGTTCGCCCGGCAGGGGTTCGCCGCGACCCGGGTGGAGGACATCGCCGAAGAGGCGGGCGTGGCCAAGGGCAGCGTCTATCTCCATTTCGACGGCCGGGACGCCTTGCTCACGGCCGCCTTCGAGGAGTACAGATCCCATGCGCGGGCCGTGGTCCACCAGGCCCGTACCGGTCCGGGGGACGGACTGGAGCGGCTCGCCCGGCTGGTGCGGTCGGTGCTGGACATGGTCGTGGCCGAGCCCGAACTCGCCCGGATCCTCATCGATCTGTGGGCGGCCGGACGGCAGGGAGCCGCCTCCGGGGTGGACGTCCCGGCCCTGTACCGCGAGTACCGCACGGCGATCGCCGAACTGCTCGCCGCCGCCGAGGCCGAGGGGGTCTGCCGCGCCGGGGTGGGGGCAGGGCACGCGGCCGTCGTCGTCGGGGCGGTCGAGGGCCTTCTGGTGCAGTGGATCGTCGATCCCACGCTGCCGGTCGCGGAGCTGACCGGGCCTCTCCTCGACGTGTGCGTCGAAGGGCTGCGCCGCGAGGGCGCGGAGTGAGGGCCTCGGGGGGTGCGACGGCGACGGCGGCCCGTCGGCTCGACGCGCGGCTGGTGGCCCCGGACGCGGAGCGGGGCGAGCGAGTCGGCTGTTACGCGGGCGCGCTCGCCGGCACCGTCTTCGCGACCGTCCTCGCCCTGCGCGCCCAGCACACGTGGCTGCCGCTGATCGTGATCGCCGTGGTGGCCTTCGACCTGTTCGGCGGCACGGTCGTCAACGCCACCCGGTCCGCCAAGCGCCGGTTCCACCGACCGGGGCGCACCCGGCGGCACCACTTCGCCTTCGTGGCCGCCCACGTCCAGCCGTTCGCCCTCGCCCTGCTCGTCCCGGGGTTCGGCTGGACCTCCGCCGGCGCCGTCTACGGCCTCACGCTCGCCGGGGCGGCATGCGTCCTGGTCGCCCCCACGGATCTCCGGCGGCCGGTCGCCTTCGCCGTCTCCGCCCTGGCGATCACCGCCGCGACGACCTCGGTGGCCGTCCCCGGCGAGCTGGCCTGGTTCGCCCCCGTCCTGGTGATCAAGCTCCTGCTGGCCCACCTGCTCCCGGAGCGGTGAACCCGGCGTTCGGCACGGACCGGCGCTCCGAGCCGCCGGGCCTGCCCGGGGCGACTGCTGCCGGCCCGGGCAGGCCCGGCCCGACTCGACTCGGCCCGACTCCGGCCGACCCGGGCCGACGACTCAGCGCCGCGTCAGCCGCACGACCGGAATGTCCCGCTCGGTGCCCGCCTGGTACTCCCCGTAGCGCGGGAACAGCTCCACCAGCCCCGGCCAGACGCGCGCCTTCTCCTCGACCGGGAGCGTCGCCGCGAGGGCCCCGAACCGCTCGGTGTCCACCCGGAGCTCGACCTCCGGGTTCGCCTGGAGGTTGAGGTACCACAGCGGCGGGCGGTCCGAGCCGCCGTTGGACGCCACGATCAGATAGTCCTCGCCGTCCCGCCCGTACATCAGCACCGTGCGCCGCACCGTCCCGCTGCGCCGGCCGACGTAGTCCATCAGCAGGCACGGCACACCCAGCTGGGTGGTGCCCTCCGTGCCGCCGGAGGACTCGTACAGCTCGGCCTGCCGGGCGACCCAGTCTGCGGGGCTCAACGAGACCTCCGCGTCGCCGTCCTGCTCGGCCGTCATCGGTTTCTCCTTCTCTCGTGCCGTCCCGTACGGGCTGCGCCCCCATCTTGGCATCCACCCGAGCCGCACCCAGGATTCGTACACCTGGACAGCCCTCCCACCGCACGGGGGAACGCGGACCGGGAACCCGCCCGGGAAGGCGTATAAAGGGTCCTTCCGGAGCAGCCGGCGTCCCCCGATGGCCCCTCCCTCACCTCCCTCACGCGGCCGGCGTCACCGCGTCACCGATCCCAGGAGCGCCAATGAGCACTTCGGAAGAGATCAGCGCCCTGCTGGTAGCGAAGTTCGGAACCGACCCCGGGGCCATCCGCCCCGATGTTCCGCTGCACCGGCTGCGGCTGGACTCCCTCGCGCTGGAAGAGCTGCGGCTGCACATCGAGGACCGGCTGGACGTGGACCTGGAGGACGTCGCGCTCACCTCGCGCGACACCTTCTACCGTCTCGTCGAGGCCGTGGACGGGAAGGCCTCCGCATGAGCGCGGCCACCGGTCGGCCCTACCGCCGGGCGCCGCTCGCCCCGTTCGCCGCCGCCGTCACCGGCGTCGGCCTGGTCACCGCGGCCGGTACGGGAGCGGACGCCGCCTGGCACGGTGTCACCGAGGGCCTCGCGCCCTCCGCCGGCCCGCGACCCGAACTGGACGGGCTGCCCTGCGACTTCTTCTACTCCGTCACCGACTGTGACCCGGGAGCAGTCCTCGGGGTGGCCGCCCAGCGGCTGATGGACCGCTTCGCCCAGCTCGCCGTCATCGCCGCCCGCGAGGCCGTCGCCGACGCCGGACTCGACCCGTCCGTCTGGGACAGCGGCCGCGTCGGCGTCGTCATCGGCTCCGCCCACGGCGGACTGCCCTTCTACGACGAGCAGCACGCCACGCTCGCCGGGCGCGGACCCCGCCGGGTCTCCCCGAAGCTCGCCCCGCTCAGCGTCGTCAACGGCGCGGCCAGCAGCGTCAGCCTCGACCTCGGCGTCCACGGGCCCAGCCAGGCCGTCTCCACCGCCTGCTCCTCCGGCACCGTCGCCATCGGAACCGCCCACCAGATGCTCCGCTCCGGAGCCTGCGACATCGTCATCGCGGGCGGCGCGGAATCCACCTGCACCCGCCTCCTGATCGCCAGCGCCTGCAGCCTCAAGGCCGCCTCCACCCGCCGCGAGGACCCCACGGCCGCCTGCCGCCCCTTCGACACCCACCGCGACGGCTTCGTCGTCGGCGAGGGCGCCGGGCTGATCGTCATGGAACACCCGGACCATGCCCGCGCCCGGGGCGCCGCGGTCCGCGCCCAGGTGAGCGGTTACGGGGCGTCCAGCGACGCCCACTCCCCGGTCGCCCCCGACCCCGAGGGCCTCGGCATCGAGCGCGCCCTGCGCACCGCGCTCGCCGACGCGGGCCTCTCCCCGGCCGACGTCGGGCACGTCAACGCGCACGGCACCTCGACGCTCTCCAACGACCTGATCGAGGCGACGATGCTGCGCCGGGTCCTCGGCGAGCGCCCCCTGGTGACCTCCACCAAGGCGATGACCGGCCACACCCTCGGCGCGGCGGGCGGCATCGAGACCGCGCTCACCGTGCTCGCCCTCCAGCACCAACTGGTACCGCCCACCGTCAACCTGGACGCCCCCGACCCGGAGATCACGATCGACGTGGTGGCCAAGGAAGCCCGCGGCGCCACCTTCGACTGCGCCGTCAAGACCTCGCTCGGCTTCGGCGGCCACAACGCGGCACTCGTCCTCACCAGGACCTGAACGGAAGGGAACGCAGGAGCACATGCCCGAGGAGATCATCCGGCCCCTGTCGGTCGACGGAGTGCGCTACAGCTACCGCGTCCTGCCGGGCGCGCACCCCGGCGAGCCCCCGGCCACCGAACCGACGCTCATCCTCGGCGGTGCGCTCCAGGGCATGTTCGGCTGGCCGCAGATGGACGACCACCTGGGCCCTGCCACCGACGTGGTCACCGCCGACCTGCCCGGCATGGGCAGCGCCGACCCGCTCCCGCCCGGCCCCAGCGCCGACCTGCTGCGCCGGGCCGTGCTCGGCATCGCCGACGACATCGGCGCGCCCCGGCTCAACATCTTCGGCTTCTCCTACGGCACCGCCATCGCCTTCGGCTTCGCCCGCCGCCATCGGGAACGGGTGGCACGCCTCGCCCTCGGCGGCGTCCCGCTCCACATCGACGCGGTCCAGGTCGCCACCTGGGAGCGCGCCAGGCAGCTGCTGGCCGCAGGCGACCGCGAGGGGTTCGCCGCGACCGCTGCCGACGCCCTGATGTGCCTGGACCCGGAACGCGCCGTACACCGCCGGGAGCTGGCCCGCCGCTATGTGCGGCGCTCCTTCCTGCACGTGGCCACCCACTCGCCGCACGTAGCGGACTCGCTGTACCGGGCGCTGGCCGACCGGCCCGACTTCTCCGGCGGTCTCACCGGCGTACCGGCGCTGGTGTTCGCGGGGGAGCACGACACGGTGACGCCGCCCGCGCGGCAGCGGGAGTTCGCCGCGACGATCGGGGGCAGCCGGTTCCTGACGATCGGGGAGTCCGACCACTGGGTGGTTCTGGAGCGGGCCGACGACGTGGCCGCGCTGGTCTCCCGGTTCTTCATCGGGCGGGAGCCGGTGACCGACGAGGCCGGTGCCGTCACCCTGCCGCGCCAGGCGGGCGCCCCGGCCGGGCGGACCTGAACGGTCCCCGCCGGCGGGGCGGACCCGAGATCCGGTCCGCCCCGCCAGGGGGCTGCCTCAGTGCCTCAGCGCCAGAAGCCGCCGACCTTGATCCGCACCACCTGCGGGTCGTGGTCGCTCGCCTGGTCGGCGAACTCGGCGTTGATGTGCACCACGTCGTAGTCGGGACGCCGGATGCCGGGGCTCGTCAGAATGTGGTCCAGCGTCTGCGAGTTCCCGTCGAAGACGTAGCTGTACCGCTCCGACGAGGGGAGCGTCGTGATCAGCGGCTTGAGCGCCCTGCCCTTGGTCAGCGCCTTCATCGTCGGGGAGAACTCGAAGTCGTTGAAGTCCCCGAGCGCGACGACCTTGGCCGACCTGTCCGCCTTCAGCAGCGCGGCGACGAAGGTGTTGACCTCGGCGGCCTGCTGGATCCGCTTCGTCTCCGAGGAACGTGTCGGCTCCTGGTAGCGGCCGTGCAGCGGCTGGTCGCCGCCCTTGGACGCGAAGTGGTTGCCGATGACGAAGACCGGCTTGCCGCGGAAGACGAACTCGCCCACCAGCGGCTTGCGGCTGTCCGCCCACGCCGGGCTCGCCGGGTTGATCCGGCCCGGCGACGCGGAGAGCTCGACGCCCTTCCAGGTGTCGACGGCGCGTACCGGCGTGGTGGCGTCGCCGCCCGCGCGGTCGGTGAAGGAGACCCGCTGCGGGTTGAAGAGGAAGACGTTGCGGATGTTGCCGCCGGGCTCGCCGCCGTCCTTGTTGTTCTCGGGGGCGATGTAGCGCCAGGCGTAGCGCGGCCCGCCCTTCGCGACGATCGCGTCGGTGAACCGCTTCAGCGTCGCCCCGGAGCCCGTCGTGCCGTCGTTCGCCGCACCGTTGTCGTCCTGGATCTCCTCCAGCGAGACGATGTCGGGGGAGGACAGGTTGACCGCGACGCCCTCGGCCAGCGTGTCGAACTTGGCCTGGTCGTCGCGCGCGTCGAGGTTCTCCACGTTGTACGTGGCGACCGCCAGCTCGTTCTTCTTCTGCTCGCGGGTCACCTCGCGCCGCAGCTTCCTGTCGACCACCGTGCCCAGCTCGGTGGCCTGTACGTTGTAGCCGCCGTAGCTCGCGTAGTCGAGCACGCCGGTGGTGCGGCCCTTCAGCACGTCCCCGACGTTCGCCGTCGCGACCGGCCGCGCCGGGTCCAGCGACATCACCTTGAGGCGGCCGGTGTTCTGGTCCTCGTACGAGGCGTAGAGCGTGCCGCCGCGCCGGGTCGGGTTCTCCCTCGGCTTCACGGTCACCCAGATCTCGTCGTACGCGGTCGTCGCCCCGGTCACCCGGGTGTCGGCGAACTCCACCCGGGAGCCCTCCAGCGCCTCGTACAGATCCAGGGCGTACCGGGACGGGGCCAGCGGCAGCGCGTCGATCGCCCCGCCGTCCGCCGAGGGCACGTAACGGCCGGGCACCGAACGGGCGTCGAGGACGACCGGGGCGGGCAGCGCGTTGCCGGAGGACAGGACGGTGGTGCGGGGCGCGGTGATCTGGGTGAGGGACTGGGTGCCGGTGCCCGGGTAGTACTCCGCGACCTTGCCGCTGACCAGGACCGCGTCGCCGACCTTCACGGCCGGTGCGGTGGAGCCGGTGTAGACGAACAGGCCCTCGCCGGTGCGCGGGTCGCCGTCGGGGGCCGTGTCCTGGATCCAGAAGCCCCGCGAGCCACTGGCCCGCACCCCGGTGACGACGCCCGGGACGCCGGTCACCGCCTTGCCGTCGAGCGGGGAGACCCGGGTGGTGCCCTGGATGTCGTGGATCCGTACGTCGCCGGGCTCGGTGGGACCGGGCTCCTCCGGTTCCTGCCCGCCGCCGGACGTCTCGCCCTTGGCGTTGACCGGCGTCGGGGCGCCCGCGGCGAGGTCGGCCGCGTTGTCGTCGGTGTCGGCGAGCGAGGCGGCCCGTGCGACGGACGCGGTGGCCGACGCGCCGGGGACCGGGCCGCTTCCCTCCCGGACGACCGCGGAGCCGTAGCCGACCAGGTCGACGATCCGGGTGTCCGCCGCGCAGTCCGCCGCCGACTTGCAGGTGAGCGGGGTCGTTCCGGAGACCAGGGCGACGGTGCCGCTCCCCGCCGCCATGGCGACCGTGCCGGTGGCGTCGGCGGTGGGCAGCGCGACGGTTCCGCCGGTCCCCGCGGCCTGCGCGACCAGGTAGCGGCCGCCGGGCGCGATCGACCCGGACAGCCCGGAGACCTGCCACTGCGAGCCGGCCGACGGGCTGCCCGGCAGGTACTGGACGCTGAGGCCGCCGACCTCGAAGGGCGTGGCGCCGGCGTTGGCCAGCTCGACGAAGTCCCGGGTCAGCGTTGCGCCGGAGTTGCCCCCGCCGCCGTACACCTCGGAGATGACAGCGGTGGCGGACGGGGCCGCCTGGGCGGCGGGCAGGGCGGTCACCGCGAGAGCGGCGGCGACGGCGCCGGTCAGCAGAACGGAACCGGATCTGTGTATCTGCACGGGAGGTGCCCCCAACTGAACTGAGTAGTAGGGGCAAAAGCTATGCGCGTAGAACAGGGCGTGACAAGGCATCATCGGTTAATTCCCGGCGTCGTCCGGATGGAGGGCGGGCCTACGCGCCCCACAGGGCTCGCCCGGCCCACGCTTCGCACGCCCGCCACACGCCTGTCACGTGCGGCAATGATGGGCAACACGCCCTGACGAGACGGCCGTCCACCATACGGTCAGCAGTTTGACCGGGTTCCGCCGTTCCGGCTACGTTGCGCGCCATGCAGCGATCCGCACACCTGACGACGCGGGGTCATGTCGACCTGAAGCGTGTGTGCTCCGCGGCGTGTCACCGGGCCTGAACGCGACCTGCCCCGGCGCGACCGCCGCCGGAGCCCCTCCGCTGTGCGCACCCGGGGGGACCGTTCCACGGGAGATGCCGAACGCGCTCCGGCCCGGCGCCGGACGGACCTCGACGCGAGGCCCCCTCCGGACGCCTTCCCGCACGGCCCGCTGCCATCGAGGACCTGTGGAGACACCTGTGAAGCGTCCGTCCGTGCCCGCCCGCCGCCCTGTCCCGCTGCGCCGCTCGGACATCCCGGCGGCAGGTCCCGCCCGCCGGGTGTCCGGCACCGGTTCCGTGCTGGGCGCGATCCTCGACCACGGGCCCGTCGCCCGGTCCAACGTCGCCCGGCTCACCGGCCTCTCCCCGGCGGCGGTCACCGGCCACGTCGGACAGCTGCTGGCGCGCGGGCTCGTGCGGGAGGGCGCGGAGACCGCCGGGCCCACGGGGCTCGGCCGTCCCCACATCCCCGTCGAGATCGACACCGGCCGCTATCTGGTCGCCGGGGCCCACGTCGCCGTCGCGCACTCCACCGTCTCGCTGATGGATCTGCGCGGCCGGATCGTCGCCGAGGACCGGCAACCGCACGCACTCGGGGCGACGGGGCCCTACGCCACCGTCCCCGGCCGGTCCCCGCGCGGCCTCTCCAGCGGGCCGGCCCTGCTGCGCGACCTCGCCGACCGGCTGTCCCGCCTCGTCGGGTCGCACGCCGCCGGCCGGACCGTGCTCGCCCTCGGCTTCGCCACGGGGCACCGGGTGGACCCCGCCGCCGGAGTCGTCGTCGAGCATCCGCACCTGGGCTGGCGGAACATGCCGGTGCGCGAGATCCTCGAAACCGCCACCGGCCTCCCGGTCCATGTGGACAGCCACTCACGGGCGTTGGCCCGCGCCGAGCAGCTGTTCGGCGCGGCCTCGACCCGGGTCAGCACGGTCCTCCTCTTCGTCGGGGCGGTGGTGGACGCAGCGTTCGCCAGCTCGGGGAACATGCACCTGGGACCTCGCTCCGGCACGGGCAGCGTGGCCCATCTGCCGTTGGGGTCAGGCGGATCGGGTGGGGCCGAGCCCTGCTCGTGCGGCCGTGCCGGCTGCCTCCAGTCAGAGGTCTCGGAGCGGGCCATGGTGCGCCGGGCCGCCGAACAGGGCCTGTTCGTCGGCTCGTTCGCCGAACTGCTCGACGGAGCCCTGGCCGGGGACGAGCGGGCCCTCGGGCTCTTTCGCCGCCGCGCCCTGCTCGTCGGCCGGGCGGCGGCCCTGCTGCTGGACTTGTTCGACCCGGAGGTCCTCGTGGTCGTCGAACCGGGGGCGGGCCGCATCCCGGAGTGCCTGGCGGCCCTGCGGGCGGAGGTGGCGAGGCGCTCCTGGGCCCCACCACGAGCGCTACCGCCGCGCCGCCGAGTTCGTGGAGGTGTCCACCAAGCTGTGGGACAGCTGGGCGGACGACGCCGTCGTCGCCGACAAGGAGAAGGGCGTCCACGCGCTCGCCGAACGAGTCCGGGCCATCGACCACCGGGGCGAGTTCTTCCGCGTCGACGGGCCCCTCAACGTCCAGCGCCCGCCGCAGGGATACCCCCTGCTCGTGCAGGCCGGGTCCAGCGAGGACGGCAAGGACTTCGCCGCCCGGTACGCCGAGGCCGTGTTCACCGCGCAGCAGACCCTGGAGGAGGGCGTCGCCTTCTACAGGGACGTCAAGGCGCGGTCGGTGGCCCTGGGCCGGGACCCCGACTCCATCAAGATCCTGCCGGGCATCGTCCCCGTCATCGGCGACACCGAAGCCGAGGCGCACGAGCTGGACGCCGAGCTGGACCGCCTCATCGTCCCCGAGTACGCCAAGCGGCAGCTCGCCCTGCGCCTGCGGATCGCCCCGGACGACCTCGACCTCGACGCCGAACTCCCCGATGACATCCCGACCGAGGACGAGATCGAGGGCGCCAAGAGCCGCTACACCCTCATCGTGGAGCTGGCCCGCCGCGAGCACCTGACCGTACGGCAGCTCATCGGGCGGCTCGGCGGCGGACGCGGCCACCGCACCTTCGCCGGCACCGCCGAGCAGGTCGCCGACACCATCGAGCACTGGTACGACAGCGGGGCCGCCGACGGATTCAACATCATGCCCGCGGTGCTCCCCTCGGGCCTGGAGATCTTCGTCGGCCGGGTGGTCCCGATCCTCCAGGAACGCGGCCTGTTCCGCACCGAGTACACCGGGTCCACCCTCCGCGAGCACTACGGCCTGCCGCGCCCCGCCAACCGCCTCTTCGACTCGGTCGTAACCCCGGAGCAGCTCGTCGAGGAGAGTGCCGCATGACCGAGTACCGCACCCCCGGCCGCACCGGCGTCCGGACCATGCGCCACGCACTGGACGCGGGCATCAACGTCATCGACACCGCGGACGTCTCCTCGCCGTCCTCGCCGAGGAGGCCGGTCTCACCCCGGTCCGACGCACCCTGGTCCAACTCGCCCTGTTCCTCGTGCTGGAGCACCCGGCCGTCACCTCGGCGATCATCGGGCCGCGGACCGTCGGGCAACCGGAGAGCCGGCTCGGCGCCGCCAAGGTGAGGCTCGGCCGGGACGTTCTCGACCGGATCGACGAGATCGCCCCGCCCGGCGTCAACCTGTCGGCGCTCGCTGCCGGCTACACCCCGACGGTCGTCACCGACGCCTCCCTGCGCCGCCGTTCGGCCCGACGGCGCGGGGAGCGGGCCGGGGTCACTGGCGGATGCGGTCGCGGATCCAGACCCCGGCCTCCTTCAGGACCCCGGTCCCCGTCCAGTTGGTCCCGTTGCAGGTGCCGGTCTTGAAGACGGCCCCGGAACGGTGGTCGTCGGAGTAGTTCCAGTTGGTCCACGAGATCTTCTTGCGCTTCATCAGGTCGAGGTAGCGCTGCGACATGGCGAAGTCGTTGGCGCCCTCGCCCGCGTAGTTCTGCGTGCCGAACTCGGTGACGAACACGGGCAGTTTGTCGGAGGCCCGGTCGAGCGCGCTCAGATACTCCTCGCGGTGCGAGGCCGCGTAGAAGTGGAAGGTGTACATGATGTTCGAGGCGCGGACGGGGTTGTTCACGACCTCCTTCTCGTCGGAGCCCTCGGACACCCCGAAGGAGGACCAGGCGCGCGTTCCGACGAGCACCACCGCGTCGGGGTCCTGGGCCCGGATCACCGGGATGATCTGCTCCGCGTACGACTTGATGCCCGACCAGCTCACGCCCGACGGCTCGTTGGCGATCTCGTAGAGCACGCCCGGGTGGTTCTTGTACTTCTTCGCCATCGCCGTGAAGAAGGTCTTCGCCCGTGACAGGTTCGCGTTCGGGTCGCCCGGGGAGAGCATGTGCCAGTCGATGACCGCGTACATGCCGCGTGCGTGCGCCGCGTCGACGAACTTCTGCGCACGGGCGGTGAATCCGGCCGGGTCGGTCTCGTACCCGCCCTCCTGTACGTAGGTGGAGACGCGCAGCACGTCGGCGCGCCAGTCCTGGGCCAGGGCGTCGAGCGATCCGTCCGTGACGCACTGGGCGTACCACTGGGTGCCGTGCGTGCTCATTCCGTTGAGGGCGACGGCCTGGCCGGAGTCGTTGCAGAGCTGGCGGCCGCAGACGGAGAGCTGTCCGTTGGCGGCGAGCGGGGTGGCGGCGGAGGGGGAGGCGGGGGCCGGGGCGGCTCCCGCCCGGACCGGGGCCATCAGTGCGGTGACGACACCGAGCGCGGACGCGGCGAGCAGGGCCTTGCGGGCCATTCTGCGGCGCCCGGTCGCGACGGCGGTGCCGGTGGGGGGAGTGGTGCGCTGGTGCATGGTGGTGCTCCCTTCGGAGGGGGGTGGGAGGCGCCATGTCGGCAGGACTGAAAGTAAAGCTTCCTTTCAATTGCCGTCAACAGTGTTGGGAAACTTTCCTGTCTATTAACACGCGTGGCGGAAGGGCCTGTTGGGACCCTTCCGCCACGCGCCCGTCCTTGTGCACCGGTATGCCGGTGTCCCGCCCGGCCCTCCCGGGCGGCTCAGCCCTGTGGCAGCGGGTAGACCGCCAGCGAGAACGAGTGGCCCGCCGGGTCCCCGTACACCCTCACGTCCCGGGGGCCGCTGTTGCTGTCGCCGGTGTCGACGGGCCGGGCCCCCAGCCCGATCGCCTCCCGCTCGGCCTCGTCGATGTTCTCGGAGGCGACCAGGATCCGCAGATGCGCCTGTTGCGAGTCCTCCGGGCGCGGCCAGCTCGGCGGGGCGTAGCCGTGGTCGCGGCGGATCGCCAGCCGGACGCCGTCGTTGCCGACGATCTCGACGAAATCGGGGTCGGTGCCGATCCGTATCTCCGCGTCGAGCAGACCGGCGTAGAACTCGGCCAGCTCCATGGGTTCGGCGCAGTCAAGGACGAGGACGCTCGTTTTCTCCACAGTCATGCGGGAACCATTACCCCCGCCGGGCGCTGCCACGCCGTACCGGGCCCGTCCGGAAAACCGGAACCCGGGCCACCGGTGCGGACGCGTCCCGGGTGAGGAAACACCCCACGCGACCTAAGGTGCGAACCATGGCACGGAGCGCTGCGCATCCCGGGCCGTCCGGGGGCGACGCCGCCCCGGACGGACCCGACCCCCGGCGTTGGCGGGCACTGGCCGTCTGCCTGGTGGCGGGCTTCATGACCCTGCTGGACGTCTCCATCGTCAACGTGGCCCTCCCCTCGATCAGGGACGGCCTGAACACTCCCGAGTCCGACCTCCAGTGGGTGCTCTCCGGCTACGCACTCGCCTTCGGGCTCTTCCTCATCCCCGCCGGACGCCTGGGCGACGCGCGGGGCCGCCGGGCGGTCTTCATGGCGGGCCTCGCCCTCTTCACCCTGGCCTCCGCAGCCTGCGGGGCCGCCCAGTCCAGCATGTGGCTGGTGATCGCCCGACTCGTGCAGGGCATCGCGGGTGGTCTGATCTCCCCGCAGATCTCCGCCCTGATCCAGCAGATGTTCTCCGGGCGCGAGCGCGGCCGGGCCTTCGGCATGTTCGGCACCGTCGTCGGCATCTCCACGGCCGTGGGCCCGCTGCTCGGCGGCCTGCTCATCCAGGCCGCCGGACCCGACCACGGCTGGCGCTGGGTCTTCTACGTGAACCTGCCGCTCGGCGCCGTCTGCCTCCTGCTCGCGCACCGGCTGCTCCCGGACACCCCGTCCGCCGGCCGGGTGAGGCCACGCGACCTGGACCCGGTGGGCGTCGTCCTGCTCGGGGCCGGGGTGCTCGCGCTGCTGCTGCCGTTCGTCCAGGCCCAGCAGTGGCCGGGAAACGGAAAGTGGCTGCTCCTCGTCCTGGCCGGGGCCCTGCTCGCCGCGTTCGTGGCCTGGGAGTCGCGGTGCGCGGGCGGACGCACCCACCCGGTCCTGGATCTGTCGTTGTTCCGGCTGCGCTCCTACTGGCTGGGCTGCCTGCTGATCCTGCTCTACTTCGCCGGCTTCACCTCGATCTTCTTCGTCACGACCCTCTACCTCCAGTCCGGTCTGGGCTACTCCGCCCTCGTGGCCGGACTCGCCATCACCCCCTTCGCCCTCGGCTCCGGTGCCGCCGCGTCCATCGGCGGCCGGCTCGTCGGGCGCTTCGGCCGCCCCCTCGTGGTGGCGGGCCTGGCCATGGTCGCGCTCGGCCTCGCCGGTACCGCCCTCGCCGTCCACCTGGTCCCCAGCACCGGTGCGGGCTGGGCGATGGCCGCCCCGCTGCTGCTCGCCGGTCTCGGCAGCGGCCTGGTCATCGCCCCGAACCAGACCCTGACCCTCGCGGAGGTACCGGTGAACCGGGCCGGAAGCGCCGGGGGCACCCTGCAGACCGGCCAGCGGGTCGGCTCCGCGATCGGGATCGCCGCCGTCGGCGCGGTGTTCTTCGCCCAGGTCGGCCCGGACGGCTGGGCCGACGCCTACGACCACGGGCTCGTCGTGTCCGTCGCCTTCGTGCTCGCCGCCCTGATCGTGGCGCTGGCCGACGTGGGCGCCGACCGGCGGGGCAGACGACGGACAGCACGCACACCGAGCGACGCATCGAGGAGCACGGTATGAACGACACGACAGCGGACAGCGCCGGGAGCGACGGCAACACCTCCTACGGCCACAAGCCGTTCAAGCGGTCCCGGAGCCACTTCGCCGACCGGATCACCGCCGACGGACGCGACGGCTGGCCCGTGGAGCCGGACCGCTACCGGCTCGTCGTCAGCCGCGCCTGCCCCTGGGCGAGCCGCGCGCTGGTCTCCCGGCGGCTCCTCGGCCTGGAGGACGCGCTGTCGCTGGCCGTCGCCGACCCGATCCAGGACGACCGCAGCTGGCGCTTCACCCTCGATCCCGGCGGCAAGGACCCGGTCCTCGGCATCCGTTATGTGAGCGAGGCCTACGACGCCCGGGAGCGCGGCTATCCCGGCGGTGTCAGCGTGCCCGCGATCGTGGACGTAGCGAGCGGGAAGCTGGTCACCAACGACTACCAGCGGATCACCCTCGACCTCGCCACCGAATGGACCGCCCTGCACCGGCCCGGCGCCCCCGACCTCTACCCCGAACCGCTGCGCGACGAGATCGACGAGGTCATGGAGGGCGTCTACCGGGACATCAACAACGGCGTGTACCGCGCGGGATTCGCCAGCTCCCAGGAGGAGTACGAGCAGGCGTACGCCTCCCTGTTCCGCCGACTCGACCTGGTCTCCGCCCGCCTCACGGACCGCCGCTACCTGGTCGGCGACACCATCACCGAGGCCGACATCCGCCTCTTCACCACCCTGGTCCGCTTCGACGCCGTCTACCACGGCCACTTCAAGTGCAACCGTACGAAGCTGACCGAGCACCCCGTCCTGTGGGGTTACGTCCGCGACCTCTACCAGACACCCGGATTCGGCGACACGGTCGACTTCGACCACATCAAGCGGCACTACTACCAGGTGCACACGGGCATCAACCCCACCGGCATCGTCCCCGTCGGCCCCGACCTCTCCGGCTGGACCGCTCCGCACCACCGCGAACAGCTCGGCGGCCGCCCGTTCGGCGACGGCACACCCCCGGGCCCCGTGCCCCCGGGCGAGCGGGTCACCCCCGTGACCGCCGCCTGACCCGGGCGTTCACCCGGGTGCGGACGACGATGGCGGCGGCGGCGCGAGCGTGCCCGCCGCCAGCGGTGTACGGGCCAGCCGCACGCACCCCGCCGCGATCAGGGCCAGCGCCGCCAGCTCCGGCAGCAGCCACCAGCCGGTCCGCAACTCCTCGCCGAACAACGTCACCCCGTACAGGATGCTGATCAGCGCGTCCCCCAGGGTCAGCATCGGCTGCACGGCCACCAGACTGCCCGCCTGAAGGGCGTTCTGGAGCAGGAACAGCGCGCCCACCCCGGCCGCCGCCGTCGCGTACAGCTGCCAGGACGCCAGCAGCGCCGGAGCGCCGCCGTCGTCGAGGTTCGCCATCGCGTCCTTCATCAGAGCGGCCGTCAGCGCGTAGCCGCACGCGGCGGCCAGCCCCAGCAGGGCAGCCCGCGGACTGCCGCGCGTCCGCAGCGCAGCGCCGATCAGCACCGCCTCGAACAGCCCCGTCAGCACCAGGGCCGGAATCCACGCCGCGTCCCGCACCGTGTCGCTGCCCCCGACCGGCGCGGCCGACGCCATGCCGAGCGCGAGGCCGACCGTGACGGCCGCGACGCCGTACCGGACGGCCCGGTCCGCCCGGACCCGCATCACGAACCCGGCGATCAGCAGCGTCGCCGGAAGCTCGATCACGAAGATCGGCTGGACCACCGCGATCGGCCCGGTGGCCAGGGCGACCGCCTGGCAGACTGCCGCCACGACCACCAGCCCGATCCCCGCCAGCCACACCTTCTGCCGCAGCAGATGACCGATCAGGGAGAGCCGCATCGCCTCGCTGTCGGGCACCCGCATCGCCGCCCGGCGCTGGAGCACCGAGGCGGAAGCGTTGCTGAGCGCGGTGAGGACGGCGAACAGGACACTGATCACCGGTTCATCATGGAGCCGGCCCCGGCCGGGGCGCTCGGCGCACGGGTCCGGTGGGCGTAACGCGCGTCCCGCCGCCCTTGCGGACCGTAACTGTCCGCAAGGGGCGGTAGCGTGCGGACCATGGCAGCGAAGACGCACCGCAGCGCCGCACATCCCACCGCCGCACACCCCACCGGCCTGTCCACCCGGGCGCTGAACCGGGCGACCCTGGACCGCCAGCTCCTGCTGCGCCGGTCGGAGATGTCCGCGAAGGACGCGGTCGCCCACCTCCTCGGGCTCCAGGCCCAGAACACCAAGCCCCCGTACTTCCAGCTGTACGCCCGGCTCGCGGACTTCGACCCCGAAGAGCTGTCCGCACTGATGGAGACCCGCGAGGTGGTCCGGATCGTCACCCTCCGCTCCACCCTCCACACCCACACGGCGGACGACGCGCTCACCCTGCGCCCTCTGGTGCAGGCGGCGCGCGAACGGGAGCTGAAGAGCTTCCGGCGCGGGCTGGAAGGAGTGGACCTGGACCGGCTCGCGGCGGTGGCCGAGGAGTTGGTCGTGGAGCGCCCGCGCCCGGTCGGGGAACTGCGGGAGGAACTCCTCGCGCACTGGCCCAGCGCCGACCCCCTCGCGCTCACCGTCGCCGCCCGCTGCCTGCTGCCGCTGGTCCAGGTCACCCCGCGCGGGCTGTGGGGACGCGGCGGACAGGTCGCCCTGACCACCGTGGAGCACTGGCTGGGCCGGTCCGCCCGACCCGCGCCCGCACCCGACGCCACCGTGCTGCGCTACCTCGGCGCGTTCGGCCCCGCCTCGGTGATGGACTTCCAGTCATGGGCGGGGCTCACCCGCACGAAGGAGGTCTTCGAACGCCTCAGGCCCCGGCTGCTCACCTTCCGGGACGACAAGGGCGTCGAGCTCTTCGACCTCCCGGACGCCCCGCGACCCGACCCCGACACCCCGGCCCCGCCGCGCTTCCTGCCCGAGTTCGACAACCTCCTGCTCGGCCACGCCGACCGCACCCGCGTGATCGCCCCGGTCAACAAGGGGCGCAACGGGGTGGGCAACCAGAGTTACGGGTCCGTGCTGATCGACGGGTTCTTCGACGCCGTCTGGCGCGTCGAACGCGAGAGGGGCGCCGCGATCCTGACCGTCCAGCCGCTGCGGAGCCTCCTCCGCGCCGAGCGCGCGGAGATCACCGAGGAGGCGGCGCGGATGCTGACCGTGATGACGGACGCGACCGACCACGACATCCGGTTCGGCACGTTCCTGGACCACGGCGACTGAGACCTCCGCGGCCCCGTGGCCCGCAGGTCAGGGCAGCAGCCCCGCCCGGCGGGCCGCCACCACGGCCTCCAGCCGCGTGTGCGCCCCCAACTTCCGCATCGCGGACCGCAGATAGCCCTTCACCGTCTCCGGCCGCAGCCCCAGCCGCTCGGCGGCCGCCGCGTTCGTCGCGCCCGCCGCCACACACGCCACCACATCCACCTCGCGCGGTGCGAGGCTGACCTCCCGGGCCGCCGGCGCCTTGGCGCCCGCCGCCGAGGCCAGCCGCCCGCAGACGTCCAGCAGCTCGTCGCGCAGTGCCGGATCGGCGACCCTCGGGGCCAGCGCGCGCAGTTCGCGGTGGGCCTCGCGCACATCCTCCCAGGCGCCGGGCGCCGTGTCCGGATCGGTCACCTGCTCCCGGCCGGCCGCCAGCAACTGCCGCACCTCGTCCCGTACCGCGAGCGACTGCTCCACGTCACGGGCCGCCGCCACCATCGCGTCGAACGTCCGGTCGCCCAGTGTGACCGGCGTGCGCAGCGCCCCGTACAGCACGCCCCGCACCGCACGCCGTACGACGACGGGGACCGCGACGACCGAGCGCAGCCCCTCCGCCGCCACCGCCGCGTCGTACTCGTGGCTGATGTGGCGCGCGGAGGCGTAGTCCGTCACCGCGCAGGGCCGGGACAGCGCGATGGCCTTGCCGCCCAGGCCGCTCCCGGCGGAGATGACGAGCCCGCGCAACGCGCTGGTCTGCGCCCCGTTCAGCTCGGCGATCCGCGCATGGCGCGCGTCGGACAGGAGGCCGCCGAAGACCACGGGGAGCCCGCTCGTGCGGCGCAGTCTCAACAGCGCGGCCTGCATCTCGACCGCATCGACCGGTTCCGGCACTCCGACGTCCTCCCGCCCGGTCCGTGCCGCTCCCCCGCACGGGGGAGCGGACCACCCCCGTCCGGGGGTGGTGAGACCTGGGTCACTGTTTACATGATGTCAGGCGACCGGTCCGTAATGAGGAGGGCACATGTCGGCAACCAGCGCTACCGAGACGTTCCGGGCAGCCCGGGACTTCCTGCTGGAGCACCGCGAGGACTACGAGCGGGCCTACGCCGGCTTCCGCTGGCCCCGGGCGGACCACTTCAACTGGGCCCTGGACTGGTTCGACGTCATCGCCGAGAACAACGACCGCACCGCCCTGCACATCGTGGAGGAGGACGGCCGGCGCACCGAGGTGTCCTTCGCGGCGATGTCGGAGCGCTCCGACCGGGCCGCCAACTGGCTGAAGGGCCAGGGCGTACGGGAGGGCGACCGCGTCCTCGTGATGCTCGGCAACCAGGTCGAGCTGTGGGAGACCGCCCTCGCCGCGATGAAGCTCCGCGCCGTCGTCATCCCCGCCACCCCGCTGCTCGGCCCCGCCGACCTGCGCGACCGGGTGGAGCGCGGGCGGGTGCGCCATGTGCTGGTGCGGGACGCGGACACCGCGAAGTTCGACGAGGTCCCCGGGGACTACACCCGGATCGCGGTGGGCGAGGAGGTGGCGGGCTGGCTGCCGTACGCGGGAGTGGCCGAGGCGTCCGCCACGTTCACACCGGGCCGGGAGACGGACGCCGACGAGCCCCTGATGCTCTACTTCACCTCCGGCACCACCGCGAGCCCCAAGCTGGTCGAGCACACCCATGTGTCCTACCCCGTGGGCCACTTGTCGACGATGTACTGGATCGGGCTCAGGCCGGGCGACGTCCATCTGAACATCTCCTCGCCCGGCTGGGCCAAGCACGCCTGGTCGAACCTCTTCGCCCCGTGGACCGCCGAGGCCACCGTCTTCATCTTCAACTACACCCGCTTCGACGCGGGCCGTCTGATGGCGGAGATGGACCGCTCGGGCGTCACGAGCTTCTGCGCCCCGCCGACCGTCTGGCGCATGCTCATCCAGGCCGACCTGAGCCGGCTGAAGGTGCCGCCGCGCGAGGTCGTCGCGGCCGGTGAACCGCTGAACCCGGAGGTCATCGAGACGGTCCGGCGGGAGTGGGGCGTCACCATCCGGGACGGGTTCGGCCAGACGGAGACCGCCGTCCAGGTCGCCAACACCCCCGGCCAGCTCCTCAAGACCGGCTCCACGGGCCGACCGAGCCCCGGCTTCACCGTCGAACTGCTCGACCCGGTCAGCGGTCAGCCCGGGGCGGCCGAGGGCGAGATCTCCCTCGATCTGGCCGACCGCCCCGTCGGCCTGATGACCGGCTACCACGGCGACCCGGACCGCACCGCCGAGGCGATGGCGGGCGGCTACTACCGCACCGGGGACATCGGCGCACGCGACGCCGACGGCTACATCACCTATGTGGGCCGCGCCGACGACGTCTTCAAGGCCTCCGACTACAAGATCTCGCCGTTCGAGCTGGAGAGCGCCCTGCTGGAGCACGAGGCGGTCGCCGAGGCCGCCGTCGTGCCCGCCCCCGACCCGCTCCGCCTCTCCGTCCCGAAGGCGTATGTCGTTCTCGCGGAGGGCTGGGAGCCGGGGCCCGACACCGCGAAGGTCCTCTTCGAGCACTCCCGGGCGGTCCTCCCCCCGTACAAGCGCATCCGCAGGCTGGAGTTCGCGGAGCTGCCCAAGACCGTGTCGGGCAAGATCCGCCGCATCGAACTGCGTGAACGCACCGCCCTGGGCTCCGGCGCCGAGTTCGACGAGGGAGACCTCACGTGAGCAGCCTGTCCTACGCGCACGGCGTCGGCTCCACCACCCTGCTCGGCGACACCATCGGCCGCAACCTCGACCGGACGGCCGCGGTGCACGGCGACCGCGAGGCGCTGGTCGACATGGCCTCGGGCCGACGCTGGACGTACACCGAACTCGTCGCGGACGTCGACATGGTGGCCCGTGCCCTGATGGCGTCGGGGGTGGCGAAGGGCGACCGGGTCGGCATCTGGGCGGTCAACTGCCCCGAGTGGGTGCTCGTCCAGTACGCCACGGCCCGGATCGGGGCCGTCATGGTCACCATCAACCCCGCCTACCGCGCCCATGAGGTGGAGTTCGTCCTCCGGCAGGCCGGCGTCTGCCTGCTGGTCGCCTCCCTCTCCCACCGCACCAGCGACTACCGCGCCCTCGTCGAACAGGTCCGCGCCGACTGCCCGGACCTGCGCGCCGTCCACTACATCGGCGACCCGTCCTGGGACGAGCTGACCGCCGCCGCGCCCGCCGTCACCCGGGAGAGACTGGCCGCCCGCGAGGCGGAGCTGTCCTGCGACGACCCGATCAACATCCAGTACACCTCGGGCACCACGGGCTTCCCCAAGGGGGCGACGCTCTCCCACCACAACATCCTCAACAACGGCTATTTCGTGGGGGAGACGATCGCGTACACGCAGGCCGACCGGGTCTGCCTCCCGGTCCCCTTCTACCACTGCTTCGGCATGGTGATGGGCAACCTCGCCAGCACCTCGCACGGCGCCTGCGTGGTGATTCCGGGCCCGTCCTTCGAGCCCGCCGCCGTGCTGACCGCCGTCCAGCAGGAGCGCTGCACCTCGTTGTACGGCGTGCCCACCATGTTCATCGCCGAACTGAATCTGCCGGACTTCG
Organism: Streptomyces sp. NPDC102283; assembly: GCF_044766265.1. Taxonomy (NCBI): domain Bacteria; kingdom Bacillati; phylum Actinomycetota; class Actinomycetes; order Kitasatosporales; family Streptomycetaceae; genus Streptomyces; species Streptomyces sp. NPDC102283. The sequence continues at coordinate 100,680 of NZ_JBIWLQ010000017.1, forward strand.
CCGCGTACGACCTCTCCTCGCTGCGCACCGGCATCATGGCCGGTTCTCCCTGCCCGGCCGAGGTGATGAAGCGGGTCGTCGCCGAGATGCACATGGCCGAGGTGTCCATCTGCTACGGGATGACGGAGACGTCCCCGGTCTCCACCCAGACCCGCCGCGACGACGACCTGGATCGCCGCACCGGCACGGTGGGACGCGTGCTGCCGCACATCGAGGTCAAGGTCGTCGACCCGGTCACCGGCGTCACGCTGCCGCGCGGCAGCGCCGGCGAACTGCGCACCCGCGGCTACAGCGTGATGCTCGGCTACTGGGACCAGCCCGACCGCACCGCCGAAGTCGTCGACGCCGGGCGGTGGATGCGCACGGGGGACCTCGCGGTGATGCGCGAGGACGGTTACGTCCAGGTCGTCGGCCGGATCAAGGACATGATCATCCGGGGTGGCGAGAACGTGTACCCACGCGAGATCGAGGAGTTCCTGTACGGGCATCCGAAGGTCGCCGACGTCCAGGTGGTCGGGGTGCCGGACGAGCGCTACGGCGAGGAGATCCTGGCCTGCGTGATCCCGCGGGACCCCGCCGACCCGCCCACCCTGGAGGAGATCGCCGCATACTGCCGGGAGCGGCTCGCGCACTACAAGATCCCGCGCGGGCTGCGGATCCTGGAGGCCTTCCCGATGACGGTGAGCGGGAAGGTCCGCAAGATCGAACTGCGCGAGGCATATGCGGACCGGGCGGAAGGGCGCGCGACGGGGCGGGTCAGGCGGCTTCGATGATGTCGTGGTCGCCCCGGGTCGCCGCCGCCCATTCGATGAGCAGCACCTCGTACGTCGCGGCCTCCACCGCGGACCAGTCCTGCCCGGAGGCGTCGACGAGGGCGCGGATGGCCTCGTTGGTCTGCTCGGCGGCGGGCGCGGGGCGGTCTGCGGGGAAAGAGCTGTCGGGGAGTAAAGCCATGCGCACAGCTTACGGGCTGCCACTGACAGCAACGGCTTCCGCGGTGTCCGGGGCCCCCGAGGTGTCCGGCATACGCGGAATCCTCACGGCCCCCGCTGCGCCCGACGGCCGGGCGGCGGGCGCCAGTTCGCGCCGCATGCAGACCCGGGGCCAACGGTCGAGACCGTGCTGGGCCTCCTCGGTCCGGATCGCACGCAGCCCGTCGGTGAGTTCGCGTTCGGCCAGGATCCGGAAGCCGATACGGGCGTAGTACGGGGCGTTCCACGGCACATCGGTGAAGGTGGTCAGGGTGAGCGCCGCCAGGCCCCGGGTCGCGGCCAGGGCGGCGAGGTGGGCGATCAGGTCCCGGCCGATGCCCCGGCGGGCGGCCGCGGGGTCGACCGAGACCTGCTCGATGTGCAGGGCGTCGTCGACGGGGTCGGCGAGCACGTAGCCGAGCGGCCGGTCGCCGGTGGCGGGGAGAGGGTCGGTGGCCACCCAGCAGCGGCCTGCCAGCCGGTAGCGCTCCAGCAGGTCGAGCGGGGGCGGATCGTCGTCGGCCACGAAGGCCATGCCCAGGTCCCGGAACGGTTCCCCTGCGGCGCGCTCGATGTCCTGGAGCAGCGGGAGATCCGAGCGTCTGGCGGAGCGGATACGCATGTACTCAGTGTGCCGCGCCGGACGGCGGACCGGTACGCGCCGGCCGGATCAGGATGTCCGGCGGATGGCCGGACGGCCCCGGGAGACGCTTCCCGGAGCCCCCGAGGGCTTTTCGCGGTCGTCGACGTTCAGGCGCCCGTGCTCACCAGCTCGTCCGCGGGTCCGTTCACCGGCTGCGGGGTCCCGGTGAGATCCATGACGAAGAGCGGGAGCCCGACGCCGTCCGCACGGGCCCGGGCGTCGGCCGCGTATCCCGCGAGGGAGAAGAACACCCCGGTCGCCGACGCGCCGAGCGCGTTGAGCCAGAGGGTCTCGACCGCGCGCAGCGTCGTCGGCCGGGTGTGGGAGTCGACCCGCGCGATCAGCCCGTCCGCCCGCAGGTCGATCCCGGAGGCCGGGCCGGCTCCGGGCCTGCCGACGTCGAGGTAGCCCAGCCAGGTCAGATAGAGACCGGCCGCGCTCACCGCGTCCTGGCCCGTGCGGATCGTCATCGGCCGGAAGGCCGGGCGCGGGTGCGCGGCGGTGCGCGGCAGCGGGATGTGGGCGGGGGAGACCGGCGCGGCCGGGGCCGGTGCGGCGGCCGCCGGGCGTACCGGTATCCGCAGGACGGTCCCGCACGGGCAGCACAGCTCGGGTTGGGGCCACTGGTTCTCCCGGGCGCAGGAGGTGCAGCGGACGGTGACCCACGCGTCGTTCCAGCTGCGGTGGGCGACCAGGACCGCCGGGGCGTCGCGCAGCAGCGGCGGGGCGGTGGGCGTCCCGCACGGGCAGGGATAGGCCGGTGTGCTGTAGGCGTGGTCCCGGTTGCAGACAGGGCACCGTACCGGCACGGACTCCACGATCGTCTCCCTCCGGCACGGTTGTGCGGACGACTGCGCTCCGTGCCTCCCTCGTCACGCCATCGTCCACCAGGAGCGAGGCTCTGGGGAGGGGGTCGGCGGACTTCGTGGGGGCGGGCGGTCGTGTGCGCCCTTGACGGGGATCGTCCCACGTTTTAGATTGCTTCCGTATAGCAGAACTGAATTTCCGTAATGCGGAATTGGTGCTCTCAGGTGGCGCGACAGAGCCCGACTCCACCAATCCCGAGCAGGAGCACTCAATGCCTCGTATGACCGCTGCCCGAGCGGCAGTTGAGATCCTCAAGCGCGAAGGCGTCAGCAACGCGTTCGGTGTGCCGGGTGCGGCGATCAACCCCTTCTACGCGGCCCTCAAGGCCTCCGGCGGGGTGCAGCACACACTGGCCCGGCACGTCGAGGGCGCCTCGCACATGGCCGAGGGCTACACCCGGGCCCGGGCCGGCAACATCGGCGTCTGCATCGGCACGTCGGGCCCGGCGGGCACCGACATGATCACCGGTCTGTACTCCGCCATCGCCGACTCCATCCCGATCCTGTGCATCACCGGCCAGGCACCGACGGACGCGCTCCACAAGGAGTCGTTCCAGGCTGTCGACATCGCGTCGATCGCGGGGCCGGTCACCAAGGCGGCGACGACCGTCCTGGAGGCCGCGCAGGTCCCCGGCGTCTTCCAGCAGGCCTTCCACCTGATGCGCACCGGCCGGCCCGGCCCGGTCCTCATCGACCTGCCGATCAACGTCCAGCTCACCGAGATCGAGTTCGACCCCGAGCTGTACGAGCCCCTCCCGGTGCACAAGCCCGCGGCCTCCCGCAAGCAGATCGAGCGCGCGATCCAGATGCTGAACGCCTCGGAGCGCCCGCTGCTCGTCGCGGGCGGCGGCATCATCAACGCCGACGCGTCCGAACTCCTGGTGGAGTTCGCCGAGCTGACCGGCGTCCCGGTCATCCCGACCCTGATGGGCTGGGGCATCCTCCCCGACGACCACGAGCTGAACGCCGGCATGGTGGGCCTCCAGACCTCGCACCGCTACGGCAACGCGAACTTCCTGGAGTCCGACTTCGTCCTCGGCATCGGCAACCGCTGGGCCAACCGCCACACCGGCGAGATCGGCGTCTACACCCAGGGCCGCACCTTCGTCCACGTGGACATCGAGCCCACCCAGCTCGGCAGGATCTTCGCCCCGGACCTCGGCATCGCCTCCGACGCCAAGGCCGCGCTGACGCTCTTCGTCGAGGTGGCGCGCGAGCTGAAGGCCGCGGGCGAGCTGAAGGACCGTTCGGCATGGGCCGCCTCCACACAGGAGCGCAGGGCGACCCTCCAGCGCAAGACCCACTTCGACAACGTGCCGCTGAAGCCGCAGCGCGTGTACGAGGAGATGAACCGGGCGTTCGGCCCCGAGACCCGTTACGTCACCACGATCGGGCTCTCCCAGATCGCCGGCGCGCAGATGCTGCACGTCTACAAGCCGCGCCACTGGATCAACTGCGGCCAGGCGGGCCCCCTCGGCTGGACGATCCCGGCCGCGCTGGGCGTCGCCACCGCGGACCCGGAGGGCACGGTCGTCGCCCTCTCCGGCGACTACGACTTCCAGTTCATGCTGGAGGAGCTGGCCGTCGGCGCGCAGCACCGCATCCCGTACGTCCACGTCCTGGTGAACAACTCCTACCTGGGGCTCATCCGCCAGGCGCAGCGCAACTTCGACATCGACTTCCAGGTCAACCTGGAGTTCGAGAACATCAACTCCCCGGAGCTGGGCGTCTACGGCGTGGACCACGTCAAGGTCGTCGAGGGCCTGGGCTGCAAGGCGATCCGGGTCACCGAGCCGGACCAGCTGCTGCCGGCCTTCGAGGAGGCGAAGAAGCTCGCCGCGGAGTTCCGGGTGCCGGTGGTCGTCGAGGCGATCCTGGAGCGGGTCACGAACATCGCGATGAGCGGCAGCGACATCGCGTCGGTCAACGAGTTCGAGGACATCGCCACGGACGCCTCCCACGCGCCCACCGCGATCCGCCCCCTGACGGCGTCCTGACGGATCGACCCGCCCACGGCGAGGGGCCCCTGCCCCGGAGCGAACCTCCGGGGCAGGGGCCCTCGCCATGCCCTCCCTCGGTCGCGGAGAGCCTCACCACTCGAACGAGGGACGCGTCTTCGGGCCATGATTGCGCGGCACGGAGATGGCCCACGAGCACCCCTCCCCGCGGGCGCTCCGCCGCTCCCGGCGAACGGACAGCGGCCACCTGCCGATGGGATCCGCCGGCACCTGGCCGAAGACCACGCGGTTCAGGCCTGCCGCTGCGTCCTCGTACGTGACCGGATTACGGCGCCCGTGCGACAGGACGCGGTGTCCTGATCAGGAAGGCGGATTCTCGGCCGGAACCACCGGGGAGGGTGTCGGACGCGGTCCGTCGGACGCGGCTCCCGGAGTCGGCCCGATGCCGTCCGCCGGTCCCCGGCGAGTCACACGCGCCGGCCCGGGCCGGGCGGCGACGCACCACCGAAGAAGGAGATGTCCAAGCATGTCCACAGTCACGACGTCCGGAATCTGGACGGCTGTCAGCCCTGCCCCGCCCAACCTCGCCGGTCTCAGCACCGACCACGTCCACTGGGGCGTTCCCGTCGGCGGAGGCAAGAGCGGCTACGTGTTCGCCGGCGGGACGATCGAGGCGAAGGTCGACGGCGCGGAGTTCACGCTGGGTACCTTCACCCACCAGAACTTCCCCATCCAGGGCGGGGCGAACAACAGGTTCGACGTCGATCTCGCGGTGGGCGTCCGGTTCGAGGAGGACGACACCGACCGCGACTTCACCTTCCGTTTCCACCACTTCGAGACGCCCAACGACGGCCCCACCCCCGACGACGAGGTCGACCTTCCCACGAGGGTGTCCCCGGAGAGCGTGACCATCGACGGCGAGGAGTACGCCGTCGTGATCACCGGCTTCAAGCAGAACGGCCAGATCGTCAACAAGTTCATCAGCCCGGAGAACGGTGCAAACAGCGCCCACATCGTCGCCGCGCTCTCCCGCGTGGGCGCCCCCGACGTGGTCATCGCCGACATCCGCCACAAGGGTGCGGTCAAGCGCACGCAGGCCGACGAGTACGTCGAGATCGTCAACCGGGGCACGGCCCCCGGGGACATCTCCGGCTGGACCCTCTTCGCCGACGACCCCGGGCAGAACTTCACCTTCCCGCCGAACACCGTGCTCCAGCCCGGCCAGCGGATCCGTATCTACACCAACGAAGTCCACCCCGAGTGGGGCGGCTACCTCTACGGCAGTGGACGCCCCCTCTGGAACGACAAGGGCGACACCGCCCGCCTCCGCGACACCGATGACACCGTCGTCTCCGACTACAGCTACGGAGCCGGGACCCCCTGACTCCGGGGCCGGGGCCGGGGCCGGGGCCGGGGCCGGGCACGCGAAAGGGCGCGGAGTACGGGACCGTATCCGTACTCCGCGCCCTCGTTCGGGGAGCGACAGAGGTGTCGCCGGGTGACAGGGACCGCGGCGGCGGCGATCGGCCCGGGGGGAGGGCGTCTCCTTCAGGTCAGGAGACGGTCCCCGGGTCCTTCACCACCGCACTGGCATCGCTCGACCGCCGCGGCCTCGTCGTCCTGCCCGTGCCGCGCGGCACCCCTCATCCGGGTGCGCGGTACGGGCAGGGTCCAGGGGGAGGCCTAGTCCTCGCGCAGGGCGCGGACGGCCTTCTCGACGCGCTTGCCGTAGTCGGCGTCGGCGGCGTGGAAGTGGGCGAGGTTCTTCTCGATCACGTCGTCACGGGTGACCTGCGAGAGGCCTCCGGCGATGTTCGCGACCAGGCGGCCCTTCTCGTCCTCCGACATCAGCCGGAAGAGTTCGCCCGCCTGGAAGAAGTCGTCGTCCTTGGTGTGGGCGGGCGCCTCGTGCGTGCCCGTCCAGCCGTGGATCGCCAGCGGTGCGGCGAGTGCCGCGTCGGTCTGCGCCGGACCGGCGTACGAGTTGGGCTCGTAGTTCTTGTCGTGGCGCGAGCCGTTGCGGGTCGCGTGGACGCCGTCGCGGCCGTAGTTGTCGACGACGGCGGTCCGCGGGGCGTTCACCGGCAGGTGGGTGTGGTTGACGCCCAGGCGGTAGCGGTGCGCGTCCGCGTAGGCGAACAGCCGGCCCTGGAGCATCTTGTCCGGGGACGGACCGATGCCGGGCACGAAGTTGTTCGGGGAGAACGCGGCCTGCTCGACCTCGGCGAAGACGTTGTCCGGGTTGCGGTCCAGGACCAGACGGCCGACCCGCTGGAGCGGGTAGTCGCTGTGCGGCCACACCTTGGTGAGGTCGAACGGGTTGAACCGGTAGTCGGCGGCGTCGGCGGCCGGCATTACCTGGACGTGCAGCGTCCAGGAGGGGTTGACGCCGCGTTCGATGGCCTGGAGCAGGTCCGTCTGGTGCGAGTTGGCGTCCTTACCGACGAGCTCGGCGGCCTGGTCGGCGGAGAGGGACCGCACGCCCTGGTTCGTCTTGAAGTGGTACTTGACGAAGAAGGCCTCGCCCGCGGCGTTCGTCCACTGGTAGGTGTGCGAGCCGTAGCCGTTCATGTGGCGGTACGAGGCGGGGATGCCGCGGTCGCCCATCAGCCAGGTGACCTGGTGCGTCGCCTCGGGGGCGTGCGCCCAGAAGTCCCAGACGTTGTCCGGCTCCTGCTTGCCCGTGAACGGGTCGCGTTTCTGCGAGTGGATGAAGTCGGGGAACTTGATCGGGTCCTTGATGAAGAACACCGGGGTGTTGTTCCCGACCAGGTCGTAATTGCCCTCGTCCGTATAGAACTTGAGGGCGAAGCCGCGCGGGTCGCGGACCGCGTCCGCGCCGCCGAGCGAGTCGGCGACGGTCGAGAAGCGGATAAACGTCTCGGTGCGCTTGCCCACCTCGGAGAGGAAGTCGGCGCGGGTGAAGCCCGTGACGTCGTCGGTGACCTCGAAGTAGCCGTACGCGCCGGAACCGCGGGCGTGCACCACGCGCTCCGGGATGCGCTCACGGTTGAAGCGGGCGAGCTTCTCCAGGAGGTGCTGGTCCTGGAGGAGGATCGGTCCACCGACACCGGCGGTGGCGGAGTTCTGGTTGTCGGCGACCGGGGCGCCTGACTCGGTCGTGAGCACACGCTTAGCCATGTGGCGGGATGACCTTTCGTACGAGCTGCTGACGGCTTGAGGAGCGTAGAATCGCCGCGAGACAACGTCAACAGTTTGTTGAAAACGAAGTGTGTGGTTCCGGGCCGCGGCAGCGCCTGGGCGCGACAGGACAGGTGTCAGCGCCACCGCGGCCCGGAGATCAGGGGGCCCGTTCGTGCGGGCCGTGGCCCCGTACGGGGCCAGGGGCTCCTTGCGGAGCGAGGGGGTCAGACCTGGGAGCCGGACAGCCGCTCGACCGAGCGAAGCAGCGCCGAGTGGTCCAGGCCGCCGTCGCCCTGGGCGCGCAGCGAGGCGACCAGCTGGGCGACCACGCCGCCGACGGGCAGGGCCGCGCCGACGTTGCGGGCGGCGTCCGTGACGATGCCCATGTCCTTGTGGTGCAGGTCGATCCGGAAGCCGGGGGCGAAGTCCCGCTTCAGGAAGTTGTCCTTCTTGCGGGTCAGCACGGTCGAGCCGGCGAGGCCGCCGTTGAGCACGTCCAGCGCTGCGGCGAGGTCGACGCCGGACTTCTCGAGGAAGACCACGGCCTCGGCGCAGGCCTGGATGTTGACCGCGACGATCAGCTGGTTGGCCGCCTTCACCGTCTGGCCGGAGCCGTGCGGGCCGCAGAGCACGATGGTCTTGCCCAGCGCCTCCAGCAGCGGCTTCGCGGCGTCGAAGTCCGCCTGCTCGCCGCCGACCATGATGGACAGGACCGCCTCGATGGCGCCGGCCTCGCCACCGGAGACCGGTGCGTCCAGGACCCGGATGCCCTTCTCGGCCGCGTTCTTGGCGAGGTCCACGGAGGTCTGCGGGGTGATGGAGGACATGTCCACCAGCAGCGCGCCGCGCCTGGCGTTCTCCAGGATGCCGTCGGGGCCGTAGGAGATGGCCTCGACCTGCGGGGAGGCGGGCACCATCGTGATGACGACATCCGCGTCCCTGACCGCGTCCGCGATCGAGGAGGCGCCGGTGCCGCCGGCCGCGACCAGCCGGTCGACCTTGTCCTGCTCCAGGGTGTATCCGGTGACGTCGTAACCGGCCTTGATCAGGTTCTCGGACATGGGGGAGCCCATGATGCCGAGGCCGATCCACGCAACCTTGGGGAGGTTGTTGCTCATGAGGGTGCCTTCCTGAAAAACGTTTGTACGTAAGGGGGTTGGGCTCGACCGGGGGTCGGCCCGGCCCGTCCGCAGCCGGTCAGCGGGCCGCTCGGGCCGACGCCGGGAGCCAGTCGAAGGACTCCGCGCTCGGCCGGTCGCCCGGCTTGTACTCCAGGCCGACCCAGCCCGCGTAGCCGGCGTCCTTCAGCTCGTCGAGGAGCTGCTCCAGCGGGAGCGAGCCGGTGCCCGGCGCGCCGCGGCCCGGGTTGTCGGCGATCTGGACGTGGCCGGTCTTCGCGGCGTACGCCTTGATGACCTGGCTCAGGTCCTCGCCGTTCATCGAGAGGTGGTAGAGGTCCAGCAGGAACTTGGCGTTCCCGAGGCCCGTCGCCGCGTTGACCTTGTCGACGACCTCGATCGCGGCCGGTGCGCTGACCAGCGGATAGAGCGGCGACTCCGGCTTGTTGAGGGTCTCGACGAGAAGGATCGCCCCGACCCGGTCCGCCGCGCGGGCGGCCGCCACCAGGTTCTCCAGGGCGAGAGCGTCCTGCGCCGCCGGGTCCGCGCCCTCGACGCGGTTGCCGTACAGCGCGTTGAGCGCCGTGCAGCCGACCGAGGCGGCGAAGTCGGCCGCCACCTCGATGTTGGCCCGGAAGCGGTCCGACTCCGTGCCGGGCACGGAGAGCGCGCCGCGGTCGGGGCCGGGCAGCTGTCCGGCGTAGAAGTTCAGCCCCACCAGCTGGGTGCCGGCGTCGTCGAGCGCCTTCTTGAGGGCGTCGAGCTCCGCCTGCGGAGGAGTGGGGGTCTCGATCCAGGGCCACCACAGCTCGACCGCCGTGAAGCCCGCCGCGGCGGCTGCCGCGGGACGCTCCAGGAGCGGGAGTTCCGTGAAGAGGATCGAAAGGTTCACATTGAAGCGCTGGTCCGTGTATCCCATGAGGATGTCGGCGCTCCTTCCGTATTGCGGAAGTTAGTTTCTGCTTAACGGAAGATTGCCCGGAGGGTGGCGAGGCTGTCAAGGGGGTGCCGGAAAATTCGCCCCGGTCGGCGGGGCATCCGGGCGGGCGGTTGTTCGGTGACCTGTCATCGCGTTGCGCAGGATGCAACTCCGGTTGCACCTCTTGTCGAACGGTCGTCGGCGGGCCAGGGTGGCGAACGCATCCGAAGCAGCCGACCCCCCACACGAGGTGCCTCGCATGAACCCAGCCCCCCACCCGCGCCCCGCTCCCGGCCTCCCCGGCCGCCGAGGTCTCCTCGGCGGCCTGCTGGCGGGAGCCGCCCTGGCCGCCGTCCCCGCCCTCGCCGCTCCCGCCCGCGCGGAGGGGGGCCCGTCTCCCGCGCCCGCCACGCCCGCCGGTCCGCGCGCCACCCGGCCGCTGCTGCTCGGCACGTACACCTCCGAAGGGGGAGGCGGCACCGGCATCGGCACCGCCTCGTACGACACCGGCACCGGCGCGATCACCCCCCGACCGGTGATCACCGGTGTCGAGAACCCCTCCTACCTCGCCACGCACCCCTCCGGCGCCACCGTCTACGCGGTCGCCGAGCAGGCGGCGGGCGCGGTCACCGCCGTCGCGATCGGGCCGGACGGGGCGTACGAGGTGCTCGGCAGCCGCGCCACCGGCGGCTCCGGCCCGACCCATCTCTCCGTCCACCCGTCCGGACGCTGGCTGCTGAGCGCCAACTACACCTCCGGCAGCGTCGTCGTGCACCCGATCGCGGAGGACGGCTCGCTGGGGGAGCGCACCGACCTGGTCGCCCACAGCTCGCCGCCGCCCGGACCCGGGCAGGGCGGGCCGCACGCCCACCAGGTCGTCACCTCGCCGGACGGCGGTCACGTCCTCGCCGTCGACCTGGGCACCGACACCGTGTACACCTACCGGCTCGACGAGTCGGCCGGGACCCTCACCGAGGTCTCCCGGGCCGCTCTGGCACCCGGCTCCGGCCCCCGCCACCTGGCCTTCCACCCCGGTGGACGCTTCGCGTACCTGGCCTGCGAGCTGGACAACACCATGGTCGTCTGCGCGTACGACCCCGCCACCGGCGTCCTCACCCCGGGGCCCGCCCAGTCCACCGGCACGGGGTCAGGCACCAGCTACCCCGCCCAGCCGGTGGTCACCGGGGACGGGGCGTACGTCTACCTCGCCAACCGGGGCCACAACAGCCTCACCCGTTACGCCGTGGAGGGCGGGGGCGCCGCCCTGCGGCTGCTGGACACCGTGCCCGTCGGCGGTGACTGGCCCCGCCAGCTCGCCCTGTCGCCGGACAGCTCCCTGCTCTTCGCCGCGAACCAGCGCTCCTCGACCGTCACCGTGTTCGCGGTCGGCCCCGACGGCTCCCTGACCGGTGCGGGCGCCCCCTTCCCGGCGCCGGTCGCGGTCTGCGTCCTGCCGCTCCCGTAGGCCCTGCGCTCGGGGCCCCGCGCGCACCGGAACGGGGCCCCGTCCAGCGGCTACAGTCGTGGCCGAGCCCCGGGAGCCCGCACCCGGGGCGAGGACATCATGGAGGCACAGTGCGCTTGAGGGTGGAATTCACCACCGAGCCGTTCGATCTCGACGAGGCGCCCACCCACGCGGTGGTGGCCCGCGAGGTGATCCAGGGCGCCGGACTGGACGCCGTCGACGTCGGCCCCTTCGGCAACACCGCGGAAGGGGGCGCGGACGAGGTGCTCACCGCCGTGGACTCCCTGCTGCGGCGGGCCCTGGCCTCGGGCGCCACCCGGGTCTCGCTCCAGGTGAACGTGATCGAGGGGGACGCGTCGTGACCGAATCCGTCGATCACCCCCCGGCCGCCGCCGATATCTCCGCCGCGTCCGACAACCCTTCGGCAACGCTCGACCATCCCCTGGTCTCCGCGGTCAAGCCGCTCGTCGACGCGATGGGCGCGCAGCTGCTGGGCCCGGATCAGGCCCAGCCGGACGACGTCGTGCTCGCCTGGGAGGGGCTGGACGTCATAGCCGTACGCCTTCCGCAGCTCTCCGACTCGCTCGATCACATCCTCGCCGCGATGGAGCGACGGCACGGGATGCCGCTCGCCGACCTGGACCGCAAGGCCAAGCAGGGCGTGGTCCGGACGCTGGAGGCACGCGGTGCCTTCTCCGTACGGCACGGGGTGGAAACGGTGGCCGGCGCCCTGGGCGTCTCCAGGTTCACCGTGTACAACTATCTGAACCGGGAACATACGGCCAAGGGTGAGTAGTTGGCCGAACCCGCCGAACGCACAGGAAAGCCGCCGTCCGCATGTCGGGACGGCGGCTTTCTTCGTTCGCGAGATTTCAACAAAGTGTTGACGTCGTGTTGTGGAGGGCGTTAGCTATCCGCAGCCCGAACAACGCACAGCGAAAAACAGCCACGGAGGCTCCCGTGACTTCGAGCTCCACACCGGGCCTCACCCGGTTCAACACCCTGGCGGACGGCGAGGCCACTCCCGCACTGCACGAGGTGTGTGCCAGTGCGACCTGGGGAAACACCATCCTCGCCGGGCGCCCGTACGCCACCGAAGAAGCCCTGCTCACCGCGAGCGACGCCGCCATGGCGACGCTCGCCGCGGAGGACCTGGCCCAAGCGATGGCGGGCCACCCGCCGATCGGCCGCCCGAAGCCCGGCGACCCGACCTCCTCCCGCGAACAGCGGGGGATGGCCGGCGCCTCCGAGGAGCTCAAGACCGAGATGCTCGAACTGAACCTGGCCTACCAGGAGCGGTTCGGACATGTCTTCCTGATCTGCGCCACCGGCGCCACCGGTGAGCAGATGCGCGACGCGGTGAAGTCCCGGATCGGGAACTCGCCCGAGCAGGAGCAGGAGATCGTGCGCACCGAACTGGGCAAGATCAACCGCGTCCGGCTGACCCGTCTCGTGAAGGAGACCCTCGCAGAGGGCACTTCCGCACAGGACTCTTGAGATCTAGGAGAGTGACGGTCTTGAGTACCGACACGACCGCATCGGTGTCCACCCACATCCTGGACACCAGCATCGGCCGCCCCGCCGCGTCCGTCGCCGTCTCGCTCGCCGCCCGCAGCGGAAGCGACGCGCCGTACGTGACGCTCGGAGCGTCCGCGACCGATGCGGACGGGCGCTGCAAGGACCTCCCGGCACTGCCGGAGGGGACAAGCCATGTGCGTCTCGAATTCGACACCGAGGCGTATTTTTCCAAGAAGCAAGCCGAGGCGCAGCAGGACGCCCCCCGCGTAAGGGACAGCGGCGCGTTCTTCCCGGAGGTGACCATCGCGTTCGCGGTCGCCCCGGGCGAGCACTATCACGTACCGCTGCTGCTCAACCCGTTCGGCTACTCCGTTTACCGAGGGAGCTAGCACCGACATGCCCACGATTCTCGGCCAGAACCAGTACGGCAAAGCAGAGAACCGCGTCGTAAAGATCACGCGGGACGGCGACACCCACCACATCAAGGACCTGAACGTCTCGGTCGCCCTCTCCGGCGACATGGACGACGTCCACTACTCCGGCTCCAACGCCAACGTCCTGCCGACCGACACCACCAAGAACACGGTGTTCGCGTTCGCCAAGGAGCACGGGATCGAGTCCGCCGAGCAGTTCGGCATCCACCTCGCGCGGCACTTCGTCTCCTCCCAGGAGCCGATCCACCGCGCCCGGATCCGGATCGAGGAGTACAGCTGGGAGCGCATCGCGACCTCCGACGGCAACTCCCGCTTCATCGGCGCCGACGAGGTCAGGCACTCCTTCGCCCGCAAGGGCATGGAGACCCGCGTCTCCCAGGTCACCTACGACGGCGACACCTGGGAGGTCATCTCGGGCCTCAAGGACCTGACCGTGATGAACTCGACCAACTCCGAGTTCTGGGGCTACGTCAAGGACAAGTACACGACGCTCAAGGAGGCGTACGACCGCATCCTCGCGACGGACGTCTCCGCCCGCTGGCGCTACAACTGGACCAGCGACGAGCAGCGCATGCCGAACTGGGAGAAGTCCTACGAGCAGGCGCGCAAGCACATGCTCCAGGCCTTCGCCGAGACGTACTCCCTCTCGCTCCAGCAGACCCTGTACCAGATGGGTTCGCGCATCATCAACAGCCGCAGCGAGATCGACGAGATCCGCTTCTCGCTGCCGAACAACCACCACTTCCTGGTGGACCTCGAACCGTTCGGACTGAAGAACGACACCGCCGATGGTGCTGTCTACTTCGCGGCCGACCGTCCCTACGGTCTGATCGAGGCCACCGTGCTCCGGGACGGCGTCGAGCCGAAGATCCCGGTCGACATGACCAACCTCTGACGCGGCACTGAACCGGCCGCCGTCCGTCCACAGCCGGACGGCGGCCGGTCATCCCGGAGGGAACACCCATGGCACAGCCTGCAACGGGGCCGGCAGAAGGCCCATGCACCACCTCACCGACCACCGCTGCCGACACGGCGGTTCACCCGGTCGACGAGAAGCTTCCTCCCGCGCGGCTCGTCCCCGCCGCGCTCCAGCACATCGCCGCCATGTACGCGGGCGTCGTCACCCCTCCGCTGATCATCGGCCAGGCCGTGGGCCTGGACACCGCCGGCATGACCCGGCTCATCGCGGCGAGCCTCCTGATCGCCGGGCTCGCCACCATCCTGCAGACCGTCGGTCTCGGCTGCTTCGCCGGCAACCGGCTGCCCTTCGTCAACGCCGCCTCCTCCGCCGGGATCGCGCCGATGCTCGCCATCGCCGAGACCAGCGCACCCGGTCACCAACTCCCCGCGATCTACGGGGCGGTGCTCGTCGCCGGAGTCTTCTGCCTGGCCGTCGGACCTTTCTTCGGCAGGCTGCTGCGCTTCTTCCCGCCGCTCGTCACCGGCGTGGTCATCACCCTCATCGGCGTCACCCTCATGCCCGTGCCGGTCGCCTGGGCGCAGGGCGGAGACGCCACCGCCGCCGACTTCGGCGCCATGAAGTACCTGGCGCTGGCCGCCTTCACACTCGTCGTCATCCTGCTCATCCAGCGCTTCGGCCGCGGCTTCCTCAAGCAAGTGGCTCTGCTCATGGGCATGTTCGTCGGTACGCTGGCAGCGATCCCGTTCGGACTCGCCGACTTCTCCGCGCTGAAGTCCGCACCTCTCGCCGCCCTGCCGACCCCCTTCGCCTTCGGCGCGCCGGAGTTCCAGCCCGCCGCGATCCTGTCGCTCTGCATCGTCATGCTCGTCCTGATGACGGAGTCCTCCGCCGGAATGCTCGCCCTCGGCGAGATCTGCGACCGCCGCACCGACGGCCGCACGATCACCCGGGGCCTGCGGACCGACGGCATCGCCACCCTCCTCGGTCCGGTCTTCGGAGGCTTTCCCACCAGCGCCTTCGCCCAGAACGTCGGCGTCGTCTCGCTGACCCGCGTACGCAGCCGGTACGTCGTCGCGGCGGCCGGCGGAGCGCTCCTGGTCCTCGGCGCCTTCCCGGTGCTCGGCGCGGTCGTCTCACTCGTCCCGATGCCCGTGCTCGGCGGCGCCGGCATCGTCCTCTTCGGCTCCATCGCGGTGAGCGGCATCCGTACGCTCTCCGAAGCGGGCCTGGACGACAGCTCCAACATCATCCTGGTCGCCGTCGCGCTCGGCGCGGGCATCATCCCGCTCGCCGCGCCCACCTTCTACGCCGGATTCCCGGCCTGGGCGCAGACGGTCCTCGGCTCCGGGATCAGCGCGGGAGCGCTGGTCGCGGTCGTGCTCAACCTGTTCTTCCATCATCTCGGCACCCACAGCCGCACCGCTGTGGCACTCAAATCCTCCTAGGGTCCTGCCGTGCCCACATCGCCACAGAGAGAAGAAGGAAGCGCCATGGCAGCTTCGGCAGACCCTCAGCGCATCATCATCGAGAACTGTTCGATCGCCACCGTCGACGCCCACGACACGGAGTACGCGTCCGGGTACATCGTCGTGGCGGGCAACCGCATCGAGTCCATCGGCGCCGGCAAGGCTCCGGAGGGCCTGACCGGAGTCGTCCGGCGGATCGACGGCACCGGGCACCTCGCCACACCCGGCCTGGTCAACACCCACCACCACTTCTACCAGTGGATCACCCGGGGACTGGCCACCGACCACAACCTCTTCAACTGGCTGGTCGCCCTCTACCCGACCTGGGCGCGCATCGACGAGCCGATGGCCCGCGCCGCCGCGCAGGGCTCGCTCGCCATGATGGCCCGCGGCGGCGTCACCACCGCCATGGACCACCACTACGTCTTCCCGAAGGGCTCCGGCGACCTCTCCGGCGCGATCATCGGCGCGGCCCGCGAGATGGGCGTACGGTTCACCCTCGCCCGGGGCTCCATGGACCGCAGCGAGAAGGACGGCGGCCTGCCCCCGGACTTCGCCGTCGAGACCCTCGAAGGCGCCCTCGCCGCCACCGAGGCCACCGTCGAGGCCCACCACGACGCCTCCTTCGACGCCATGACCCAGGTAGCCGTCGCGCCCTGCTCTCCGTTCTCCGTCTCCACCGAACTGATGCGCCAGGGTGCCGAGTTGGCCCGCCGCAAGGGCGTACGGCTGCATACCCACGGTTCGGAGACCGTCGAGGAGGAGCAGTTCTGCAAGGAGCTGTTCGGGATGGGCCCGACCGACTACTTCGAGTCGACCGGCTGGCTCGGCGACGACGTGTGGATGGCCCACTGCGTCCACATGAACGACTCCGACATCGCCGCCTTCGCCCGTACGGGAACCGGCGTCGCCCACTGCCCGTCCTCCAACGCGCGCCTCGCCGCCGGCATCGCCCGGGTCCCCGACATGCTCGCCGCCGGCGTCCCCGTCGGCCTCGGCGTGGACGGCACCGCCTCCAACGAGTCCGGCGAGCTCCACACCGAGCTGCGCAACGCGCTGCTCATCAACCGCCTCGGCGCCCACCGCGAGGCCGCCCTGAACGCCCGTCAGGCCCTGCGCCTCGGGACCTTCGGCGGGGCCCAGGTGCTGGGCCGCGCCGACCAGATCGGCTCCCTGGAGGCCGGCAAGCTCGCCGACCTCGTCCTGTGGAAGCTGGACACCCTGGCCCACTCCTCGATCGCCGACCCGGTGACCGCGCTCATCTTCGGCGCGGCCGCCCCGGTGACCCTCTCCCTCGTCGACGGCAAGCCGGTCGTCGAGGGCAACCACCTCACCACGGTGGACGAGGACGCCATCGCCCGGGTCACCCGCGACGAGGCCCGCCGCCTCGCGCAGATCGCCGCCGGAGCCTGATTCCGAGCGGTACCCCGCCGGAGTCCGACTCCGTGCGGCATCCCCGCGGAGCAGGCTCCGCGCGGTATCCCCGACCGGCCGGTCGAGGGGGACGGCCCGAGACCGGCCGCCGTGGACCCGAGCGGGGTCCACGGCAGCCGGTCCGGCGGACGCGCGCATGGTGCGCGCCCGCCGGACCGGTGATGAACGCTGCCCGCACGCTCCCGCCGTGCGCGCCCATCCGCACCCCCCTCTGTACGACCTGCACGACCTGCACCACCTGAGAGAGCCGCACCGCCGCACCACTTACGCACCACCTCCCTGAATCCCACGTCGCCGACGACGTGTAACCGACCGGAGGAACCGCCGTGGCCGCCAAGCCCAGGTTTCGCAAAGACGCAGATGCAGCCGCCCCCGACACGACGGCCGACAACGCCGCGGAAACGGGAGACGACCGGAAACACCCGGTCGACGAGACCCTCCCCCCATTGAAGATGTTCACCAGCGGCCTCCAGCACGTGGCCGCCATGTACGCGGGTGTGGTGGCCCCGCCGCTCATCGTGGGGCCGGCCGTCGGCCTCACCGCCAAGGAGACCGCCTTCCTGATGGGGGCGAGCCTGTTCACCGCGGGGATCGCCACCCTGCTCCAGACGATCGGCTTCTGGAAGGTCGGCGCCCGGCTGCCCTTCGTCAACGGCGTCTCGTTCGCCGGGGTCGCCCCGATGATCGCGATAGGCAAGGACCGGGGACACGACGGGATAGCCGTCATATTCGGGGCGATCATCGTCGCGAGCATCCTCGGCTTCGTCCTCGCCCCGTACTTCTGCAAACTGGTCCGCTTCTTCCCACCCGTCGTCACCGGCACCGTGATCACCCTGATCGGCGTCTCCCTCCTCCCGGTCGCCTTCAACTGGTCCCAGGGCGGCAACGCCGCGGCCGACGACTACGGTTCGATGACCAACATCACCATGGCCGCCGTGACCCTGGTCATCGTGCTGGCCCTGCGCAAACTCCTGCGCGGCTTCCTCCAGCAGATCGCGATCCTGCTCGGCCTGGTCATCGGCACGCTCATCGCCATTCCCGCCGGCATCACCGACTTCGGCGCCATCAAGGAAGCCGACGTGGTCGGCTTCCCGACGCCCTTCGCCTTCGGCGCCCCGCAGTTCGAGATCGCCGCCATCATCTCGATGTGCATCGTGATGCTGGTCTGCATGACCGAGTCCACCGCGGACATGCTGGCCCTCGGCAAGATCGTCGGCCGTCCGGCCGACGAGAAGATCATCGAGGGCGGCCTGCGCGCCGACACCCTCGGCAGCGCCATCAGCCCGCTCTTCAACGGGTTCATGTGCAGTGCCTTCGCCCAGAACGTCGGCCTGGTCGCCATGACGAAGATCCGCAGCCGTTACGTCGTCGCGGCGGGCGGCGGCATCCTCATCGTGCTCGGCCTGGTCCCCGTCGCCGCCTCCGTCATCGCCCTCGTACCGCTGCCGGTGCTCGGTGGCGCGGGGATCGTCCTGTTCGGCACCGTCGCGGCCAGCGGCATCCAGACCCTGGCCACCGCCGCCATGGAGAAGGGCGAGAACGCGCTGATCGTGGCGGCGGCCCTCGGTATCGGCCTGATCCCGATCGCGGCGCCGCAGTTCTACCACGCTTTCCCGGAGAGCCTGCTGGTCGTCCTCGACTCGGGCATCTCCACCGGCTGTGTGGTGGCGATCGTGCTGAACCTCGCCTTCAACCACTTCGGCCGCAAGCCCGACGCGGCGGACGAGGAGCAGGCGCCGGGCGAGCATGTGGTGCCGGCCGCGGCCGGGGTCGGAGTCCACTGACCCCGGCGGATCCTGACCGGAGCATCCGGGGCCCCGCGCGACGCGGGGCCCCGGCGGCCGTCCGGCGTTCGTCGGCTGTAGCGTCAGGGGCATGGAAGATCAGTCTGTTGTGGATGTCGGCGATGTGCGCCTCGCGTACCGGACCTGGGGCGACGCGTTCGGCTCGCCCGTCGTGCTGCTGCACGGCCTCGGCGGTTCGGCCGCGAACTGGGAGGCGGCCGGCCCCCTGCTGGGCCAGGAGTGGCGGGTCTTCGCCCTGGACCTGCGCGGCCACGGCGAGAGCGACTGGCCCGACGACTACGCCCTGGACCTGATGGCCGAGGACGTGGTGGGCTTCCTCGACGAGCTGGAGCTGGACCGGGTCGGCCTCGTCGGCCACGGCATGGGCGGGGTCGTCGCCCGGCTGGTGGCCCAGGAGCACTCCGACCGGGTGGAGCGCCTCGTGCTGGTGGAGACCCCGGCCCCGTTCCCCGGCGACCCGGGCCCGGCGGGCCGGGCCGAGGGCCCGGTGGACTACGACGAGAACGCGGTGCCCGCCGTACGCGACCAGCTCGCCGACCCCGGCCCGGACGCCGACGAGGCCCTCGGCGACATCGTCTCCCCGACGATGATCATCACCGGCGGCCCGGAGAGCACGATGGAACAGCACCGCCAGGCCGACGTGGCCTCCCTGATCCCGGACTGCCGGCTGATCACGGTCCCGGGCGGACACCGGATGCACGAGACCCGGGCGGACCAGGTGGCCGCGCACGTCACGGAGTTCTTCACCAGCTGACCGGGCTGCCGCCACGGAGTCCCTCACCGGTGGGGGAGCCGCCAGGTCCGACCGCCGGCCCCGGAAGTGGTGCTGGGGTCCGTCTCCTCTCAGCTGCCCGGCCGCCAGTCCGGACGGCGGCCGCTGAGAGCGATCACCCGGTCCAGCAGCGCGGCTTCGTCCGGCACCGGAACAGGCACCCCGAAGAGGCTGTTGCCGTCGGAGCCGTCGGAGCCGTCGGAGCCGTCGGAGCCGTCGGAGCCGTCGGAGCCGTCGGAGCCGCCAGCCGTATCAGCGGCAGCGACAGGGACACCGTCCGGGCCGTCCTCCTCCGCCGGGGCGAGCAGGGCCTCGCAGGACCGCAGTTCTGCCTCGCCCGCCGCGTACGGCTGCCCGGTCGACCGGGCCAGGTCCCAGCCGTGGACGACGAGTTCGTTGAGCGCGACGGCCCCGGCCACCTCGCCGGGCAGTTCCACCCCGCCCGCCCGGGTCATGCCCGTCCAGGCGTCGGGCGAGCGCCAGGCCGCCGCCATCTCGTCCAGTCGTCGGGGCAGCACCTCGCGCCAGTCGTCGTCGAGGACGGGAAGGGCGGCGTCCGGGGAGACCGCCGTGCTCGCCCCGAGATCCTTGCGGGCGGCGTCGCGGAAGGCGGTGGCCAGCCCGGTGAGATGGCCGAGCAGCTCCCGCACGGCATAGTCGGGGCAGGGTGTGGGACTGTCCAGCCGGCTGTCATCGACCGGACCGAGCAGCGCGGCGATCCGCCGGGCGGCCGGCTCCAGGTCGGGAGGAGCGGCGGCATCCGACACGGGGTTCTCCTGTGCGTCCATACAGGGAAGACCCTTCGACCGCCGAAAACTCATCGTCCCGAGATCCTGTCCCATGGCCTGTCCGGACCGCGGTAGGGCGGCGCACACCGTCACATAGCGGATGGTTCCTCGCCGTCCTCTTGTCGGCGACCCCCGCTCCATGGCATACAGGTCTGGACCATTGCTGTCCGGATGGAAGGCACCACCGTGCAACGCCCCCACATCTCTGCCGCGTTGACCTGTTCCGCCCTGCTTCTCGCACCCCTCCTCTCCGCCTGCGGTGGCACCGCCGAAGCCGACACGCAGCCTCCCGGCACCCCCAAGGGCGTGACCGCCCAGGCCAGCAGCTCCACCTCGGTGCACGTCATGTGGGAAGGCGCCTCCGACAACAAGAAGGTCGCCGGATACGAGATCTACCGTGGAAAGGCCAAGGTCAAGAGCGTCCCGGCGACGAAGACCATGATCGACGTCGACGGGCTGACGGCCTCGACGGACTACACCTTCAGCGTCCGGACCAAGGACACGGCGGGGAACCTCTCCGCGCCCAGCAAGGCCGTCCCCGTCACCACCCAGGCCACCCCGCCCAAGGACGACACGCCCCCCACCGTTCCGGCGAAGCTGACGGGCAGCGCCGACGGAAAACGTGCCGCCACCCTCACCTGGGGCGCGGCCAAGGACGACGTCGGCGTCACCTCGTACGACATCTACCAGGAGGACTCCCGGATCCACAGCGTTCCGGCCTCCGAGACCACGGCGAAGCTCACGGGGCTGCGCCCGGGGACCGTCTACACCTTCACCGTGCGGGCCCGGGACGCCTCCGACAAGTCCTCGGCCGACAGCAACGTGCTCGACCTCACCACCGAGTCCGCCCCCGGAGCCCCCGCCAGCACCGCTCCCACCGGTCTGCGCGCCGAGGTGGGCAAGGAGGGCAGCGACTTCGTCCTCGACCTCTCCTGGGACCAACCCGAGACGGGCGGAGTCATCCCTGCCTACGAGCTCTATCTGAACGGCAAGCTGACCACCACGATCGTCTGGGGCGGTACGCCTCCCAAGGGGCGCGCCACCTACCGGCTGGACATTTCCGATCCGGCGGGCACCCGCTATTCGCTGAAGCTCAGGGCCAAGCTTCCGGACGGCAAGTGGGGTGACTTCTCGGCCCAGCGAACGGTCGTCCTGACGGGCTGAGGCCCACTCGGCCGCCGTTCTCCAGGCGAGCGGCGCGCAGCCCACCATGGTCCATTGGTCCCAGAGGGCCAGAGGACCGAAGGGGCTGAACCATGGACCTGGGAGACGACCTGAGCACGCGGGTCGACGCGCTGATGGACGGTCTCGTCGCCGACCTGGAGAGGCTGACGGCCATTCCGTCCATCGCCTTCCCCGGCTTCCCGCCCGAGCCCGTGCGCGAGGCCCACGACCTCCTCGTGGACCTGTTGCGCGGCGCGGGCGTGGAGCGGGTGGAGCGGCTGGACCTTCCCGACACCGCACCGGTCATCGTCGCGGAGATCCCGCCGCCGGCCCCGGGCGCGCCGACCGTCCTGCTCTACGGCCACTACGACGTCCAGCCGCCCGGCGACGAGGCGCTGTGGCTCTCGCCGCCCTTCGAACCCACCCGCGTCGAGGGCGGGCTGAGGGCCCGGGGCATCGCCGACGACAAGTCCAGCATCATCGTCCACCTGGGGGTCCTCCGTGCTTGCGAAGGCCGCCCCCCGGTCGGGGTGAAGATCGTCCTGGAGGGCCAGGAGGAGTACGGAAGCGCCTTCGACGACTACCCGCCCACCGACCCGGGCCGGTTCGCCCGCGACGCGATGGTCATCGCGGACATGGGCAACCTCCGTCCCGGCAGCCCCACCCTCACCACGGGGCTGCGCGGCGCGGCGGAGGTCTTCGTGGAGGTCCGCACCCTCGCCGAACCCCGGCACAGCGGCGAGTTCGGGGGTGCGGCCCCCGACGCCCTGCTCGCCCTCCTCAAGGCCCTGGCCACCCTCCACGACGTCCACGGCGACGTGGCGGTGGAGGGCCTGCGCCGGGAGGAATGGACCGGTGCCATCTGTACGGAGGACGAGTTCCGGTCCCTCGCCGGTGTCCAGGAGGGCATGCCCCTCATCGGCTCCGGTGGCCTCGGCGAGCGCCTCCGGAGCGGCCCGGCGGTCACCGTCATCGGCATCGACGCCCCGAGCGTCGACCACGCGGCCTCCGCCGTCGTCCCGTACGCCCGCGCCGAACTGAATCTGCGGTTCCACCCCGAGCAGGACCCGAGGGAAGCCCAGGACCACCTCGTCACCCATCTGGAGTCCCTGCTCCCGTTCGGTATCCCGCTCACCGTCACGGCGGGCGACACGGGCCCCGGATACGAACCCGCGACCGAGGGTCCGGCGTACCGTGCCGCTCGTACCGCGCTCCGGGAAGGCTGGGGAAGCGAACCGGCCCTCGTCGCGAGCGGCGGATCGATCCCCCTGGTCAACGGTCTGGCCAAGGCGGTCCCCGACGCCGAGGTCCTCCTCTTCGGTGCCCAGGACGGCATGTGCAACCTGCACGCCCCGAACGAGCGCGTCCTCTTCTCGGAGCTGCGGTCGGCGGTGATCGCGGAGGCCGCGTTCCTGCGCGAGTACGCGAAGACGTACGAAAGCACGACGGGCGGGGGCACGACGTACGGGAGCACGGCATGAGCAGCGCGGCCGACACGAAACCGGCTCCGGAGGAGGAGCCCCCGGCCAAGGGGAAGTTCACCTTCCCCAGCGCCCTCACGATCCTCGCGGTCGTCACGCTGGCCGTCTGGGCGCTTGCCTTCCTGATCCCGCCCGGGGCGTACGACCGCGACGCGGAGGGAGCCCCGGTCCAGGGCACGTACCATCGCGTCGACTCCGACCAGAGCTTCGTGGACCGCCTGAACGACCTCTTCCTCTCCCCGGTCAACGGCCTCTACGGCGTCCAGGACGCGAAGACGGGCGAGGTCGGCCCGGACCTGGCCGGCGAACTGTACGGCAGCGCGGGCGTGTTCCTCTTCGTGCTCGCCATCGGCGCGTTCATCACCGTGGTGTTCGCGACCGGCGCCCTGGACCGGGGCATCGGCCGCCTCGCGCACCGGCTGCGCGACCGGGGAGCGCTGCTCATCGCCGGAGTGATGCTGGTCTTCTCCCTCCTCGGCACCGTCGAGGGGTTCGCGGAGGAGACGCTCGGCTTCTACGGCCTGATCATCCCGCTGATGCTGGCCCTCGGCTACGACCGCATGGTGGCCACCGGCACGATCATCCTCGGCGCGGGCATCGGGGTGCTCTGCTCCACGGTGAACCCCTTCGCCACCGGAGTCGCGTCCTCCGCCGCCGACATCTCGCTCGGCGACGGCATCGTCTTGCGCGCGATCATGTGGGTGGTTTTGACGGCGGTGACGATCGGCTACGTCATCCGGTACGCGGTCCGTGTCCGCGAGAACCCCGACCGCTCGCTCTCCGGCTTCCTGCCCGGTGACCGCGAGCACAACGCGGCGGACGCGGGGGAGCCCCCGGAGCTGACCGGGCTCCACCGGACCGTCCTCGTCCTGGTCGCCCTGGTCTTCAGCTTCATGATCTTCTCGGTCGTCCCGTGGTCCAGCGCCCTCACGGGCGACGCCGACGCCACCCCGTACGGCTTCGAACTCGGCTGGTCCTTCCCCCGGCTGGCCGCCCTGTTCCTGGTCGCGGCGGTCTTGGTCGGCGTCGTCGCCCGGTTCGGCGAGCAGAGGCTCAGCGCGACGATCATCCAGGGCGCGGCGGACTTCATCTCCCCGGCCCTGGTCATCGTCCTCGCGCGCGGCGTCACGGTCATCATGAACAACTCGCGGATCACCGACACCGTGCTGCACTCCATCGAGGGCGTGGTCTCGGGCACCTCGTCGGCGCTGTTCGCGGTCTTCGTCTTCCTCGTCAACCTGCCGCTCGCCTTCCTCATCCCCTCCACCTCCGGCCACGCCACCCTGGCGATGCCGATCCTGGCCCCCCTCGCCGACTTCGCCGGTGTCTCCCGCGCCGTGGTCGTCACGGCGTGGCAGGCGGCGAGCGGCTGGATGAACCTCTGGGTCCCGACGACGGCGGTCACCATCGGCGGGGTGGCCCTGGCGAAGATCGGTTACGACAAGTACCTGCGGTTCGTCTGGCCGCTGCTGGCGATCCTGTTCGCCCTCATCTGCGGGTTCGTGGCGCTGGGGGCGGTGTGGACCTGAGGGGCCGGAGGGTGGGCGCCCCGCGGGCGAGCCCGGGCCGCGCAGCCTCAGGCACACGCCACCGCCCCCGGCGCTGTGCGGTGCCGGGGGCGGTGACGCTGCTGTGCCGTGAGGTCAGCGCAGCTGCTCGTACGCGGGCAGCGTCAGGAAGTCCGCGTAGTCCTGGTCCAGGGAGACCTGGAGCAGGAGGTCGTGGGCCTGCTGCCACTTGCCTGCGGTGAAGGTCTCCTCGCCGATCTCCTCGCGGATCGCGGTCAGTTCCTCGGCGGCGACCTTGCGGGCCAGGTCCGCGGTGGCGTGTTCGCCGTTCTCGAAGACCACGTCGGCGTTGATCCACTGCCAGATCTGCGAGCGGGAGATCTCCGCGGTGGCGGCGTCCTCCATCAGGTTGAAGATGGCGACCGCCCCCAGGCCGCGCAGCCAGGCCTCGATGTAGCGGATGCCGACCGCGACGGCGTTGCGCAGGCCGTCGTAGGTCGGGCCGGCGTCGAGGGTGTCGATGGCGATCAGGTCGCCCGGGGCCACCGAGACGTCCTCGCGGAGGCGGTCCTTCTGGTGGGGCTTCTCGCCGAGGACGGCGTCGAAGGAGGCCAGGGCGATCGGGACCAGGTCGGGGTGGGCGACCCAGGAGCCGTCGAAGCCGTCGTGCGCCTCGCGGTCCTTGTCCGCCTTGACCTTCTCGAAGGCCACCTTGTTGACCTCGGCGTCGCGGCGCGAGGGGATGAAGGCGGCCATGCCGCCGATCGCGTGCGCGCCGCGCTTGTGGCAGGTGCGGACCAGGAGTTCGGTGTACGCCCGCATGAACGGGGCGGTCATCGTCACCGCGTTGCGGTCCGGGAGGACGAACTTGGACCCGCCGTCACGGAAGTTCTTGACGATGGAGAAGAGGTAGTCCCAGCGGCCGGCGTTCAGCCCGGAGGCGTGGTCGCGCAGCTCGTGGAGGATCTCCTCCATCTCGTAGGCGGCGGTGATCGTCTCGATCAGCACCGTCGCGCGGACCGTGCCCTGCGGGATGCCGACGTAGTCCTGGGCGAAGACGAAGATGTCGTTCCAGAGGCGGGCCTCCAGGTGCGACTCCGTCTTCGGCAGGTAGAAGTACGGGCCCTTGCCGAGGTCGATCAGGCGCTGCGCGTTGTGGAAGAAGTAGAGGCCGAAGTCGACGAGCGCGCCCGGCACGGAGACCCCGTCCAGCTGGAGGTGGCGCTCCTCCAGGTGCCAGCCGCGCGGGCGCATGACGACGGTGGCGAGTTCGTCGGCGGACTTCAGCGCGTACGACTTGCCCGACCTCGGGTCGGTGAAGTCGATGCGGCGCTCGTAGGCGTCGGTGAGGTTGAGCTGGCCGAGGACGACGTTCTCCCACGTGGGGGCGGACGCGTCCTCGAAGTCGGCGAGCCAGACCTTCGCGCCCGAGTTCAAGGCGTTGATGGTCATCTTGCGGTCGGTCGGACCGGTGATCTCCACCCGGCGGTCGTTCAGCGCCGCCGGGGCGGGCGCGACCTTCCAGGAGTCGTCCGCGCGGACCGCCGCCGTCTCGGGCAGGAAGTCCAGCGTGGAGGTGCGGGCGATCTCGGCGCGGCGCTCACCGCGCCGGGCGAGCAGCTCATTGCGGCGCGGGGTGAACTGCCGGTGCAGTTCGGCCACGAACGCGAGGGCCGCGTCGGTCAGGACCTCTTCCTGCCGGGGCAGGGGCTCGGCATCGACGATGGCCAGCGTGGACGGCGCTGGTGCGGACATGAGCTGTCACTCCTTCAGCGGGCGGCGGCGTCTCATGGCCGCCGGGTCGCCTGAGACGGCACGGCGTGCCATGGCTCCGAGATACGGCCGTGGGTGCCGTCTGAGGTTCAGAGGGCTTCTGACCAGTGGATAGTAGTTTCCTCATGGTGGAAGTTCAATGGTTTGTTGATGTCGAGATTCTCCGGGTCGACAGAAACGGTCCGATGGCGGCGCAGCGTGCCAGCGCGGCCACGCACGGTGGACGACGAGCGGGTCCGCACGGTCACTCCAGGTGCTTCAGGTCCTGCGAGGTGTCGATGTCGTACGCCTCGGCCACATCCGAACACTCCACGAGCGTGATCGCATCGCGGTGCTCCCGCAGATACGCCCGCGCACCCCGGTCGCCCACCGCCCCCGCCGCGATGTCCGCCCACCGGTCCACCCCGAACAGCACCGGATGGCCCCGCTCCCCGCCGTACGAGGCGGCCGCCAGACTGGTCCGCGAGCGGTACGCGCGACGCACCCGCGCCACCGCCTCCGCCCCGATCCCGGGCTGATCGACCAGAAGGACGAGCGCCGCGTCCGCGTCCGTCGCGCCCAGGGCGGCCAGGCCCGACCGGAGGGAGGAGCCCATGCCCTCCTCCCAGTCCGGGTTCACCGTCACCGCGCAGCCCGCGAGGTCCGCGCGGGCCCGCACCTGGTCCGCCGCCGCGCCCAGCACCACGTGCAGCGGGCCGCAGCCGCCGTCGCGCAGGGAGCGCACCGCGTGCTCGATCAGCGGGCGGCCCCGGTGCTCCAGCAGCGCCTTCGGCCGGCCGCCGAGCCGGCGGCCTCCGCCGGCGGCCAGCAGTACCCCCGCGACCTCGGGGTTCTTCGCGGCGGAAGCCATGTCCGCGGTCCTCTCCGTAGCCGTGCCTGTCCTCGTGTCCGTGACCATGGGGCCTGGATACCACTGAGCGCTTCGCACACGCGACACGCATGTCACCCTCAGGGGTCACCCCGATTTCTTTCCGTGGGCTGGCGCGCACTGCCTGTCATGGCGTTAACTTGCGGGCACACCCGGAGACTTGGCCACAGCCCGGGTACGGGGGTCACACCGGCACAGGGACGTGCGAGGGGGAGTGCTGTGTTGCGAAGCGTGGGGCAGAAGCGCCTGACCGGCAGCGACGAGGACCCGAGGGTGGCCGAGCTGCGGATGGCCGTCTCCCGGCTCCGCCGTGAACTGGCCGGGCTCCGGACCGAATTCCCGGACCGGCCGATCGCCGAGGACGAGCTGGCGGCCCTGGCCTCGATGGCCGTCAGCGGTGTGCCGGAGATTCCCCGTATGCGCCGCTCCCTGCTGCTGATCGCGGGGGCGATCGGCTCGGTGAGCGCGGTGGCGGCAGCCCTGCGCGAGGTGCGCAACGCGGTCGACCTCTTCGGGGAGCCCCCGCGCGCGTGAAACGCGGAGCGGAGCCCCCCGCGCGGCTGACCCGCGGTGCGCGAGCCCGGCTTCAGCGACGGATGAGCCTGCGGGCCGTGGCCGCCGCGACCGCCGACGTACGGGAGTCGACGCCCAGCTTGGCGTAGATGTGCACCAGGTGTGACTTGACCGTCGCCTGGCTCAGGAACAGCCGCTTGCTGATCTGCAGGTTCGACAGGCCCTCCCCGACCAGCTGGAGCACCTCCAGCTCCCGCCGGGTCAGCGCCTCCGCCGGTGTGCGCATCCGGTCCATCAGCCGGTGCGCCACCGACGGCGCGAGCGCGGAGCGGCCCGCCGCCGCCGTGCGCACCGCCGCCGCCAGCTCCTGCGGCGGCGCGTCCTTGAGCAGATAGCCGCTCGCCCCCGCCTCGACCGCCGCCAGGATGTCCGCGTCGGAGTCGTAGGTGGTGAGGATCAGGACCCGGGGGCCGTCCGGTGCGGCGGTGATCGTCGCCGTGGCCTCGGAGCCGTGCAGGCCCGCGCCGAACTGGAGGTCCATCAGGACCACGTCGAAGCCGCCCGCCGCGGCCAGGGCGACGGCCTCCTCCGCGGTGGCGGCCTCACCGGCGACCCGGAAGTCCGGCTCGGTGTCCAGGACCGCGCGCAGCCCCGCCCGGACGACCGGATGGTCGTCCGCCAGCAGCAGCCGGATCGCGTCCCCGCTCATGCCGCACGCTCCGCTTCCGCGACGGGCAGCGGCAGCGTGAGGGCCACCGCCGTGCCCTGCCCCGGCGCCGACTCCACGCTCAGCGCACCGCCGAGCGACCCGGCGCGCGCCCGCATCGCCGGCAGTCCGAAGCCGCCGTCGCCGCGCTCGTGGACCGGCGCCCCCGACGGGTCGAAGCCCCGCCCGTCGTCCACGACGTCCAGCGCCACCGAGGTGTCCATGAAGCTCAGGGTGATCTCCGCCCGCCCGGCCCGCGCATGGCGCACCGTGTTGGCCAGCGCCGACTGCGCGGTCCGCAGCAGTGCCACCTCGTACGGCGTCGGCAGCTCCACCGGGGTGCCGCTCACCGCGAACCGTACGGTCAGCTCCGGTGCGGTCGTCCGGGCGCAGAGCCGCTCCAGCGCCGCGGCCAGCGAACCGTGCTCCAGGTCCGGCGGCGTCAGCGCGCGGACGAAGGACCGGGCCTCGGCGAGATTGGCCTGCGCGGCCTCGCGGGCGGCCCGCACGTGCTCGGCTGCCGGCGCGTCCTCGGGCAGTGAGCGCTCGGCGGCGCGCAGCAGCAGCTGGATGCTGGACAGGCCCTGGGCCAGCGTGTCGTGGATCTCCCGGGCGAGGCGCTCGCGCTCGGCGAGGGTCCCGGCCGTGCGTTCGGCCTCGGCCAGCTCCGCGCGGGTGGCGACCAGCTCCACGATCAGCTCGCGCCTCCGTTCGCTCTCCCGGAAGAGCGCGTCGTACCCGAGGACGGTGGCGACGGCGACCGCCGCGCCGATCAGCGGCCCGATGAACGCGCCGGGCTCGATCTCCTGCCGGTGCACGACGAAGCCGGTGATCGCGGCGCCCGCGGTGACCACGACGGCGGGCAGCGCCCAGCGCATCGGCAGGATGTGGAGCTGGAGGAAGTAGAGCGGGAACGCCACCCACAGGGCATCCGGCGACAGGACCAGCAGCGCGGCCCACAGGACGCCGAGCCCCGCCAGCCACACGGCCCCCGCCCGGCTTCCCGGCTGTACGGAGGAGGCGAGCGGCCCCGCCGCGTACAGGGCCGCCATCAGCGCCGCCACCACCACGACCGCCGCTGTGTGCGGCACGTCCTCGCTCACCGCGCGGACCACCACCAGGACCAGCAGCCCCATCAGCAGGGCGTGCAGACAGAGCCGCAGGGCTGCCGTGACGTGGGTGTGCGAACGCGAATCCATGGTCCGTCCAGCGTAGCCGCGGGCTCCCCGGACCCAGTCAATCGAAAGGTTGATCCCGGGCCCGTCCGCCGCGCGATGTTTTCCCGCCCGCGCCGCACGACGCTGGAGCCATGTTCGTCGCATGGAGAGACCTCCGCTTCGCCAAGGGCCGGTTCGCGCTCATGGGCTCGGTCGTGGTGCTGATCACGCTGCTCGTGGGCCTGCTGTCCGGCCTGACCGCCGGCCTGGCCCGGGAGAACATCTCGGCCGTCACCGGTCTGGACGCCGACCACCTGGCCTTCGCCGCGCCACCCGACGGGCAGGCGGAGTCGTTCACCAACTCGACCGTCCGGGAGGACGACTGGCGGACCTGGGCCGGGCGGCCCGGGGTCGAGGCCGCGCAGCCGGTCGGCATCCGGACCCTGAACGCCACCGCCGCAGGTGACCGGAGCGCCGCCGTCTCGGCCTTCGGCGTCGAACCGGACGGCACCCTCGGGCCGGAGGGGATCGGCCCGGGGCAGGTCGTGCTCTCCGAGAAGGCGGCGGCGGAACTCGACGCCTCGGCGGGCGACAGGGTCGCGCTCGGCCGGACCGAGCGCACGGTCGCCGCCGTCGCCACGGACGTCTCGTACAGCCACACCCCCGTCGTCTGGACCTCGCTCGACGACTGGCAGCAGATCGGCCACGACGGTGCCGGGCCCGCCGAACAGGCGACCGTGATCGCCCTGACCACCACCGGAGGCGTCGACCTCACGGCGGGGGACGAGGCGGCGGGCACCAGCACGCTCACGCTCGACGACTCCCTCACGGCCATCGGCTCCTACCAGTCGGAGAACGGTTCGCTGCAACTGATGCGCGGCTTCCTCTTCGCGATCTCCGCCCTCGTCATCGGGGCGTTCTTCACCGTCTGGACGATCCAGCGCAGCGGCGACGTCGCCGTGCTGAAGGCGCTCGGCGCGTCGACCCCGTACCTCCTGCGCGACGCGCTGGGACAGGCCGTCGTGATGCTCGCCCTCGGTACGGGGCTGGGCACCGCCCTGGCCGCCGGCGCCGGAGCCCTGATCGGCCAGGGAGCCGTGCCGTTCGTCCTGGACGCGGCGACCGTCCTCGTCCCGGCCGCCGTGATGATCGCCCTCGGCGCGCTCGGGGCGGCCCTGTCCATCCGGCGGATCACCGCCGTCGACCCGCTCACCGCACTCGGGAGTGCCCGATGACGCTCACCCTGACCGACGTCACCCTCACCTACCCGGACGGCGAGGGGCGGCTCACCGCCCTGGACCGGGTCTCGCTGGACGTTCCCCCGGGCACGCTCACCGCCGTCGTCGGGCCGTCCGGCTCGGGCAAGTCGAGCCTCCTCGCGGCCGCCGCCACCCTGGTCACCCCGGACTCCGGCGAGGTGGTGGTGGCCGGGGCGCCAGTGGCCGGACTCGGCCGGGCCGGACGGGCGGCCCTGCGCCGGGAACACATCGGCATCGTCTTCCAGCAGCCCAACCTGCTGCCCTCGCTGACCGCAGCCGAACAGCTCCAGGTGATGTGCCACCTGTCCGGGGGGTCCGCCCGGGGCGCGCGCCGCCGGGCGCTGGAGCTGCTGGACGCGGTCGGTCTGGCCGACCGCGCCGACCGGCGGCCGCACCAGCTCTCCGGCGGGCAGCGCCAGCGGATCAACATCGCTCGGGCCCTGATGAACGAGCCGGCGGTCCTGCTCGTCGACGAGCCGACCAGCGCGCTCGACCACGAGCGCGGCGCGGCCGTGCTCGACCTGCTGGTCACCCTGACCCGGGAGCGTGCCACCGCCACGGTGCTGGTCACGCACGACCTGGCGCACCTGGAGCGGATGGATCGCACGGTGACGATGGACGACGGGCGCCTGACCGTGCCGGCCGGGGTCTGATCCGGGGCCCGGGCCGGAGGCTCTGCCCCCGGCCCGCCCGACCCCGGCCCTGACGGTGGGCGGCCGGGCCGTGCGGGCTCAGCCGCCGTTCGTGCCGTTGCTCGCCAGGGCCTCGGACAGCTCCCCCGCGACCTGCTGGAGGATCGGCACGATCCGCTCCGTCGCCGCCTCCGTCACCCGTCCGGCCGGGCCCGAGATGGAGATCGCGGCCGAGGTGGGGGAGTTCGGCACGGGGACCGCTAGGCACCGCACGCCGATCTCCTGCTCGTTGTCGTCCACCGCGTACCCGGCGCGGCGCACCAGCTCCAGGGCGTCGAGGAAGCCCTCGGGGGTGGTGATCGTCTTCTCCGTGGCGGCGGGCATGCCGGTACGGGCCAGGAGCGCGCGGACCTCGTCGGCGGGGGTGTGCGCGAGGAGTGCCTTGCCCACACCGGTGGAGTGCGGCAGGACCCGGCGGCCGACCTCGGTGAACATCCGCATGGAGTGCTTGGACGGCACCTGGGCGACGTACACGATCTCGTCCCCGTCCAGCAGCGCCATGTTCGCCGTCTCGCCGGTCTCCTCCACCAGTCGGCTGAGGTAGGGGCGGGCCCAGGTGCCCAGCAGCCGGGAGGCGGACTCGCCGAGGCGGATCAGCCGGGGGCCCAGCGCGTAGCGGCGGTTGGGCTGCTGGCGCACGTATCCGCAGACGACCAGGGTGCGCATCAGCCGGTGGATGGTCGGCAGGGGCAGACCGCTGCTCGCGGACAGCTCGCTCAGTCCGACCTCGCCCCCGGCGTCGGCCATCCGCTCCAGCAGATCGAAGGCGCGCTCAAGGGACTGCACCCCACCGCTGGAACCGGAGGGCTTGGAGTCGGCTGTGCTGGCGTGGGACGGCGGCACGTCAACGGTCCTTTCGAAGCGGAAGGCAAGGCAGCAGCCTACCGGGCGGTTCCTGATCGGCCCACAGCTCCCCGGTCGGCGTCCGTGCCGGTCAGGGGCTGTTTTGTCCGGGTGCCGACGGTCGGTGCGGGCGGCTCGGCGCCGCCTCTCCTGGCCCATGCTACGTTCCGCAGTTCGAAATATGACTTTTACTTTGTGGAAACCTCCAGTCGAGCGGTGGGGGTGGCCGGCCGGGCTCCCGTGGCGGAAGGTGGGGTCTTGACGAGGGCGATTCCCGAGTGAAGACTCCATCGAAAGTTTCAACAGTTCGTTGAATTCCTGTTGTGGTCATTGCTGGAGTGAAGGAGCACAGGTGTCCGGTCCGGACGTGAACCTGATACTGCGCTCGACGCGCGTCGTCACCCCCGAGGGGACCCGCCCGGCGGCGGTCGCCGTCGCGGGCGGGACGATCGACGCGGTCCTGCCGTACGACACCGGGACGCCCGTGGGCGCCCGCCTGGAGGACTTCGGCGACGACGTCCTGCTGCCCGGCCTGGTCGACACCCACGTCCATGTGAACGATCCCGGCCGCACCGAGTGGGAAGGCTTCTACACCGCCACCCGCGCGGCCGCCGCCGGCGGGATCACCACGCTCCTGGACATGCCCCTCAACTCCCTCCCGCCGACCACCACCGTCGAACACCTGCGGATCAAGCAGCAGGTAGCGGCCCCCAAGGCGCACGTCGACACCGGCTTCTGGGGCGGGGCGGTCCCGTCCAACGTCAAGGACCTGCGCCCGCTGTACGAAGCCGGGGTCTTCGGCTTCAAGTGCTTCCTGTCGCCCTCCGGCGTCGAGGAGTTCCCGGAGCTGGACCAGGAGCAGCTGGCCCGCTCCATGGCGGAGATCGCCGGATTCGGCGGGCTGCTCATCGTGCACGCCGAGGACCCGCACCACCTGGCCGAGGCCCCGCAGCGCTCCGGGCCCGCCTACGCCGACTTCCTCGCCTCCCGCCCGCGCGACGCCGAGAACACCGCGATCGAAGGGCTCATCGCCCACGCCAAGCGGCTGAACGCCCGCGTCCACGTCCTGCACCTCTCCTCCGGCGACGCCCTGCCGCTGATCGCCGCCGCCAAGCGCGAGGGCGTCCGCGTCACCGTCGAGTCCTGCCCGCACTTCCTGACGCTCACCGCCGAGGAGGTGCCGGACGGGGCGACGGAGTTCAAGTGCTGCCCGCCGATCCGCGAGGCCGCCAACCAGGACGCGCTCTGGGCAGGGCTCGCGGACGGCACCATCGACTGCATCGTCAGCGACCACTCGCCGTGCACCACCGACCTGAAGACCCCGGACTTCGCCTCCGCCTGGGGCGGCATCTCCTCCCTCCAACTCGGCCTGCCCGCCATCTGGACCGAGGCCCGCAGGCGCGGCCACTCCCTCGACGAGGTCGCCCGCTGGATGTCCGCCGCCCCCGCGGCGCTGGCCGGGCTGACCCGCAAGGGCGCCATCGAGGCCGGACGCGACGCCGACTTCGCGGTCCTCGCCCCCGACGCGACCTTCACCGTCGACCCCGCCGAGCTGTTCCACCGCAACCAGGTCACCGCCTACGCCGGGAAGACCCTGCACGGCGTGGTCCGCTCCAGCTGGCTGCGCGGCGTCCGCATCGCCTCCGAGGGCGTTCTCGCCGAGGCCGCGGGCCGCCTTCTCCAACGCGACCGGTGACGCGCTCGCCGGCCGCCCCCGAACGCCACCCCCGACCGAGCTGACCGGTCCGCTCCTCGAACGCGACCCCTGACCGTGCCCGAAAGGAACTCCTGACCATGACGGACGCCGCGATACCGCGCTTCACCGGCGACGCACGCCCCTACGCGGGCGGCGACCCGTACGCCGACCACCGCACCGCCGACTTCCCCTTCACCCACCTCGTCGACCTGGCCGACCGCCGTCTCGGGGCGGGCGTCATCGCCGCCAACGACGAGTTCTTCGCCGAGCGCGAGAACCTCCTCAAGCCCGGGCCCGCCGTCTTCGACCCGGAGCACTTCGGGCACAAGGGCAAGATCATGGACGGCTGGGAGACCCGCCGCCGACGCGGTGTCAGCGCTGCCGAACCGCACCCCACCGCCGACGACCACGACTGGGCCCTCGTCCGGCTCGGCGCGCCCGGCGTCATCCGGGGCATCGTCCTGGACACCGCCCACTTCCGCGGCAACTACCCGCAGGCGGTCTCCGTCGAGGCGGTCGCGCTGCCCGGCTCGCCGTCCCCCGAGGACCTCCTCGCCCCCGACGTGAAGTGGACGACGCTCGTCCCCCGTACGGCGGTCGGCGGCCACGCGGCCAACGGCTTCGCCGTCGACGCCGAGCAGCGCTTCACCCACCTGCGGGTCAACCAGCACCCGGACGGCGGGATCGCCCGGCTCCGCGTGTACGGAGAGGTCGCCCCCGATCCCGCCTGGCTCGGCGCGCTCGGTACGTTCGACCTCGCGGCGCTGGAGAACGGCGGGCAGGTCGAGGACGCCTCCGACCGCTTCTACTCCCCGGCCACCAACACCATCCAGCCGGGCCGCTCGCGGAAGATGGACGACGGCTGGGAGACCCGCCGCCGGCGCGACAGGGGCAACGACTGGATCAGCTACCGTCTCGCCGCGCAGTCCGGTATCCGGGCCGTCGAGATCGACACCGCCTACCTCAAGGGCAACTCTGCGGGCTGGGCGAGCCTCTCGGTACGGGACGGCGAGGACGGCGACTGGGCCGAGGTCCTTCCCCGGACCCGGCTCCAGCCCGACACCAACCACCGCTTCGTCCTGGACGGGAACGTCCGGGCCACGCACGTACGCGTCGACATCTACCCGGACGGCGGCATCTCCCGGCTCCGGCTGTACGGATCGCTCACCGACGAGGGCGCCGCCGCCCTGGCGGCCCGTCACCGGGAGCTCGGCGGCTGATCCACGAAGGCGCCCGGAACCTGGCGCACCGCGGTCGCAGGGGGATCGCGGGGCGCCCGGCCGATCCCGTTACGTGAGGGTGTGTCACCCTGGTCGAGGTGCGGTGAGCAGGCCCTGAAGGCCGCGCGAGCCGCACTTTCCGACGCCTCGACCAGGAGCCCCCCCATGATCTTCATCGCCGTCAGGTTCACCGCCCTCGACCCCGAGGAGTGGCTCACCCGGCTGGACGACTTCACCGTCGCCACCCGCCGTGAGCCCGGCAACCTCTTCTTCGACTGGTCGCACAGTGTGGAGAACCCCGACCAGTTCGTCCTGCTGGAGGCCTTCGCCGACGCGGCGGCGGGCGAGGCGCACGTGAACTCCGACCACTTCAAGGCGGCGATCGCGACGATGTCGGAGCTGGTGGCCGAGGTCCCCGAGATCATCAACGTCGAGGTGGAGGGCACCGGCTGGTCCCGGATGGCGGAGGTAACCCCGCGCAACCGCTGACCGGGACGTCCCGCCGGAGCCACCGGCACGTCCCGCTAGAACTCCTCGTGGGACTCCGGGTCGCCGCCGAACCGCCGCTGCCGCCCGGCCCCGATCGTCGTCAGCTCCTGCGCCGTCAGCTCGAACCCGAACAGATCGAGGTTCTCGGCCTGCCGGCCCGGGTCCGCCGACTTCGGGATCGGTACCGCGCCCAGCTGGGTGTGCCAGCGCAGTACCACCTGTCCGGGGTTCACCCCGTGGTCCTCCGCGATCGCCACGGTCGAGGGATCCTCCAGCACCTCACGTCCCCGGGCCAGCGGGCTCCAGCTCTCCGTGACGATGCCCTTCGCCGCGTGCACCGCCCGCAGTTCCTCCTGCGGGAGCAGCGGATGCATCTCGATCTGGTTCACCGAGGGCAGCACGCCCGTCTCCCGCTCCAGCCGCTCCAGATGCGCTGCGGTGAAGTTGGAGACGCCGATCGAGCGGACGAGACCGTCCTCGCGGAGCCGGATCATCGCCTTCCAGGTGTCCACGTACTTGTCGACGCGGGGGAGCGGCCAGTGGATCAGATAGAGATCGACGTACTCGACGCCCAGGCGGGCCCGCGACTCCTCGAACGAGGCGAGCGTCTCCTCGTACCCGTGGTGCCGGCCGGGCACCTTCGTGGTGAGGCGGACCTCCTCGCGGGGTACGCCGCTGCGGGCGATGCCCCGGCCGGTGCCGGTCTCGTTGCCGTAGTTGAGGGCCGTGTCGATGAGCCGGTAGCCGAGCTCCAGGGCCCCGGCGACGGCCTCCTCGGCCGCCGCGTCGTCCAGCGGGTAGGTGCCGAGCCCCACCGCGGGGAGTCGCGTGCCGTCGTTGAGCGCCTGAACCGGTGTGCCGGACATGTGCTGGTCCCGTCCTTCCCGTCGCTGCCCCCGTCCCGGCCAGCGTAGGGGCGCGGCCGGGACGGGGGCAGCCGGACGGGGCCGACGGGGTAGCGCGCCGGGAGGCGGCCCCGGGGAGCGGCGGGCGGGCACTCCGGTCGGCGGACGGGAGGCAAGCACGCCGGGCGGTGGGGGGCGCGGGCCCGAGGGTCGCTCAGGCCGCGTGGCCGCCGTCCACGACGACCTCCGTGCCCGTGATGAAGCCCGCCTCCGGGCTCACCAGGTACGCGACGAGCGAGGCGATCTCCTCCGTCGTGCCGAAGCGGCCCAGCGCGTTCGCCGCGCGCTGGCCCTCGGCGAACGGGCCGTCGGCCGGGTTGAGATCGGTGTCCACGGCCCCCGGCTGGATCACGTTCACCGTGATGCCGCGTGGCCCCAACTCCCGGGCGAGCGGCTTGGTCAGCCCGGTCAGCGCGGACTTGCTGAGCCCGTAGAGGGTGGAGCCGGGCCCGCCCGCGTACCGGCTCAGGGCGGAGCCCACGGAGATGACACGGCCACCGTCGGCCAGCCGCTCCGCCGCCGCGCGGCAGGCGAGGAAGACCGCCCGCACGTTCACCGCCAGCGTCCGGTCCACCTCCGGCCCGGCGAGCCCGGAGATCGGGCCGAGCACGCCGATGCCCGCGTTGTTGACCAGGATGTCGAGCCGGCCGAGCGCGTCCGCGGCCCGGTGCACGGCGTCGGCGGCCGCGTCGGCGTCCGCCGCGTCGCAGCGCAGGGCGACGCCACGGCGGCCGAAGCCCTCGATCTTCGCGACGACCGCACGGGCCGCCGCCTCGTCCTGGACATAGGTGACGGCGACGTCCGCGCCCTCCTGGGCGAGCCGCAGCGCGATCGCGGCGCCGATGCCCCGGCTGCCCCCGGTGACCAGGGCGGTCCGGGCCGGGAGGCCGGCGGGAAGGGGGGTGGGCGCAGTGGTGGACAGGGTGCTGGACATGGCCGGTTCCTTTGCTGGAGGACGCCGTCGCTCCGACGACATCCCCCAGCAAACGCGCACCGGGGCCCTCGCACCGGCGGGTATCGGACGCCCGCCGCCGCAGGGGGCCGTCTACCGCGAAGGCAGCAGCGCGGAATCCGTCGCCGCGGCGCGCAGCCGGACCAGGATGGCGCGCGCCGCCTTGTCGTATCCGAGGTTGTTGTTCTGGAGCACCGACTCGGCGTTGGCCAGCTCCAGCAGGGCGATCACTTCGAACGCCAGCTGGCACACGTCGGTGTCCCCGGCCAGCTCCCCGGCGGTCCTGGCCTCCTCGATCGTCTGCTCCACGAAGGTGACCCAGCCCGTCTGCGCGGACGCCAGGGCGTCGTGCACCCTGCCACCGCGCGCGTCGAACTCGGCGGTGGCGGCGTAGAAGAAGCAACCGCCCCGGAACACGCGCTCGCGGGAGTACGCGATCCAGGCCTCGCACAGCCGCCACACCCGCCCGAGCCCCGGCGGCACCGAACGGGTGGGGCGCAGCACATGGTCGACGTATATGGCCACCGCCCCTCGCACGGTGGCCAACTGGAGTCCCTCCTTCGAGCCGAACAGGGCGAACACCCCGCTCTTGCTCAGCCCGAGCTCGGTGGCCAGCCGCCCCAGCGACAGGCCCTCCAGCCCTTCGACCGAGGCGATCTGCACCGCCCGCCCCAGGATCAACTGCCGGGTCTGGTTCCCCCGCTCGACTCGCCCGTCCGCTCTCAACGACGTCATGTGACCACTCCGTGCCTCAGAGTTATCGAGGCGTCAGTCTAGGGAGCGGCGGCGCGGCCGACGGACCCTCGGCCGCCCGGCAGAACGGCCCGACCGCCGCTGACCACGGGCGATGCCCCGGGACGATCCGAGCGGTGAGACAGGTGTTCCTTTTTCAGGGGCCCGGCGGATAGCGTGATCGCTCCGCGTGCGAGCCGGTGAGGTCTCCACAACGCATTTCGTGGAGATCCAGGAGAACCCGTTGTCCGCTGCCGTCGTGCCCGCCCTCGCACCCCCGCGCCGCGCCTGGGCCACCGATCTTCCCGTGCTGGCGGTCGCCGTCGTCTGGGGTGCCAGCTACCTCGCGGCCAAGGGCATCACCACCGCCCACACCGTCATCGCCGTCCTCGTCCTGCGCTTCGCGATCGTGCTGCCGGTGCTCGTCGCGACCGGATGGCGCAGGCTGCGGGCGCTGACCGGAGCGCAGTGGCGGGGCGCCGGGATGCTGGGCCTGGTGCTGAGCGGGATCTTCCTGCTGGAGACGTACGGGGTGGTGCACACCTCCGCCACCAACGCGGGGCTGATCATCAGCCTCACCATGATCTTCACGCCGCTGGCCGAGGCCGCGGTGACCCGCGTGCGCCCGTCGGCCGGATTCGTCGCGGCGGCCGGGCTCTCCGTCGCCGGAGTGATCCTGCTGACCCAGGGCGGCGGGTTCACCAGCCCCTCGGGCGGCGACCTCCTGATGCTCCTCGCCGCTCTCGCCCGGACCGTCCACGTCCTGGCGATGGCCAGGATCAAGGCGGTCCGGGACGCCGACTCGCTCTCTTTGACGACCGTCCAGCTCGGGGCCGCGGTCGCCGTCTTCGCCGTGCTCGCCGCCGTCCCCGGCACCGGCGCCTCGCCGTGGAGCGCGGCGGCGGACTTCGGCGCCCGGGAGTGGGCGGGCCTGGTCTTCCTCTCGGTCTTCTGCACGCTGTTCGCGTTCTTCGTGCAGATGTGGTCCGTACGCCGCACCTCGCCGTCCCGGGTCAGCCTGCTGCTCGGCACGGAACCGCTGTGGGCCGCCGCCGTCGGCGTCAGCCTCGGCGGGGAACGGCTCGGGCTGCTCGGCGCGGCGGGCGCGGTCCTCGTCCTGGCGGGCACCGCTTGGGGGCGGCGCGGCGCGGACCGGGTCTGATCGCCGCCGCAAGGACTTGTCCACCGCCGCAGGGGTGACTTGCTTCACCGCCGCAAGGACTTGATCGCCACCGTCAGGACTCGATCGCCGCTGTCAGGACTTGATCGAGTCCGCGGCGATCATCACGGCCGCCCCCACCACGATCAGCACGATGTTGACGAACAGCCCGCGGTCGCTGAGGAAGTCGATCCGCCGCACCACCGTCCACAGCCGGAACCAGCCAGTCCACTCGTACAGCAGCCCGCCGGCGCCCTGGGCGAAGACGAGGAACCCGATCGTCTCGACGATTTTCTTCATGGGCCGAGCCTCCCGCCCGCCCCGTGCCCGCCGCGTCGGCCACCGGTCCCGTCCGCCGCGCCGAAAGTAGCCGCTCCCGCGACTTTGGTCGCTCCCTCGCCGCGCGGGGCCTCTCGGGCCGCCCGGCTGCGTAACTTTGTCGATATGACGCGCACCGAGTACCGCTGGCT
Organism: Streptomyces sp. NPDC102283; assembly: GCF_044766265.1. Lineage (NCBI taxonomy): Bacteria > Bacillati > Actinomycetota > Actinomycetes > Kitasatosporales > Streptomycetaceae > Streptomyces > Streptomyces sp. NPDC102283. Next base: position 140,490 of record NZ_JBIWLQ010000017.1, read on the forward strand.
GCTCCCCTCGGCGATGGCCGATCCCGAGCTGCCCGGCGACCGGGCCCGGACGAGGCGCACCGTGCGGGACTGGGCCGTCGACATCACGGTCTTCCTCTGCGCCGCGGGCATCGGCCTGCTGGCGCTCGCCGCGATCGACGCCGACGACACCACGGCGGACGTCTTCGTCCTCGTCGACTCGGTGATCGGCGCGGTGGCCTGCTGCGCGCTCTGGCTCCGGCGGCGCTGGCCCGTGGGGCTCGCCGCCGCGCTGACCGTCCTCTGCATCGTCGAACCGGTGGCCGCCGGGGCGCTGATGGTGGCCCTCTTCAGCCTGGCCGTGCACCGCCCCTTCAAGCCGGTGGCGATCGTTGGCGCGGGCGCGCTGATCGTGGCCCCCCTGCAACCCCTCCTGCGCCCCGACCCCGCGACGACCTTCCTCGCCTCGGTCATCTTCGGGATCCTGCTCGTCCTGCTCGTGCTCAGCTGGGGCATGGTCGTACGTTCGCGGCGGCAGCTCGTCCTCAGCCTCCGCGAACGGGCCCGCCGTGCCGAGGCCGAGGCGGAGCTGCGTGCCGAACAGGCCCAGCGGCTGGCCCGGGAGGCCATCGCCCGCGAGATGCACGACGTCCTGGCCCACCGGCTGACGCTGCTCAGCGTGCACGCCGGGGCCCTCGAATTCCGGCCGGACGCCCCCGCCGCCGAGGTCGGCCGGGCCGCCGGGGTCATCCGGGACAGCGCCCACGAGGCCCTCCAGGACCTCCGCGAGATCATCGGCGTCCTGCGCGGGCCCGGCGACACCGACGAGGGCGACCGGCCGCAGCCCACCCTCGCCACCCTGGACGCCCTCATCGCCGAGTCCCGGCTCGCGGGCATGAAGGTCGCCGTCGACAACCGGGTCACGGACCCTCAGGACGCTCCCGCCGCCACCGGCCGCACGGTCTACCGGATCGCCCAGGAGTGCCTGACCAACGCCCGCAAGCACGCGCCCGGCACCGAGGTCTCCCTCACGGTGACGGGCGGCCCCGGCGACGGGCTCACCATCGAGGTGGAGAACCCCGCCCCCACCGAACCCTTCGAGCGGGTCCCCGGCTCGGGCCAAGGGCTCATCGGCCTCACCGAACGCGCCACGCTCGCCGGCGGCGGGCTGGAGCACGGTCCGACGAAGGACGGTGGCTTCGTGGTCCGGGCCCGGCTGCCGTGGCCCGCCGCGTGACGTTCCGGGGCGCGACGCCCCGCACGAGAACCGGGACAGGGACCGCGACGGGCCCTGGCAGGAGGACAGGGACCGCGACGACGCCCGCCCGGAGGACCGGGACCGCGACGCCCGCCGTACGGGGCCCGCTCACCGGCTGGCTACGGTGGCCGTCATGAACACCCCGGCGCCCCCGACACCCCCGGCCTCACCCACGCCCCCGCCCGTCCGGCTGCTGATCGTCGACGACGACCCGCTGGTCCGGGCCGGGCTGACCCTGATGCTCGGCGGCGACGAGGGCATCGACATCGTGGGGGAGGGCGCGGACGGCGACGAGGTCGAGGAACTGGTCGAACGGCTGCGCCCCGACGTCGTCCTGATGGACATCCGGATGCCGGTCATGGACGGACTCACCGCGACCGAACGACTGCGCCGCCGGCCCGGGGCTCCCGAAGTCGTCGTCCTCACCACCTTCCACGCGGACGAACAGGTGCTCCGGGCCATCCGGGCCGGGGCAGCCGGATTCGTCCTGAAAGACACCCCGCCGGCCCGGATCGTCGATTCGGTCCGCCGGGTCGCCGCGGGGGACCCGGTGCTCTCGCCCGCCGTCACACGCCAGTTGATGGCCCGTGCCGCCGGCGGCACGGGCGACGACCGGGCCGGCCGGGCCGACCGCGCACGCAGGCGTTTCGACCAACTCGCCGAGCGGGAGAGGGAAGTCGCCGTCGCCGTCGGGCGCGGCGGGTCCAACGCGGAGATCGCGGGCTCCCTCTACCTCAGCGTCGCGACCGTCAAGACGCACGTCTCACGGATTCTCGCCAAACTCGAACTCAACAACCGCGTCCAGATCGCGCTGTTGGTCCATGACGCGGGACTCCTCGACACGGACGGGGAGGACGGGGGCGGCCTACGCTGACCGGAACGGGCCGGAACAGGCCGGAACGGAAGAGGGGCTGACCACGATGGCTGTGCTCGATCTGCGCGACCTGCCGGACTTCACCGCGGATCCCTATCCGTACTACGCGAAGCTGCGGGCCGAGGGACCGGTGCACGCCGTGCGCACCGAGGAGATGGAGCGGACCTGGCTGGTCGTCGGTTACGAGGAGGCCCGCGCCGCTCTCGCCGACCAGCGGCTCGGCAAGGAATGGCGGACCACCGGACGCTGGGAGGCGTCCGAAGCGATGCTGAGCGCCAACATGCTGGAGCTGGACGCCCCGCACCACACCCGGCTGCGCCGGCTGGTCATCCGTGAGTTCACCGCCCGGCGCATCGAGGCGCTGCGCCCCCGTGTCACCGAGATCACCGACGCCCTGCTCGACGCCATGGTGCCCCTGGGCTCCGCGGACCTGGTGGACGCGCTGGCCTTCCCGCTGCCGATGACCGTGATCTGCGAACTCCTCGGCGTCCCGGACATCGACCGGGACACCTTCCGGACGCTCTCCAGCGGCATCGTCACCCCCACCCCGGAGCAACGGGAAGCCGACCCGGCCGGTGCGATGGGCGCCTACCTCGTCCAACTGATCGAGGACAAACGCCGTTCGCCCGGCGACGACCTGCTGAGCGCGCTGATCCGGACCCGGGACGAGGGCGGCGACTCGCTCTCCTCCGCCGAACTGGTCGGCATGGCATTCCTGTTGCTGGTCGCCGGCCATGAGACCACCGTCAACCTGATCGCCAACGGGGTCCGGGCCCTGCTCGACCACCCCGACCAGCTCGCCCTGTTGCGCGCCGATCCGGGGCTGCTCGACAATGCGGTCGAGGAGATGCTGCGCTACGACGGACCGGTGGAGACCGCGACCTTCCGCTTCACCCGCGAGCCGGTGACGATCGGCGACACCGTGATCCCGGCCGACGAGCCGGTCCTCGTCGCCCTGGCCTCCGCCGACCGCGACCCCGGCCGCTTCTCCGAACCGGACACCTTCGACATCCGCCGCGATCCCCAGGGGCACCTGGGCTTCGGCCACGGCGCGCACTACTGCCTGGGCGCGCCGCTCGCCCGGATGGAGGCCCGCATCGCGATAGCCGCCCTGCTGGAACGCTGTCCCGACCTCGCCCGCGACCCGTCCGGCGGCGAGCTGGACTGGCTGCCCGGTCTGCTGATGCGCGGCGCGCGGGGGCTGCCGGTGCGCTGGTGAGGCCCGGCCCGCCCCCGACCCTTCGTCCGCACCGACCCCTCGTCCGCACTCAACCTCTCACCCGCACTCAACCTCTCACCCACACCCGACCCCTCTTTCCGCACCCGGCCCCTCCTTCCGCACTCAACCCCTCCTCCGCACCCGGCCCCATCTTCCGCACAGTGAACCCCCCTCGAAGGGAACCGAGTTGACCACCGAACCCCTGGTCGATCTCGCCGCGCTCGGCGAACAGTTCACCCGTGACCCCTATCCCGCCTACGCCGCCCTGCGCGCGAAGGGCCCGGTCCACCGGGTGCGGATCCCCGAGGGCGCGGACGCCTGGCTCGTCGTCGGATACGAGGCGGGCCGCGCCCTCCTCGCCGACCAGCGGCTCTCCAAGCACTGGAGCCGGGCCTCGCCGTCGCTCGGCGTCAGCAAGGTGTCCGCCGGGTCCTCGATGCTCGGCTCCGACGCTCCCGACCACACCCGGATGCGCAAGCTGGTCGCCCGGGAGTTCACCCCGCGCCGCATGGAGCAACTGGCCCCTCGCGTCCAGGAGATGACCGACGAGCTGCTGAACGCGATGCTCGCGGCCCCGGACCGTGCGGCGGACCTGGTCGAGGCGCTGTCCTTCCCGCTGCCCATGTCGGTGATCTGCGAACTGCTCGGCGTCCCGTCCCTGGACCGCGAGGCCTTCCGCACCTGGTCCGGCCAAGCGGTCTCCTCCGTCGACCCGTCCCTGCGCGCCTCCTCCACGCAGGCGATGACCGCGTACATCGCAGGCCTGCTCGCCGACAAGCGCGAGCAACCGGGCGAGGACCTGCTGAGCGCGCTGATCCACACCTCCGACGAGGACGGCGACCGGCTCTCCGGCGACGAACTCGTCGGCATGGCCTGGCTGCTGCTGGTCGCCGGACACGAGACCACCGTCAACCTCATCACCAACGGCGTGCACAACCTCCTCGCGCACCCCGATCAACTGGCGGCCCTGCGGAACGACTTCACGCTGATCGACAACGCGGTCGAGGAGATCCTGCGCTTCGAGGGGCCGGTGGAGACCCCCACCTACCGCTTCACGGTCGATCCGATCGAGGTCGGCGGGACGGTGATCCCGGGCGGCGGCGAGCTGGTTCTCGTCGCGATGTCGGACGCCAACCGCGACCCCGTCCGCTACCCCGACGGGTCCCGCTTCGACATCACCCGCGACGCCCGGGGCCACATCGCGTTCGGGCACGGCATCCACTACTGCCTGGGCGCGCCGCTGGCCCGCATCGAGGCCAGGATCGCCATCCGGTCGCTGCTGGAGCGCTGCCCGGACCTGCGGCTGACCGCGGACCCGGCGACGCTCGCCTGGCGTACCGGGATGCTGATGCGGGGGCCGCTGAGCCTCCCGGTCGCCTGGTAGCGGCCGAGAGGCCCGGACCCGGTTCAGCCTCCGGGGATCTCCGTCATCGCCACCGGCCGGCGTTCGCGGCGGGAGACCTCGCACGCCTCGGCGATCCGCAGGGCGTGCAGGGCCTCCCGCCCGTCGCACGGATTGGCCAGCTCACCGCGGGCCACCCGCAGGAACGCGTCCAGTTCCGCCTCGTACGCCGGGGCGAACCGTTCCAGGAATCCCGGCCAGGGCTTCGCCGGAGCGCCCGAACCAGCGGGCTCGGCCGACGTCAGCGGCGTACGGTCGTCCAGGCCGACGGCGATCTGGTCCCGTTCGCCGGCCAGCTCCATCCGTACGTCGTACCCGGCGCCGTTGCAGCGGGTCGCGGTGGCGGTGGCGAGCGTGCCGTCGTCGAGCGTGAGCAGAGCGGCGGCCGTGTCCACGTCCCCGGCCTCCCGGAACATCGCGGGTCCGGCGTCCGAGCCGATGGCGTACACCTCGCTCACCTCGCGGCCCGTCACCCAGCGCAGGATGTCGAAGTCGTGGACCAGGCAGTCGCGGTACAGCCCGCCGGAGAGCGGGAGGTAGGCGGCGGGCGGCGGGGCCGGGTCGGAGGTGACCGCCCGCACGGTGTGCAGCCGGCCGAGCCTGCCCTCGCGTACGGCGGCCCTGGCCTCGCCGTACCCGGCGTCGAAGCGCCGCATGAAGCCGAGCTGGAGGACGCTGCCCGCCGCCTCGACCTCCGCGAGCGCGGCGAGCGTGCCCGGCAGGTCCAGGGCGATCGGCTTCTCGCAGAAGACGGGCAGCCCGGCGCGGGCGGCCCGTGCGATGAGGCCGGCGTGGGCCGAGGTCGCGGAACAGATCACCACGGCGTCGGGCGGGCCCCCGGCCGCGCCCTCCCCGGTGAACAGGCCATCCACCGGGACGGCCGCCGCCCCGGTCCGCGCCGCGGCTCCGGCCGCCCGCTCCGGGTCCGCGTCCGCCAGCAGCAGGGCGTCCACGACGGGGTGACGGCTCAGCGCCTCCGCATGGAATGTGCCGATCCGTCCCGTTCCGATCAGTCCGATGCGCATGATCCCCAAGGTGGCGTTCGCCCGGTCGTCATGTCAAGCGTTTGTCCTGACAAATGGCCGCCGCATCGACCGGCCGCTCCCCGCCCCGGTACGCCATGGCTTTGTCCGGACAAGCGAACTACGCTCGCCCCGTGACCGCACATGGATCCGACCGGCCGCTGCCGCTGAGCGTGGACCGCACCAGCCCGGTGCCGCTCTACTTCCAGCTGGCACAGCAGCTGGAGGCCGCCGTGGAGCAGGGCCGGCTGGCCCCCGGCGCCCTCCTCGGGAACGAGATCGACCTCGCCGCCCGCCTCGGCCTGTCCCGGCCGACCGTCCGCCAGGCCATCCAGTCGCTCGTCGACAAGGGCCTGATGGTCCGCCGCCGGGGAGTCGGCACCCAGGTCGTCCACAGCAAGGTCCGCCGCCCGCTGGAGCTCAGCTCGCTCTACGACGACCTGGAGGCGGCCGGTCAGCGCCCCGCCACCGGCGTCCTGCGCAACACCACGGAACCGGCCACCGCCGAGGTCGCCGCCGCGCTCGGCGTCGCCGAGGGCAGCGAGGTCCACCTCGTGGAGCGGCTCCGCAGCGCCCACGGCGAACCGATGGCCCTCCTGCGCAACCACCTGCCCCCGGGCCTGCTGCCCCTGCTCACCGAGGAACTGGAGGCCACCGGCCTCTACCGGCTGATGCGGGCCTCCGGCGTCACCCTGCACAGCGCCCGCCAGACCGTCGGCGCCCGCGCCGCGGACGACCGGCAGGCGCGGGTCCTCCTGGAGCCCGTGGGCGCGCCGCTGCTGACGATGGAGCGCACGACGTACGACGACACCGGCCGGGTGGTCGAGTTCGGCTCGCACGTCTACCGGGCGGAGCGGTACGCCTTCGAGTTCCAGCTCCTGGTGCGCGCCTGAGCCACCCTGAGAGGTGCGCGCGGCAGCCGGCCCCCGGACGGGCTGAGCGGGTGGGTACCGCACCGGCCGCCGCGTAGGCATGTTCGGACAAACGGTTGACGTGGACATGTAGCACGACTAGAACTCGCTGCACCGAAGGACGCGCCCCCACCGGCCCTGCCGGGCGGGAGCGGGCGGGGCTCGGGGATACTTGGGCAGCCGGGCCGGGACCGTACAGTCCCCGGCCCCGTCAAGCAGCACAGCGAGCAGCGGTAGAAGGGCACGGCGTCGTGGCAAGGGTTCGGACAGGGGTACGCGCTATGGGCGCCGTGCTGGCAGTGGTGCTGGGCGCCTCCCTCGCGGGATGCAGCAGCACCGGCGGCAAGCGCGCCGAGGAGCGCGCGGCCGCCGCGGCCGAGGGACGGGCCGCGGTGAACACACCGCGCTGGACCTTCGCCATGGTCACCCACTCGGGCGACGGCGACACCTTCTGGGACATCGTCCAGAAGGGCGCCGAGCAGGCGGCCGTCAAGGACAACATCAACTTCCTCTACTCGCACAACGACGAGGCCAACCAGCAGGCCCAGCTCGTCCAGACCGCGATCGACAAGAAGGTCGACGGGCTGATCGTCTCGCTGGCCAAGCCGGACGCGATGAAGGCCGTGGTCGCCAAGGCCGTCAAGGCCGGCATCCCGGTCGTCACCGTGAACTCGGGCTCCGCGGAGTCCAAGGAGTTCGGCGCGCTGACCCACATCGGCCAGGACGAGTCGATCGCCGGCGAGGCCGTCGGCGACGAGCTGAACGGCCGGGACCGCAAGAAGGCCCTCTGCGTCCTGCACGAACAGGGCAACGTGGGCCACGAGCAGCGCTGCGCCGGGGCGAAGAAGAGCTTCGACGGCACGATGCAGAACCTGTACGTCGACGGCACCAACATGCCCGACGTCACCGCGTCCATCGAGGCCAAGCTCCAGTCGGACAAGAGCATCGACGCGGTCGTCACCCTCGGCGCCCCCTTCGCCGACGCGGCCGTCCAGGCCAAGCAGACGGCCGGCAGCAAGGCCGAGATCGACACCTTCGACCTCAACGCCAAGGTCGCCACCGGCCTCCAGAGCGACAAGCTCGGCTTCGCCGTCGACCAGCAGCCCTACCTCCAGGGCTATGAGGCCGTCGACCTGCTCTGGCTCTACCGCTACAACCGCAACGTCCTCGGCGGCGGCCTGCCCGTCCTCACCGGCCCGCAGATCATCACCAAGGACGACGCCGACGCCCTGGCCGACTTCACCAAGCGGGGAACCCGATGAGCGGCTCCACCGCCGCGCCCCGGACGCCGGCGAAGGCGGACGAGCGGCTGGTACGCACCTCACCGCTGCGCAAGCTGCTCGGCCGCCCCGAGCTCGGCTCGGTCGTCGGCGCGGCGGCCGTCTTCCTCTTCTTCGCGATCGTCGCCGACAGCTTCCTCCAGGCCTCCAGCCTCGGCACCGTGCTGTACGCGGCCTCGGTCCTCGGCATCATGGCCGCGCCGGTCGCGCTGCTGATGATCGGCGGCGAGTTCGACCTCTCCGCCGGGGTCATGGTGACCAGCTCCGCGCTGATCTCCTCGATGTTCAGCTACCAGATGACGGCCAACGTCTGGGTCGGCGTCCTCGTGTCGCTGCTGGTCACGCTCGCTATCGGCGCGTTCAACGGCTTCATGCTGACCCGCACCAAACTGCCGAGCTTCATCATCACGCTCGGCACGTTCCTGATGCTGACCGGTCTGAACCTCGGCTTCACCAAGCTCATCAGCGGCACCGTCTCGACCAAGGCCATCGGCGACATGGAGGGCTTCGACTCGGCCCGCGCGCTGTTCGCCTCGACGCTCACCCTCGGCGGCGTCGAGTTCAAGGTGACGATCCTGTGGTGGGCGGCGCTCGTCGGCGTGGCCACCTGGATCCTCCTCCGTACCCGCTTCGGAAACTGGATCTTCGCCGTCGGCGGCGAGGCCGACGCGGCCCGCGCGGTCGGCGTCCCCGTCATCCGCACCAAGATCGGGCTCTATCTGGGCGTCGCCTTCGCCGCCTGGGTCTCCGGCCAGCACCTGCTGTTCAGCTACGACGTCGTCCAGTCCGGCGAGGGCGTCGGCAACGAGCTGACGTACATCATCGCGGCCGTCATCGGCGGCTGCCTGATCACCGGCGGCTACGGCTCCGCGATCGGCTCGGCCGTCGGCGCCTTCATCTTCGGCATGACCAGCAAGGGCATCGTGTACGCCGAGTGGAACCCGGACTGGTTCAAATTCTTCCTGGGAGCGATGCTGCTCCTGGCCACCCTGCTCAACGCGTGGGTGCGCAAGCGCGCGGAGGCGACGTCATGACGGCCACCCCTGAAGACACCGCTGGAGCGGCCGCGGGACCGCTGGTCGAGCTGGACGACGTGTCCAAGTTCTACGGCAACATCAAGGCCCTGGAGCATGTCTCGCTGGAGGTCCACGCTGGCGGGATCACCTGCGTGCTCGGGGACAACGGCGCCGGCAAGTCCACCCTCATCAAGATCATCGCGGGGCTGCACCGGCACGACGCCGGACGCTTCCTGATCGACGGCGAGGAGACGACCCTCGCCAACCCGCGCGACGCCCTGGACCGGGGCATCGCCACCGTCTACCAGGACCTCGCCGTCGTCCCGCTGATGCCGGTCTGGCGCAACTTCTTCCTCGGCTCCGAGCCCACCGTCGGCTTCGGCCCCTTCAAGCGCCTCGACGTCCGCAGGATGCGCGAGAGCACCCGTACCGAACTGCTGCGCATGGGCATCGACCTGCGCGACGTCGACCAGCCCATCGGCACCCTGTCCGGCGGCGAGCGCCAGTGCGTGGCCATCGCCCGCGCCGTCTACTTCGGCGCGAAGGTCCTGGTCCTGGACGAGCCGACCGCCGCCCTCGGCGTCAAGCAGTCCGGCGTGGTCCTCAAGTACGTGGCGGCCGCCCGCGACGCGGGCCTCGGCGTGGTCCTCATCACGCACAACCCGCACCACGCCCACCTCGTCGGAGACCGCTTCATCCTCCTCAAGCGCGGCGCGATGTCCGGCAGCCACACCAAGGACGACGTCACGCTGGACGAGCTGACCCGGCAGATGGCGGGCGGCAGTGAGCTGGAGGAGCTCAGCCACGAGCTGGAACGCACCCCGACCCCCACCCTCCCGGGCGTCCACGGCACGAAGGACTGAGGGCTGTCCCGCCCCTGGACCCCCTGAGCGGCGACCGCCCCGGCGCGGCCGACCCCGCCCACCGGCCCCCCGGGGCCGGGCAGTGGCAGAATCGAGCCCGGCGGGCGCCGTCCGCCGCCGGCCGCGACAGCGGCCCGGCCCCCCAGACCCCGCAGGGACGATGAGCACGTACCGCGACTTCGCACACCGCGGCTCCGCCCGCGCCACCGTCCTCAAGACCGTCGGCACCAAGGAACGCCGCTCGCACCTCACCGCCCCCCGGGTCCCCACGGTCGGGATCGACATCGGCGGCACCAAGGTGATGGCGGGCGTCGTCGACGCCGACGGCAACATCCTGGAACAGCTCCGCACCGAGACGCCCGACAAGTCCAAGAGCCCCAAGGTCGTCGAGGACACCATCGTCGAGCTGGTCCTGGACCTCTCCGACCGCCACGACGTCCACGCCGTGGGCATCGGCGCGGCGGGCTGGGTGGACGCCGACCGCTCCAAGGTGCTGTTCGCCCCGCACCTCGCCTGGCGCGACGAACCCCTGCGCGACGCGATCGCCTCCCGCCTCGTCGTCCCCGTCATGGTCGACAACGACGCCAACACCGCCGCCTGGGCGGAATGGCGCTTCGGAGCGGGCCGCGGCGAGGACCACCTCGTCATGATCACCCTCGGTACGGGCATCGGCGGCGCGATCCTGGAGGACGGCCAGGTCAAGCGCGGCAAGTACGGCGTGGCCGGTGAGTTCGGCCACATGCAGGTCGTGCCCTCGGGCCACCGCTGCCCCTGCGGCAACCGGGGCTGCTGGGAGCAGTACAGCTCCGGCAACGCCCTGGTCCGCGAGGCCAGGGAGCTGGCCGCCGCCGACTCCCCGGTGGCGCACTACCTGCTGGACCGGGTGAAGGGGAACGTCGCCGACATCACCGGGCCCCTCATCACCGAACTGGCCCGCGAGGGCGACGCGATGTGCATCGAGCTGCTCCAGGACATCGGCCAGTGGCTCGGCATCGGCATCGCCAATCTGGCCGCGGCGCTCGACCCCTCCTGCTTCGTGATCGGAGGCGGCGTCAGCGCCGCCGACGACCTGCTGATCAACCCCGCCAGGGACGCCTTCAAGCGTCACCTCACCGGCCGCGGCTACCGCCCCGAGGCCCGGATCGCGAAGGCGCAGCTCGGCCCCGAGGCGGGTATGGTCGGCGCCGCGGACCTGGCCCGGCTGGTCGCCCGCCGATTCCGCCGGGCCAACCGGCGGCGCGTCGAGCGGTACGAGCGGTACGCCCAGATCTACGACCAGGCGGCGAGCACCATCCGCAACACGCGGTCCACCCGCACCGCTGACTGAACCGCAGCCGCCCGTTCCGGCGTCCACCCTTCAGTACGCCGTCACCGCAGCACCTTAGGGACCACCTGATCATGATCGCAGCCGAGCACCCCGTGGTGCCGCACCAGTCGGAGTCTCCGGGCGACGGCGAGGGCAAGCCGCCCGAGGACCCGCGGCATGTGTTCAAGCGGCGATTCATCACCGCGACGACCATCGTGCTGCTGATCGGCATCCCGGCCGGCTACCTGCTGATCTCGGCCGGCCAGAGCCGCCGCTCGGGCCAGGACAAGGAGGCCGAGGCGGCCGCCGTGGGCCTCCGGGAGGGCTGGCCCTCCAAGATGCAGCGCCGCATCTTCGAGATCCCGATCCCTGGCAACGGGCTCGGCGTCCAGTACTACGAGACGAACAACTGGAAAGCCAGCCGGATGTACGCGAAGTTCCGGACGACCTCCGCCGGTCTCGACCGCTTCCTGACCGGGGTGGGCACCGGACGCGCGGCGCTGGAGCCCGACACGATCGACATCAACCCCCGGGACATCAAGATCACCGGCTGGTCCTTCGGGCCGGGCGAGGACTGGGCCAGCACCACGCACAGCAACAAGAAGCCGCGCCCCACCCAGAACATCACGGTCAATATGACCGACCCGGCGGCTCCGGTCGTCTATGTCGTATCGGCGGCGACCCCGTGACCGGGAGCCTCTGAGTACGTCGGCCCGGCGCACCGGGTACGCCGCACCGCCACCGAGCGCATCGACCCGGTGGCCGGCGCGCGTGTCGGCCCCGGCGGTGACCCACCGCCGGGGCCGACGTGTGTCCGCGTGCTGTGCCGTTCGCGGGCGCTCTACCGCGTGCCGCGCGTCAATAGCACCGTCCGCCTGCCTCGACCGGCCGGATTTCGCCGCGCTTCCGCGGCTCCGAGCCGTATGAGCCCCGGAAGACTGCCGAACGCCCTGCCCGATCATGGCTGAAATCCATCGGCGCGGGGGCAAACATCCCGCGGGCGCGATCATCGTATCGAGCTAATGTCGGCAGATTTCCTTGGTCCGGGGGGCGAAGGGGCCCTTAGTGTTCCCCTGGATCTGGAAGGGGTTCCCCTCCATATCACTCCTTTACCTGCTTTATTTCATGCTTTCGGGCGTTCACATCTGTTATGCGCGCCCCGCCCCGACCAAGGAGAGCCTGCCCGATGACTGTTGACTCGAGCTCGGAAGCGCGGCTGGAAGTGCCCCGGCAGTCCAGCCTGGGGACGGCCGCCGCCCGCAACCTCGCCAGCACGACGAAGTCCGCCCCGCAGATGCAGGAGATCACCTCCCGCTGGCTGCTGCGGATGCTTCCCTGGGTCGAGACCAAGGGCGGCGCCTACCGGGTCAACCGGCGGCTGACCTTCACGGTGGGCGACGGGCGGGTGGAGTTCGTTCAGGACGGGGCCGCGGTCCGGGTCATCCCTCAGGAGCTGGGCGAACTGGCCCTGCTGCGGGACTTCGACGACGCCGAGGTGCTGACGGCCATCGCCGACCGGTGCGTCCAGCGTGACTTCCGGGCGGGGGAGACGCTGGTCGAGCGGGGCACGGCCGCGGACCAGCTCCATCTGATCGCGCACGGCCGGATCGGTCAGACCTCCGCCGGCAACTACGGCGACGAGGCCACCCTGGAGGTCCTGGCTGACGGCGACCGCTTCGGCGAGCACGCCCTGCTGGACGACGACGCCCGATGGACGCGGACCGCCACCGCCGAGACCGCCGGCACGCTGCTCACCCTGTCCCGCGCCGACTTCGCGTCCATCGTGTCGAACTCGGCAGCCCTCCGGGCCCACCTCGCCGCGTTCACCGCGCGCTCCGAGCAGCGGCAGAACCACCGCGGTGAGGCGGAGATCGCGATGTCGGCCGGCCACGTCGGCGAGCACGAGCTGCCCGGGGCGTTCGCCGACTACGAACCGAAGCCGCGCGAATACGAACTCTCGGTCGCCCAGACCATTCTGCGGGTCCACACCAGGGTCGCCGACCTCTACAACGGCCCGATGAACCAGACCGAGGAACAGCTCAGGCTCACCATCGAGGCGCTGCGGGAGCGCCAGGAGCACGAGCTGATCAACAACCGGGAGTTCGGCCTGCTCCACAACGCCGACTTCAAGCAGCGCATCCAGACGCATTCCGGCCCGCCGACCCCGGACGACCTGGACGAGCTGCTCAGCCGCCGCCGGGGTACCAAGTTCTTCCTCGCGCACCCCCGGGCGATCGCGGCGATGGGGCGCGAGTTCAACGCGCGCGGCCTCTACCCGGACCACACCGACCTCGGTGGCCAGCAGGTTCCCGCCTGGCGCGGTGTGCCGATCCTGCCCTGCGGCAAGATCCCCATCACTCCGGAGAGGACCAGCTCGATCCTCGCCCTGCGTACGGGTGAGGAGAACCAGGGCGTCATCGGTCTGCGGCAGACCGGCCTGCCGGACGAGTACGAACCGGGCCTCTCGGTCCGCTTCATGAACATCGACGAGAAGGCGATCATCTCCTACCTCGTCAGCACCTACTACTCCGCCGCGATCCTCGTGCCCGACGCGGTCGGCGTGCTGGAGAACGTGCAGATCGCCCACTGGCCCAGGTAGCCGCCGCCGCCCGGCCCCGCGTGGCAGGCCGCCGTGCCCGGACGCCGTCGAACACCCCCACACCCCATCAAGGAGCCACGCATGCCCGTGCCCGAGCTGCCACCTCCGCGGTCGAGCCTGCCGGAGGCCGTCACCCGCTTCGGGGCGACCGCGTACGGCGCGGTCGCGGCTCGCGCCCATGACAGCGAAACAGCCGTCGGCGGACCGTACGGCGGGCGTCTCCTGCCGTCACCGCCCACCGGGCTGTCCTTCCGCCGGCCGTCGCCCGCGATTTTGCCGGCCGCCGTACCGGTGCCCGACGTGCCGGGGCAGGGTGTCGGGCCGGCACGGCTGCTGGGCGGGCCTCACGGCCTGGGCACGGACGGCCTGCGGCTGACACTCCTGGAGGAGCGGCCCGTACCGGCGGCCACCCAGGAAGGCCGGCCGATTCCGGGGCTGTACCACCACCCCGTCCCCGAGCCCGACGAGGGGCGCGTCGACGAGGTCAGCCGAAGGATCAAGGCCTGGGCGCTGGACGAGGTCTCCCTGTATCCCGAGGAGTGGGAGGAGCAGTTCGACGGCTTCTCCGTGGGCCGCTACATGGTCGGATGCCATCCGGACGCGCCCACCGTCGACCACCTGATGCTCGCCACCCGCCTGATGGTCGCCGAGAACGCGGTGGACGACTGCTACTGCGAGGACCACGGCGGCTCGCCCATCGGCCTCGGAGAGCGGCTTCTGCTCGCGCACACCGCGCTCGACCCCCTGTACACCGCGCGGGAGTACCAGCCGGGGTGGGCGGCCTCGCTCCACGAGGACGCCCCCCGGCGCGCCTACCGCTCCGCCATGGACTACTTCGTCCGCGCGGCCGGCCCCTCCCAGGCGGACCGGCTCCGCCACGACATGGCGCGACTGCACCTGGGGTATCTGGCCGAAGCGGCCTGGGCCCAGCAGGACCAGGTCCCGGAGGTCTGGGAGTACCTGGCGATGCGCCAGTTCAACAACTTCCGGCCCTGCCCCACCATCACCGACACCGTGGGCGGCTACGAACTCCCGGCGGACCTGCACGCCCGGGCCGACATGCAGAAGGTCATCGCCCTCGCCTCCAACGCCACGACGATCGTGAACGACCTCTACTCGTACACCAAGGAGCTCGCCGCTCCGGGCCGGCACCTGAACCTGCCCGTCGTGATCGCCGAACGCGAGGGGCTGTCCGACCAGGACGCCTACCTGAAATCGGTCGAGATCCACAACGAGCTGATGCACGCCTTCGAGACCGAGGCCGCGGCACTGGCCGTCGCCTGCCCCGTCCCCGCCGTGCAGCGCTTCCTGCGGGGCGTCGCCGCCTGGGTCGACGGCAATCACCACTGGCACCAATCGAACACCTACCGCTACAGCCTGCCCGACTTCTGGTAGGCCCCGACTTCCGGCAAGAGATGGGAATCGTCCGTGACCAACGCTGAACTCACCACCGCCCCCGCCCTGCGCATCCCCGGCCCCGCGACTCCCTACCAGTCAGACATCGCCCGCTACTGGGACGGGGAGGCCCGGCCCGTGAATCTGCGCCTCGGTGACGTCGACGGCCTCTACCACCACCACTACGGCATCGGTGAGGTCGACACCGCCTCGCTCGGCACCGCCGAGGACAGCGAGAGCGAGAAGAAGCTCATCACCGAGCTCCACCGGCTGGAGTCGGCGCAGGCCGATTTCCTGCTGGGGCACCTCGGTGACATCGGTCGCGACGACACCCTGGTGGACGCGGGTTGTGGCCGGGGCGGCTCGATGGTGATGGCGCACCAGCGCTTCGGCTGCTCGGTGGAAGGCGTGACCCTGTCGGCCAAGCAGGCCGACTTCGCCAATGGGCGCGCCGCGGAGCTGGGCATCGGGGACCACGTCCGTGCCCGCGTCTGCAACATGCTCTCCACGCCCTTCGCGACCGGTTCCGCCGCGGCGTCGTGGAACAACGAGTCGAGCATGTACGTGGACCTGGACGACCTCTTCGCCGAGCACTCCCGCGTCCTGAAGGTGGGCGGCCGCTACGTGACCATCACCGGCTGCTGGAACCCGCGCTACGGACAGCCCTCGAAGTGGGTCTCGCAGATCAACGCGCACTTCGAGTGCAACATCCACTCGCGCCGGGAGTATCTGCGGGCCATGGCCGACAACCGCCTCGTGCCGCAGGCCGTCATCGACCTCACCCCGGACACCCTGCCCTACTGGGAGCTGCGGGCCACGTCCTCGCTGGTCACGGGGATCGAGGACGCGTTCATCAACTCCTACCGGGACGGGTCCTTCCAGTACCTCCTCATCGCCGCCGACCGCGTCTGACAGCGCCCGGCCCATGGCCGGCCAGCACCCTCGGCGGGCGGTGCTCGGCACGGAGACGGACGGCCCCGCCGACCGGCTCCGCGCCGGGCAGGCCGGTCGCCGACGTCCTCACCGTCGTGTGAAGCGTCACGGTGTGCCCCGCCGCACCACCGCTCCTCCCGTCACCGGGACGGCCGGCTCCCCGACGCGGCGACGCCCTGAGTTGGGGGAGGCGGTCGCGGGATGAGAGGGTCGAGCGGGTGAGCGAGACACCACGGAACACCCTCAAATACTGCGTCGACGGGCCGGAAGACGCTCCGGTCCTGGTCATAGGTCCTTCGCTGGGCACGACCTGGCACATGTGGGACCGCCAGATACCCGAGCTGTCCCAGCACTGGCGAGTCTTCCGCTACGACCTGCCCGGCCACGGTGGCGCGCCCGCGCACGCCGCCGCCTCCGTCGCCGATCTGGCCGACCGGCTGCTCGCGACGCTGGACGGGCTCGGCATCCAGCGTTTCGGCTACGCGGGCTGTTCGATCGGCGGGGCGATCGGCGCGGACCTGGCGCTGAGACATCCGCACCGGGTCGCCTCGCTGGCGCTCGTCGCCTCCTCGCCCCGGTTCGGCACGGCGGACGAGTTCCGCCAGCGCGGCGTGATCGTCCGCACCAACGGCCTGGAGCCGATCGCCCGCACCGCGCCGGAGCGCTGGTTCACTCCCGGCTTCGCCGCCGCGCAGCCCGCCATCGTCGAATGGGCCGTACAAATGGTCCGCACCACCGATCCCGGGTGCTACATCGCCGCCTGCGAGGCGCTCGCGGCGTTCGACATCCGCGGCGCGCTGGGCCGGATCGGGGCTCCCACCCTGGTGCTGGTCGGGGCGGAGGACCAGGTCACCGGGCCCGCCGAGGCCCGCACACTGGTCGCCGGCATACCGGACGCCCGCCTGGCGCTCGTTCCCGGGGCCTCGCACCTCGCGCCGGTCGAGCAGCCCGCCGCCGTCAGCGACCTGCTGCTGATGCACTTCTCCACCGCCTGGCAGCAGGACACCTCGGCCGCGATCCCCGTGCTGCCGATCGTCCCCGGGCCCGCGACGCCCGCCGCCCCGTTCGCCCCGGTGGCCGAGATCGCCCCGGCCGCCCCGACGCCCGAGACGTCCGCTCCGACACCGGACGCCCGGCACGAGCAGGGCACGAAGGTACGCCGGGAGGTGCTGGGGGACGCCCATGTCGACGCGGTGAACGCCTCGGCCGACGGCTTCACCGAGGACTTCCAGGAGCTGGTCACCCGGTACGCCTGGGGCGAGGTCTGGAGCCGGGACGGCCTCGACCGCCGTACCCGCAGCTGCATCACGCTCACCGCGCTCGTCGCCTCCGGCCATCTGGAGGGCCTGGCCGCGCACACCCGCGCCGCTCTGCGCAACGGCCTGACGCCCGCTGAGATCAAGGAAGTCCTGCTCCAGACCGCCGTCTACTGCGGACTCCCGGCCGCCGGCGCCGCCTTCGCCGTCGCGCAGAAGGTGATCCAGGAGGAAACCACGCCGCCCGCGTAGCAGGATGGGGCCATGAACGCATCGCCCGGGGCTCTCACCCTCACCAAGAAGACCCACTCCTGCGTCCGCGTCGAGAAGGACGGCCGGGTCCTGGTCATCGACCCCGGCGGCTTCTCCGAGGACGACGCGGCACTCGGCGCCGACGTCGTCCTGGTGACGCACGAGCACCCGGACCACTTCAACGAGGCGCGGCTGCGGGCGGGCCTGGAGGCGAATCCCGCAGCCGAGATCTGGACGCTGCGCAGCGTGGCCGAGCAGCTCTCGGCCGCGTTCCCCGGGCGGGTGCACACCGTGGGCGACGGGGACGCGTTCGCCGCCGCCGGATTCGAGGTCACCGTGCACGGCGAGCTGCACGCGGTGATCCACCCCGACATCCCGAGGGTCACCAACGTCGGCTTCCTGGTCGACGGCTCGGTCTTCCACCCCGGCGACGCGCTCACCGTTCCCGACCGTCCCGTCGACACCCTCCTGCTGCCGGTCATGGCCCCCTGGAACAAGATCTCCGAGGTCATCGACTACGTGCGCGAGGTCAAGCCGCGACGCGCCATCGACGTCCACGACGCCCTGCTGACCGATCTGGCCCGGCCGATCTACGACAACCAGATCGGGGCCCTGGGCGGCGCGGACCACTCTCGGCTGGCCCCGGGCGGCGTCACCGAGCTGTGAGCCCTCCGGCGACTGTCAGCGGGAGCCGCTAGGTTGGCTGCCATGCGCATCGCCACCTATAACGTCAATTCGATCACCGCCCGGCTGCCGAGGCTTCTGGCCTGGCTGGAGAGCAGCGGCACCGATGTGCTGTGCATCCAGGAGACCAAGTGCACGGCGGAGCAGTTCCCCACCGCCGCGCTCGCCGAGCTGGGTTACGAGTCCGCGGTCAACGCCACCGGCCGGTGGAACGGGGTCGCGCTGCTCTCCCGCGTCGGCCTCTGCGACGTCGTCACCGGGCTGCCCGACGGCCCCGACTACGAGGGGGTGCAGGAGCCGCGCGCGATCTCGGCGACGTGCGGCCCGCTGCGCCTCTGGTCGGTGTACGTGCCCAACGGCCGCGAGGTCGCGCACGAGCACTACGCGTACAAGCTGCGCTGGCTGGAGGCACTGCGGAAGGCCGTGGCGGCGGACGCCGCGAAGGCCCTGCCGTTCGCGGTCCTCGGCGACTTCAACGTGGCCCCGACCGACGAGGACGTCTGGGACCCGGCGCTGTTCGCCGGCGCCACGCATGTGACGCCCGCCGAGCGGGCCGCCCTCGCGGCCCTGGAGGCGGAGGGCCTGAGCGAGGTCCTGCCCCGCCCCCTCAAGTACGACCGCGCCTACACCTTCTGGGACTACCGCGAGCTGAGGTTCCCCAAGAACAAGGGCATGCGGATCGACCTCACCTTCGGCAACGCCCCGTTCACCGCCGCCGTCAAGGACAGCTACGTCGACCGCGAGGAGCGCAAGGGCAAGGGCGCCTCGGACCACGCCCCGGTGGTCGTCGACCTCGACCTCTGAGCCGCGTTCCACGGGGTGGAGGCCGCGTCGCACTGACAACCCAAGGTTGACACCCCGTGGATGTCAACCTAAGGTTGACGTATGACGCAGCCCCTTCCCGCCACGCCGTCCGTGCGCCTCGACGACCTGATCGAGGCCATCAAGAAGTCCAACACCGATGCCCTGGAGCAGCTCTCCGGCGCGGTCATCGCCGCCGACCACCTCGGCGACGTGGCCGACCATCTGATCGGCCACTTCGTGGACCAGGCGCGCCGCTCCGGCGCCTCCTGGACGGACATCGGCCGGAGCATGGGGGTCACCCGCCAGGCGGCCCAGAAGCGCTTCGTGCCCAAGAAGGGCGACAGCGCCTCCGACCTCGACCCGAGCCAGGGCTTCGGCCGCTTCACCCAGCGCGCCCGTAACGTCGTCATGGCCGCCCACAACGAGGCCCAGGCCGGCCGGCACGCCGAGATCCTCCCGGCTCACCTGGTGCTCGGCCTGCTCGCCGAGCCCGAATCCATCGCGGCCGGGGTCCTCCTCGGCCCGGAGGTCACCCCGGACGCCCTCCGTACGGCGGCGACCGCCGCGCTGCCGCCGGCATCCGAAGAGGTGCCCGAGCTGATCCCGTACGACGCCGACTCCCGCAAGGTCCTGGAGCTGACCTTCCGTGAGGCGCTCCGGCTCGGGCACAACTACGTCGGCACCGAGCACATCCTGTTGGCCCTGCTGGAGTTCGAGGACGGCTCCGGCGTGCTGAGCGGCCTCGGCGTGGAGAAGGACGCCGCCTCGGCGTCCGTCGAGGCGGCGGTGACCGAAGCGGCCGCCGCCCTGTGGCGGCAGGAGTCCTGACCTGACAGGCCCCGGGGTGTGGGCGGCGGGTCCTCAGTGCACCGAGAACCCGCCGTCCACGAACACCGACTGCCCGGTGACGTACGCCGAGGAGCGCCCCGCCAGGAACACCGCGGCCCCCGCGAAGTCCTCCGCGAGGCCGTTGCGGCCGACCAGGGTCCGCGCGGCGAGCGACGCCACCTTCTCCGGGTCCGAGGCGAGCCGCTCGTTCAGCGGCGTCAGCACGAACCCGGGCACCAGGGTGTTCACGGTGACGCCGTGCGGGGACCACGCCTCGGCCTGGGAGCGGGCCAGGGACTCCAGACCACCCTTGGACACCCCGTAGGCGCCGCTGTTCACGAAGGCCCGGTGCGCCTGCTGCGAGGTGACGTGAATGATCCGCCCGTGGCCGCGCTCGGCCATGCCGGGCCCGAAGCGCTGCCCCAGCAGGAACGGCGCCTTCAGGTTCACCGCCATCGTGGCGTCCCAGACGTCCTCGCCGAGCTCGGTCATCGGCGGGCGCAGATTGATCCCGGCGCAGTTCACCAGGATGTCCGGCTCCCCGAACGCCCGCACGGCCTCGTCCGCACCCACGCGCACTCCCTCGGCGGTGCTCAGGTCCGCGCTCACCCAGGTGGCCCGGCAGCCCTCGGCGGTCAGCTCGTCCACGGTCGCGCTCAGCTCGGCCTCCCGGCGGGCCACCACGACGACGCCCGCGCCGGCCCGGGCCAGGGCGCCGGTGATCGCCCGGCCGATGCCGGAGCTGCCACCGGTGACCACCGCCACCCGGCCTTCCAGCGAGAACAGTTCCGAAACGTAGGCGTGTGCACTCATGTGCGTACTTTAGATATCTGCTCGGATCCCGGCCGGGGCGGGGTGGGGGATCGGTGAACGCCGCGCGCCCTGTGGTGCGGAACCCGGCCGGGATGGGACCCTAGTGGTATGAACATCCCTTTCTTGGACAACTGGCGTAAGCGTCAGGGTGGTACGCGTTCAGGCGCACTCGCCGCCGCCGTCGAGGCAGACCCCGACGGCGTGGCCGAACTGCTCGCCGAATGCGAACTGCTGCGCGTCAGGGCGGGGCAGCACGGACTCGAACTCGACGACACACCCGCCTCGTTGGCCGCGCTCGACCAGCTGCCGCCCCGCTGGCGCGACGACCCCGAGGAGCTTCCCTGGCTCGGCAACGACGCCGGTCTCTACCTCGGCACCGTGATCGTGCGGACCGTTCCGGGCGCCGCCTGGGACGTCTGGCCGAGCGGTCAGCCCGTGGTGCGGCTGGAGTCCGGGCGGGAGATCGACGTCGTCGCGGCCGGACTCGACTGGGCGATGGCGGGCAGCCCCGAGCTCTCCCAGGTGTACGCGGAGTCCGCGGAAAACTGAGCCGGGAACCCCGCGGGAGCCCGCTCTCCTCACCTAATCCAGTTAAAAAGCCTTATGCGCCATTTACGCGTGTCGGGTGCGAAGTCCCTTTTCGCGATGGATAGTTTGCGCTGACCTCGACACAGCGACAAGTGGGTAGGGCAGCGCATGGCCGTCGATCCGTTGATCGAACTGAGGGACGTCAACAAACACTTCGGAGAGTTGCACGTACTTCAGGACATCAATCT
This sequence comes from Streptomyces sp. NPDC102283, assembly GCF_044766265.1. Lineage (NCBI taxonomy): Bacteria > Bacillati > Actinomycetota > Actinomycetes > Kitasatosporales > Streptomycetaceae > Streptomyces > Streptomyces sp. NPDC102283. Next base: position 161,939 of record NZ_JBIWLQ010000017.1, read on the forward strand.
CACCGTCGGCCGCGGGGAGGTGGTGGTGGTCATCGGCCCCTCCGGCTCAGGGAAATCCACCCTGTGCCGGGCGATCAACCGGCTGGAGACGATCGAGTCCGGCAGCATCACGATCGACGGCAGACCCCTCCCCGAGGAGGGCAAGGGCCTGGCCCAGCTCCGTGCCGAAGTCGGCATGGTCTTCCAGTCGTTCAACCTCTTCGCCCACAAGACCGTGCTGGACAACGTCTCGCTGGCCCAGCTCAAGGTCCGCAAGCGCAAGAAGGACGAGGCCGACCGGCGCTCCCGCGAACTGCTGGAGCGCGTCGGCCTGGTCGCCCACGCCGACAAGTTCCCCGCCCAGCTCTCCGGCGGCCAGCAGCAGCGCGTGGCCATCGCCCGCGCCCTGGCCATGGACCCCAAGGCGCTCCTCTTCGACGAGCCCACCTCGGCGCTCGACCCGGAGATGATCAACGAGGTCCTGGAGGTCATGCAGCAGCTGGCCCGGGACGGCATGACCATGGTCGTGGTCACCCATGAGATGGGCTTCGCCCGCTCCGCGGCCAACCGCGTCGTGTTCATGTCCGACGGCTGCGTCGTCGAGGACCGCACCCCGGAGGACTTCTTCACGAACCCTTCGAGCGACCGCGCCAAGGACTTCCTGTCCAAGATCCTCAAGCACTGAGGGGAGGCATTCCATGTTGCGTACGAGGAACACGCGTACGGGCGGGGCGGTCGCCCTCGTGGCCGGTCTCCTGCTCGCCGCGCTCGCCGCGGGCTGCGGCAAGGAGGGCAGCCCGCCGGTCAAGGGGCCGAAGGCCGAGGCGCTGCCGGTGTACCAGGTCGACACCGGCTTCGAACTGCCCGACTCCCGCACCTGGACCAAGGCGAAGAAGCGCGGCTATCTGGTGGTCGGCGCCAAGGAGGACCAGCCGTACCTGGGGGAGAAGGACCCGGCGAGCGGGATCTACTCCGGGTTCGACATCGAGATCGCCCGCATGATGTCGGCCTCGCTCGGCTTCGACCCGAAGACGATCCGCTTCCGCACGATCGCCTCCGCCAACCGCGAGACTGCCCTGCAGAACGGCCAGATCGACTACTACGTCGGCACCTACACCATCAACGACATGCGCAAGAAGCTCGTCGGCTTCGCCGGCCCGTACTACATGGCGGGCCAGGGCCTGCTGGTGCGCACCGACGAGAACGACGTCGACGGGCCGCAGGACCTGGCGGGCAGGACGGTCTGCTCGGCGGCCGGCTCCACGCCCTACCAGCGCATCGCCGCCGACTACCCCAAGGCGACGCTCGTCGCGTACGACACCTACTCGATCTGCGTCGACAACCTCCTCACCTTCCAGGTCGACGCCGTCACCACCGACGACGCGATCCTGCTGGGCTTCGCGGCCAAGGCGCCCGACGAGATGAAGGTCGTCGGCAAGCCCTTCTCCGAGGAGCCGTACGGCATCGGAGTGCCGCGTAGCGACAACGCGCTGCGCGACGCGCTCAACGACGCACTGGAGGCCAACGAGAAGGACGGCAACTGGAAGAAGGCGTACGAAGCGACGCTGGGCCTCTCCGGAGCACCCGCGCCTACCCCGCCGCCCATCGACCGCTACCCGGCGAACTGAGGGGACGGCCCCACCCATGGACGTACTGACAGAGAACTTCTCCCTCTACGGCAAGGGCTTCCTCGGCACCGTCGAGCTGACCGTCTACGCCTCCGCGCTGGCGCTCGTCCTCGGCTTCCTGATGGCGTCCTTCCGGGTCGCGCCCGTCGGCTCCTTCCGGGTGCTGGGCACGGTCTGGGTCACCGTGCTCCGCAACACCCCGCTGACGCTGCTGTTCTTCGCGGTCCTGCTCGGCCTGCCCCGCTTCGGGCTCGTCCTGCCGTTCCAGGTCTTCGCCGTGCTGGCGCTCGGCTGCTACACCTCGGCCTTCATCTGCGAGGTGCTGCGCTCCGGCATCAACACCGTGCCCAGGGGACAGGGCGAGGCCGCGCGCAGCCTCGGCATGAACTTCGGCCAGACCCTGAGCACCGTGGTGCTGCCGCAGGCGTTCCGGTCGGTGATCCCGCCGGTCGGCTCGACACTCATCGCGCTGGCGAAGAACTCCGCGATCGCCGGGGCGTTCAGCGTCACCGAACTCCTCGGCACCTACAAGACGCTCAACGAGTTGGGCTACAGCATCATCTGGTCCTTCATCTGGATCGCCGTCGGCTACCTGATCATCACCCTGACCATCAGCGCGGTGTTCAACGTGATGGAGAAACGCTGGGGAGTGGCACGATGACCAAGACCCTCAACCGCAGGCCCACACTGCCCGCCGCCACCGCGCTCTACGACGTCCCCGGCCCGGTGACCCGCAAGCGGCACCTGATGTACGGGATCGCCTCGACGGTGGTGATCCTGGCGCTGTTCGGCTGGATCGTCTATCTGCTCTTCGACACCGACCAGTTCACCGCCGAGAAGTGGACGCCCTTCGCGTACAAGGGCATCCAGGAACTGCTGCTGCGCGGCCTCGGCAACACCCTCAAGGCGTTCGCGTACGCCGCGGTCCTCTCACTCGTCCTGGGCGCGATCCTCGCGGTGGGCCGGCTCTCCGAACACCGGGTGCTGCGCTGGATCTCCACGCTGCTCGTCGAGTTCTTCCGGGCCATGCCGGTGCTGGTGATGATCTTCTTCATCTTCGTGGCGCTGAAGGTCCAGCCGCTGCCCGCCCTGGTCGCCGGGCTGACGCTCTACAACGGCTCCGTCCTCGCGGAGGTGTTCCGCACCGGGATCAACTCCGTGGACCGGGGCCAGCGCGAGGCGGCGTACGCGCTCGGGATGCGCAAGACACAGGTCACCACGTTCGTCCTGGCTCCCCAGGCCGTACGCGCGATGCTGCCGACCATCATCAGTCAGCTGGTGGTCGCGCTCAAGGACACCTCACTGGGCTATCTGATCACCTACGAGGAATTCCTCCACGCCGGAAAGCTGATCGCGTCGAATCTCGACTACGATCTTCCCTTCATCCCCGTCGTGATGGTGATCTCTCCGATCTACATCGGGATGTGCATGCTGCTCTCGTGGTTCGCCACGTGGGTGGCCCGTCGTCAGCGGCGCAATCCGAGGACGAGGGCGGTGGGGGTGGCCCCGGCCGAACCGGGGACGCTGCTGCCGGGAGGGCAGTAGCCGGGTCCTGCCCGCCCGGCAGCAGTCGGTGATCACTTCTCGCGCAGCGGGACCGAGAGACGACTCGGGTCCGTTCCGGGCGAGGAGAAGGTCAGCTGCGCGCCGGTCGGGTCGGCCCACATCGGGAGTTCCCGCTGCACGGCGGCCTGGACAGAACCTGATGCTCACCCGCCCCGCCGGCCCCGAGGCCGGGTCAGCAGCGCGCGACCAGGTCCGCGCACACCCACCGGATCACTCACAGCATCAATGAGCCTGGACCCAAAGTGCTGCGGATCAATAAATGACTTGTGTGAATCGTGAGGCATGCGCTAGATGCACGACGGGTGATATCCCAGTTGGGTGCGTGTGCGGTGCATGTGGTGGTATTGCCGCCGGTCGGGCACGCCAACTTGTGCGCTGTCCGGATGGTGATCCTCTCTCATTGCCCTGAGTTCAATGTTCCGTTTGGAGGCCTGATCGAATCACCGCCATCTGCTTGTTGATCTAGGCGCATGCCTCGGGTAGCGTTGCCGGCGGCTACGTGATTCTGTTGCGCGGATCGTGAACCTTGGGTTCGAGGGGAGGGGATTCTGCGATTCCGTTTCGGTTTCTTGAAGGCAGCGTACGACTGTGCGTGAGTTCGGTCGAAGTCTGGCTGTCGCATCAAGTTTTCTTACCGCGCTGCTCTGAGTGCGGAATCAGATTTCGTCCGGCAACCGGCAGGTGCTGGACGCGGGGGAAGGTCTGACCAGGCTTATGCTGCACGCGCACCATGCTGTAATTCGTCATGCTCGTCTCTCTGACATGCCCCGACTCATGGAGTTGGAAGAGTTATGCTGGCCCGAGCTTTTACGAGTCCCCGAAGAGACCCTCAGGCAGCGGCTACTGGTCAACTCTGTGGGGCATCTGGTCGTCGAAGTCGAGGGAGCTGTTCGAGGTGTTGTCTACTCGCAGCGCATCGACAGTGCGGATGACCTGTTCTCCTTGAGCTTCGACACGGTGGACCGGCTGCACCGGCCGGACGGGCCCGTCGCTCATGTGCTCTCCCTGAACGTCGACCCCGGTGAGCAGAGTCTCGGTTACGGAGACATGCTGCTGGAGCATCTGCTGACCTGGTGTCAGGAAAGCGAATCGATGGCGACAGCCGTCGGGGTCACTCGCTGTCGGGATTTCGGGCGACACCCGGACATGGATCTCCGGGCCTACATACGGGCGACCAATGCGCAGGGGCGCTGTCTGGACACCGTTTTACGTATGCATCAGCTGCACGGGGCGCAAATCCGTCACCTCGTACCGGGGTATCGGCCCGCTGATCTCGTCAACGGTGGGAACGGTGTCCTTGTCACATACGATCTGCCGCACCGTGCGAAACGGATTCAGGAAACTCTTCAGGACGCCTCCGGCATGGTTGCGGACATCCCTGCGACGGATCAGCTCGCCGACGACATGCATGAATTCTTTCGTGCCATACTCGGGGTCCAGGTCTGTGAAGAAGCCCAGCATTTATTAGAGAGTCCGCTGTTCGAGCTGGGCTTTGACTCCGCGAGCCTCCTGGACCTGCAGGAGAAGATCCAGAGTCGGTACGGAATATCCGTTGAAGCATTGTTCTTCTTCGAGCACAACACAGGCGCACGGATCATCGAGCATCTTGACGGCCTGAGGGATGAGGAATCCCCGCCGATCCGGTCCGCCACCGCGCTCCCCGCCCCCGCAGCAGGGGCAGGTGAAGAGCGTGGTGCTGCGCGAGGCGACGATGGCTCCCGCGATGTCGCGATCATCGGCATGGCCTGCCGGCTACCCGGCGGCATCGAGGACGCCACCAGTCTCTGGCGGCTCCTCGAAGGGGGCGGCAGCGCGGTCGGGACGCTGCCCGAAGGCCGTTGGCGGTGGCCCGACGGAATCGGTCCGAGCACACACCCGGGCATCGACCGCGGCGGCTTCGTCACCGACGCAAGGCGCTTCGACGCGGCCCTGTTCCGTATCACCCCGCGCGAAGCACACCTCATGGACCCGCAACAGCGATGGATGCTGGAACTGTCCTGGGCCTGTCTGGAGGACGCGGGATATCCACCGAGCAAGGTCGCGGGCGCACCGATGGGAGTGTTCGTCGGCGCCAGCGGCTCGGACTACCAGCGGGTGTTGGACACCGAGCGAATCATCCCGCGCGCGCAGAGCGGAGCGGCCACGGCCACGGCCGTGATCGCCAATCGCGTCTCGTACTTCTTCGACCTGCGCGGCCCGAGTGTCCAGCTGGACACGGCGTGCTCCAGCTCCCTGGTGGCTGTTCACACCGCCGTGCGCGCGCTGCGCTCGGGGGAGTGCGAGACAGCCCTGGTCGGCGGTGTCAACGTCCTGTGCCATCCCGCGAACAGCATCGCCTATCACCGGGCCGGCATGTTGTCGCCAGACGGTCTCTGCAAGACGTTCGACGAGTCGGCCAACGGCTACGTGCGCTCCGAGGGCGGTGCTGTCCTGCTGCTCAAGCCGCTCGCCACGGCACTCGCGGAGGGCGACCACGTGTACGCGGTCGTCAAGGGGAGCGCCACCAACCACGGTGGCCAGGCGGGCGGGCTGACCGTACCCAGCGCCGCCATGCAGGCGGGCCTGGTCGAGGCGGCGCTGGCCGACGCCCGGGTGACCCCGTCCGACATCAGCTACGTCGAGGCGCACGGGACCGGCACCCCACTCGGCGATCCGATCGAGCTCCAGGGGCTGACCCGGGCCTTCGCCGGCAGCGTCGCGCCCTGTGCCATCGGATCCGTCAAGACGAACCTGGGCCACCTGGAAGCAGCGGCGGGCATCACCGGACTGGTCAAGACCGTGCTGTCCATCCGGCACGGAAAGCTGCCCGCCACCCTGCACTACACGCGGCGCAACCCTCAGATCGCCCTGGACGGGACGCCCTTCTCCGTTGTGGACCGGCTCAGGGACTGGGACCCCGGTAACCGGCCGACACGCCTGGCCGGAGTCAGCAGTTTCGGCTCGGGCGGCAGCAACGCCCATGTCATCGTCGCCGAACCTCCGGCCCTCGGACACCGACTGAGGACCGCCGAGGACAGGGAGCCCGCCCCGCTCACCGGCGGTCCCAGGCAGGTGGTCGTCCTCTCGGCGGAGAGCGAAGCCCAACTCGTCACGCAGGCGGAGCTCCTCCTGGCCCATCTGCGGTCCGAGGGGACCGCCGGCCGCCCGCTCACCGACGCCGACCTCATGGACCTGGCGTACACGACCCAGGTGGGCCGAGAGGCGCTGACCGAGCGGCTGTGCCTGATGCCCACGGACGTGGCTTCGCTCGCATCACTCCTGGAGGGCGTGGCGTCACGTGCCGTCCCGCTGCCGCCCACCGTCCTGCGCGGCCGTAGGCGAGCATGGAGGAAGGGCGAGAGGGCCCCGGCCGCTACCACGGCCACCGACGCCGAACAGCTGGCGGTCGCCTGGGTTCGGGGCGAGGAGGTGGACTGGGACCGGCTCTACGCAGACGTCGCACGGCCGCGGCGCGTGCCGCTGCCCGCCTACGCCTTCGCCAGGAAGCCCTACTGGCTCGACCTCGAAACGGCCGACGCCGACGGGACCCGCGAGCGCAGGAGGCGTCCGCTGCTCCCGCGCGAGTCCGGATCCTCCCCGGGGCACCCCGGTGCGGACCACCTCGCCTTCGAATCCGAGGTCGGAGCCCGCGACTTCTTTCTGCGCGACCACAAGGTGAGGGGCAAGCACGTGCTGCCCGCCGTCGCCTACCTCGAGATGGCGCGCGCGGCCGTCGACCGCACGCTGCCCGGAACGGACGATCCGAACGCGACGCTGTGTCTGGAGAACGTCGTATGGGCGCGGCCCATCGTCGTCGGCGCCGAGAACCGCACGGTCCGCACAGTTCTGACGCGGGAGGGGGGTGTCCCCGACCGCGAGGGGAGCAGCGCTGACCAGCGGGTGACGTACGAGGTGAGCACCGGCCAGACCTCTGCGGGAACGCACGTGGTCCATTCACGGGGTAGGGGATCGCGCGGGCGCGCGACGGCCCCGCCGCCGCTCCTGGACATCGCGACGCTCAAGTCCCGTACGCAGCAGGCTGATTTCGCCGTCGAGGACTACTACGAGACATTGCACGACGCCGGACTGGACTACGGCGACACCCACCGGGCCCTGCGCGACATCCGACTGGGCGACGGTGAGTTGTTGGCCCTCCTCGTACTCCCGGACGCCGTTGCGGACACCCGACAGGACTTCGTTCTGCACCCCAGCATGCTCGACGGCGCGCTTCAGGCGACGCTGGCCTCCGAGGCCCGGGCGGCCCGGGGGAACGGGCCCTGGAACACATCCCTGCCCTTTGCGCTCGATCGTCTGGAAGTCTTCGGCGCCACCCCTGCGTCGGCCTACGCATGGATCCGTGAGGTTCCGGGTCCAGCGAGCCCGGTACGGCGGTGGGACCTCGACCTCTGCGACGAGCAGGGCAACATCTTCGCGACTCTACGGGGCTACTCCATGCGGAAGACCACGGAATCATCCAGGACCGCGACCGCGAAGGAGGTGACGCTGTTCCAGCCGGTATGGAGGGAGAAGCCGGCCGATACCTCCGGCGCGCCGTCACCGGGCGCGGGCCGGGGGCGCACGCTGCGCCTGGTTCTCGCCTGCGGCTTCGAGGATCGGCTGGAGGACCTGCGCACACGCGCACCTCACCTCACCTTTCTGGAGCCGCCCGAGGACATCGCCACCGCCGCACCGGGAGCCGAGGCCGTCACGGCCCAGGCGCTGGAACTGCTCCGTGTGTTCAAGGGCCTCCTGCTCGACAGATCCGAGGGCTCGGTACTCCTTCAGGTCCTGACGCCCTCGCACGGCGAGTCGGCCCTGCACCAGGCCCTCTCCGGACTGCTGAGGACGGCTCAGCTGGAGAACCCCGCTTTCACCGGACAGGTTCTCGCGGTACCCGCCGACTCCCCTGCCTCGTACCTGATCGAGAGGCTGGAGGAGGACAGTCGCGCGCCGGAGGACCGGCAGATCCGCTACGGGGACGGCCGTCGCAGAGTCCTCGGCTGGGAACCACTCGCCGAGGCAGCGGCGCGGCCGGCACAGTGGCGCACCGGAGGTGTCTATCTCATCACGGGTGGTGCCGGCGGCCTGGGGTTGATCTTCGCCGAGGAGATCGCGCGCCGGGTGAAGGATGCGGTGATCTGCCTGACCGGCCGGTCCTTCCACGGTCCGGCCCAGGAGACGGGGCTGGCATCCCTGCGTGCCCTGGGCGCGAAGGCCGAGTACCACTCCCTGGACGCCTCCGACGAGCACGCGACCGAGGAACTCGTCGCCGAACTGACCCGGCGCCATGGCGGGCTGCACGGTGTCATCCACTCCGCGGGCGTGATCCACGACAGCTTCCTGGTGAAGAAGCCCGTAGCGGAGTTCCGTCGCGTGCTGACGCCGAAGCTCGCCGGGTGCCACAGTCTGGACCAGGCGACCAAGGACACGGATCTGGACTTCTTCGTGCTGTTCTCTTCCATCATGGGGGCGACCGGCAGTGTGGGACAGGGCGACTACGCCGTCGCCAACGCCTTCCTCGACGAGTTCGCGCGGCACCGCGGAGCACTCGTCGAGGCGGGTCGGCGCAGCGGCCGTACGGTCGCCATCGGCTGGCCGCTGTGGCAGAGCGGTGGCATGGGCACCGACGCGGCCACCCAGCGCGCCCTGCGCGTGCGCAGTGGGCTGCTCCCCATGACGACCGAGGACGGCATTCGGGCCTTCCACCGGGCTCTCGACAGCGGCGAGCCCCACGTGGTCGTGGCGGCGGGGGAGGAGGAGCGCATGCGCGCCCTCCTGGATCTCGACCAGGACTGGCAGGCATCGGCCGCCGGCGTGGCGCGTGGATCCAACGGTGCCGGACGCGAGCCTGAGCGCGCGCCCGAGCGCGATGACCGCGGGCTGGAAGCACGGACCATGGCCTTCCTCCAGGAGAAGTTCTCGCGGGTCACCGAGGTACCGGCGAGCGACATCGACGTGGACGAGCCGCTCGGCTCCTACGGCATGGACTCGATACTGGCGACCGAGCTGACCGCCGCGTTGGAGAGGTCGTTCGGCTCGCTTTCCAAGACTTTGCTGTTCGAATACCACACCCTCGCGGAGCTGGGGGCGTACTTCATCGCGCAGCACCGGTCCTCGCTGGACGCGATGTTCGCGCCGTCCGAGGGAACGGTTGCCCCCCCAGCCTCCGTGGCGGCCCCCGCCGCCGTGAGCGTCGTGCAGCCCGTCGTGGCATCCGAGGCGGAGAAGGCCAGCGAGGACACCAGGGTGTCCGTCCCCGTGCCTGTTCCCGTACGGGGCTCGTCCACCGCGCTGGACATCGCGATCATCGGTCTGTCCGGGCGCTATCCCGAATCCCGTGACCTGCGCGAGTACTGGCAGAACCTGCGAGAGGGGCGCGACTGCGTCGTCGAGGTTCCCGAGGACCGGTGGGACTGGCGTGCGTACTACTCCGGCGATCGCACGGTGCCCGGCCGCCACTACAGCCGGTGGGGCGGATTCATCGCCGAGGTCGACCGCTTCGATCCGCTGTTCTTCAACATATCGCCGAGCGAGGCCAAGCACCTGGATCCTCAGGAGCGGCTGTTCCTGGAACACGCCTGGACAGCGATGGAGGACGCCGGGTACACGCGTGAGCGGCTGCGGCGTACGGACCACGAGGCCGGCGAGGGCCAGATCGGTGTCTACGCGAGTGTGATGTGGGGGCAGTACCAGCTGCTGTTCCCGGGTGCCGAGTCCGCAGGAGGGAACCCCAGTCCGCTCGGCAGCAGTTACGCGAGCATCGCCAACCGCGTCTCCTTCGTGATGAATCTGCACGGGCCCAGCATGACCGTGGACACCATGTGCTCCGGCTCGCTCACCGCGGTGGATCTGGCCTGCCGTGATCTGCGCCAGGGCCGTACCAAGCTGGCGTTCGCCGGCGGTGTGAACGTGACCGTGCACCCGAACAAGTATCTGGCCCTCAGCGCGGGGCAGTTCATCTCCAGCAAGGGGCACTGCGAGAGCTTCGGCATCGGTGGGGACGGCTACATCCCCGGCGAGGGCGTCGGTGTCGCCCTGTTGAAGCCGCTGCACGACGCGGAGCGCGACGGCGACCACATCTACGGGGTGATCAAGGGCAGCGCCATGTCCCACGGCGGGCGCACGAATGGCTACACGGTGCCCAACCCCCGTGCCCAGCAGGCCGCGATCCACAGTGCGCTGCGCGAGGCCGAGGTCGATCCCAGGGCCGTCAGTTACGTCGAGGCGCATGGCACCGGAACCACTCTCGGCGACCCCATCGAGGTCACCGGGCTGAACCAAGCGTTCAGGACCGCCGCCGGTGGTACCGAGGACGGCGACGGCCAGTTCTGCTACCTCGGTTCGGCCAAGTCCAACATCGGCCACTGCGAGAGCGCGGCCGGGATCGCCGGGCTCACCAAGGTGCTGCTCCAGATGGAGCACGGCCAGATCGCCCCTTCACTGCACTCCGCGACGTTGAACCCGAACATCGACTTCACCCGTACGCCGTTCGTCGTCAACCAGGAGCTGCGGAACTGGGAACGGCCCGTGCTGGACGGGCGTACCCACCCCCGAATCGCCGGAGTCTCGTCGTTCGGCGCCGGTGGTTCCAACGCCCATCTGATAGTGGCCGAGTACGTGGACCGGCGTCCGGCACCGGCCGCGGTCGCGCACGAGCCCCTGCTGTTCACGCTCTCCGCCAAGAACGAGGACCGCCTGCGGGCGTACGCCGGTGAACTGCTGCGTTTCGCGCGCGAAAAGGAGTCGGAGTCCGCCGGGACCAGGCGGAGGACCACTCCAGCGGACCTTGCCTACACGCTACAGAGCGGGCGCGAGGCCATGAAGGAGCGCCTCGGTGTCGTCGCGGACTCCTTCCGGACGCTCGCCGAGAAGCTGGAGCGGTATGTGGCGGGTGACGAGTCCGTCGATGGGCTGTACCGGGGCAATGCCAGACAGGGCAGCGGGGCGTTGCCGCCGATGCCGGCAGCGGCGCCCGTCGATGGACCGATGGAGCACGGCGGTCTGGACAGGCTCGCCGAACTGTGGTCGCGCGGTGCGGCACCGAACTGGCGCGAACTGTACGCCCCCACGGGCCCCACGCCCCGCAGGATCAGTGCGCCGACCTATCCCTTCGCCCGTGAACGGTACTGGGTACCCGAGACGGCCCCGGCCGCTCCCACACCCCCGCCCGCCCCGGCGGGAGCACAGCGCACGGAGGCCGGGCCGGAGCGCCGGACCGGGCCCGGTACGACGCTGTTCCTGACCAAGCGGTGGCAGGGGACCGCGCTGGGCGCCGGACGGGCGCGGCACTTCTCCGTCATCGTCCTGCACAACGGGGCGACGACGAGGCTCGCCGGGGAACTTGCGCAGCGGTTCGACGACGCCACACTGCTGGACACATCCGACCCCGACGCCCAGGCGGTCCTCGAACGCCACATCGGAACCTGTACCGCCTGGATCGATCTCACCGGAATAGCCGACGACCCGGGCACCGGCTCGCTCGCCGAACCGGAGGCGTCCGGTCGTGCAGCGGTGTCCCTCCTGCAGAGCGCCCTTGAGCACAAGGCGTCCCGTGACATCCGCCTGCTGTTCGTGACGCGTGGCCTGGAATCACCGGACACCCACGGCCGGGAGTACGCCGGTCACCAGGTGAACCCCGCCGGCGGAGCGCGGGCAGCGCTCCACCGGATGCTCGGCAGCGAGTACCGGGGTCTCACTTCGCGCCACGCCGACCTGGACCCCGCCGTGCGCAGTGATGCCGAGGACGCGGCTGTCATCCATCGCGAGCTCACGGACGACTCCGGTGACGTGGAGGTCTGCTACCGCGCCGGAGTCCGCCTGACCCCCGTACTGGCCGAGGCGGCACCGCGAGGCGCGCGGACGGCCCGGCCGGTCTTCGCTCCCGACGAGGTCCTCCTGGTGACCGGAGGCACACGCGGCCTCGGGCTCCTCTGCGCCAGGCACCTGGTCGACCACTACGGCGTACGGCGACTGGTCCTCACAGGCCGGGAGCCGCTGCCTCCACGCCATCTGTGGGCCACCCCCGACGCCTGCCCGCCCTCGGTACGCGACAAGATCGCCGCTGTCCTGGAGCTGGAGGCGGCGGGTGTCGAGGTACGAGTCCTCGCACTGCCTCTGGACCGCGCCGACGAGGTCATCGCCGGCATAGCGACGGTCGAGTCGACGCTCGGACGGATCACCGGGGTCATCCATGCCGCGGGCCTGGTCGACACACGCAACCCCGCGTTCGTCCGCAAGCCCGTCGCCGACATCGCCCGGGTCGTCTCACCGAAGATCGACGGCACCAGGAATCTGCTGGCCGCTCTCGACCGGCGGGCGCTGAAATTCGTCCTCCTGTTCTCCTCGGTCGCCGCCGCGATCCCCGCACTGGGCGTCGGCCAGAGCGACTACGCGATGGGCAACGCGTTCATGGACTACTTCGCACAGGCGTATGGCGCGGACCTGCCGATGACGAGCATCCAGTGGCCCAGCTGGCGCGAGACCGGCTTCGGTGAGGTCAGAAGCCAGGCATACACCGACACCGGGCTGCTCAGCATCACGGATGACGAAGGCACGATGTTCCTTGACGACATCCTCACCACGCCGCGCGGCCCCGTCGTCATGCCGGTCCGCGTCGACGCCGGCCGCTTCGAACCCGGTTCGCTCCTCGACGCCCGCCGGCCGGCGGGCGCGGCACGGACCGGTGAGGTGGGGACGCCCGCGCCCGCCGCCCCCGTGACGCCCGAGCCGTCGCGGAACGACCGAAAGACGTGGGGGAGGCTCGTCGCCTTCCTCAGCAGTACTCTCGAAGGCCAGCTCGGGCTCGAACCCGGGAAGCTGGACGAGGACACCTCCTACGCGGACTACGGGGCCGACTCCGTCCTGCTCGCCCAGTTCCTCCAGCGGATCCAGCAGCACCTGGACATCACCCTCGACCCCGCGACCCTGCTCGAGTACCCGACCCTGAGCGAACTCGCGGCGCGGTTGCTGAGCGCGGAGCCCACGGTGGTCGCCGCACAGTTCGGCGCCGAGCCGCAACCGGCCGAGGCCGAGGGCGCGCCGGTGGCGGACGCGCGGGACACACCGTCCGCCGACTCCTCACACCCCGCCAGGCCGTCCGAGCGGACCGCGACGACCACGGGTGGTGGCCATGGGCGTGACAAAGCCGTCGCCGTCATCGGCATGGCCGCCCGGCTGCCCGGAGCCCCGGACATCGACTCCTACTGGGAGCTGCTCAGCCAGGGACGCTCGGCGATCCGCGAGGTTCCCGACAGCCGTTGGACGCTCCCGGACGGTGCTCACGCCGGACTGGTCGACGATGTCTTCGGCTTCGACGGCGGATACTTCAAGCTGCGTCCCGAGGACGTCCGCGCCATGGATCCGCAGGCACTGGTGCTGCTCGAGGAGAGTCTGAAGGCGCTCCACCACGCCGGCTACCACCCCCAGGAGCTGGACGGCACCCGCACGGGTGTGTACGTCGGTGCACGTGGTTCCCACCGGACGGACGACGCTCTCGTGGACGGGGCCCGCAACCCGATCATGACGGTCGGACAGAACTACCTCGCGGCCAACGTCTCCCAGTTCTTCAACTGGCACGGTCCCGCCATGGTCATCGACACGGCGTGCTCCTCCTCCCTGGTGGCGATGCAGACGGCCTCCGACGCGCTGGCGACGGGCTCGGCCGACCTGGCGCTGGTGGCGGGCGTCAGTCTGCTGACGGACACCTTTGCCCACGAGCTCTTCCGCCGCCGAGGACTGCTGCGTGAGAACGGAGAATTCCACGTCTTCGACCGCCGTGGCGACGGTGTCGTCCTGGGGGAGGGCGCCGGCGTCGTCGTTCTCAAGCCACTGGACCGGGCCGAGCGGGACGGCGACACGGTGTACGCCGTGATCGAGGGCATGGCCCTCAACAACGACGGCCGCACCGCCGGACCCGCGACCCCGAACCTGGCAGCCCAGAAGCAGGTCATGGGCGAAGCGCTGCGGCGGGCGGGTGTCCGGCCGGACCAGGTCGGACACCTGGACGTCAATGGTTCGGGCTCAGAGCTGACCGACCTCCTCGAACTCAAGGCCATCGAGGCGGTCTACTGCGAGCACCGGACCTCTCCGCTGGACCTCGGCTCGATGAAGCCCAACATCGGCCACCCGCTGTGCGCCGAAGGCATCGCGGCGTTCATCAAGGTCGTTCTCATGCTGCACCACCAGCGGACGGTGCCGTTCCTGTCCGGCGAAGAACCCATGGAGCACCACGCGATCGACCCCGGGCGTCTGGCCTTCCCCCGGGCCTACGCGCCGGTGGACCTGCGCTACGCGTCGCTGAGCAGCTTCGCCGACGGCGGTACGAACGCGCACGTGGTCCTCGGACGTGGCCGCCCCGGGCCGCGCGGCCCGGTGCCGCTTCCCGCACTCGAGCGCCGCGACCAACGGACAGGCATGGCTCTCGGCGGTGTCGCACAGCCGCTGGTGCTGACCCGGCGCATCGACGCGGGGGACGCGGTTGTCGACGGCCATCGCGTCCACGGTCGGCGTCTGCTGCCCGGACTGGCGTGGATCGACCTGCTGTACGGCTGCTTCGAGGAGTTCGCCCCCGATGTGCCGTACACCGAGCTGACTCTCCAGGAGCTGACGATCTACCGACCGCTGTCCGTGGACGCCGGCCGTGCGGTGGACATCCAGGTCGAGGCACGTGCCGACGGGGCGGCGAGCTGGCGGATCACCGTGACCGCTGTGGCGTCCCACGGCTCCGAAGAGGCTGCGTTGCCCTACATCACGGCCGAGATGCGGCGGACGGGACACGCCGCCGTCGACGCCACGAAGATCCCGGCCGAGGTACTGGAAGTGCTGCGCGCCGACGACGGGCGGGCCCGCGACCTGGAAGAGGTCTATCGGGCCTTCCGCGCCGACGGACTCGTCCACTCGAACCTCATGAAGACGGTCGGCGCGGCGTACGTCACGCCCGAGGACGTCTGGCTGCGAGTGGCCCTCGACGAGCGCGCGGCGGACGACGGCCCGCATCGGCTGTTCCACCCCGCCCTCATCGACGGCAGCGCCGTGGCCGCGAGCGAGATGGCGCTCCTCGACGGGAGGGCCGACGACGACTCGGAGAGCGCCGAGCGGCGCCTGTTCCTCCCGATCCACTACGGCCCGTTCCGGGCCGGCGCGCGGCTGGGGCGTTCCTGCTACACGCGAGTACGGCGTGACTCCGTCACACGCCGGGACGAACTGTTCACCCTGGCCCTGGAGTTCTTCGATTCCGAGGGGCGCAGGACCGGCGAGCTGAGGAACCTTGTCACGAAGGCAGTGAGGGACGCCGGACACATCGACCCCGTGCGCTTCGGTGAGGTACCGGTCGAACCCGGCCCGCTCGCGGGCGGCGTAGAAGCCCATGCCGACGTGGTCTCGGCGGGGGATACGGCCGGAGTCGTCGCCTCGGTCGTCGCCGCCCGGATCGGGGTTCCGGCCGAGCAGGTCGACACCCACACGAGCTACTACGAGCTAGGTCTGGACTCGGCCGCCCTGCTGCAGATGGCACCGGAGATCGGGTCGCGGCTGGGCGCGAGGCTGTCACCGACGTCGCTGTTCGAACACCCGACAGTGGCCGGGCTGGCCGCCCACATCGTGGAGCTCCACGGCCCGGCCGTCCCGGCCGTGGAGGCGCCGGACCCGTCGCCCGGACGGGCGGTGCGCGACGAACCGTCCGTGCCCGGTGCTCAGGTCGCCGAGCGATCCGCCGCACCGGCCCGGGAAACCGGTCCGGGAGACATCGCCATCGTCGGGCTCGGCGGCCGGTACCCGAAGGCGGGCGATGTCACCGAGTTCTGGGAGAACCTGAAGGCCGGACGCGACTGTGTCACCGAGGTTCCCGAGAACCGCTGGCCCCGTGACACCTTCCGGGGCAAGCGCACCCCGTCCGGGCGGACGATGGCCTCCTGGGGTGGGTTCCTGGACGACGTCGACTGCTTCGATGCCGACTTCTTCGGTGTTCCGGCGGACGAGGCCGCCCAGCTCGACCCGCAGGAACGGATGTTCCTGGAGGTGTGCTGGGAGGCCATGGAGGACGCCGGGTACACCCCGGCCGGTCTCACCGGGACCACGGTCCGCGGACCGCGCAGAGCGGTCGGCGTCTTCGTCGGGGTGATGCACCAGGACTACGTCCTGGTGCAGCACGACGCCGCCGACGGGGTCGGGCCTGCCCCTCTGTCGCTCAACTCCGCGTCCATCGCTCACCGGGTCTCGCACTTCTGCGACTTCAACGGCCCCTCCATGGCCGTCGACACGGTCTGCGCCTCCTCGCTGAGCGCTCTGCACCTGGCCGTGGAGAGCCTGCGGCGCGGCGAATGCCACGCCGCACTCGCGGGCGGCGTGAACCTCTCCCTGCACCCGGCCAAGTACCGGGCGTACGGGGCGCTGGAGCTGCTCGCGAGCGACACGCCCGCGCGGTCGTTCGGCGCCGGTGCCGACGGCTATGTTCCGGCCGAGGCCGTGGGGGCTGTGCTCCTCAAGCCGCTGAGCTCGGCCATCGCGGACGGCGACGACATCTACGCGGTCATCAAGGGAACCGCGGTCAACCACTCCGGCAGGACCCCCGGACCGCGGACTCCGTCAGTGGCCGCACAGGCGGCCCTCATCGAGGACTGCCTGGACCGCGCCGGGATCGACCCCGCCTCGCTCGGCTACCTCGAAGCCCACGGCACGGGTACGGAGATCGGCGACCTCATCGAGGTCCAGGCGCTGCGCAAGGTGTTCGAGGAACGAACGGGCGCCAAGCGGTTCTGCGCGCTCGGCTCGGTCAAATCCGCCATCGGCCACGCGGAGGCTGCCGCCGGGATCAGCGCTCTCACGAAGGCAACGCTCCAGCTCCACCACGCGACACTGACCCCCATGGTGCGCGCGGAGCGGCCCAACCCCTACCTCGACCTGGACAACTCGCCGTTCCGCCTCCAGACCGAGCTGGAGGAGTGGACGGTGGACGTGACCGGGCCGGCGGCGGCGCCGCGTCGGGCCGGGGTGAGCGCCTTCGGCGCCACGGGCGCCAACGCCCACGTCCTCCTGGAGGAGGCGCCCCGGAAGGCCGGCGTGCCGGGGTACGGAAACGGCACGCCGGGACCCGTGCTCGTACCGCTGTCCGCGACGGACGGCGAACGCCTCCGTGCCTACGCCGAGAAGCTGCTGCGCTTCCTGGAGTCGAAGGACGGCATGGCGGTGGACGCGTCGGCGCTGGCCTACACCCTCCAGACGGGCCGCGTGGCGTTGTCGGAGCGCGCGGTGATCCTCGCGTACGACCTGGACGAGGTGAAGGACGCCCTCGGCGCCCTGGCGCGCGGTACCGATGTGGGCGTCGGCAACGTGTGGCGGGGCCGGGAGGGAGGACAGGTTCCGGAGTCGCGGTTGCTCGACGAGGACGACCTGCGCACGGAACTGGTCGCCCGTTGGGCGGCCCAGGGTGCCTGGGACAAGATCGCCGAGCTCTGGACCGGGGGGTACGTCGTGGACTGGCGTCCCCTGTACGCGGAGACGACGCCGCGTCGGCTGCACCTGCCCACGTATCCGTTCGCCAGGCGGCGGCACTGGGTGGGGGCATCCGGTGAGAGCGTCACTCCCGCGCCCGGGCAATCAGCCGCTCCTGGCACCTCGGTCTCCGGACAGCCCTGCCTCGATGCCCTCCACTGGCGGTACGTACCCGAGAGCGAGCCACTGCCCACAGAGCCGGGGGCAGCGGAGCCGGCAGGCTCGCGGATCTCACCCGAAGAGAGGGCGCGCGGCTTCCTGCGGCAGTTGGTCGCCGCACGTCTGGGACGGGCGGCCGATGAGATCGGCCTGCACACCGGCCTGATCGAGCTGGGGCTGACCTCACTGGGCGCCGTCGGCCTCACGGAAGAACTGACCGCGACGGTCGACCCGGCGTTTCTGCCCAGCGTGCTCTTCGAGCACACCACCATCGCGGAGGTGGCGGCCCATCTGGCCGCCTGGCGCTCGGCCGCGCTGGCCCGCCTGGTTGCCGTCAAGGCCGAGGAACCGCCCCGTTCCGAACACACCGGGAGCGTGCGCGCGGAGGTCCTGGCGGTACTGGGAGACCTGCACACCGGTGAGCTGCCCCTGGAAGACGCCATCGCGCTCCTCGACACAGACAGGAACGAAAAGTGAAGCACAGGATCGACGCCCTCATCGCGGAGTACCAGGCGGGCGGGATCAGCGACAGTGAGGTCGCCGACCGGCTGCGCGCGTTGCAGCGGCAGATGCCGCAGCCGCAGGTTCCGCCCGGCACCGCTGCCCGGGCCTACCCGCTCTCCGACGCACAGACCGGCTTATGGGGACTCCAGCGTGCGTACCCGGACATGGCCGCGTACAACGTGCCTCTGTGCTTCCGTGTCATGGACCTGGACCCGTCGGTCTTCCAGGAGGCGTGCCGGGCTCTGGTCGCACGTCACCCGGTGCTCAGCACCGTGATCCACCGGGAGGGGAACACGCCCCAGCAGTCGATCGACCCCGCTCGGGAACCCGACTTCGCTCGCGTGGACCTGACGGGTGCCGCGAACGGCGCGGAGGCGCTGGACGTCATCCGGCGTGAGAGCAAGCGTCCGTTCGCCATGGACGCCACTTCGGCGCACGACGCGGAGAGTCTCTTCCGGGTCAGGGTGTTCGACCGTCCGCTGAACGAGTCGATCGTCCTGATCACCGTTCACCACGTCATCTTCGACGGCAGCTCCGCGACGCTGCTGATGAACTCGCTGTTCGAGGCGTACGAGGCGCTGGTGGCCGGACGCCGTCCGGCGTCGGCCGACCGTGTCGCGGGCAGCGCGGAGTTCCACGACTTCGTGGACGAGGAACGGCGCACGCTGCCGGAACGGAGCCGCGCACTCCTGCCGTACTGGCGCGACCGGCTCGCCGGGCCGCTGCCCGTTCTCGGCCTGCCCACCGACCGTCCGCACCAGGAGGTGGAGGAGCCGTTCGCCGGCGCCACCCACATCTGCCGGGTGCCCGCGGAGCTCGTCGCACGGATCAGGCAACTCGCGGACGAGCACCGCGTCTTCCTCTCCTCCGCGCTGCTCACCGCCTACACGGCGGCTCTGGCCTCGTACGCCGGACAGGACGAAGTGGTCGTCGGCATCGCGGTGAACGAGCGCCGCGGTGAGAAACTCGCCGACACCATGGGCCCGTTGGTCAACATGGTGCCGGTCCGTGTGACGGTTCCGGCGTCGTCGTCGTTCGCGGAGCTGGTCGTCGGCACCCAACGGAATGTCGCCGACGACATGCTGCACAGCCTTCCTCTCTCGGCGCTGGTCCGGGAGCTGGCCTCGGAGGCATCCCCCGGCCGGTCTCTGCTCTTCCAGACGGCGTTCGTCTACCAGGACGTGCTCGATGGCATCGAGGGCGCCCACCGGCCCTACCGGCTCGTCGACGAGCTGCACCAGGAGGGCGAGTACGAACTGTCGCTGGAGGTGTGGAACAGCGCGGAAGCCCTCACCCTGTACTGGACGTACCAGCCCGAGCTGTACAGCCGGAGCTTCGTCGAGAGCCTTGCGGGGCATCTGGTCCGCGTCCTTGCGGCCGTGTGCGACGAAGCGGGGAAAGCCCTGACGGACCTTCCCTCGCCGGAGCGGTTCGAGCCCCCTGCCCGGCCGCTCCTGTCCCGGCCCGGCCGTTCGCTCCCGGTCCGGCAGGACGGCGACAGCGCCTACCGCAACGGCGCTATGGCGATCCGGCTGAACGGTCCCCTCGATCGTGCGGCGCTCGTGCGGGCCCTGGAGACCCTGGTCCAGCGCCACGACATCCTGCGGACGCGTGTCGTCGTGCGGGACGGCGTTCCTCACGAGGTCATGGGCGATCACGCGGAACTCACGCTCCACGAGGCGGAGCTGACCGACCCGGGCCGGCTGCGTCCGGTGTACGAGATGGAGGCCGCCGCCCCCTTCGATCCCGCCCGGGAAGCTCCGATCCGGGTCAGCCTTCTGCGCAGTTCGGCGCACGAGCACATCCTGCTCGTCACTCTGCACCACCGGGTGTCCGACGCAGGGTCGCTCGACGTCTTCTTCCGCGAGACGGTCGCTCTGTACGCCGCGTACGGCGAGGGCCGGCCCCCGACCCTCGAACCGCTGCCCCTCCAGTACACGGACTACGCCCATGAGCAGGGCCGGAAGCTGTCCCAGGAGGCCCGCGCCCGGGAGATCGGCTACTGGAAGAAGCAGCTCGACGGGATCGATCCCCATGTGTCCCTGCCGACCGACCGGTCCCGGCCCGTGAACAGGTCGGACCAGGAGGCGTACGAGCGGCTCCATCTGCCGCAGGACCTCCTGGGACGGATCAGAACACTCTGCGCCGACCGTCACGACACTCTTCACACGGCACTGCTCTCGGCCTACGCGGTGCTGCTGCACCGATACAGCGAGCTGGTGGACATCACCATCGGCACCACCGACGCCCACCGGGACAGCTCCGGGTCCCAGGGCCTCATCGGCCCGCTCGCCAACACACTGGTCATGCGCGCCGACCTCTCCGGCGACCCGACCTTCGCCGAACTGCTCGGGAGAATGAAGGAGGTCGTGCACCAGGCCCACGGCCACCGCGACGTGCCCTTCGAAGACGTGGTGGCCGCGCTCGGCCTGCGGCGCGGGCCCGGCCACCCGCCCGCCTTCCGGGTGGCGTTCGCCCTTCGGGAGCCGGAGGCCGACGGCGGTGCACGGGCGGGGAACCTGAGCTTCTCCCGTACCGAGTTCGACTTCGCGCCGTCAGGTTCGGACCTCTCGCTCAGCCTGCGCGAGACGGCGGACGGACTGGTGGGCGCCGTCGCGTACGACACGGGCATGTTCGACCGCGAAACCGTACGGCTGCTGGCGCGCAACTACGCGGCCCTGCTGCGGGCCCTTGTCGCCGAGCCGCACGAGCGGATCTCCCGGGTCGACGCCCTCGACGCAGCCGAACGGCGCACGGTGCTCCAGGAGTGGAACACCGTCCCGGCTCTGGAGAGCACCCCCGGCCGTGTCCACGAAAGGTTCGAGAAGGTAGCCGCGGGGACGCCGGGTGCGGTGGCGCTGGAGTACGAGGGACGTACCGTCTCGTACGGTGAACTGAACGCCCGCGCGAATCGCCTGGCACGGCATCTGCGCGGCATGGGAGTGGGGCCCGAAGTCCTGGTAGCCCTGTGTCTGCCGCGCAGTGAGCAGCTGGTGGTGTGTGTGCTGGCGGTGTTGAAGGCCGGCGGTGCCTATGTGCCTCTGGACCCGGCTTCGCCGGTCGAGAGGCTCGCGTTCGTGCTGAAGGACAGCGACCCGGGTGTGGTCGTGACGGAGGGCGGACTGCCCACGGAGCTGAGGGCGCCATCCGCCCCCGTCGTGGACGTCGCGGCGGACGCGGCACTGTGGTCGGAGCTCGCGGCGGAGGATCTGCCGGGGTCGGGAGCGTCGGAGACGGACGCGGCGTACGTGATCTACACGTCGGGCTCGACCGGGGTGCCGAAGGGCGTCGTCGTCGAACACCGCAATGTGACGCGCCTGTTCACCTCCACCGCCCCGTGGTTCGGTTTCGACGAGCACGACGTGTGGACACTGTTCCACTCCTTCGCCTTCGACTTCTCCGTGTGGGAGATGTGGGGCGCGCTGTTGTACGGCGGTCGGCTGGTGATCGTGCCGCAGGAGACGACGCGCGATCAGGACGCGTTCCACCGGCTCCTGCGCACGTCCGGGGTGACGGTGCTGAACCAGACACCCAGTGCGTTCCGGCAGCTGATCGCGGCGCAGGGGGAGGACGCGGAGCCCCACAGCTTGCGGCTGGTGGTGTTCGGCGGCGAGGCGCTGGACGTGGCGTCGCTGAAGCCGTGGATGGGACGCGAGGTCAACCGGTCGGTCGATCTCGTCAACATGTACGGGATCACCGAGACGACGGTGCACGTGACGTATCGGCCGCTGTCGCCGGCGGACGCGGAGCGGCCGGGGAGCCCGATCGGTGTCCGGATCCCCGATCTGCGGACCTATGTCCTGGACCGCTACCGCCGTCCGGTACCGGTCGGGGCAGTGGGCGAGCTGTACGTCGGCGGCGCGGGTGTGGCACGGGGATACGTGAACCGCCCGGAGCTGACGGCGGAGCGTTTCGTCGAGGACGGCTTCTGTGGTGAACCCGGGGCGCGCATGTACCGGACCGGCGACCTGGCGCGGTGGCTGCCGGACGGCTCACTGGAGTACCTGGGCCGCAATGACGACCAGGTCAAGATCAGGGGCTTCCGCATCGAGCTCGGTGAGATCGAGGCACGCCTCGCCGAACATCCCGCTGTCGGCTCCTGCGCCGTCCTGGCACGGGCGGACCAGCCCGGCGAGAAGCAGCTGGTGGCCTATGTCGTGCCGGACGGAGGGGCCCAGGGGCCCGACGGGACGCCCCGGGGCACGGTCCCGCGCGCCGAAGTGGTCCGTCATCTGCGGCGGACTCTGCCCGAGTACATGGTCCCCAGCGCCTACGTCATGCTGGATCAGCTGCCGGTCACCGGCAACGGCAAGCTCGACCGCAAGGCCCTGCCCGCGCCGGGAGCCGACGCCTACGCCCAACGCCCCCGCACGGCGCTGAGCACACCCACCGAACGGATCGTCGCCGCCGCCTGGGCGGGCCTGCTGGGGCTCGATGAATCCGGCATCGGAGCGGACGACAACTTCTTCGAACTGGGCGGGCACTCGCTTCTGATCGCCCTTCTGATCGCGCGGCTCAAGGAACGCGGGCTCCACGCCACCGTGCGCGGCATCTTCGACAGCCCGACCCTGGCCACCCTCGCGGCCCGGATGGACCGCGGTGAGACCTCCACCGCTCCGGAACACGAGGTCCCGGCCAATCTCCTGCCTCCGCTGTGTGAGCGCATCACCCCGGACATGCTCCCGCTGGTCCGCCTCACCCAGCCCGAGATCGACTCCATTGTGGGCCAGGTGTCCGGCGGCGCCCCCAATGTGCAGGACATCTATCCGCTCGTGCCGTCCCAGGAAGGGATCCTCTTCCATCACCTGATGGACCCGGGGCAGGACCCCTACGTCATCCCCATCCTGTTCCGTGCCCCGGACCAGGAGGTCCTTGACGACTTCGTCGCCGCCGTCCAGGCGCTGATGGACCGGCACGACGTCATGCGTACGGCCGTGATCACCGAGGGGCTGCCCGAGGCGGTGCAGGTCGTCCTGCGCCAGGTACCCCTCGAAGTGGAGCGGCGCACCCTGGACGTCGACGAGGACCCCGAGCGGCAGGCCCGCGCCTGGCTGACCGAGCCAGGCGGCATCCCGCTGGACCGCGCGCCGCTGCTGCGGCTGGTGGTCGCCGCCGATCCGCACTCCGATGGTCACTTCCTGCTGCTCGGCGTGCACCATCTCATCGAGGACGCCACCTCGCTGCGGCTCATCTTCGACGAGCTGGCCAACCATATGGCCGGCCGCCAGGACCGGTTGGCCACGCCCGCCGCCTACCGCGACTTCGTCAGCCACACCCTGCACCAGCTCGCGTCCGACGACGCGGAAACGTTCTTCCGTGCGGAGCTGGGGGACGTCACGGAACAGACCACGCCGTTCCAACTCGTCGATGTGCACGGTGACGCCGGCCGAACCCGCCATGTGCACCGCCCGCTCCCGGCCGAACTGACGGACGAGTTGCGCGCACAGGCCCAGCGTCTGCACATCAGCCCGGCCACTCTCTTCCACGCCGCGTGGGCGCTGGTGACCGCGGCCAGCAGCGGGCGCGACGACGTGGTCTTCGGCACCGTCCTGTCCGGACGGCTCCAGGGTGTTCCCGACATCGAGCGCATGCTCGGCAACTTCATCAACTCCCTCCCTCTACGGGTGCGGTTGCGCGACCGGAGCGTCCAGGACCTCATCACCGAGGTCGAGACCGGCCTGAGGAATCTGATCAGGTATGAGCAGAACGCCCTGACCCTCGCCCAGGGGTGCAGCGGACTCGACAGCGACGCCACGCTGTTCAGCTCCCTGATCAACTACCGCTACGTCGAGCCCCGGAGCGGCCAGGATCCCGCGGTGAGCCTGGAGAGCCTGGGCCTCGTTCAGCTCGGGTGGCTCGACCGGACCAACTACCCGGTCGGCGTGTCGGTCGACGACACCGGAACCCGGATGTCCCTGAACGCCCAGGTCGACGAGGCCCTGTCGCCGGATGCCGTGCTCGACTACGTGGAGGCGGCGCTGTCGGGGATGCTGGCCGCCCTCGCTCTGGACGACGGAGCGGGCACTCGGGCACTCGACATCGACATCGTGCCCCCGGCCGAACGCGACCGTCTGCTGATCGAGTGGAACGACACGGCCACGCCCTACCCCGACGACCGGTGTCTGTCCGATCTGTTCGAGGAGCAGGTCAGGGCGCGGCCTCAAGCGGTCGCCGTCGAGCACGGGGACGAACGGCTGACCTACGCGCAGACGAACGCCCGGGCCAACCGCGTGGCGCACTACCTTCGCAGTCAGGGGGTGGGGCCCGACACTCTCGTCGGACTGTCCGTCCGGCGCTCGCCGGAGACGGTGATCGGCCTGCTCGGCATTCTCAAGGCAGGCGGGGCCTATGTCCCCATCGATCCCGAATACCCCAGCGAACGCATCCGTGCTCTCCGCGAGTCGTCCGGCGTCGACCTCATCCTCGGCCAGTCCCAACTGCCGGACTCCCTCCTCGGCGGCCCGGCCGAGGAGGGACGCCCCCAGGTGATTCACCTGGACACCGGCGAGCGCGCCGAGGACGGGAGGGGGCCCGCCACCCAGGTGCTGGCCGTTCAGCCGGAACACGACCTGTCCCGGGCGGAGCTCGGCCTGACGCCCGACCATCTCGCGTGCACCATCTTCACCTCCGGGTCCACAGGCCGGCCCAAGGGCGTACTGATGGAACACCGTGGTGTGGTCCGGCTGGTGAGCAACCGGGAGTTCTTCTCCGCCGACGAGAACACCGTGGTACTGCACCACTCATCGATCTCGTTCGACGCCGGCTCGCTGGAGGTGCTCACCCCGCTGGTCTCCGGCGGTCGCCTGGTCCTGCACGACGGCGACTCGAAGGACCCCGGACAGCTTCTGGACTGCGTCGAGCGGACCGGTGTCAGCACGATGCTGCTGTCGTCCGCCTTCCTGCCGGCGTTCGTGGACTCCGCGGCCGGCCGGGATCTGCCGCTGCGCTACCTGGCCGTCGTGGGCGACACCTTCTCGGCCGGGGACGTCCGTCGACTGTACGCGGAACACCCCGGCCTGACCGTGGTCAACGGGTACGGCCCCACGGAGAACAGCATCGCCGCCACCCACCACGTCATCCCGCGGGACATCGCCGAGGGCGCGGTCATCCCGATCGGCAGGCCGATCCCCCAGTCGACCGCGTATGTGCTCGACCAGAACCTGCGACCGGTCCCGCGCGGTGTGGTGGGTGAACTGTGCCTCGGCGGGGCCGGCGTGGCACGCGGCTACCTCAATGCCCCGGACCTGACGGCCGAGCGGTTCGTCCGCGACCCCTTCACCGGCGACGCCGGTGCACGGTTGTACCGCACAGGCGACATGGCGCGATGGCTGCCCGACGGCACCCTGGAGTTCCACGGCAGGATCGACAACCAGGTCAAGGTCCGCGGGCACCGGGTCGAGCCGGGCGAGATCGAGGCGGTGCTGCACGCCCATCCGTCGGTGCACAGCGCTGTGGTCACCACACGGTCGGCCGGCGAGTCCAAGCAGCTGATCGCCCACGTCCGGCCGACGGCGAACTGGCTGGACGGCATCGCGAGGGAGCAGAACACCGAGCGCCTGCGGCAGTGGCAGGATCTCTTCGAGGACCAGTACTCCGACGACCCGGACCCGGACCCGGTCGCCGCGGGCCGGACCGTGGACACGGATACCGCTGACGACCTCAACATCAGTGGATGGAACAGCAGTTACACCGGCGGGAGCATCCCCGAGGAGGAGATGCGCGAGTGGATCGACGGCACGGTCCGGAGCATCGAGGAACTGCGCCCCAGGCGGCTCCTTGAGATCGGCTGCGGTACCGGGCTTCTGCTCTTCCGTTACGCGTCCTCCTGCGAGGAGGTGCACGCCTTCGACATTTCCGCCTCGGCCCTGGCCGGTGTCCGCCGTGGCGTCGACCGCAGGGGCTGGAAGCATGTGACCCTCGCCCAGGGTGACGCCCGCTCGGTCGCCGTACCGCCCGGCACGGAGAAGTTCGACACCGTCGTCATCAACTCCGTCGTGCAGTACTTCCCCAACCGGCTCTACTTGGAGGAGGTGATCGAGCGCCTGCTGCCCCTCGTCGCCGACGGCGGACGCATCCTGCTCGGCGATGTGAGGAATCTCGACCTCTACTCCGCCCATCTGTGTACTGTCGAGCGCAGCCGCCTGTCCGCGCGGATACCTGCGGGAACGCTCGACCGAGAGGTGCAGCGCCGACGTCAGCAGGAGACCGAACTGCTGGTCAGCCCCTCGTACTTCGTCCGGCTGCCCGAGAGGCTGGACCGGATCGGCTCGGTGGACATCGCCGTCAAGCGGGGCACGGGCGACAACGAGATGCTCAGCTATCGCTACGACGTGGTGCTGACCCTGGGCGCCGCGGCGGAACCGGACGACCTGCCGTGGCTGGACGTCGGTACCGTGGACGAACTGCGGACCCTCCTCCGCGATGGCCGGCACCGTCGATTCGGGGCAAGTGGCCTGACCAACCCGAGGATCGCCGATGACGTGCGGGTGAGCCAGGGCCTGACCCGATGGCCCGCCCAGCGGCAGGTGGAACCGATCACCGGCGACCACCGCCTGTCCCCCGACGGGGCGGCGCGCGTGCGGGAACTCGAAGCCGTGCTCCAGTACGCCGAGGAGCTGGGGTACCAGGTCGCGATGACATGGTCCCAGCACCGGCTGGACGGGCTCGACCTGGTTTTCGCCAAGGAGGAACCGCCGCGCGCACAGGCCCGCGACCCCTACCGCCGGTCCCATGTGGCGAACGTGCCGCAGATCGCGGAGACCGGCAGGGAGCTGACCCGCACCCTCAAGGAGTACCTGGCGAACAAGGTGCCCGAGTACATGGTGCCCAATGTGTTCGTGGCGCTCGAAGAGCTGCCGCTCACGCCCAACGGCAAGGTCGACAAGAAGGCGTTGCCGGCGCCGGACGAGGCCGATGTCCACAGGGCGAGCTACGACGCGCCCCGGAGCCCCATGGAAGTGGCCCTGTGCCGACTGGTGCAAGAGGTCCTCGAACTGGAGCGCGTCGGCCTCCAGGACGGCTTCTTCGACCTCGGTGGCCACTCCCTGCTCGCGACCCGGCTCACGATCCGCGTGAAGCAGGAGACCGGCAGGGAACTGTCCCTGCAGATGATGCTCGCCGGCGCGACCATCGGCGAAATGGCCAAGGCCCTGGAGACGGATTCCCTGAGCACCGCAGCCCCCGAGGTTCCGTTGCTGCCCCGTACCGACGGCGGCACCGACGCCCCGCTCGCCTTCCAGCAGGGCGAGCTGTGGTTCCTCAACCCGATCGAGCACGTGGGAACGTCGTACGACAACGTCCAGTGGGCCCAGCGGATCATCGGCCGACTGGACCGCCAGGCGTATGCGCGAGCACACGCGGCGCTCGTCGACCGTCATGCGATCCTGCGCACGAGCTATGTGCGCGACGCCGACTCCACCATCAGTCAGCGGGTGAACGATGCCGCCGGCTTCGCGGTCGCCTTCACGGACGTGAGCGGCGACAGCGCCGTCACCGAATGGCGCCGAGCCGAACGGGCCCGGCCCTTCCGCCCCCACGACCGGTACATGCTGCGCGTGCACGTCCTGAGGCTGTCGGAGTACGAGCACATCGTCGTGGTGACCCGTCCCTGGGGCATCTTCGACGGATGGTCGGCCGGCGTCTACGTGTCCGAACTCGACCTTGTCTACCGGGCGTTGAGCCAAGGGACGGAGCCGTCGCTGCGGGAACTGCCCGTCCAGTACACCGACTTCGCCCGATGGCAACGGCGTGCCGTGGACGAATCGGCCCGCGAACAGCAACTGGCCTACTGGCGCGCGCAGCTGGCAGGGCTACCGTCGTGCATATCGCTGGACACCGACTACGAACGGCCGGCGGTCAAGTCGTACCGGGGATCGTCGGTCGAGCTGGCGGTGCCTCCGGAGGTACTCGGACAGCTCCGCCGTTTCAGCCAGAAGCGCGGCGGCACGTTGTACATGACGCTTCTGTCGGCCTTCGCGACTCTGATCGGCGAGTACAGCCACGACCGTGAACTGGCCATCGGTTCACCGGTGACCAACCGTCCCCGCCCCGAGCTCGAACCGCTCGTCGGGTACTTCGTCAACCTGCTGGTGATGCGCCTGGAGGTGACCGCGGACCAGGGATTCGACGAGCTCCTGACACAGGCCCAGCTGGTCAGCGCCGCCGCCCATCGACGCAAGGACGTCCCGTTCACCCGTCTGGCGGCAGAGCTCGTACCGAAGCCGGACCCGGCCCACTCCCCGCTCTTCCAGGTCATGTTCAACCTCGTGCCTCCGGCCGATCCGGCATCCCAGGGCGACACGGTCGTCGCCGATCTGGCCTCCGTGCCGCTGCCCGGCGAGACGGAGGTGGCGAAGTTCGACCTCAACCTGACCGTCCGGGAGACCCCCGCAGGCCTGGCCGGCTATCTGGAGTACAGCACCGACCTGTTCACCAGGACGACGGTCGAGACCATGGCCAGGACCTTTGAGCGCTTGCTGCTGAAGATCGTGACGCGGTCCGGAGCGAGCCTCGCGGAGCTGCGCCGGGCAGCGTTGGACAACACCCCGGGTTAGACCGGCACATCCCGTCGACGACATCGGGGAGGGGCCCGGCCGGGTCCGGCCGGGCCCCTCCCCGAGCGACCCGCCGCGCCGAGCGGGAGACAGGACCACCGCCCGAAACAGCGGATTGGCCTCTACGGCGCTCCGATCCCCGCGACGACAACGACTGAGTGATCACATGACATCGGTGTACGTGTTCCCCGGACAGGGCTCACAGCGCAGGGGCATGGGCAACGAACTGTTCCCCAAGTTCCCGGAACTGGTCCGGCAGGCCGACGAGGTGCTCGGCTACTCGCTACAGACGCTCTGCTCCGACGACCCCGACCGCCTTCTGAACCGTACGGAGTACACCCAGCCCGCTCTCTACGCGGTCAGCGCACTGCACTACCTCGACCACGTCGCTGCGGGCGGAGAGCGGCCCGCAGCGGTCGCCGGGCACAGCCTGGGGGAGTACAGCGCGCTCTTCGCCGCCGGGGCGTTCGACTTCGCCACCGGGCTCGACCTGGTCCGCAAGCGCGGTGAGCTGATGAGCCGGGCCCCGTCCGGTGCCATGGCCGCCGTGGTCGGCCTGGACGTGGAACACGTGCGGGAGGTCCTTGCCGGGCTGCCGCACCGGAACATCGACATCGCCAACATCAACGCCCGGAAGCAGTGCGTCCTCTCCGGACCCCACGACGAGATCCACGCACCCGAGCTCCGCGCCGCCTGCAAGGAAGCCGGTGGTGCCCTCATCCCGCTCAACGTGAGCGCGGCGTTCCACTCGCGCTGTATGAACGGCGTGGAGGAGGAGTTCGCCCGCCACCTCTCCGGTGTCGGACTCGGAGAACTCCGCGTCCCGGTGGTCGCCAACCGCACCGCCCGTCTCTATCCGGCAACCGGCTACGCGGACTTGCTGATCCGGCAGATATCGAGCCCCGTGAAGTGGTACGAATCGATTTCCTGGCTCATGAGTCAGGGACATCAGGACTTCGTGGAGATCGGGCCGGGCACCGTCCTGACCAAGCTCACCGACAAGATCCGCCGAGAGCCCTTCCCTGTGCGGGAGAAGCCCCCTGCTCCGCCCCGTACCCCGCGACGGCCCGAGATCGTCTTCATGTACGGGGGGCAGGGAACCCAGTCCTACGGGATGGGCCGCGAGCTGTACCACGAGAACCCGGCGTTCCGGGCGGCCATGGACCGGTGCAGCGCTCTCTACGAGGCGGCCTGCGGTGCCTCGCTGGTGGCCGTGATCCAGGACGAGGCCCGCCGCGGACAGGACTTCGACGGCCTTCTCCAGACGCAGGCCGCGCTCTACGCCACCGGCTGGAGTCTCACCGAGGCACTGCGCGAAGAGGGCTTCCGTCCCGACGCGGTGCTCGGCCACGGTCTGGGCGAGTACGTCGCCGCCACTGTCGCCGGAGCGATGTCCCTCGAGGACGGTCTGGACCTCGTCATGAAACAGGCCTACCTGATGAAGCGGCACTGCCGCCCCGGCGGCATGCTCGGAGTCCTCGCCGACCCTGACCTCTACCGCCGGCGCCGGGAGTTGTTCGTCGACTTGTACCTGGCGGGCGTCAACTGCGCGAGCCCGACGTCGGGACACTTCGTTGTCAGCGGAACGAGTGAGCGGCTGACCGAAGTGCGGGCCGCGCTGGACGAAGAGGGCGTGACCGCCGTCCAGTTGCCCGTCCGGTACGGTTTCCACTCGCCGCTCCTCGACGACGTCCGGCACGAGTGCCGCATCATGGGTCGAGCCGTCGCGGTGAGCAGGCCCGGAATGCCTGTCTACTCGGCCGCCTGTGCCGGGCCGTTGCGGGACGACATGGTGAACCACTGGGACACGTACCTCTGGGACGTGATCCGGGGAAGGGCCCGATTCGACGAACTGATGGCCGCCTCGTTCGGAGCGCCGGAGCGTCACTACTTCGTCGATCTCAGCCCCAGCGGCTCCTTCGTCACCCTCCTCAAGTACGGCTATGGGCCCGACTACCGGGCGGCGTCCGCCATCGACCGCTTCACGCCCGACGCGGTATCCATGCGGCACCTCGGGGAGAGCCTGAGGACCGTGCTGTCCGGGTCCTCGACGGAAGCCCGGACAGCACGGTGACCTGGGGCCGGCACCGGGGGCGGTACTCAGGAGGCGGAGGCAGGTACGGAGTCGGCCGACTGCGGCCGCGAGGTGTTCCGGCCGCCGGACCAGCGACGCATCAGAGGGCGCTCGAAGTAGCGGAACACGAGGAGGGACAGCGCCACCGAGAGGCCGATGACCACGAGGACGATCGCGAAGCGCGCCCCGACGGTCAGGTCCGGGTCGGGCCCGATCAGATGGCGGATGGCCATCATCACGGGGAAGTGGGTGATGTACAGGGCATAGGAGGCCTCGCCCAGAGCGATGAGTGAGGGGCGGGGCAGCAACCGGGTGCGGCCTTCGAGATCGGCCAGTGCGGTCTTCGCGATGACCGCGGCGAGCGCCGGAGCGATCGCCGAGCCCATCGCGTACTGCGGGGGCAACGCCGGCAGCACGGCCAGGAACAGCAGGAAGGCCGCGGTCACCACAAGGCGGTTGACGCGAGGCCAGGCGCCGGTCTGAAGGAGACGGGCGGTCACGATGCCGAGCATGAACTCCAGCAGCCGGACAGGCGGGAAGACGTAGATGAACCAGAGACTGCGTTCGTTGAGGGGAAGCCAGTCGTACATCTTCGGTCCGGGGATGGTCGTGGCAACCAGCGGCATGAGAACGATCAACAGCGCCAGCGCGGTCCACGCGCCTCGCAGCCGGTGTGCGGGAATCCTGCGGGCGGCCATGAGGAGGGCGGGGAAGAGCGCGTAGAAGAACAGCTCAACGGCGATCGACCACGCGGGTGTGTTGAAGCCGGAGAATATGCTTGCGTACGGTATCCATACCTGGACCAGCAGCAGATTCGCGATGGCTGCGCCCGCACTGTCCCCGGGGGGTGACGTCATGGGAACTTCGGCTGTGGTCACGGCGAAGAAGACCAGCACCGCTGTCCAGGCCAGCAGATGGTTGGGGAAGAGTTTCCAGAAACGGCGCCGCCAGAATGCGCCGAACCGGTCGCTCGGTCTGTGTGCCCAGGTGAGTACGAATCCGGACAGGACAAAGAATCCGCTCACCGCCCCCGCGGCGAATGGCGAGGCGGCGCCGAGGCCCTGCTGAAGGGCGCCGTCGAATAATCCCGAGACGAAGCTCACGTGGTACCACACCACCACTAGAGCCAGAAAGAACCGCAGACTCGTCAGCGACGGTAGACGACTTCCTGTGGAGAGCTCGTTGGCCATGGGGTACTTCTCCTCCTGGATAGGGGTGTGTCGGAAATGCGACTGCTCCCGGGAGCCGGGACAGGAAAGCCTTTCGAAACCACCGGCGCGTCGCGGCACGCGAACGAGGGAGGGGCCGGCCTGGGCAGTCCGTGGTCGTCCGGAGCGAACGGCTGCCGGCCATTATCAAAGTGGAGACGGGATTCGGCCACCAGCATTGAACGGGCCATAGCTTCAGGTGACGGCACGATACTTGGCTGAAAACGCATTGCGAAGTCCGGCTATCGCGGAGCCATCCTCAGGGCGCCGTCGAGCCGGATCGTCTCCCCGTTGAGCATGGGGTTGTCCACGATGTGTGCGACGAGCGAGGCGAATTCCGCGGGGTCGCCGAGCCGGGCCGGATGGGGCACCTGCCGGCCGAGCGTATCGAGGGCGGACTTCGGGAGTGAGTCGAACATCGGGGTACGGAAGAGCCCCGGCGCGACCGTGACCACGCGGATCCTCGACTGGGCCAGGTCGCGGGCGATGGGCAGAGTCATGCCCACGATGCCCGCCTTGGAGGCCGCATACGCGGCCTGCCCGGTCTGCCCGTCGAAGGCTGCCGCCGAGGAGGTGTTGATGATGACGCCACGTTCCTCGCCGACGTCGTCGGCCTGGTCCATCCGCGCCGCGGCCAGGCGGATGACGTTGAAGGTTCCTACGAGGTTGACCTGGACGACCTCGTCGAACGCGGCCAGCGGGAACGGGCGGTTCTTACCGACTGTCCTGATGGCGTTGCCGATTCCGGCGCAACTCACGGCGATGCGGAGAGGCCCCATGCTCGATGCGAGGTCGATCGCGGCGGTGACGTCCTCCTCGCTCGTCACGGTTCCGGGAGAGAACGCGACACGCTCGCCCAGTTCCTCCGCGACCTCCTTGCCGCGTGAGGAACGGCCCAGAATGACCACCGACGCTCCGCGGTTCCGGAGCTCCCTGACCGTCGCCAGCCCGAGGCCGGATGCTCCGCCGGTGACCAGTGCGACGTTTCCTTCGATCCGCACGTGTTGTTCCTGTTCTGTAAAGGGCTGCACGAATGGCCGGGACCTCCCGCCCCGGTGGGCCGGTGGCGAGCGGGCAGCTGAGCGATGTGTGACATCGGCCACGGCCGCGATTTCATGTGAAGAGACCCAGGATTGACGACCGGCGGCAGGGTGGTCGGTAAGCGTCATGTGCGTCCCGGTGTGACGGACATTTCCCCCGTCGTACTGCTGTGCCGGATTCCTGTGGAGCGCGCACCGGGAGCACCTTACCGATGCCGGCTGTTGTGCGCGACGATCGATGCACGGAATTCTTGAGTCGGTGGTTCATGGAAGTCTATGTGCGGATGAAGGGAAGAAAACGGTCCTGGCCGGCCGGTGCGTCACGCTCCGCTCTCATTCCTGAGGGAGGTCGTCACACTGTGTTCCTTGATCTTCCTTCCGGTGTTCGGGTAGCGTGCGGAGCAGCGAAGTGCAGCGCGACGTTCATTCGGATCGCGTGGGCCGCCCCCAGGTGGATCGGCCCGAGCTGCGAACAGCGGGCCACGGGGGTGGATTTCAATGGGTTTTTGCGATTTATGCGGGCCTCGCTCGACATTTCGACGGCGCTCCCGCGCCTCTTGGGTGCCGTCCAGGCCTGATCATTTCCTTCGTGTGGTGAACGCCGCCCTCCCGGCCTTACTTGCGTGCATGCCTGTGCAGGGTTGACGGGTATCCGTTCTCATTCTTTTCGCGCCGGTGCGCGGCAATGCGACGCCGAGGTTCTTTCACTTACCCCGGGCCTTCCCGTTGTCGGTTCCGCCTGCGCGCATCACCGCCGTTAGGGCGCTGTCCTGCGCTGGTTACCGATCGACTGGGGGAAACCGATGGCCAACTCCGCGACTTTTGCCGATTCTTTTACCGAGACTTTTACCGTGACGACCGACAACCCGTTGCTGCGGGGTCACGTCGTGCACGGCCTCCACCTGCTTCCCGGCGTCGGCTACGTGGATCTTGTCCTACAGGTCCTCGCCCGCCATGGCATCGCCATGGCGGAGGTCGAACTGCGCAACCTCACCATTCTGGCGCCGCTCGTCGCGGCGCCCGGTGAGCAGGTTCTGACCACTGTCGAGGGGCGGCCCGCGCCGGCCGGGGGGCAGCGGATCGAGGTGCGCAGCCGGCGTCGGACGGACTCGCTGCCCGTGCTGCACGCGGTGGTGACGGCACACGTGTGTCCACCGGCGGCCTTTCAGGAACGGCTGTCCTTACCGGCCGGCGTGGGGGAGCGGATCGCCACGCTGGCCGAGATCTACACCTGGCTCCGGCGGAACGATCTGGTGCACTCGGGCCTGATGCGGTCCGAGGGGGTGGTGCACCGGCGCCACGACGACTGGGTGGTCGAACTGGATCTGGCCTCGGCGTACCGCGACAGCGCGGACTCCTTCCTCTTCCATCCGGCCCTGTTCGAGGCGGGTCTGCTCGGCGGCAGCGTCGGCAACCACATGCTCTACGAGGGCAGTGAGGGCGAGGGGCTCTATCTGCCGCTGGTCTTCGAGTCGTTCCGCGCCGCCGCCCCACTGGGCGATCGCTGTTACGTCCGCGTCCCGGCGGCATCGACGCAGCGGGACGACGAACTCATGCGGCTGTCGGTGGAGTTCTACGACGCCGACGGTCTCAAGATCGCAGAGGTCGGCCGGCTCGTGGCCAAGCGGGTCCGTGACGTGTCGGCTCTCGACGCTCGGAACGAGTCTCCGACGGGCCGCCCGAAGGTGGCCCTCCCGGGGTACCCCACGCCCGGGCCGCCCGCTGATCCGGCAGATACCGGCCCGGACGTCTCCGGCGTCCTGCGGACGTTGATAGCCGAGCGTCTGAAGGTGCCGGAGACCACGGTCGACGCCGAGTGCGGGTTCTACGAACTGGGCCTCGTCTCGGTGGACCTCGTGTCGCTGGTACCCGCCCTGGAGGACCAGCTCTCCCTCTCCCTCTCGCCGACGATCATGTTCGAGTACCGGTCGGTCGCGGCTCTCGCGGTCTGGCTGGAAGAGCGCGTCGCGGAACGCCGAGGGGCGTCTCTCCCCGATGCCCCGTCGGTCGGGACACCCGCGTACTCCGCGCTGCCGGCGAAGCCTGTGCGAGAGAGCGGCAGGGAACCCACTGCCCTGCTGGACGACATCCGTGACGGGCTCCTCGAAGAGCTGTCCGCACTGCTGAAGGTGTCGGCCGGGGATGTGGATCCCCACGGCGAGTTCACCGACTTCGGATGCGACTGGACCACGCTGGCCCAGCTGGCCGCCCGGCTGGGAGACCGCTTCGGAGTGGCACTCGCGCCCGCCGTCTTCTCGGATCACCGGACCGCACAGGCCGTGGCCGAGTACGTTGCCGCCGCCCGCGGCGGGGCGGCGGCCGCGGACGACTCCCGAGTGCCGGCGGGGGAGACGGCCGGGCGCCCGCACCCGATGCTGCACCACGCCGTGCGGAGTGACGACGGCATCGTCTGTCGGACGCGGTTCGACGGCACGGAGCCGTTCCTGCGAGATCACCGCATCCACAGCTCCCGGGTGCTGCCTGCGGTAGCGCAGCTGGAGATGGCACACGCGGCGGTCGAACGTCTTCTCGGCGAAGCGCACGCGGGACATGTGCGGCTCGACGACATCGTCTGGTTGCGCCCCGCCATCTGCGGCCCCGACGGGCTGGAGCTCTCTCTGGACGTGCGATCACTGCACGGGTACGGCTGGGAGTACACGATTCACAGCGTCGGCGGAGACGGCGAACGCACCCTGTGCGGCCAAGGCCGTGCGAGGCTCCTGGAAGGCGACGCCCCGGAACGTGTGCGCCTTGCCGAGCTGCGCGCCGCCTGTGCCGATCGGACGCTCCAGGGCTCGGACGTGTACGAGCTGTATGCCCGCGCGGGCATGGAGTACGGGCCCGCACAGCAGTCCCTGGTGGAGCTGGGGGTGGGCTCGGACGAGGAAGGACGGCCTCAGGTACTGGCCGAGCTGCGCCTGCCCGCGGCAGCGGACCGCCCGGGCCGGTACCGACTCCACCCGAGCATCATCGACGGTGCCCTCCAGGCCACCATCGGCCTTCTGCCGGCGGCGCGGCTGTCGGATGGAGAGGATGCCCGTCCGGCCCTGCCGTTCGCCCTGCAGCGGATGGAGGCGGTGGCCGAGACGCCGGCCTCGGCATATGCCTGGCTCCGGCATCAGCCGGGGAGCGAGCGCGACGCCGCTCCGGAGCGGCTGGACGTCACGGTGTTCGACGAGAGCGGACAAGTGTGTGCGGAGCTGACCGGGCTGAGCACACGTGCGCTGGTGGACCCCCCGGTGGCGGCGGACCGGGCTCCGCGAGACGTACACCGTTCCGCGCGGACGGGCGAGAACCGGCCCGGGGCTCGGGTCCACGGCGCACACGACATCGCTGTCATCGGACTCGGCGGGCGCTATCCGCAGGCGGCCGGCCTCGACGAGTTCTGGCAGAACCTGCGCGCCGGCCGGGACTGCATCCAGGAAGTGCCCTCCGAGCGCTGGGACCACCGGCGGTACGCCGACGCCGGAGGTTCCTCCTCGGGGGCATGGGGGGGCTTCCTCGACGAGATCGACCGGTTCGACCCTCTCTTCTTCCAGATCTCGCTGCACGAGGCCGAACTGCTCGATCCCCAGGAGCGGCTGTTCCTCCAGTGCGCCCACCACACCCTGGAGGACGCGGGATACGCCGGAGGAGTGCCGGGCAAGGTGGGCGTATTCGCCGGAGTGATGTACGAGGAGTACCAGCTCTACGGGGCGCAGGCCCAGTACGCCGGCCGACCGGTCGCCCTGTCGGGAAGCGCCGCGAGCATCGCCAATCGGGTGTCGTACTTCTACGACTTCACCGGTCCGAGCATGACCGTCGACACCATGTGCTCATCCTCGTTGACAGCCATCCACCTGGCCTGCGAGGCCATCAGGAGCGGCCAGTGCGAGACGGCTCTGGCCGGCGGGGTCAATCTTCACTCGCATCCCAACAAATTCCTGATGCTGAGCCAGCGCCGCTTCCTCTCCGGCGACGGCCGCTGCCGCAGTTTCGGCGAGGGGGGCGACGGCTATGTACCCGGCGAGGGGGTCGGCGCGGTTCTGCTCAAGCCCCTGGAACGGGCCGTGGCGGACGGCGACCACATCTACGGCGTGATCAAGGGGACCGCGCTGAACCACGGCGGTCGCACCTCGGGCTACTCCGTGCCCTCCCCGGCGGCGCAGGGGGACGTCATCATCGAGGCGCTCACCGACGCGAACGTCGACCCGCGTTCCCTGAGCTACCTCGAGGCGCACGGCACCGGCACGGCGCTGGGCGACCCGATCGAGATCAGCGGTTTGAAGAAGGCGCTTCATGCCCTGGGCGGCGCGCCGGCGGATCTCCCGATCGGCTCGGTCAAGTCGAACATCGGGCACTGTGAAGGCGCGGCCGGAATCGCCGGTGTCACCAAGGTGCTGTTGCAGCTGCGCCACCGGGAACTGGCGCCGAGCCTGCACTCCGACACCCTCAATCCGCACCTCGCCACCGAGGGGACGCCGCTGCGGGTGCAGCAGCGCACGGAGCCGTGGCACCGCCCGACGCTGGAGACCGACGGAGTACGACACACCTCCCCGCGGCTCGCCGGAGTCTCCGGCTTCGGGGCGGGGGGCTCGAACGCCCATGTCATCATCGCCGAGTACGAGTCGCCCGCCGCGCTCCCGGTACCGCCCGCGGCGGATCACCACCCGGCCCTGCTCGTGCTCTCCGCGCGGAGCGAGGACCAGCTCGTCGAACAGGCCAGGCGACTCCACACCCGTCTGGCGGACCTGGCCGACGACTCCCTCTTCGACGTCGCATGGACCCTCCAGGTCGGGCGCATGGGACTGGACGAGCGGCTCGCCCTCGCCGCGACGTCACTGGCTGACGCCAGGGCCCAGCTGGAAGCCTTCGCCGCCGCTCCCCGGCGCCCGGGAACATGGGCGCGCGGCACCGCCCGCCGGGGCCGTGACATGGCTGCCGGGGCCGACGGTCTCGCGCTGCGGACAGCCGTGTCCGAGTGGACCGAACACGGCGCCCACGACCAACTTCGAAGCCTGTGGACCGAGGGAGCCACAGTGGACTGGGCCACGCTCACGGCGTCGGCGCGGCGCGTCAGCCTGCCCGGATATCCCTTCGCCCGCGAGCGGTGCTGGTTCGACCTCGACCTCCACGATGCCGCGCGGGAATCGCTCCTCCCCGCCTCCTCGGCCCCCGTCGCGCCGGCGCCCCCGGGGGCGGGAGCAGCCGAGGTCCAGGACGAGATGCTCCTGCTGCGTCCCTCCTGGGTCGTCGAGGAGGGCGCACCCGCCGACGCACGCGCCCGCGCCGCCCGGGCGGAGAGTTCCGCGGCCCACCACGTTGTACTGATCGGCTCCCTCACGGCCTCCGCGCGCGATGCCGTGCGATCGGCCCTGCCCACCGGTGTCGTCTGTCACGACGCGGACATCGCGGACGGTTCGCTGGACCGGCAGTTCGCCGGGGTCACGGAGGGCGTGCTGACGCTGGTACGGAAGATCCTCGAAGGCGGCCTGCGGGAACCGGTGCTGCTCCAGGTCGTGCTGGCCGGCTCCGCCGCCTCGGACGTCGAACGGGAACGTCTGGCATGTTTCGGTGGAATCGCGGGTCTGCTGAGGACGGCCGGCCTGGAACACCCATTGCTGCGCACCCAGTACGTCGAGTGCCTCGACGGTGCCTCACCGGCCGTTGTCGCCGCCCGCCTGCGGTCCGAGGACGTGCCCAGCCCCGAGCCGGAGGTACGCCACCGGGACGGCCGGCGCCACGTCGGCCGGTGGGCGGAGATACCGTCCGGCCGGCGTGCCGCCGTACCGTGGCGGGACGGTGGCGTCTACCTCATCACCGGGGGCGCCGGGGGACTCGGCCTGGTCGTGGCGAGGGACATCGCGGCGTCGGTCCGCCACGCCACGGTGGTGCTCACCGGCCGGTCGCCGCTGAGCGAGGAGAAGCGCGGCTCGTTGGAGGCCCTGCGCGCTGCGGGGCTGACGGTGGACTACCAGCGCGCCGATGTGTCCGACCGGGCTTCCGTCGCTCGCACGCTGGCGCATGTGACGGACAACCACGGGCCGCTGACCGGCATCGTGCACAGCGCCGGAGTGATCGACGACGCGTTGCTCCTGCGCAAGAGCACCGAGGCGCTGGCGCGTGTGCTGGCCCCCAAGGTCGCCGGGCTGGTCCACCTCGACGAGCTGAGCCGGGAGCAGCCGTTGGAGACGTTCGTGTGCTTCTCGTCGATAGCCGGCGCCTTCGGCAATGCCGGCCAGGCCGACTACGCCGCCGGAAACGCCTTCATGGACGCCTACGCCGTGTATCGCAACCGCCTCGTCGACGACGGGCTGCGTCAGGGCAGGACCGTGTCGGTCAACTGGCCGCTGTGGGACGAGGGCGGCATGGGGGATGACGCAGTCAGGGAAAGTCTGCGAGGCGTCGGCCTCACGACTCTG
The DNA here is from genome assembly GCF_044766265.1 of Streptomyces sp. NPDC102283. Lineage (NCBI taxonomy): Bacteria > Bacillati > Actinomycetota > Actinomycetes > Kitasatosporales > Streptomycetaceae > Streptomyces > Streptomyces sp. NPDC102283. Next base: position 201,517 of record NZ_JBIWLQ010000017.1, read on the forward strand.
GACACGCCCAGCGGCCTGGAGGCATTGCGCCAGGCGCTCACCCCGGTGGACTCCGGCGCCACGGAAGGCAGGCTGCTCGTCGTCGTCGGCCGTCGCGACAGGATGCCGGCCCAGCTCACCGGGGGCGGTGGAGTGGCGCCGGTTCAGCGCGACGCATCCACTTCCGGGCCCCGCGACGGCGATGCGGCCCGGGTTCTGGAGGAGCGGGTCTCCGGCCACCTGCGGCGAGTGCTGGCGTCGTCCCTCAAGCTCGGCCCGGAACGCCTCGCCGTGGACACGGCGCTGGAGCAGTACGGCATGGACTCCGTCATCGCGGTGCAGGCCGTCTCCCAGCTGGAGGAGTCGTTCGGCCCCCTGTCGCGCACCCTCCTTTTCGAGTACGACACGATCCGCGACCTGGCGCGGTACTTCGTGACCGATCACCAACCGGCCCTGCGCACGCTGTTCGGAGAACCCGCGGCGCCGCTGCCGGCCTCGGACACCTCATCGGCATCGGTGGCTCCGGCGGACCTTCCGCCGCCCGCGCACACGGAGATTCGGAACGCGGGCGCCGAGAACGTGGCGCCCCGTGAGAGCGCGCCGGAGCGGAGCGCGCACAACCGGGCCGGCGGCGATGGCGACATCGCCATCATCGGCGTCAGCGGCCGCTACCCGCAGGCCGGCAATCTCGAAGAGCTGTGGGCCAACCTCCGCGACGGCAGGGATTGCGTCACCGAGATCCCTGCCGAACGGTGGGATCACGACGCGAGTCTCGGCGCCGACGCGGGTGCCGGGGCCAGGAGAACCGGCACGTTCGGCGGGTTCCTGGACGGGATCGACCGGTTCGACCCGTTGCACTTCGGCATCTCCCCACGTGAGGCCGCGGCGATGGACCCGCAGCAGCGGCTGTTCATGGAGACCGTGTGGCATCTGCTGGAGCAGAGCGGCATGACCCAGGAGGTCATCGAGCACCGCTACGGACGGCGCGTCGGCGTCTACGTGGGCGCTGCCTACCAGCTCTACCGCGCGGGCGAGGAGGACCCCGCCCTCGCGGCGCTCACCTCCGCGGCTTCGTACAACATGATCGCCAACCGTGTCTCCCACTACTTCGGGCTGGAGGGACCCAGTCTCGCCGTGGACAGCATGTGCGCGTCGTCGGCGATGGCCATCCATCTGGCCTGTGCCGACCTGCGGAGCGGCGCGAGCGATCTGGCCGTCGCCGGTGGCGTCAACCTCACGGTCCACCCGGACAAGTACGTGGCACTGGCCGAGCTGCAACTGCTCGGCACCCACCCGGGCAGCCGCAGCTTCCGCGACGGGGACGGATATCTGCCCGCCGAAGCCGTTGGCGCCGTGCTCCTCAAGCCCCTGGACGCGGCGCTGCGCGACGGCGAGCGGATCCTCGCCGTCATCAAGGGCACATCTTCCGTGCACTCCGGCCGGTCCAACGGCTTCATGACACCGAGCCACCGCGCGCAGACGAAGGTCATGCGGCAGGCGCTGGACCGGGCCGGCGTCACCCCGGACTCCATCGGGTACGTCGAGTCCGCGGCCAGCGGGACACGGCTCTCCGACGCCGTCGAGTTGCGTGCCCTGCGCGAGGTGTTCGAGGGCGTCACGGAACCCGTGGCCCTCGGGTCCGTGAAGTCGAACATGGGCCATCCCGAGGCGGCTTCGGGCATCGCTCAGCTGACCAAGGTCGTCCTGCAACTGCAGCACCAGCAGCTCGCTCCCCTGGTAGAAGTGGGCTCCCCCAACCCCGCCCTCGACTTCGACGGCAGCGCACTGACGCTCTGCGACCGGCTGAGCGCCTGGGAGCCGCGCGGCGCATCGGGCAGGGATGACGCCATCGCTCCCCGCCGCGCGCTGATCAACTCGGCGGCGGCGGGCGGCAGCCATGTGAGCCTGGTGGTCGAGGCGCCGCCGCGTACCGAGGCGGACACCCGGAGCTCGCAGGACACGGGCCCTCAGCTGGTCCTGGTGTCCGCCAGGAACTCCGGCCGGCTGCGGACGGCGGTGCGGCGGCTGGCCGACTTCCTGGACCGCGACGACTCGGTCGGCCTGACCGATGTCGCATACAGCTCGCAGCTGGGCCGCGAACCGCTGCCCGAGCGTCTCGCCGTGGTGGCGGGTTCCCTGGACGACTTGAAACGGGTGCTCGAGCGGCACCTGTCGGCCGGCTCCGAGGCCGACGGCGGCGTCTTCTCTGCCGTCGGGGTCCACCACGGCAACACGGAGGACGGTGCGGGACCGCTGGGCATGGTGCTCTCCGGTCTGAGGGGCGAACAGTTCGTCGCCGGTCTCGTCGCGGATGGTGACCTCGACCACCTCGCCCAGCTGTGGGTGCGTGGTGTCTCCGTGCCCTGGAGCGGGCTCCACCGGGGGAGCCGCCGAATGATCTCACTGCCGCCGACGGAGTTCGAGAAGGGCAGTTACTGGGTCGGTCGTAGGTCTGGGGCCGCCGGTCGCACCGCACCCGTCGGCCACCCGGGGCAGGGCGAGCACCCCGCGCCGGCGGAGGGCGCCGCACAGGACGACCGCGTCGAGCGGTTGCGGGGCCGGTCGCTCACCGAGAGCGAGAGGACCGTGGTCGACGTCTGGTCGGAGCTGCTGGAGATCGACGTCGACGAGCTCGGCGCGACGAGCAACTTCCTGGCCCTTGGCGGCAACTCGCTGCTCGCGACCCGGCTGATCAACCTGCTCAAGCAGCGGACGGGCATCGAGCTCCCCGTCCAGGCCGTCTTCGACGCTCCCCGGGTGGCCGAGCTGGCGGCGGAGCTGGAGCGCCGCACGCCGTCCGGGCACACAGGGGCCGCGGATACGGAGCGAATCCTCCAGAGCATTGCCCGTATCGAAAGCATGAGCGCCGAAGAGCTCGAAGCTCTGCTCATCGAGAACTAGGCAAGGGGACGACGATGGGCACCATCTCTCCAGACCACGAGCGGACCCTGATCGACAAGATCCGGTCCCTGTCCGGCGTACGACAGCGCGCCCTGATAGCCCTCCTCAGGCAGCAGGGCGTCGATCTCTCCGCGCTCGACCTCATGACGCCCTCGCCCCGGTCAGCGGACGAACCGGTGCCGTTGTCCTTCACCCAGCAGCGTCTGTGGTTCCTGGCACAGCTGGACGGGACCAGCGCGGCCTACAACATCCCGATGGCCGTGCGGCTGCGCGGGCACCTGGACCGCTCCGCGCTGGTACGCGCGCTGGAAGCCGTGGTGCAGCGGCACGAGGCGTTGCGCACCCGATTCGTCGACCACGACGGCGTCCCGTACCAGCACATCGGTGACGGCCGTGACTTCGCGGTCCGCCCGGAGGAGCTGGCGGACCCCGCGGATCTGCCCCGTATCTGTGCGGAGGAGGCGGCCGCCCTCTTCGACCTGGAGCGTGACACGCTGTTCCGGGCGAGACTGCTGCGGGAGTCCGAGCAGGAGCACGTGCTGCTGGTGACGATGCACCACGGTGTCTCGGACGGCTGGTCGGTCGGTGTCCTCTTCCGGGATCTCGTCGCCCTGTACGAGGCGTTCTGCGAGGGGCGGCCCTCCCCACTGGAGCCGCTGCCCGTCCAGTACGCCGACTACGCGCTCTGGCAACGCCAGTGGCTCGCCGACGGTGTGCGGACGCGCCAGGTGGAGTACTGGAGGAAGCAGCTCACCGGGGTCGATCCGAGGCTGTCACTGCCCACGGACCGGGAACGCCCGCCGGTCAAGACGTATCGCGGAGCCCGGGAGGTCTTCCGCTGCCCGGCCGAACTGCTGGAGCGGCTGCGGGCCGTCGGTGCGCGGTACGACGCCACGCTGTACATGACCTTGCTCGCCGCCTACACCGTCGTGCTGCACCGCTACACGCAGCAGAACGACATCGCCGTCGGCACGGTGGTGGCGAATCGCAACCGGAGTGAGGTGGAGGGCCTCATCGGCTTCTTCGCCAACACCCTGGTGATGCGGGCCGATCTGTCCGACGACCCCGCTTTCGGCGACCTGCTGACCCAGGTGCGAAGGACCGCGGTGGCAGCGTACGACCACCAGGACGTGCCCTTCGAATCCGTGGTGGACGCTCTGCAGATGGAACGCAGCCTCGCCCATTCGCCGGTCTTCCAGACGATGTTCGTGCTCCAGGAGGCGCAGACGGGGCGCGAGGAGAGTCTGGGCGAACTCCATGTCCTGCCGGTCGAGTTCGATATCGATGTCACCAAGTTCGACGTGACGATCGATCTGCGGGAAACGCCGGACGGGCTCGTCGGGAAGGTCGAGTACAACACCGACCTGTACGACCCGGAGACCATTCGACGTCTGGTGGGTCACTACACCACCCTGCTCGCCTCCGTCGCCGCCGACCCGCAGGAGAAGGTCTCGCGGCTGGCCTTCCCGGCGGTTGAGCGTCGGCGGGTGTTGGTGGAGTGGAATGAGGGGCCGGCGGGCTGGGTGGCTCCGGGGCGGTGTGTGCATGAGTGGTTCGAGGA
>NZ_JBIWLQ010000018.1:0-199449 GCF_044766265.1 Streptomyces sp. NPDC102283
TCGTCGGACAGGATCAACTCGGCCTTCGGCCGCCCAGTACGCGCCACAGACCAAGCCTATACATCTGAACAGAATTCCTGACTCAGAAGACTAGGAGCTGTCGTCGACGTACGGTCGAGCGAGACGCGGCGGGTCGAGCGAGGCGCGATCGGTCGGTTGACCTCCGGTGGGTCGGGGTGCGGACGGTCGGCCGGTCGACGCACGGTCGGGGCGGCAGCCGTCACTCATCGCACCACGATCCGCGCCTCCGCCCCTGCGCCACCTCACGTCCGAGCGGGGTCAGGGCGTGCACCACCTCGCAGCCCCTGCGCGTACTGGTGATGAGCCTCGCCTTGCGCAGCACCGACGCGTGCTTGCTCGCGCTCGCGATCGACACACCGATCCGCACGGCCAGTTCGCCCGTCGAGCACGGTGAGGCCAGAGCGCACAGGGCCATGGCCCTGGTGCGGCCCAGAAGTTCGGGCAGGGCGTCGAGGGTGCCCGCACCGTCGGAGCGACGGTTCGCGGGGTAGACCAGAACCGGTGGGAGGTCGGGGTCGATGAGCGTGATGGGACGCCCCGTGCAGAAGAAGGACGGGATCAGCGAGATACCGCGACCGCGCAGGTGGAGGTCGCCGTTGCGGGGATAGTCGGCGACCAGCGTCGGCGGCTCCCAGCGGATGCAGGGCGACAACGAGCTCAGCAGCCGTTCGGAGCCCCCCTCCAGCACGTCCCGGCTGTGGTGCGCGCGGTCGCTGTGCACCACGTCGTCGATCAGTTGCCGTTGTGGCGCGAGGAGTTCGCGGACGTAGACGATGAGGGCGGCGTCAAGTTCCTGCCGGGCGGCACGGTCGCCCTCCGCGAGCCGCCGGAGCCGGTCGGGCGGCGTCCGCTGCGTGCAGCATGCGGCAAGCTCGGCGCGCACGCGATCCGTCGGCGTGGCGAGGATCAGGTCACGGGCGACCTCCATCCCGCCCCTGTGGGGTGGGGTCAGAAAGTCGGGGAATTTTCCCCGGGCCGGCACCAGCGTGGTGAGCAGCCGGATCGGCTCTCTCAGGTCGCTTCGGGCCAGCCGTCTGCGGACATGCTCCAGCCACGGCGCGTGGTTCGGGGCGGTCTGCCGGGCCTGGAGTGCATGCAGGCTGTTGACCAGCTCCCACATGGGGTCGGGCCGGGGAGCCACCGTGATGCGTGTCAGGTCGTCTGCTGTGAAATGGATACGGAGTTCCATGGATCCCCCGAATGAACGCATCCGTTTTCCGTGCGATGAAAACCCTTGGACCCGTTTTCACGGGCTTCCTCATCATCGTCGGAGAAGCTCCTAAACGAGCGATGAGCGAACCAAGACCAACCAGATGGGGGAAAACGCGCATGCGTCACATTCGGAGCACCATCACGAGGACTGCTATGGCCGCGACGGCGCTCGCCACCGGCGCCGTACTCACGTTGGGCGGAACCGCCACCGCGGTGGAGGCGGCAGCCACGATCCACGGCTGCCCGTCCGGGGCCGTCTGTCTCTACCCGAACGCGAGCTGGAACGGCGACCGGCCGAGCCATGCGTTCTACTCGTACGGCACCCACAGGATCTACGACCAGATCGGCATGAAGCGCTGGTTCAACAACCAGACCGGTGGAGCCAAGGCGTACCGCTGCACGGGTTCCAACGGCACCGGTTGCGGGGGCAACCAGGCGGCCGGCACGTACTACGACCACGACTTCACGCCGATCAATTCAGTGAAGCTGGCAGCGTGACGGAGCCGCGCCTTCCTTGAGCGGTCTGCCTCCTGGCGTGGCGATGCACACGCCAGGAGGCAGACCGCGCGGGAGCGGTGATGCCGGGCTGTCAGCCCGCCCAGCCGAGGAACGCGGACCAGGCGTCCGGCGCGACGGCGAAGGCGGGCCCGTCGGGCACCTTGGAGTCACGGACGTGGACGGCGTGGGGGCAGGTGGCGACCTCGATGCAGTCGCCGCCGCTGGAGCTGCTGTAGGAGGACTTGCGCCAGGCGAAGGCGACCTCGATGCACTCGCCGCTGCTGTAGCTCGACTTGAACCATCGGAGGGTGCTGCTCATACCGCTACTCCTGCCAACCGCTTGATGAGGTCCAGCGATTCACGAGGACCCAGGGCCTGTGACCGGATCTTCGCATAGCGCTGCGCGTAGATGCTCACCTTTGCCGGGTCGCTGATCAGCATGCTCTCGTCCTGCGGCTCCAGATAGACGAGATGCTCGTGCGCCGGAGTCTCCAGCAGGTTCATCGAGCCGCGATCTCCTGCATACTCCCCGTACTTACCGGCGTCCAGCGGCAGCACCAGAAGCGTGACGTTCCGGCGGCGCGCGCACTCCACGAGATGGAGGAGCTGCTCGCGCATGACCTCCTCGTCGCCGATGACCCGGCGCAGGACGGACTCGTCGATGATGATCTCGATCATCGGGACCGGCTCCCGGTCGAAGAGGGCCTTGCGCTCCATCCGCAGCTGGACCAGCTCTTCGACGCGCTGGTCGGAGAGCGGCGGGTATCCGCCGCCGATCAGCGCGCGTGCGTACGCCTCCGTCTGGAACAGCCCGTGGACGACGTTCGTCGCGAACAGCTGAAGGCTCAGCGCCGCTTGCTCCAGCAGCGCGTAGTCCTGGAACTGGAGCGGATACCTCTCCATCCGCATGTACCGCCGCGCGCTCTCGAACATGGCGGTCCCGTTGCCGAGCACCCGTTCCAACTCGACCAGCATCGCGTCGCTCGCGGGCTGCGCGCACGTCTCCATGGCGCTGACGGCCGCTGCCGAGTAGCCGAGCTCGTGACCGAGCTGTTCCTGTGTCCAGCCCCGCTGGATACGCATCGTCCGGGCCACATCCGCCACCATGAGGGCCATCGGGCTCGCGGTCTGCTTGTTTTCAGCACTCGCCATTACGCGATCTCTTTTCGACTCAACCGAACTCAACCGGTCATTACTCGAAGTCGTTGAATTCCGCCCCACTTCAGAGAAGTTCGAGCAGGTCAACGGCTGTGCGACGCACCTCGGCAGGTAGCGAGAACGCTAGGTGATCGGGGTCACAATCGTCTCGTGAACGCACTTAATGGTGGGCTGAGGGCCGAGTGGATTCCGGACTCCGGATTTCATCTCCGCAAGGCGGGCGTGCAATTCGACGCCGTCCGCGTGGACGGCGACGACGGGCGGCGGCTGGCCGACCTGATGGAGGAGTTGGTCGGCGGCGAACCGGGACCCGTCGTCACCGAGTCGAACGGTCGGCGCGGGGTGTACTTCCTCGTGCCGGCGGGCTCGACGGCCGGGCGGCCGTGGCCGCGTGCGGTGACGCAGTTCAACGCGGCGACGGGCCGTATCAGTTACGTCCCCGTACCGGCGCTGGGGGGTGACACCTGGCCGCTGGCGTGGCGGTACCCGCCCACGCGTGCGGGGCGGTTCGTGCACACGCTGATCCTCTTCAACGCCGCCTACGCGTTACTGAACTGAGCGACCCAGATACGTCACGGACCCCGCGTCCGGCACGGCGATCTCGTGGAAGCCGACGCGATCGTAGAAGGCGCGGGCCCGGGTGTTGACGGTGAGCATGCCCAAGTGGACCGCCTTGACGCCCTGTTCGCCCAGGGCGTCCAAAAAGGCCTCCATGAGGCGTCGCCCGTGTCCGGACCGCTGGTGGGTCGGGAGCAGGTCGATGTGCAGGTGGGCCGGATAGCCGGCCAGCTCCGGCACGATCATGCGCTCGGGGGCGTGCATGAGGGCGGTCATCTCCTCGGCCCGTGAAGCGGGTTGGCGTACGGGGGCCGGGTAGCGCTCGGCGAGGCCGGGGAGCCATTCGGCGCGGTAGCGGTCGACGAAGGACGCGGTGTCCGCCGTGCCGAGGATGTAGCCGACCGCGCGCCCGCCGTCCTCGACCACGAAGGCCAGCTCCGGCTCCAGGGCGGCGTAGGGCGCGGCGAAGATGTTCGGCAGCAGGCCCGGGTCCGGGTAGAGGTGGCGGGCGTCCCCGCCCTCGTGCCCCGTGCGTACGCAGATGTCGAAGAGGGCCTCGCGGTCCTCGGGGCGGTACGGGCGCAGCAGGGGCGACGGAGAGGTCATGCGGGGATCTTTCAGGTGTGGGAGCGCTCTCGCAAGGGGTTTCCCGCGGCTTCCGGCTTGCCGTCCCGGCAACGGCGGGACGGCTTGACATAAAAGTGCATGATCGTGCAACCTTTTGATCGTCCGTCAACTCCCACCGCCCTGCCGGGGGGTGTTGTTGCTTGTGCGATCAATGACCTGGAGTCGGCGCATGGCTGAACCCGTGAAGATCAAGATCTGGTCCGACTACGTCTGCCCCTTCTGCATGCTGGCCGAAGGCCCGGTCGAAGAGGCGATCAAGGACGTCGGCGCCGAGGTGGAGGTCGAGTGGATGCCCTTCGAGCTGCGTCCTCACCCCCAGCCCACCCTGCGGCCGGAGGACGCGTACCTGCCCGGCATCTGGGAACGGGCCGTCTATCCCATGGCACGTCGTCTGGGCGTCGACATCACGCTCCCCGCCGTCTCTCCCCAGCCGTACACGGCTCTCGCCTTCGAGGGCTATCAGTACGCGGCCGAGCGCGGCCTCGGAACCGCCTACAACCAGCGGATGTTCCGGGCCTTCTTCCAGGAGGACCAGGACTTGGGGCAGATCGACGTCCTCGTCGCCCTGGCCGGTGGGATCGGCCTGGACGAGGCCGGGTTCCGGGCCGCGCTGGCGGACGGTACCTATCGTGCGCGACACCAGGAAGCCCTGCGGGAGGCGGCGGCCCATCGGGTGCAGTCCGTTCCCACCATGCTCGTCGGCGACACCCGGATCGAGGGAGTCCCGCGGCCCGCCCAGTTGCGCCAGGCGATCCTGGACGCGCAGGCGCAGCAGGCGGAAGGCGACGCGGAGGGCGATGTCTCTGGTGCCTCCTGCGGTATCGGCGGGAGTTGCTGACGCGCCCGGCGTGCGTCCCGCGCTCTCTCCGCGACCGTGGACGGCCGGGCCGGCCTTGTCCACGGAGGGGCGGGACCGAGGCCGAGGAGTCCGGCGCTGTACGAAACACACCCTAGAACGGGTCGGCCGGAGATCTCTGCGTAAGAGTCTCGTAGAGGGTGCGCAGCCATGGGGCGCGCACGGCCGGCAGCCGGGCCAGGGTGTATTGGAGCGTGCGCCGGTCGGCCCGGAACAGGCTGTGGGGGAGCTGCGGGGGCGGGTCGTCGCGGAGTACGTCCTGGGGGAGGCGGCCTGACGCGGGAACGGGCAAGTGCGGCTGGGGGGAGACCAGCCACAGCCACACCCCCAGTGGCAGGGGCACCAGGTGTGCCGACGCGGTCCGGTCGACCGGTGCCCAGGTCTGACCTGTCTCCGGTGCCCAGATCTGACCTGTCTGGGGATGGACCGGTACGAGGAGGATGTCGACGCCGGCGTCCGGTGAGGGCTGTCCCGGTCCGGCCAGGACGGCTCGCCGCCCCGGGGGGCCTGGCGGCAGCAGAGCGTCGAGCGTGCGTCGGAACACGTCCGCGGCCGGACCGTCCGGCACCGTCACCGGCCGCCCCTGGGAGGCGACCAGCAGATGGGCGAGCGCCTGGCCGGCTGCCGCCTCCCACCGCGGGCTCCACGACCAGTAGTGGGTCGCCCCCCGCGGTCCTCGCCATACGGGGATCGCCTCGAACGGGGGCGTCTTCTGCCCCGTCGCCGCCAGCTCCGCCCAGGAGAGGGGCGCGTCGTGGCTGCCGTCGACGGGGGCGCGGTGCACGGCGCCCGAGGGGAGCCGCACCGCCTGCCAGAGCGAGCAGTCGTCGATCCTGGTCGCCACGGGGAGGCCGCATGCCTCGCAGGCCATGTTGGGCCCGTCGGCTCCGTCGGGGCCGCAGCAGGAGCCGCCGAGCTTCTCCGGAATCAACCGGGTTCCACGGATATCTCCGGGCGCGATGACGCTCGCTCCGGTCCTGCTGTCGGGCAGGGAGTAGACCGGAGCGTGGATACCGCGTGCCTCCGCCTCGCCCGGATCGATCTCGTCCCACGTCCGCCACGGTCCTCCCCAGGGGTCCGGGTCCACGGCGAACGTCCCGGACTCCATGAGTACCGGAAGCCGGGTCCCGTCCCCGTACTGCTGACGGGTGTGGGCCGGCAGTGAGACCTGGGACAGCGGGACGGTCAACTCGGCACCGCATCCCGCGCACAAGAAGACGAACACATGACCTCCGTCTGGGAATCAGTGCATCTTCGCAGGTCGCCGACGGTCGCCCAACGTATTTTCGTCCGCTGCTGGACCGGCACCCGACACCGTCGCGGAGTGTCGACGCGGCGCGGGCAAGCGCGGCGGCTGACCCCGAGGTGCGCCGCACGGAGGCGGCACCTGCGCAACGCCCGTGCGTGAGCGTGCACTTGACGGTTGTTACTTGCACATGCAAGATTAGCCCTCGCCGGACACGTCGCCGACGGGGAATTGCGGAAGCATCTGTTTGCATGTGCAGGCAAGTGTCTGGGGAAATGATCGATGCAAGGCAACTCGGGAGACGAACTGCTCATGGGTACAGACGAAAGCGAACTGCTGGGCTTCGCCCGCGAGGCGGTCCGGCTCAGCCGCGAGCATGTCGCGCAGGGCGGCATCCCCTTCTCCGGCATGGTCGTGGGCGGTGGACGGGTCCTGGGGACGGGCTTCAACCGGGTCCGCGAGGACAACGACCCGACCGCCCACGCCGAGGTCGTCGCCCTCCGCGCCGCCACCGCCGAGTACGGGCTCCACGCGGGGGCAGGCGCCACCCTGATCGCCTCCGGCGAGCCCTGCGCCCTGTGCTATCTGGCGGCGCGGTACGCCGGCATCGGCCACATCGTGCACGCCGCCGACCGCGGGGCCGCCGCCCGGTACGGCTTCGACTACACGGGCTCCTACGCCGTCTTCGCCGAGGACCCGGAGCGCTGGCCCCTCAAGGTCACGGCGCTGCGGCTCCCGGAAGCCGAGCAGCCGTTCCAGGACTTCCTCGCCATGAGCACCTCCCCGAGCTGACAGCCGGACTTCCCGCTCGCCCGTTCATCCCGCACATTCCGCCGTACGGAAGGACCTCCCATGCACTGGCTCCACCTCGCCATCGCCGTCGCCCTCGAAATCCTGGTCGCCATCGCCGCCGGAAAGGCCGAGGGCTTCAAGAACCGCAAGTGGACCGGCATCACCCTGGCCAGCGGCGCCGCCGCGACCTTCTTCCTCAGCAAGGCGCTGCTGACCTTCGACGTCGGCGTCGGCTACGCCCTGTGGACGTCCGTCGCGGGCGTCGGTATCACCGTCCTCGGAGCGCTGTTCTTCGGTCAGCGTCTGAACGTGAACAAGGCGATCGGCATTCTCCTCGTCATCGGTGGCGTCGTCGGCCTGCAACTGAGCGGTTCCGCCTGAGTCCTGAGGACCTGAGTCCTGAGGACCTGAGTCCTGAGGCCGGCTCCCGGCCCGGCGCGCCTCGCCCGCATCGCGCCCCGCAACCACCTGACGACATCCCTGAGAGAGGACCCACCTCCCATGTCCAACGCAGCCAAGAGCTCCACCAACGCCTGGATCTCGCTTCTCGTCGCCGGACTCTTCGAGATCGGGTACGCGCTCGCCGTCGGCGGCAGCGAAGGCTTCACCGTCCTGACCTGGTCCCTGGTCGCGGTGGTCTTCTTCCTGCTGACGCTCTACGCGCTGAGCCTCGCCCTCCGCACGATCGACGTGAGCATCGGCTATGCCGTCTGGGCGGGGATCGGCGCGGTCGGCGCCGCGGTTCTCGGCCCGCTCTTCTTCGACGAGACCCTCACCCTGGCCAAGGGTGTCTGGCTGACCGTCATCATCGTCGGCGTCATCTGGCTCAAGCTCGCCGACCGCAAGAAGCCCGAGGCGGCTGCCGCGCCCCGGCCCGACCCGGTCGCGAACCGGTCCGGTGCACTTCAGGTCTGACGCTCCCCCCCCGCCGGTACGCCGCAGGCGCCCGCCGCTCCCTCACGAGGGGCCGCGGGCGCCTGCGGCGTACTCCTCGGGCGGGGCCGGGCGGGGCGGTCAGGGCATCAGCGAGGCGCCGCGGGCGGGGGTCGCTTCGGCGCGGGTGATCACGGACGGGACCGCGATGCCCGGGAGGAGAAGGTGCCACATCTGCTGGGTGCGCTCGGGAAGGTCCCTGCGGCCGCTGACGACGTTGGAGTACAGCTGCATGCCGGTGCAGGCGGAGACCACGAACTCCGCGACCGCGACCGGATCGATGCCCGGCTGCAGTTCGCCCGCGTCCCGCGCCTCGTGGAGACACGCGGTCATGATCCCGCGGAACTCCTCGTAGGGGTCGGCGTCGAGGGAGTCGCCCATGGAGGCCTGTTCGTTGGTCAGCCGTACGCCGGCCCGAAGCAGCGGGTCGCGCTGGAGCTGCCACGACCAGACGAGGGTGAGGTCGATGAGCCGTTGCAGTCCACTGGCGGCGAGCAGCGGGACGAGGGTCTGCGGCTGGCTGTTCATCACCACCTTGGCCAGGTCCTCCTTGGAGCCGAAGTGGAAGTAGAGCGCGCCCGCGGTCACACCGGCGCGCTTGAGGATGCGGGTGATGCTGGCCCCCGCGTAGCCGAACTCGTCGAAGACCTCCGCGGCTGCGTGCAGGAGTGCTCGGCGGGTCTGTTCTGCCCGCTCTTGCTTCAGCGCCATACCTCTCACCTTCCCAAAAAAAATGCTCCTTATGTTATCTGCTCCGAGGGTACGCCGAGGCCGGAAAGTCCTGAGCGCGCAAGAACGGCGGGAGGTCCGGTTCCCGGACGTGTCCCGCCGTCTGTCGTGGTGATGGGGGGTGAGGTCGTGGTGGTCGCGGTCGCGTCAGGCTGCGCTGCGCAGCGCCTGCACCGCACGGGCGAGCTGGTCGTCGGAGCTCGCGGTGTTGAGGGCCGAGCTGAGGACGTCGGCGTACGTGGCGCGGGCGTCCTGGTAGTGCTTGCGGCCCTCGTCGGTGATGACGGCGAAGACGCCGCGCTTGTCGTCGGCGCAGGTGTCCTTGTAGGCGTAACCGGCGCCGTCCAGCCGCCCCACCAGGCGGGTTACGGAGCTCTGGCCCAGACCGATATGGTCCGCGAGCTCCTGCATGCGGCATTCGCCGTTCTCGGCCTGGGTGAGGGCCTCCAGGGCGCGGTACTCGGAGAGGCCGACGCCGAAACGCCGCTGCAGCGTGTGCGCGAGCTGACGCTCCACGAAGGCGTGCAGGCCGAGTACGGCATCCCACATGGCCTGGTCGGAGGCGGCGCGCGGCTGCTTGTGGATCGTCATGGAACGGCTCCCCTTGTCGACTGCGATGAACAACAAGATACATGCCCATGCAATCATCTGGGGGCGATGGAGCCTTAGTAGAGCCTCTGAAGGGGCCCTGAGGGGGCTCAGGTCGGGATGTAGTTGTAGGAGCAAGTAAGGCGGAGTGGGTCAGGGCCGGTAGGGCATGCCCTCCAGGGTGCTACAGGCGTAGGCGGCCGAGACGAGCGTCATGTGCCGGTGCCAGCCGGGGTAGGAGCGGCCCTCGAAGTCGAGGAGGCCGAAGTCCTCGCCCATGCGGTCGATCGAGGCCTGTGCCCCTCGGGGTGAGCGGGTCAGCTCCAGCAGTTCGGCCGGGTGGCGGTCGGTGATGTTCGTCAGCCAGATCCGGCCCGGACGCCCGCTGCTCGCGTCCCACTCGGCCAGCAGCCGACCCGCACCGTGGCCGCGCTCGCCGTCCGGGCGCAGCCCGCGTACGGGAGTGTCGTGCGAGATGGCCTGTCGGCCGGCCTCCGCCGGGTGCCGTACGCCCCGGCGCAGCAGCATGCCGCGTGCCGACTCCCGTTCGCCGGGCGGCAGTTCCGGCCCGCCGAGGGCGGTCTGACCCGGGATGGCGAGGAGGAAGGCGTGCCCGCCGCCCTGTAGCCGCTGTGCCAGTGGCGCGACGTCGCAGAGGGCCGTCAGGTCGGCCACCACGGGCGCCGTCCGCCCGTCCGACCGCGACGTCATCTCCTGGACGAGGCGCAGGGCGTGGTCCCACAGCGGCTGGGCCCGCGTCGTCGCGGGGATCTTCGCCCGGTCGCGCACGGCCTCGTCGTGGGTGAACCGGGGAGGCAGGAAGAGTCGCCAGTCGACCGGGACGTGTGTCCGCCCGGCGTCCAGGAACAGGCCCAGGCCCAGCTGGCAGTTGACGGTGCGCCCGGACTCCAACAGGAAGCGCTGGTGCACCCCGGCCGAGCAGTCGCCGCGCTTGGGGAGCACCGCAGGCGCCAGCGTCCAGGCCCGTACCGGCAGCGACCGGGCGGCCCAGCGGGCCAGCTCGCCGCGGGCCGGGGCCCATTCCCACGGGCTGGCGTTGACGAACTGGTGCAGCGAGGTCGACGCCGCCTCCGAGCCGGTCACGACGGCCGCCATCCGGCGCACGGTCTTCTTTCCCTGTGTCCGCAGCAGCCCCTGGAGGTACAACCGCCCCCAACGCTGCTGGTCGGAGCGGTGCAGATGGCCGAACAGGAGCTCGGACAGATCGCCCGGCGGCCGGCCCGTCGCCATGTCGGGCGTCTCGTACGTCGTCGTCACTGCAGGTCCCTCCCAGGTGGGCGTCGCTGAGCAGACTAACAAACATGGAGAATGTTCGTTATGTTTCTTGTGCAGAGTGAGACGCGTGAGGTCAGGCGGCCGTCCGCGGCGTCCTCGCCACAACGTCCACCACCGCGCCCGGCACCGTGTTCGCCACCGCGTCCGCCACCGAGTCCAGGACCCGCGCGCCGGGGCCCGCCGTCAGTCGGCCGCGGACCAGGGCGGCCCCGATTCCGGCCTGCGGCCACGCCTGGTAGGCGGTCCCGCCGGGGCCCCGGTGGCCGAAGGCGCCGGAGCGGACGGTCGGGTGGAGGCCCTCGTCGAGGAGTTGGAGCCCGCCCTCGCCGTACGCGCTGACCCCGCCGAGCAGCGGGTCCAGGCCCTCGGCCCAGAGGCTCCGCGCCCGGTCCAGGGTGCGGCGCGACAACAGCAGCGGCGCCTCGCCGGGGGCCCGTACGGCGTCCGCCGCCAGGATGCCCTGGAGCCGGGCGAGGCCGCGGGCCGACGCGTATGCCCCCAGCGCGGGGATGACCGCGTGACGCCGTCGGCTCTCGCTCCATATCCCGGCGTCCGCGGGGAACGGGGACGGGTTGTTCCACACCCGCCCGGCCAGATTCGCCCCGCCGTCGTCCGCGCTGCCGTCCGGCGCCGGGAAGCGGGCGCGGAAGTCCGCGTCGTACGAGATCCGTGCTGCGTACGGCAGTTGGTCGGGTACGAGGCCGAAATGGATGTCGAGACCGAGCGGGCCCGCGATCTCCTCCAGGAAGAACAGGTCGAGTTCGCGGCCGTCGACGCGGCGGATCACCTCGGCGGCGATCCACCCGGCGGTCCACGGCCCGTGCAGCACGCCGGCGGCCCGCGGGTCGGCCTCCGGGCTGTGCGGTTCGAGCAGCAGGGCCATCAGCTGCGGGTTCTCGACGTCGCGTTGGTCGAGGTCTGCTGCCAGGCCCGGGAGGCGCGCGGTGAACGTCAGCACGTCCCGCAGCGTCACCGCGCCCTTGCCGCGCACCGCGAACTCCGGCCAGTAGTCGCCGACGGGCCGGTCCAGCGCGAGTGCGCCCATGTCGGCGAGCAGCAGGACCGCCGTGGCCAGGATCCCGTGGGAGCCCGTCAGTACCGGTGCGAGGGTGTCGCCGGTCCACGGTGTCGCGGTCACCGGGTCGGCGGTGCCGTGCCACAGGTCGACGACCGTCTCACCGTTCCGTACGACCGCCAGCGCGGCTCCCTGGGAGCAGGGAGGGCCCGCGTCCCGGCAGGCACGTTCGAAGGAATGGCGCACGGCGGCGAACCCGGGCGCCGTGGTCCCGTGGACGTCGGCCGCCGTCGGCCGCGTCCGCGGTCGGGGTCGGGGGCGCGGGAGGACCTGCCGTACCAGAGAGGTCGTCATGTCAAGAACTCCAGAAGTGGTGGGGAGCCAGGGGCAGAGGTGGGTGGTGGTGGTGGGTGGTGGGTGGTGCGGGGCGCGGCTCACATCTCGGCGGCGCTCGCCGGGCAGGGCGACAACTCCAGTTCGGCCAGGTCCTGTTCGGTGAGGAGGAGCCGGTCGCTGCCGAGGTTCTCCGCGAGGTGGCACGGCGCCGTCGTGCCGGGCAGCGGCACCACGTGCTCGCCGAGCCGGAGCAGCCATGCCAGGGCGACCTGCGCGGGAGTCGCCCCGTGCCGGGAGGCCACCTGGGCGACCGCCCGTGTGAGAGCGACATCGCGGCGGACGGCGTGCGGGGCGAAACGGGTCCGGGTGCGACGCCGGCCGTCCGGGGCCAGGTCGTCTGATCGGCACGGCGCACCGGTCGGCAGGCCGCGCCCGAGTGGAGCGCCGGCCGGCAGATCGCGCCCGAGTGGAGCGCCGGCCGGCAGATCGCGCCCGAGTGGCGCAGCGGTCAGCAGGCCGCGCCCGAGCGGAGCGCCGGCCAGCAGCGCGATCCGGCGCTTCACCGCGTACGGCACGGCGTCGTCGAGGGCGCGGGGTGCGAACAGCGACACCTCGGCGGCCATCGCCGCCGCCTCGTGCACGGCTTCGGCGTCGCGGGCCTCCTGCGCGGTGACGACGGGCAGCCCCAGCATGCGGATCTTTCCCGCCCAGACCTGCTCGGCCAGCGCACCCCAGCTCTCCTCCAGCGGCACGACCGGATCGACGTGACGCAGCAGATAGAGGTCGATGTGATCCACGTGGAGCCGGCGCAGGCTCTCGTCGACCGAGGCCCGCAACGCCCGCGGCTCGCCCGCGGGCCGCAGCACGCCGCCCGCGTCGCCGAGCAGGCCGCCGCCGGTACACAGCACCACCTCGTCCCGGCGCCCGCGGATGGCCTCACCGATCAGCCGCTCGTTGTCCCCGGCCGCGTAGGCGCCGGCCGTCTCGACGAGGTTGACCCCGAGGTCGATCGCCTCACGGACCAGCGATACGGCCTCGCGCCTGGGCCCGAGGGCCGGGGCGCAGCGGTACGAGAGACCCATCGCGCCCAGTCCCAGCCGTCCGACGACCGGCCCGTCCCTGCCCAGCGTTGTGGTTCGCATCCTGCGAGAACTCCCTTCTCCACAGAGGAAAGCGACCACCACATGGCAACAGCCCGCGCTGCCGGAGCACAGGATTCCGTTCCTACTTGCCAACCTCCGGACGACTTCGGGATGTTGACGCGGGCCGGGAGGGCGGGCGCTACTTCCGCCGGGCCGGCGCCGTGATCCGCGCGATCGCCTCGACCGTCAGGGTGCGCTCGTGGGGCTCGGTCTCCAGGGCGCGGTGGATCGACAGGCCTTCGATGAGCGCGTCGAGCTGACGGGCGGTGGCCGGATCGAAGTGCCATTCCAGGGCGCGGCGGCTGCGGCCCATCCAGGTGCGGGTCAGCTCGCGGTAGGCGGGCCGGCGTGCGGCGAGGGTGTAGAGCTCGTGGGTGAGGATCAGCTCGCGCTGGTTGCCGCCGGAGAGGTGGTGGACGAGATCGGCGACGGCCTCGCGCGCTTCGTCGGGGGTGCTCGCCGCGCCGAGGCGTTCCTCGAAGACGGCGACGATCGTGCCGGAGAAGCGCGTGAACGCCTCGTGCAGCAGCTCGTCCATGCCGGAGAAGTGGTACGTCATCGAGCCGAGCGGCACGCCCGCGCGGGCGGCGACCTTACGGTGCGAGACGCCCGCGACGCCCTCGTCGACGATGAGGTCCAGCGCGGCGTCGATGATGCGGTCCCGCCGTTCGGGGTCGGTGCGCCCTGTCGCCACGCAGGCCTCCTCGGTGGGCTCGGTCCTCCGCGCAGCATAGAGGGCGGGGAGGGGGCGGAACGGGCGGCGGGGGTGGAGGTGGAGGCGGCGGCGGAGACGAGAGTGTACGGACGTACGCTTCAGGCGTACGCTCGTACGCCTGTGCACCCGCGTAACTCGCGTACCCGCGTAACTCGCGTACCCGTGCGTCTGAAGCTCGCGCCCTCCTCCCGTATCCACCCACCTCCCGAGGCCCGACTCCCATGAAGAACCCGCCGGTCATGGACACCACCACCCGCCGCTGGCGCGCGGCGCTCTTCCTCTTCATGCTCGCCACCGGGGTGAGCATGGCGTCCTGGGTCGCCCGCACCCCGGCCGTCCGGGACGCGCTGGACGTGACGACCGGATCGATGGGCCTCGTGCTGTTCGGGCTCTCCATTGGGTCGATGGCCGGAGTGCTGGCCTCCGGTGGGCTGGTGCGCGGGCGCGGCGGGCGGCACGTGATCGCCCTCGGGGCGGGACTGCTCGTGGCCGGGCTGCTGGTGATCGCCGGAGGTGCGGCGCTGGAGGTGTCGGCCGGGGTCTTCTGCGGACTCGCCCTGTTCGGCGCCGGGATGGGCCTGGCGGAGGTGGCGTTCAACATCGAGGGCGCGGCGGTCGAACGGGCCCTGGGCCGTCCGGTGCTGCCGGTCCTGCACGGCTGCTTCAGCCTGGGGACCGTGGTCGGCGCGCTGATCGGAATGGGAATGACCGCGGTCCGCTTCCCGGTCGGCTGGCACCTGGCGACGATCGCCGTCGCCGTCGCGGCGGCCGGGGTGTGGACCGTACGGGCGGTGCCCGCGGGTACGGGGCAGGAGGAGGCGGCCTCCGAGGGCGACGATCGCTCCGGCGGCTCGGACGGTGCTGCGGAGTCCGAGGGCGGCGGTGGGAGGAAGCCGGGCGGAATACGCGGGCAGCTGGCGGTCTGGCGGGACCGTCGACTGGTGCTGATCGGCCTGATCGTGCTGGCCATGGCCTTCGCGGAGGGCTCCGCGAACGACTGGCTGCCACTGCTGATGGTGGACGGCCACGGGACGAGTGCGACGGCCGGTTCGCTGACGTTCATGCTGTTCGCCGTCGCGATGACGACGGGCCGTTTCACCGGCGGGCCGCTGCTCGTGCGCTATGGTCCGGCGGCCGTGGTCCGGGCCAGCGCCCTGGTGGCGGCGGTCGGCGTGGCCCTGGTGATCTTCTCCGACAACGCGCTGCTCGCCGGGGCGGCGGTGGTGCTGTGGGGTCTCGGCGCCTCTCTCGGTTTCCCGGTCACGATCTCGGCGGCGGGCGAAGGCGTGCGGAATGCTTCGGCCCGCGTCGCGGCGGTCTCGACGGCGGGCTACGCGGCGTTTCTGGTCGGCCCGCCCTCGCTCGGCTTCCTGGCCGACCATGTGGGGCTGCGCAACGCGATGGTGGTGGTGCTCGTGCTGCTGGGCGGCGCGGCGCTGATCACCCGGGCGTTGCTGACGCCGTCCTCCGGGGCGGGCGTGGAGCCGTCCGGCGCGCGGGCTCCCGGAGCCGCTCAGTCCGACTTGGTGTAGATCAGGCTCTCGCCCGTCCCGGCCGTGGACCGGCGCAGGCCCCCGTCCGGGAGCAGGGTCAGTTCGGTGGGCTTCCCGGGCGTGCAGGAGGAGGCCGGGCGACCGGAGGACACCGTGGAGGGGCCGATACGCACCGGGTCGTCCCCGGCGGGCCGGCCGGCGAGGGGAGCGGTGAACTCGCAGTGGTACGTGGATCCGGAGGCGAGGGGCCCCTCGGCGGTGAGCGTGAGGACCTGGTCGCCCACCTCCCCCTGCCGGATGGTCAACGTCCTTGAGGAAGAACCCTGTTCGCCGGGTATGGAGCCGGTCCAGGTGCCCAGGAATCCCTTCGGGACGGCACCTCCCTCGCCGCCCTGCTGTCCGCCGCCGGACCCGCCGGAGCCCGAAGGCCCGGGGGAGGCGGTGGTGCCCGGGGCGGCGCCGTTCATGAACGCGTACACCGATCCGCCCGCCCCTATCGCCACGGCCACGGCGACCGCGATGAGCGCGACGGTGGCCCCGGTGGAGCGGCGCTCCCGGGCCGGCGGGGGAGGGGTGGGCGCGAAGTAGGCCGGAGGGAAGGACTGTTCGGCGGTATGGCGGGGGGCCGGGTGCGGCGCGTACTGCTGCGGGGCGGCGGGGCTGCCGTGGGGCGCGTGGTGCCGCGCGTACGGGTGGGGGTCCGGCGGTATCCGGGCGGCGGGCTGCTGGGGCTGCTGGGGGGCGTGTGGGGCTTGTCGGCCACGCGGGTCCTCCGGGTCCTCCGGGTCCTCCGCGTCGAGCAACCCCACGGCATGGCGGCCGAGTTGGGCGATGAGGGTGGCGGGCAGCCAAGGTTCGTCCACCTCTGCCTCGCCCAGACGGGCCAGGATCTCGCCGGTGCCGGGGCGGGCCGCCGGGTCCTTCGCCAGGCAGTCCCGGACGACGTCGGCCAGGTCGCCCGGAACCCCGGTCAGGTCCGGGTCCTCCTGAGCTATCCGGAACATCAGGGCATGGACCCCGCCGCTCTCCGGCGTACCGAACGGCAGCCGGCCCGAAGCGGCGTACGCGAGGACGGACCCGAGGCAGAACACGTCGCACGCGGTGGTCACGCGCTCGCCGCGTACCTGCTCCGGGGCCATGAATCCGGGCGAGCCGACCAAGGCGCCGGTGCGGGTCAGATCGCCGTCGGGCACGGATTCCAGGGCGCGCGCGATGCCGAAGTCGATGACCCGGGGGCCGTCGATGGTCATCAGGACGTTGGAGGGCTTCAGGTCCCGGTGGATGAGCCCGGCCCCGTGGATGTGCTGGAGCGCGTGGGCGAGCCCGGAGCCGAGGAACCGTACGGAACGCAAGGGCAGCGGCCCGTACGCTCCCGAGTCCGTGATCGGGGCGCCGGGGCGGCCCGAGACGATGCGCTGGAGGGAGGGCCCGGCGACGTAACCGGTGGCGACCCAGGGGACGGGGGCCTCGGTGTCGGAGTCCAGCACCGGTGCGGTCCACGCGCCGCCGACCCGGTGCGCGGCACGGACCTCCTGGCGGAAGCGGGCCCGGAACTCGGGCCGCTCGGCCAGCTCGTGGCGGACGAGCTTGAGGGCGACGGTGCGGCCGCGGTCGGAGCGGGCGAGGAAGACCTGGCCCATGCCGCCCTCGCCGAGGCGGCCGAGGAGACGGTACGCACCGATGCGGTGCGGGTCGTCGGACCCGAGCTTGTCCATGGTGCGCTTCCTCCCCGTGCGGCCCGCACGAGGATAGCGCCGCCACCCGACGCCGGCCCCGGCTCCCGGTCTAGGACACGGCACCCGGGCCCCCTGGTTCCACCAGACCCACAGAAGCCCACCTCCAGCGAGGGCCCGCACCCTTCAGCCCGTCCGGCGTTTGAGGACGGAACCCTTGATCGGACGAGGGCGATGCACGCAACAACGCCGGTGCCCCGGAGCGGCCAACACGGTCGGGTCGGGGTCCGACATCGGCCCGGTCCCGTCCTCAAGCGCCGGACGGGCTTGGGCGGTCGGGGCCGGGGCGGCCCGGGCCCGGAGCGGACGACCCCGCAGCGGTCAGGTTCTCCACCGCCCCCGACAACCGCTCAAGCACCCGTACCGTCTCCGCCAGCCCCGCCACCCCCAGCTCCCCCGCCAGCCGCGCGGCGAACTCCGCGTGCGGCGGGCCGATCCGGGAGACCGCCTCCTGCCCCGCCTCCGTCGTCCGCAACAGCTTCGCGCGGCGGTGGGCCGGGTTCTCCGCGTACTCCGCGAGCCCCCGTTCGACCAGCAGGTCCGCGATCCGCTGCACACTCTGCCGGGTGATCCCCATCGTCCGGGCGATCCCCGCCACCGGCAACGGCTCCACCAGCACCGCCCCCAGCACCTGCCACCACGCCGACGTGAGGCCCCCCGGCCGCGCCAACTCGTCGGCCACGGACAGGAACTGCCCGTTCAGCCGGAACACCGTCAGTGCCGCCCGGCTCAGCAACTCCTGCTCGGACGGGACGTGCCCCGCACCCTCACTCACCCTGCAACACCTCGTACGCGCTCGCGTCCGAGTCGTGGAACAGCCGGTACCACGCGTCCAGCTTCTTCGCGTCGTACACCTCGAGCAGGGCGAACACCTCGCGGGCGAACGCCACCGGCTCCGTCGGCCCGGCCGTGATCAGCCCGCCGCCCCCGGCCGCCCCGGCGTCCGTGACCGCGTCGGCGTCCACATAGCTCGCGCCGCCCGCGTACCCCGTCGCCGCGAGGTAGAAGGAGACCGCGCTCGTGTGCACCCGATCGTCCAGCAGCCCTTCGCGGGCCAGCCCGGCCGTCGCCCCGCAGATCGCCGCGACCGGGACCCCCGCGTCCAGGAAGGCCCGGGCCGTCCGCGCGAACGGGGCGAGGCCGTCCCCCTCATCCCACCCGGACGCACCGGTCAGGATCAGCAACGCGCTGTCCTGCGGGCGCAGTTCGTCCAACGCCAGGTCGGGCTGGATCCGCAGGCCGCCCATGGTCGTCACCGGCTCCCGGGTCAGCCCCACGGTCCGCACGGTGTAGCCGTTCTGCGCGAGATGGGCCGTGGTGTGCCCGGTCTCCCAGTCGGCGAAGGCGTCGTAGACGGCGAGATGTGCGGTTCTGTCGCTGCTGCTGGTCATGATGACCTCCTCGGCTCGATGACAGAAGACTGTCATGACGACAGTATGCTGTCAATAGCTGAAGTGCTGAAGTGCTGAAGCGAAGGGCTCGACGTCGCCCCCGGACCCGACACCCTGCCGACCCATCCGCCCCAGGCCGTACAAGGTGGCCATGGAGGCGGCCCCCACCAGCGCCTACGCTCGCCGCATGACCCCTCATGCCCCTCATGTCCCGTCCGCCGACCCCGAGGCCGGTGCGGCCGTGAAGGCCGCGGACCGTGCGCACGTGTTCCACTCCTGGTCCGCCCAGGGCCTCATCGACCCGCTCGCCGTCGCCGGCGCCGAGGGGTCCTACTTCTGGGACTACGACGGCAACCGCTACCTGGACTTCACCAGCGGACTCGTCTACACGAACATCGGCTACCAGCACCCCACCGTGATCGCCGCGATCCAGGAGCAGGCGGGCAAGCTCGCCACCTTCGCGCCCGCGTTCGCGATCGAGGCGCGCTCCGAGGCCGCACGCCTCATCGCCGAGCGCACCCCGGGCGACCTGGACAAGATCTTCTTCACCAACGGCGGTGCCGAGGCCGTCGAGAACGCCATCCGCATGGCCCGGCTGCACACCGGCCGCCCGAAGGTGTTCTCCGCCTACCGCTCGTACCACGGGGCCACCTCCACCGCGATCAACCTCACCGGGGACCCGCGCCGCTGGCCCTCCGACAGCGGCTCGGCGGGCGTCGTCCGCTTCTGGACCCCGTTCCTCTACCGCTCCCCGTTCCACGCGGTGAACGAGGCCGAGGAGTGCGCCCGCGCCCTTCAGCACCTGGAGGACACCCTCGCCTTCGAGGGCCCGGCCACCGTCGCCGCGATCATCCTGGAGACCATCCCGGGCACGGCCGGCATCATGACCCCGCCGTCGGGCTATCTGGCGGGCGTCCGCGAGATCTGCGACCGGTACGGGATCGTCTTCGTGCTCGACGAGGTGATGGCCGGATTCGGCCGAACCGGCGCCTGGTTCGCCGCAGACCACTTCGACGTCGTGCCGGACCTGCTGACCTTCGCCAAGGGCGTCAACTCCGGCTACGTACCGTTGGGCGGCGTCGCCATCAACGCCGAGATCGCCGCGACCTTCGAGACCCGCCCCTACCCCGGCGGCCTCACCTACTCCGGGCACCCGCTGGCCTGCGCCGCCGCCGTCGCCACCATCGGCGTGATGGAGGACGAGAAGGTCGTCGAGCACGCGGCCCGGATCGGCGAGGCCGTCCTCGGTCCCGGTCTGCGCGAACTCGCCGAACGCCACCCCTCGGTGGGCGAGGTGCGCGGCCTCGGCGCGTTCTGGGCGCTGGACCTGGTCCGCGACCGGGAGACCCGCGAGCCGCTCGTCCCGTACAACGCCTCGGGCGAGGCCAACGCCCCGATGGCGGCCTTCGGCGCGGCGGCGAAGAAGCAGGGGCTGTGGCCGTTCATCAACATGAACCGGACCCACGCCGTCCCGGCCTGCAACGTCTCCGAGGCCGAGGCCAAGGAAGGGCTCGCGGCCCTGGACGTGGCGCTCTCCGTCGCCGACACGTACACGGTGCAGGGCGCGTAACGGCACGCCCTCCCCGTACGCCGAGTAGCCGGACGACCTGGTTCCGTACGCGATCGGCCCTGTGCGCATCCCCGCCGTGCCCGGAATCGGGCACGGCGGTGGCCCTGGCTTAAGGTAACCCGAGCCAGAAATGGCCCCCCGCCGAAAAACGTCGGCGAACGGGGACGGACAGGGACAGACGGACGGATGGGGGCCGGTATGAGTCCGAGCGGAGGTGTGACGCGCAACACCCTGCGCCAGCAGATCGCCGACGCGCTGCGTGACGAGGTGCTGGCAGGGCGTCTTCCGCCGGGCCGGGAGTTCACCGTCAAACAGATCGCCGAGCAGTACGGGGTCTCCGCGACGCCCGTCCGCGAGGCGCTCTTCGACCTCTCCGCACAGGGGCTCCTCGCCTCCGACCAGCACCGCGGCTTCCAGGTGCGCGAGTTCACCGTCGCCGACTACCGCGCGATGGCCGAGGCCCGCGCCCTCGTCGTCGAGGGCCTCTTCCGCAACTACGCCGAGGGGGTCGCCGTCCGGCCCGAGGGGCTCGCCCCGATCCGCCGCCGGGCCGCGGAGGCGGTCCGCGCGGCGAAGGGCGGCGACCTCGACGTGCTGATCGGGTACGACCTGCGGTTCTGGCGGGAGCTGGGGCAGTTCGTCCGCAACCCGTACATCGCCGATTTCCTCGCCCGGCTCCGCGTCCAGGCCTGGGTGTTCGCCGTCCACCGGCTGCGCCGCGACGGCATGGACGAGGGCGTGCTGTGGTTCGGCCATGAGGAGTTGGTCGACGCCCTCTCCCGGAGCGACCACGAGCAGGTCCACGCCGCCATGCACTCCTACTACGCGCACGCGCTCGCCTGGGCGGACCGTCTGGAGGCGCGGGCGTCCGAGGGCGACGGCCCCGGCCCCTCGGATTCCCCGGATTCCCCGCGTCCTCTGGATTCCCCGGATCCCCTGGACTCCCCGGGCCCCCTGGATTCCTAGGAATCCAGAGCATCCGCACCGGAGGGTCCGAAGGCGCCGGAGCCTCCGGGGCACTGTGCGTGAGGTTCGCCCCGCATTACGCTGTCCCGACGATCGCCCGAACCCGTTGGAGAGCGAGACTTCGTGGCCTGTGACCTGTGGCTGGTCCCCCTCGTCGATGTGCTGTGCCACAGCGCCGACAATCCGTTCGCCGAAGAGATCGCCGTCTACGACAAGGCGCTGAACGACGCCGGGCTGCCGCCCGTCCCCGTCTACGCCTATATGCCGGGCCTCAACGGGGAAGTCGCTCCCGTGGCCGGATTCGACTACGACGCCCTGCACTTCCTGCGTCGCGCCTACCTCCTCCAGCTGAGCGGCCTCGCCGTCACCCCCGTCGCGGGTCTCGACGGCGACTACGAACAACTCCTGGAGATGTTCGAACAGGGCGCCCAGCAGTCGCACCTGGTCTGGCACTACGACCACGCCGGGGCGTACGTCCCGGTGGACTTCCCGGCCCCGCTCTCCGACGACGCGCTCCTGGCGGGCGGCGGACCGCTGGGCTCCGCGCACGGATTGCTGCGCGAGCTGGAGTTCGTCGCCCCGTCCATCGGCATCGACCCGGCCAACCCGCCGGCCGCCCCGCAACCGCCCTCCGGTCCCACGGCCCTGGAGGAACCGGCGGACCCGATCCCCTACGACGACAGCCCGTTCGCCCGGGAACGCCATGTCTGGCTCGGCCTCCACGCGGCGGCGACGCGCAGCCTGGCCCAGGGATCAATGATCATCTTCAGCTAGGACAGCACCCCGGCCCCTCCGCTTCCCGTCGCGGACCGGGGTGCCGCAACAAGCCCGTCCGGCGGTTGAGGACCGGAGGACCGGGGGTCCGGGGGCAGCGCCCCCGGAGAGCGAGCCCCGCACCCCCGGCCCCCGAAACCTCACCGCGGCGGCGACTCCGGCGGCCGCTGCCGCGGCATGTTCGGCCGCGCCGCCACCGAGGGCATCGAGAACCGCCCCGGCGCCGTCCCCGACTCCCCGCGCCCCCCGGCGCTCCCCGTCGCCAGGGCCTGCATGCCCATCGGCGCGGGCCCCGCCCGGAACTCCACCATCCAGTCCGCCGTCTCCGACCGCACCAGCTCGGTGACGTCCTCGGAGAACCGCCGCAGCACCCCCAGGCACCGCTCGGCGGCCTCGCTGGCCGTGCCCTCGGTCGGCCCGAGCATCTCCCGTACGCACTCCGAGGCCCAGTCGAACTGGAGCACCTGGAGCCGCCGCTGCACCGCCTGGGCCGTGGCGAGGTTCCTTATCCAGCCGGAGGTGAGACCGAAATACCGGTCGCAGGCCATGCAGGCGGCACCCAGCAGCAGGGACAGATAGCCCCAGCCCGCCGAGCCGCTCAGCGCGCCGGTCAGGTCGAGCAGCGGCAGGGCGGCCCCGGCGACCACCCCGGAGGCGGTGCCCATCCGCAGCGCCCTGGCGGCCCGGCGCTTCCAGACGCGGTCGCTCAGATACCAGTCGGCGGTGTCCAGCGCGCCGGTCTCGACCCAGCGGTAGAGCTCGTCGAGCCGCTCGGCGGGCTCGCCCCAGTCGCCGAGGGGGAACGGGCGCCCGGTCAGATCACGCCCGGCGGGGCGCTCCCTGCCCGGACCGGAAGCGGAATGCTCAGCTCCGTTCTCACCGGATCCCGCATCGGACTCCTTGCGGGGCGGCCCCTCGGGCTGCATCTCCGGCTGACTCACCGGGGCACTCCTCTGCACTCTGACGGACGGGACGGACGCGTAGGGCTTCCCGGAACCGGACTCGACCGGCCCGGAGCGGACGGGGCGGCCCGCGCGACCGACGACCCCCGTGGGGTAACTCTGCGTCACCGCACATGCACGCTCGTGTATCGATGCGCATGCCCTTCCTACCGCCGAATGGTGGGCCGTGGGGTCGAAATCGCGGGATTCCCGCCTGCGCGAGGCCGCTGGTCAGGTATAGGAGCACTCACGCCGGTTCCTGAATCTCACCCGAAAGAGTTGGTCCCCGGCGGGTGGAGCGCGGTGACCGGGGAGCACGTAGGCTCGGCTTACCGAAACATTTGTCGTCGAAATGCCAGGAGTGACCGTGATTCCCGGTGGTGGTCAGCCCAATATGCAGCAGTTGCTCCAGCAGGCCCAGAAGATGCAGCAGGATCTCGCGACGGCCCAGGAAGAACTGGCCAGGACCGAGGTCGACGGACAGGCGGGCGGCGGTCTCGTGAAGGCCACCGTGACCGGCTCCGGCGAGCTCCGCGCCCTGGTGATCGACCCGAAGGCGGTGGACCCGGAGGACACCGAGACGCTCGCCGACCTCGTCGTCGCGGCCGTCCAGGCGGCCAACGAGAACGCGCAGGCGCTCCAGCAGGAGAAGCTCGGCCCGCTGGCGCAGGGCCTGGGCGGCGGGGCCGGCATCCCCGGCCTGCCGTTCTGACCGGACCGGACCGGACCGGCCACCGGCGGGCCCACGGGCCTACTGGTACCGACCCGTACCCACTACGGTACGGAGCAGGAAGCAAAGAAAGGCGTTCCGTTGTACGAAGGCGTTGTTCAGGACCTCATCGACGAACTGGGCAGGCTGCCCGGCGTCGGTCCCAAGAGCGCGCAGCGGATCGCCTTCCACATCCTGCAGGCCGAGCCCACGGACGTACGCCGGCTCGCGCACGCGCTCCTGGAGGTCAAGGACAAGGTCCGGTTCTGCGAGGTGTGCGGCAATGTCGCGCAGCAGGAGCAGTGCGGGATCTGCCGGGACGCGCGTCGCGACCGGAGCGTCATCTGCGTGGTCGAGGAGCCCAAGGATGTCGTGGCGATCGAGCGGACGCGTGAGTTCCGTGGCCGCTACCACGTCCTGGGCGGGGCGATCAGCCCCATCGAGGGCGTCGGCCCGGACGACCTGCGCATCCGTGAGCTGCTGGCGCGGCTCGCGGACGGCTCCATCACGGAGCTGATCCTCGCGACCGACCCCAATCTGGAGGGCGAGGCCACCGCGACGTACCTGGCGCGGATGGTCAAGCCGATGGGGCTCAGAGTGACCCGGCTGGCCAGTGGCCTGCCGGTCGGCGGCGACCTGGAGTACGCCGACGAGGTCACCCTGGGCCGCGCCTTCGAGGGGAGGCGACTGCTGGATGTCTGACATCACCGCCGCACGCCCCCGTCACGTACCGCGGTCCGCTTTGCCGTGCCTTTTTTTGTCGTGCCCTTCGCCGTCTCCTTCGTCGTCCGCTTCACCGTCTGTGACCGCGCCCACGGGAGGTCCCCTCGATGTCTGACGCCACGCTGAACTCCGTCACGCAGGACCCGGGCGACTTCGCCGTCCAGATCGCGGACCAGATCAAGACGTTCATCGTCGCGGTCACGGAGGTGTCCAAGGTCGACGAGCCGGAAGAGGCCGTCCCGGTCCTGCTCCTCCAGGTCTCGCAGCTCCTGCTCGCGGGCGGTCGCCTCGGCGCGTACGAGGACGTCCTGCCCGACGAGCGGTACGAACCGGACCTCGGCCCCGAGCCGGACGCGGACGGCCTGCGCGAGCGGTTCGCGGCGCTGCTGGAGCCGATCGACGTCTACTCCGAGGTCTTCGACCCGTACGAGCCCCGCAAGGCCCCGGTCCCGCACCGGATCTCCGACGACCTGGCCGACCTGGTCACCGACCTCGGCCACGGCCTCGCGCACTACGACGCCGAGCGCACCGCCGAGGCGTTGTGGTGGTGGCAGTTCTCGTACTTCTCCAACTGGGGTTCCACCGCCTCCGCCACCCTCCGCGCCCTCCAGTCCCTGGTCGCCCACATCCGCCTCGGTCAGCCCCTGGAAGAGCTGGACGGCCTGGACATCGACCAGGACCCGGGCGAGGAGGACCTCGCCGAAGAGGCGGGCCGCGTGATGCTGGAGGAGATCGCGGGGCCGCTGGGCCTGCGCCCGGTGAAGTAGCCGGAGCCGGCGGGCCACCGGAACGCACGGAGGCCACCGGCCCGCGCACGGAGGTCACCGGAACCGCGCACGGAAGTCTCCGGAACCGCGCACGGAAGTCTCCGGAACGCGCACGGAAGTCTCCGGAACGCGCACGGAGGTCACCGGAACGCGTCGGCGTTCTCCTCGGCCCAGCGGCGGTAGGAGCGGGCGGGCGAGCCGGTGACCCGGGCCACGGTGTCGTGCACGGCCAGCAGCGCGTCGTTGACGTCGCCGCCCATCAGGTCGAGGACGCTGTCCGCGACCTCGCCCCCCATCATCGCGGCCATCGGCGGATACGCGTCCGCCCGAGTGACCCCGACGCAGGCCACCTCCCGGCCCAGCACCCGCCCCAGCTCACCGGCCTGCCGCCGCGGGCTGATCCGCTTCGGCCCGGTGAGCGGGTAGGTCCGCCCCCGGTGACCCGGCCCGGTCAGCGCCGCACGGGCCACCGAGGCGATGTCGGCGGGGTGGACGGTCGGCAGCCCGACGTCCGCGTACGGCACGCGCACCACGGATTCGTCGCGCACGGACCGCGCCCACCAGAGGGTGTTGGAGGCGAACTGGGTGGGCCGCAGGACGGTCCACTCCATCCCGCTCTCCCGCAGCCGGCGTTCGACGGCGAGATTCGTCCGCGCCGGGCCGAGGTGCGGATGGGTCACGACGGTGATGGAGGAGACCAGCACCACGTGCTCCACCCCCGCGTCCCGGGCGGCGTCGAGCACTCGGGCGTCGTCGCCGACGCCCGAGATCAGGAACAGCGAACGCACCCCGTCCAGTGCGGAGTTCAGCGACTCGGCCCGCTCCAGGTCGCCCTCCGCCACCTCGACCCCGTCGGGCAACGCGGCCCCGGCCCGCGCCGCGTCCCGGGTCAGGGCCCGGACAGGGGTCCCGTATCCGTCCGCCCCGTCCACCCCGCCCACGGACAACTGCCGTACCAGCTCGCGGCCGATGTTCCCGGTCGCACCGGTCACCAAAATCATCGCTGAGCGCTCCTCTGTCCGGTCATGGCCTGTTCGACGACGGGAACGCTAGGACCTCAACCGGCCTTGAGATCAAGCCGATCGGACCGGACCGCCGGCACTTGACCTCAACCACGCTCGAGGACCGAGGCTCCTGGTGAACGGCCGACACAACGGCCGCGCCCCGCAAGGAGATTCCTCATGAGCGCCACGACCCCCGCGACCACGACACCTGCCACCTCGACGCCCGCCACCACGCCCACCGTCATCGGCGTACCCGCCCCGCAGGAGGACGTGGACGCCATCGTCGCGTTCGTCGCCGGCGTGCAGCACGCCCAGCAGAACGCGCTGCCCGACGCCTTCCTCGACGGCTTCCGCGAGGACGCCATCTGGACCACGGCCCACGGCAAGCGGCTGACCGGCCTGTCGGAGATCGGCGCCTTCACCCGCAAGGTGCTGCCCCCGCAGGCGAACTCCCCGGTGACCGCGACGTACACGGTCGACCTGATCCTCTTCATCCGCCCCGACATCGCCGCCGTCAAGATCCGTCAGCGCCCGGCCACCCGGGACGGAGGCCGGTTCCTGGACGAGATCTTCCACGGCCACCAGGACCCCGCCGAGCTGATGTCCGCCCACCCCGAGGCGGTCCCCGGCACCCCGACGTACGTACTCGCCAAGGACGACGGGGTCTGGCGGATCGCGGCCGCGCAGAACACCCAGGTCCTCGACGTGGAGACGCTGACCGCGGGCTGAAGCGGACCGGCCGCGAACCCGCAGGTCCGCCCGAGGCTCAAGCCCCGAGCCTCAAGCTCCAAGCCTCAAGCCTTGAGCCGCGAGCGCCGGGCTTCGAGCTCTCTCTGTAGGAATGGGCGGTTGGGTTCAACCCACCCACCCTCCCTCCCCGGCCAGGTTTTGAACTGCGCTGCGGGCTGCGCGAATTCGACCGGAGGTGACGTTTGGTGACCAGGTTGCGCCGGAGCGTAGGCACGCTCTAGGTTCGCGATGAGCAACCCACTATCCGTAAAACGGACAACCCCGGTGGTGCTCGCAACACCGACCGGGGTCTGACCGTAAGAGATCGAAGCCTGCTAGAAAGGCGATCCCCATGGCTGCCGCCAACCTTAGTGCCGCCCTGCGCACTCCCGCCCACCCCATGGCGAAAGCCGGGTACGGAAAGCGTCACGCCCCCGACCAGGCCCCGCCCCGCGCCGACGACTTCGCCGCTCTGGAGCCGCGTGAGGCGGCCATCGCCGCATACGTCGACCGGCTCCCCGAGGGCGCGGCGATCGGCTACAAGACGCTCGCCGAGGAGCTGCCGGACTACGGGCAGCAGGCGTGCCGCAGCGCGCTCGATCTGCTGACCCGGGCCGGACACCTGCGGCGCATCAGGGTCCAGGTCACCCTGTCCGACGGCCAGATGCGCTGGGTGACGCGTACGTACTTCTCCCGGACCGCCCGCGACGCCGGCTGGTGGGCCGCCCAGGTGCGGTTCGTCCGGGGCATGGACGCGCCCGGCCAGCCCCCGGCCCCAGCTGCCGCCGGCCAGCCCCCCGCCCCAGCTGCCGCCGGCCGGGCCCCGGCCCCCGCTGCCCCGGAAACGGCCGGGGAGCCCGAGCCCGGCGTCCGGGCCCCGCGCTCGGAGGCGTACGACGTCCTCGCCGGGCTCGGCCGCCGCGAACCCCGGCTCCAGCTCGCCGAGGGCGACTGTGTGGAGCTGGAACACCTGGTCGGGGAGTGGCTGGCGCGCGGCGTCGGCCGCGAACAGCTCACCCGGGTCCTGACGTCGGGCCTGCCGACGCCCGTGCACTCCGCCGGGCACTTCCTTCGTAAGCGACTGGAGACCAAGATGCCGCCGAGCCCCGCACCCCGGCCGGAGCAGGACCACCCGGGCGAGCAGATCGTGGGCATGGTGATGATGTGCCTGTTCTGCGACGAGGACGAGACGACGACCACGCTGGACCACGGCGTGTGCTCCGACTGCCGCGCCGAGATCGCCCGCGACGAGGCGATGGGCCTGACCGGCGACGTCCCGGACACCTTCCTGGCCCGGCCGCGCGCCGAGGTCGACGTCGCCGCCCGCATGGCCGAACTGCGCTCGGCCACCGTCCGCCCGGTCCTCCCGGCCCCGAGGCCGCGCCGGTGAGCGTGCGGGAGATCCCTGTCGGGGCACCATGGAGGCGAGGAGGCGACGCCATGACCCGCAGGACCACCGCCCAGCCCCAGATGAGTACCGAAGAGTTCGAGGAGCTCGCCCGCCGAGCGCCCGAACTGGTGCGGCTGGAGTTCATCCACGGAAGGGTCCAGGTCAAGCCCGTGCCGAACGGGAATCACGCGGAGATCGTCAAGTGGCTGCAGAAGCTCTGCATGCAGCACCGACCGGATCTGTGGCTCTACCCCGAGCAAGGCATCGCCATCGAGACCTACCGCAAGGGCCGCGCCCGCCCGGACGGCGTCCTCGCGCCCGACGAGCACTTCGCCGGGGCGGGGGAGTGGGCGGCTCCCACCGGCGTACTGATGACCGTGGAGGTCACCTCCCGCGACGCCGACACCAACCGGCGCGACCGGGTCGAGAAGCCCGACGGCTACGCGGCCGCAGGCATTCCGGTCTACCTGCTCGTCGACCGTGAGGCGTGCTCGGTCACCGTCTTCACCGAGCCGGAGAAGGGCACGTACCGCTCCGCCACCACCCGGCCCTTCGGCGCGGTCGTCGAGCTGCCCGGGCCGGTCGGCTTCGCGCTCGACACCGAGAAGCTCAAGGAGTACGCCGACTGACCCTCCCGGCTCGCCGGACCTCGCCCGATCGTGTGGGCTGGTACCCGCTCGATCGTGTGTCCGGACGTGCCCGATCGTGTGGGCTGGGACACAAACGGGAGTGCTCCCGGGCTGTGCGGGCAGCAGCCCCGTACGAGCAGTTCGGGACGACACGCCGTACCGGGTGGTGAGCGGGACATCTCATCATCCGGTATGGACGGGTCTATTCCGGACTGCTCGTTAAACTGAGCCGACCGCAGTAATGACTGAGCGAGGAGCGCACGTGGGCCTTGTCGTGCAGAAGTACGGAGGCTCCTCCGTAGCCGATGCCGAGGGCATCAAGCGGGTCGCCAAGCGAGTCGTCGACGCCAAGAAGAACGGCAACCAGGTGGTTGTCGTGGTGTCCGCGATGGGCGACACGACGGACGAGTTGATAGACCTCGCCGAGCAGGTGTCTCCGATGCCTTCCGGCCGTGAATTCGACATGCTGCTGACCGCCGGCGAGCGGATCTCCATGGCCCTGCTGGCGATGGCGATCAAGAACCTGGGCCACGAGGCCCAGTCGTTCACGGGCAGCCAGGCCGGTGTCATCACCGACTCGGTCCACAACAAAGCGCGCATCATCGACGTCACGCCGGGCCGCATCCGGACCTCGATCGATGAGGGCAACATCGCCATCGTCGCCGGGTTCCAGGGCGTGAGCCAGGAGGGCAAGAACATCACGACCCTCGGCCGCGGCGGGTCGGACACGACCGCCGTCGCGCTGGCCGCGGCGCTGGACGCCGAGGTCTGTGAGATCTACACCGACGTCGACGGCGTCTTCACCGCGGACCCCCGGGTCGTGAAGAAGGCGAAGAAGATCGACTGGATCTCCTTCGAGGACATGCTGGAGCTGGCCGCGTCCGGCTCCAAGGTGCTGCTGCACCGCTGCGTCGAGTACGCACGCCGTTACAACATCCCGATCCACGTCCGCTCGTCCTTCTCCGGACTGCGCGGCACCTGGGTCAGCAACGAGCCGCAAGGGGACCAGCAGGTGGAGCACGCGATCATCTCCGGAGTCGCCCATGACGTCTCGGAGGCCAAGGTCACCGTCGTCGGCGTCCCGGACAAGCCCGGCGAGGCGGCCGCGATCTTCCGCGCCATCGCGAACGCCGAGGTCAACATCGACATGGTGGTGCAGAACGTCTCCGCCGCGACGACCGGCCTGACGGACATCTCCTTCACCCTGCCCAAGGCGGAGGGCCGCAAGGCCATCGACGCCCTGGAGCGGGCCAGGAGCACCATCGGTTTCGACTCGCTCCGCTACGACGACCAGATCGCGAAGATCTCCCTGGTCGGCGCCGGTATGAAGACCAACCCGGGCGTCACGGCCGGATTCTTCGAGGCGCTGTCCGACGCGGGCGTGAACATCGAGCTGATCTCGACATCCGAGATCCGCATCTCGGTGGTCACCCGCGCCGACGACGTCAACGAGGCCGTGCGCGCCGTGCACACGGCGTTCGGTCTCGACAGCGACTCCGACGAGGCCGTCGTCTACGGAGGCACCGGCCGATGACCGGACACCGCCCTTCGCTCGCGGTCGTCGGCGCGACCGGGGCGATCGGCGGTGTCATGCTCCGGATCCTCTCGCAGCACGCGGACGTCTGGGGCGAAGTCAGACTCGTCGCCTCACCGCGCTCGGCCGGCCGCAAGCTGGTCGTCCGCGGCGAGGAGAGCGAGGTCCTCGCGCTCGCCGAGGACGTGTTCGACGGCATCGACGTGGCGCTCTTCCTGGTGCCGGACGAGGTGTCCGCCCGCTGGGCCCCGATCGCCGCCGCCAAGGGCGTCGTCGTCATCGACGACTCGGCGGCCTTCCGGCTCGACGACGACGTGCCGCTGGTCGTCCCGGAGATCAACCCCCATGCCGCTCGGCTCAGGCCGCGCGGCATCGTCGCGTCCCCGAACTGCACCACGCTGTCGCTGATCGTCGCGATCGGCGCGCTGCACGCCGAGTTCGGGCTGCGCGAGCTGATCGTCTCCTCCTACCAAGCGGTCAGCGGTGCCGGCCGGGACGGCGTCGCCGCCCTGCGCGAGCAGCTGGCGCTGGTGGCCGGTACGGAGTTGGGCACCCAGCCCGGGGACGTGCGCCGGGCCCTGGGCGACAGCGCGGAGGCGACGGGGAGCCCGTTCGCCGCTCCCGTCGCCCTGAACGTCGTGCCCTGGGCCGGTGAGGACGCCGGGGACGGCTGGTCCTCCGAGGAGATCGCCATCCGCGAGGAATGCCGCAAGGTGCTGGGCCTGCCGGATCTGAAGACCACCGCGACCTGTGTGTACGTCCCCGTGATCGCCACGCACTCGATGTCCGTCCACGCCCGCTTCGAGAACGAGGTCGCCGTCGACAAGGCGCACGAGATCCTGGCGACCGCCCCCGGCGTGGTGCTTTTCGACAGCCCGGCGTCCGGAGATTTCCCCACTCCGTCCGATGTGGTGGGCACCGACCCCACCTGGGTGGGCCGCGTCCGGCGCTCGATGGACGATCCGCATGCCCTGGAAATGTTCCTTTGCGGTGACAATCTCCGAAAAGGTGCGGCTTTGAACGTGGTGCAGATCGCCGAATCGGTCGCCGCCGAATTTCCTCCGGCGTGATCGAATCTGTTTTGTAGGATCTGTGAACGCCCTATGAGTAATTTGCTGGTCTGAACCTCTTGAGCTGGGACGTTGTCGTATCCGACGATGAGTTCCCGGCCATCTGCAACCGCACCTCGGCCGGGCTGCGTCTATGCGGTCACTTCTTGCGTGGCCAGACGCGATGACGGGGCATTTGGGGAAGAGCAGGTACGTATGAGGGCATGTCGCACAGCGTCGAACGTGGCGCCGTACGCGTACAACCCTGACGGGGGGCAGCGTGTCCAACAGGCGTGGCAGAGGTTCTCGACATCACAGTGGTGGGCCCGTTGCGAGGCGCGTCGGTGCGTCCGCTCCGGCGGCCCCGTGCGCCCGGTGGCATGCCGGTGATCGCGCCCATGCCCGCCGCGCGCCCGGCACAACTGCCCTCGCAGCGCGGGGATGCTGAAGAGACGGTGGCAGCGGGAACCACGGTCGACCATCTCACCGAGACCTATCGGGCCCACTACCGCTCCCTGCTCGGCCTGGCGGCCCTGCTGCTGGACGACACCGCGTCCTGCGAGGACGTGGTGCAGGAGGCGTTCATCCGCGTGCACTCCGCGCGGAACCGGGTCCGCGAACCGGAGAAGACCCTCGCGTATCTCCGGCAGACGGTCGTCAACCTCTCGCGCTCCGCACTGCGTCGCCGCATCCTCGGGCTGAAGCTGCTCTCCAAGCCGATGCCGGACATGGCGAGCGCGGAGGAGGGCGCCTACGACCAGTTGGAGCGGGACGCGCTGATCAAGGCGATGAAGGGGCTGCAGCGACGCCAGCGCGAGGTGCTGGTGCTGCGCTACTTCGCGGACATGACGGAGGCCCAGGTCGCCGAGACGCTGGGTGTCTCGCTGGGCTCGGTCAAGGCGTACGGTTCCCGGGGTATCGCGGCGCTGCGCGTCGTGATGGAGGCCCAGGCATGAGCGGGCCCGAGCAGCGCGACGAGCCCAGGCACGAGAATGACCCGACGGGAAACGGAATTGTGAACCACGGGCCGGAGAAGACTCCGCACACCGATCCGGACCGCCCGCACGGCGGGAGCACGGGGCCCGAGCCGGGCGAGACTCCGGAGCCGACGTCACCCGCGCGGGTGGACAACGAGGCCGCCGAGGACTCCGACGAGCGGGACCCGGGGACGGCGGAAACCGCGGCGGACGCGGAGACGGCGGAAGCAGCTGCCGACT
This sequence comes from Streptomyces sp. NPDC102283, assembly GCF_044766265.1. Taxonomy (NCBI): domain Bacteria; kingdom Bacillati; phylum Actinomycetota; class Actinomycetes; order Kitasatosporales; family Streptomycetaceae; genus Streptomyces; species Streptomyces sp. NPDC102283. Next base: position 32,342 of record NZ_JBIWLQ010000018.1, read on the forward strand.
CGGAAACGGAGACTACTGCCGACTCGGTCACGGAGACCGCGGCCGACTCGGTCACGGAGACCGCGGCCGACTCGGTTACGGAGACCGCGGCGGATGCGGATACGGAGACGGACGCCGAGGCGGATCCCGCACCCGGTGAGGGCTCCGGCACAGCCTTCGGTACCGACTCCGCCGCCCCCGGCGCCGCCTCCGCCCCCGGCAGGGCCTGCGGGGCGCCGGGCGACGACGACCTCGCCGGCACGCTGACCGACCTCTTCGCCCGTGGCCGGGGCGCACCCGCCTCCGACGAGCTGGACGAGGTGGCCCTGCGCCGCATGCTGCACGGTGCGGTGCGGGAGCTGGCGCCCTCCGAGGGGACCCTCGACCACCTCCACCGCGCTGTCCCCGCCCGCCGGGCCAGGCGACGACAGGCCGTCGTCGGGGCGGCCGCGGCGGCCCTGCTGATCGGCACCGCCGTCCCCGCCTTCGTCCACGTCGCGACCTCGGACGGCCCGTCCGGCGCCCGCCCCGCCATCGCCGGACACGGCGAGCAGGCCCAGGGCGGCAACGGGGACGAGACCGGCCCCGATGCGCCCGGCCGGCGGACCGTGGAGCCCACCGAGCGGGAGAGCGAGGGCGGCGCGGGCGAGACCGACCCGGACCCCAGCCCCACCGAGGGCGAGGGAAGCGACCCCGACGGCACGGTGACGGGCGAGGCGACCGACTCCCCGAGCGCGGGTTTCGCCTCCCTGCCGGTCTGCGACCCGAGCCAGCTCGGCGTAGCCTCCGCGGGTACCGGCGCGCCGGGAGCCGACGGCACGGTCTACGGCAGCTTCAGGATCGCCAACGTGTCCGGCACGGACTGCACGGTCAGCAGCAACGGCACGGTGGGCTTCACCGCGATGGGCGCGGCCGACCCGCTGAAGATCGGCGTGGTCCAGCACACCGCGGGCGACGCGGCCCCCGGACTGCCCGACCCCTCGCAGGAGCCGGGCACGGTGCTGTTGAAGCCGGCCATGGCGTACGAGGTGCGGTTCGCCTGGGTGCCGACCGACACCTGTCCGGCCGTGGGCCCCTCACCGAGCCCGACCCCGTCCGCGGACGGTGCCGGAGGATCGGTCGGCGAAGGGGGCGCCGATCAGCCCTCCGGAGTCGACGCGCAGGCGCTGAACGAGGACGGCGGGGGCGCGGCGGAAGGCAGCATCGCCGTGACGCACACGCCGGAGACGGGAGCGCCCACCGCGGAGACGAAGATCCCCAACGCCTGTTCGGGCACGATCTACCGCACGGGCGTGCTCGCCACGTCGTAGTCCGGCGACCGGACGGGTCGTAGTTCGACGTAGTCCGGCGACGACGGGCCCTACGGGGCCGCCGGGGCCTTCCGAGCCGCCTCAGGGGCCCCTGAGGCCTCAGGGGCTGCCGGGTCATCCGGTGCCTCCTGCCGTGCCTCCTGCGTCTCCGGGGCCGTCGAGCCCTCCGGGGCCGCGGCAGGGTCCTCCGGGACGAGGCCGAGCGCGATGTCGCGCATGGCCTCGGCCTCGCGGCGCACCAGCCGGAACCACATGAAGAGCACGAAGCCGGCGAAGACGAACCACTCGCCCGTGTAGCCCAGGTTCTGGAAGGCCTTCAGATCGAGGCCGCTGCCCTCGGGGGCCGCCGCGGGCACCGGCTTCATCGCACCGCCCGTACCGCCCGCCTCGGGCTCGGGAAGCGTCACCCAGGCGTCGTACACGTCGTACGGCACGATGTTCACCAGGGTCGCGGCGCTGATCATGCCGATCTGGCCGCCCGGCAGCCCGCCCCGGACGTCCACGCCCTTGCTGCGGGCGTTCTCGGAGGCCTGGAGATCGCCGGTCACCGTGACCTCGCCCTCCGGCGCGGCGGGCACCCGGGCGCCGGTCGCGGACCCGGGCAGCCAACCCCGTACCACCGGCAGGGCCTTGCCGCTGTCCGTACGCAGCATGTTCAGGACGTAGAAGCCCCGGCGGTCGTCCAGCTCGCGGCCGGGCACCAGGAACTGGTCGGCGTACGTGCCGGTGGCGACGGCCGGGCGGCCGGACGTCACCTTGTCGACGGGCAGCAGCTCGTCCAGGGGTTTCGCGGCCCGGGTGCTGGGATCGGGGCGCTTCTCCGCCTGTTCGTGCGACTGCACGCGGTCCTCGAAGCGGCCGAGCTGCCACATGCCCATGAACACGCAGAACGGGATGGCCAGCACGACGAAGAGGTTGATCCCCCACCATCGCGGGGTCAGCAGGAACCGGTACACCCCTCAAAGGTACGGTTCCCCGCCCCGGACTCCCGGAGCGGGGTCCGCCATTTATTCGGCCTTTACGCCGGCATCGGAGCCCGGGGAGGCGGCGACGACGCCTCCGCCCAGGTGCTTGAGGGCGAACTCCAACTCCAGCCGCACCTGCTTGATCCGCTCCTCCACCACCAGCGAGCCGTGCCCGGCGTCGTACCGGTACACCTCGTGGACCGCGCCGCGCGCCGCCAGCCGGTCCACGTAGTTCTCCACCTGACGGATGGGACAGCGCGGATCGTTGACGCCCGCCGAGATGTAGAGGGGGGCGCGCACCGCGTCGACGTACGTCAGCGGGGACGAGGCCTCGAAGCGCTCGGGAACCTCCTCCGGCGTGCCGCCCAGCAGGGTGCGGTCCATCGCCTTCAGGGCCTCCATCTCGTCGTGGTACGCCGTGACGTAGTCCGCGACCGGCACCGCCGCCAGGCCCAGCGTCCAGGAGTCGGGCTGGGTGCCGAGCCCGAGCAGGGTCAGATAGCCGCCCCAGGACCCGCCCGCCAGGACCAGCCGCTCCGGGTCCGCGAGCCCCGACGTCACCGCCCACTCCCGTACGGCCGCGATGTCCTCCAGCTCGATCAGGCCCACCCGGTGCTTGAGCGCGTCCGTCCAGGCGCGGCCGTAACCGGTGGAGCCCCGGTAGTTGACCCGGACGACCGCGAAGCCGTGGTCGACCCAGGCGGCGGGGCCGGAGGCGAAGGCGTCGCTGTCGTGCCAGGTCGGCCCCCCGTGGATCTCGAAGATCGTGGGGAAGGGGCCCTCACCGGTGGCGGGCTTCTGCACGAGGGCGTGGATACGGCCGCCCGGCCCCTCCACCCAGGCGTCCTCGACGGGCACCGACGCCGGGGCCTTCGCGCCCGGCGGGTCCAGGACCACCGCGCCGCTGGTCGACCGCACCACGGGCGGCCGCTCGGCCGAGGACCACAGGTACTCCACGGTGCCGTCCGGGCGGGCCGTGGCGCCCGACACGGTGCCCGCGGGGGTCTCCACGCGTACGGGAGCCGGGGCCCCCGGCTCGTACCGCCACAGCTCGCTGCGGGCCTCGAAGCCGTGCTCGATGAGCAGCGCGGAGCCGTCCGGATACCACTCGGCCCCCACATCGCCCGGCAGGTCGACGGGCAGCGCGGTCTCCGTGCCCGCGACCGGGTCCCAGATCATCGGCTCCCAACGGCCCCGGCGCTGATGCCCGACGAGGAGTCGGGTGTCACCGGCCACCGGGGCGAATCCCAGTACGGCGAGCCCCAGCTCCTTCGTGCCGCCCTCGGTGTCGTCCAGCTCGGCCACCGTGGAGCCGTCGGGGCGCACCACGCGCAGCGCGGAGTGCATGGCGTCGCCGTGCTCGGTGTGCTCCAGCGCGATCAGGGTGCCGTCGTGGGAGAGGTCCCCGACCCCCGCGGACTCGCGGTGCCGGTAGATCTCGACGGGCTCGGCGCCCGGCGTCCGTACCAGGTGGATCGTCGTGCCGTCCTCGTCGGTCGAGCGGCCGATCACCGCCGAACCGTCCCGCCCGATGGCCAGGCCCGCCGGGTAGGAGGCAGCGAGGCCCGGGGCGGCCGGCTCGTCCTCCCCGCCGTCGAACGGCTGGCGCATCCACACCCCGAACTCGTCGCCGTCGGTGTCGCTGAACCACCAGACGGCCTCCCCGTCCGGCGTCAGCACGCCGTCCGTCGTGCCGTTCGGCCGGTCCGTGACCTGGCGCTGCCGCCCGCTCGACCGGTCCCACGCGTACAGCTCGTAGGTCCCGGTGGCGTTGGAGACGAACAGCGCGCGGTCGGGGGCGTCCTCGGCCCAGTCGGGCAGGGAGACGCGAGGCGCACGGAACCGCATCTCCCAGTCGGGCACAGCTGCTGCATCAGTCGTCATGCCTCCATCCAACCCGATCCGGGGGCCGGGCCCGTAACGGGATTCCGTCCGCTGTCGGGCCGCGAACCCGGACGAAAGGAAACGGGACAGAGGAGGGCGCCTCCCGGGGTGGGGGAACGCCTTCCGGGGTGGGGGAACACGTTCCGGCGTGGGGGACCCTCCGGAGTGGGGGAACACCTTCCGGTTCCGGGTGGGGGACCACCGAATATCCACTCGCGCCCCTTCCGGCCCGTGGGTAGCTTTCCGGGCATGTACTCCCCGACTCCGGACGACTGGCACGACACCAACCGCGCGCGCTGGGACGAACGCGTGCCGATCCACGTGGCGAGCGACTACTACGAGCTGGACGCGTTCCTGGCGGGCAAGGACGTGCTGCGCGCCTTCGAGCTGGCCGAGGTCGGCGACGTCACCGGAAAGACCCTGCTGCATCTCCAGTGCCATTTCGGCCTGGACACCCTTTCCTGGTCGCGGCGCGGCGCCGCGCAGGTCGTGGGCCTCGACTTCTCCGAGCCCGCGGTCGAGACCGCCCGGGGCCTGGCCAGGTCGCTGGAACTGGGCCCGGACCGGGCGTCGTTCGTCGCGGCCGACGTGTACGACGCACCGGCCGCCGTCCCCGACTCCGCGTACGACATCGTGTACACGGGCATCGGCGCGCTGGGCTGGCTGCCCGACCTCGACCGCTGGGCCGAGACCGCCGCCTCGCTGGTGGCGCCCGGCGGATTCCTCTACCTCGCGGAGTTCCATCCGCTGACCGACTCGATGGACGAGACCGGTTCGGTCGTGACCGACGACTACTTCAGCCGCGACGCCTGGGTGGACGAGACGCCGGGCACGTACGCCGACCTCGACGCGCCGACCCTGCACAATCGCAGCGTCGAGTGGCAGCACCCGCTGGGCCGGGTGGTGACGGCGCTCGTCGCGGCGGGCCTGCGGATCGAGTTCCTCCACGAGCACGACTTCTCGCTCGTCCAGCGGTTCGGTGTGCTGGAGCGTCACGCGGACGGCCACTACCGCTTCCCGGCGGGCCGGCCGAGGATCCCGCTGATGTACTCGATCAAGGCGTCGCGCCCGGTGGAGAATCAGGAGTAACCGCAGGCCGGGACCGTCGCTCGGGGCATCTCCGGCCGATTGTCAGTGCCGGGGTACACACTCGTTTCCATGACCGACACAACAGGCGGAACGCCGGGCGGAGCCACGCCCGGCAGAGCTTCCAGCAGCGCGCGCGGTACTGCTTCCAGCACCACGTCCGGGACGGCTTCCAGCACCACGCCCCGGACGGCGACGGCCGCGCTGCGCGGGGCGGTCGAGGCGTACTGGTCGGCGGCCGCGGCGCGCGACTGGAGCGCGTTCGGGGCGACTCTCGCCGAGTGCGTGGTGTACGACCTGCCGCAGACGCGGGAGCGGATCCTCGGCAAGGAGCGGTATCTCCGGTTCAACCAGGAGTATCCGGGCGACTGGCACGTCCGGGTCGAGCGGATCGTCGCCGACGCGGAGGGCCGGCAGGCCGCCGCCAGGACCGGCTTCACCGTGACGGGAGGCCGGCCGGGGGAGCAGCCGCGGGAGATGGACGCCATCCACTTCTTCACGTTCGACGAGGAGGGCCTGATCACCGGGGTGACGGACTTCTGGCCCGAGTCGTACGAGCCTCCGGCAGGACGCGAGCACCTGGTCGAGCGCTACTGAGAAAGGCGGCCCACCGGTCGCCCGGTGAACCGCCGTTCCGTACGAGAAGCTGAACCGCAGAGCTGAACCGCAGAGCTACACCGCAGAGCTACACCGCAGAGCTACACCGCCGAGCGGAAGGCGGGCAGATAACCGCCCGACTGCCCCGCGGCCTTGGGGTGGTACGAGTTGTAGATCGGGACGGTGACGCTGTGGAGCCAGGCGTCGCCGGAGCACAGCTCGTGCCCGGTGAATTCGTCCACCACGCTGGAGAAGGTGAATCCGGCGTCGGCGGAACGCTTGGCGAGGACGTCGTTCAGGACGTCCGACGCGTTGTTGATCGCGGTCCGTTCGGCTTCGGAGAGCCCGGCGACACAGCTGCCGGACAGCTGGTAGAAGCGCGGGTAGCCGAGAACCACGACCTGGGCCTGCGGGGCGCGGGCCCGGATGCCGTCGTACAGCGAATCGAGGCTACCGGGAAGGGAGTTGTTCATCTGCGCGACCGCGTTGTTCACGCTGTTGATGCAGGTGGCCTCGCTCGACAGCACGCAGTCCTGCATGACGTCGGCGAACCCGACGTCGTTGCCTCCGGCGGTGACGCTGACCAGCGAGGTGGACGCGCTGAGCACGCCGAGCTGGCTGCTGGCCACGGACGAGGTGGTCGCTCCCGAACAGGCGACGAAGTCGAAGGAGGCGGGGGAGTTGGCCGCCTGCCACAGATACGGGTAGGCGTTGGTGCTGCGCCGGCAGTCGCCGCTGTCGGAGAGGTAGTTTCCGGCGCCGACACCGGAGGAGTAGGAGTCGCCGAGCGCGACATAGCCGCCCGCGGCGGCCGAGTCGGTCGCGGAAGCCGGTCCCGCGACGCCGAGAGCGGCCACGGCGGCGAGTGCGAGAGTGACGACGGATGCTCGAATTCTGCGTACTGACATGGCTGCCAGCCCTTCGAAGTGTGGGGGGATGAGCAGATGGGGGGACGAGCTGTGGGGGTTGGGGGGAGCGATGCAGTTTCTAGCAGCTCGCGGTACCCGTCGGTAATGCCCGTGCGAGAAGTCGTCTGATATGCCCGAATGATCGTTCGGTGGGTTGCGCTCCGCGCGTAGATAAACCCTCAACTCAGTGTCAGAACAGGCAAGTTCAAGGAAGATCCGGGCGCCCTGAAAGGCCCGAACGGGTGGCGACGCGCGGTACGGAAGGGCCCTGTCCGGGCGTCGCCGCACCGGGGATTTCATCCGGACGGGTGACGATCTCGGCCCACGACGGAACGGTGTGGTGGCCGTCGCCGCCGCTGATGGCGAGCCGTAACGGGCACGGTCCTTGCGTCGCCCCGGGGTGAATCCGGGCTCCACCGCACGGATGACGTCGTACAGCAGAGCCCCTTCGAACCGGTGCTGCCACGGCCCGCTCGTGCAGCTGCGCGCACCGCTCACAGAAAAAAGCCCGTACGAGCTTCGAAACTGTCATGCTCCGATGGGCCGAATCAGCGTTCCGCCCTCTGGAGGAGTCACATGCCGATCCGTAAGAGCGTGGAGGAGGTCCTCGTGGTCGCCGGGCAGCGCGAGGAGTGGCTCACCCGCTGCGAACAGGGCCTCATTACGGCAGGGTTCAAGGGCGTGCGGACACGCGCAGACCTCGGGCAGGTGACGGGCACGTACAGAAAGTTCCCCACCTGGGGCGAGCTCACGATCACGGTCGTTCCGGGCGCTCAATCGGGGCACACGCGACTGACGCTTCGCTCGACGGCCGCGGTCGACAACGTCTACGCCATCTTCTCCAGCCCGAACAAGAAGGTTCTCGAGGCTGCGAAGTCCGGTCTCGCGTGAGCGCGGCACCGTCTGCTCCCGGACGGCTCCCAGGAACGGGCAGCCTGAGCGGGACCGAGCCAGGTCGGACACCGTGTCCCGCTACGGGATCCCCAGATCGTTTACCAACAGGTCGAGCGTCGCCTCCTCATGGAGCGCCACCCCGAGCGCTGCCATAGCAGGAGCAAGCCCCGCGTCCCAGACCGCGCTGACGGGCTCACCGACCAGCGGCAGCTGGGGAATTCCCTCGGCCTGGCTGCGCGTGGCCAGCTGCTCGTAATCCTCGGCGCTCATGCGCCACGGCCGGGCTTCGTAACGGCGCATGATCCGGTTCGCCAGAGTGATGCCCGGCCAGTCGAAGTCGCCGTGGTAGGCGAAGTGGCAGTCGCTGGAGACGAGGGCGTCGAGAAGGGTGAGGACCACCGTTGCTGCGCTGCCGGAGGTGCAGACCAGGGCTTGCGAACAGCCCGCGTCCGCTGCGGCCTCCACCACCCGTGGGTTCTCGCAGATGTGGACGACGGAGCCGGCCGGCAGGTGAAGTCGCACGTCACGCAGGTCCCGGGACGTCAGGTGGGTCTCCGCGTGGTGATCGGCCCGCTCCCGCAGCGACCTCGCGCGCCACTCCTCGCCGAGGGGCCGGAGGCCGTACGTCAGCACAGTGCTGGAGACCTCGTCCGGGGTCACCGCGACCAGCCGCCACAGTGCCCGTCGGCCGGCCGCGTCACCGGGAAGATCCGTGTCGTGTGCCAGGGCGATGCCGCGCTGGACGAGGCGGGCGAGCCAGGTGCCGTCGTCCAGCCCGTGCGCCGAGCCTGTTACCGACGCGGCCAGCTCGCCGCGGCCCCGTGCGTCCGTACGGTGTGGGTCGAGCAGCATGCCGAGCACCTGGACCGCCTGCTGAAGCGTGCGTACGGCCGCTTCCGGTGTCACGCTCTTCGGGACGCCTGTGCGACGCAGCACATCGGACCACTGCTCCACCCACTCCAGCCCGGCCAGTGGCGACGCGTCGAGGGACGAGGCGAGCGCGGCCCGGACACGCTGACGCTCTGCCGCGTTCTCCTCGCGGGCCGTACGTCGGTTGACGAGGGGAGGGCCGATTTCCTCCAGGACCTGCCTGAGCCCGAGCCCCGCGGCCGAGGCCCGCAGGCGTTCGTCGAGTACGTCGAGCCTCACCGTCACCGCCGTGCCTGTGAGGGGCTTGCCCAGCAGGAGCGACAGGTCGTTCCGCTCCCGGGAACTCACCGTCGCCAGCCGGAGGGAGCCGGTGGACCGCACCCCGTTGCTCTCCAGCCGTTTGCGTGCCGCGCTCCAGAGCCGGACGAGGCCGGGACCTGCCAGCCAGTCGTGCGTGGCGGGCGGAAGGGCGCTCATACCGATGCCGGCCGCCGGTGGCGACCGTTCCACGTGTAGTGCAACGTGGCCACTCCTCGTACGTGAGGGTCGCGCAGGCATTCGTAGATGTGCAGGGAGGGCACCTCGGCCCAATTGCCCATCAGCCGCTCGCTCGTGAGGACGAAGTCGAGGTCCAGGTCGACCAGGATGCGGCCCAGGCGCCCGTGCGTGGGTTCGTCGACCTTGGCGAAGGCGTCGTCCAGGAGGATCAGCCGGGGCGCGTGCGGTGCTGAGTCGGCGAGGCTGGTGAAGTGGGCGGAAGCGGCGGCGAAGAGCACGAGGTAGGAGAGCACGCGCTGCTCTCCCTGGCTCAAGCCGGTGCGGCCCGTCAACTTCCTTCTGCGACCGGGGGCGGCGTCCTCGACCACGAAGGTGTGGAAGGTGAACCAGGAGCGGTAGTCCAGCGCGGTGCGGAGGTGGGCGGTGTAGCCGGCCGACGGATCGGTGCGACGGGCATCCTCGATGCGGCGTTGCAGCACATCGCGGAGCTGCTCGGTCTGCTCGCGCGTCCGGAGACTCGACGGGCTGCGCAGCAGCTCTACGGCCACCCGCACGTCGGCGTCGGCGTCATCACTCAGTTTCCAGAGGAGTTCCACGCCGAGGCCGTGCGAGGTCCGTACGGTCTTCAGCGTGTCGTTGAGGGCCGCGACCAGGTTGGCCGCCGTGATGACCTGCTCGGAGAGGTGGTCGCCGAGCTCGCCGGTCAGGAAGCGCTGGAACACGTCGCTCTCGCGCTCGGTGAGCCTTCCTCGCGCCTCGGCGGCCTCCACGGCGATCCGCTCGCCCACGACCGCGACGTCGTGCGAACCATGGTCGTCGAGCAGGCGGCACACCTTGATGCCGTCGTGTTCGTCGAGCTGTGCGTCGTAGCCGCCCGCCAGTTGATCGCGCAGCGTCGCGTGCCGTTTGAGGAGAAGGCTGTCGGACACCTCCTCCCGGTGACGACCGAGACTCCGGTCCACCGCTTCCGCCAGCGCCCGTAGTGCACGCAGGCGGTCGCGTGCGTGGGAACCCGGGTCGTCCGGTAGCTGATCGGGGAGGGACGAACGGTCCAGTCCCGCTCCGATGACGACTTCCGGACGGCTGAGAGCACCGCGCAGAGCGCGGCCGGTCTCGATCACGGCTGCTTCCTGGTCCGCCAGCTCCCCGCGTAGGCGTTCCTCCTTCTCCTCCGCCCGCACACGTCGGTCGCGCAGACCGTTGTGGTCGCGCTCTCTCGCGGGGATGGCCCCCACGGCGTCCGCGATACGGTCCTTGGCCGCCTGTTCGTCAGCGAGGATCTTCTCCTCGGACGATCCGACAGTGGCCTCCCGGGTCCGCAGATCCTGTTGCGCGGTGTGCAGTTGCCGGTGGCGAAGCCGGTAGCCCTCTTCCGCCTCCGTCCGCTTCTCGCGGGCCCCCGCGTACCGCCGGTCGTCCGCCCGACTTCCGCCGAGCCGGGCGACCGTACCGTTGACCGCCCTGCGCAGGTGGCCGACGCCGGTGAGCAGCGAGGCCAGCGCGGTGTGTACGCGGTCCAGTGCGACGGTGTCGGTGGGCAGGTCATGGGCGGTCGCGGTGGCGTCCGCCTCGGAGCGCGTCGATACGGCCAGAGCGCGGGCCTCCTCCGCCCGGCGCGCCGCCTCGGCCGCCTTGCCGGAGAGTGCTTGCGCCGCCCTCTCCTCCGAAGCATGGGTGTTCCAGGAGTCGGAGAGCCGCGGCGCCCCCGGGAAGTCGCGTTCCGCTCGGGTGAGGGCCCGTCGCCGGGAATCGGCCGCGGCGAGCTCGGTACGGGCTACGGCCAACTGTCGTTCCGTCTGCCCGATCCGGTCCGCCAGCTCGGCCAGCACCCGTCGCCGGGTCTCGGCCCGCACCGCCGCACCCACGTACTCGGCGGCGCTCTTGTGGTGCTGCCCCCGGAGGGCTCCCAGCCGCCAGCTACCGTCCAAGTGGACCGCGCTCGCGGCCGCCGTCCCCGCGGCCGGTGCGAGCACGACGGCTGACAGCAGGCGCTCCACCTGTTCGGACGTGATGCCGCTCTCCGGCTGCGCGACCGGTCGCAGGGCCGAGGCGAGGGTCTGCGCCACCGGCAGCGGGTCGCGGGCCGGTGCCGCGTCGAGAACGGTGTCCCCGGAGAGCGGGTCGAGAAGGGCGCCGCCCGTGCCGACCCACGCGTCGAGAACGCCACTCGCCTCCAGTGCCGCCTCCAGGCCGGCCCGTTCGGCGGCGGTCAGGTGCTCGGCGAAGTCCACCAACCGGTAGAACGGAGCCCCGTTGGCCGGTTCTCGCACCGCGCTGCGGTGGTACGGGGCCGGAGGCTCCGGGTCCGTACGGCGTTCCCGGGCCCGCCTCTCCTCCGCCAGGCGGTCGATCTCCTCGCCGAGTCGGCCGACGCCGACCGCCAGGGTGTCGCGGTGCCGGGTGAGGGCGTCCGCGTACGGCTCCAGAGCCAGGTGCGCCGTCTGCCGCGCGTGGGTGTCGATGCCGGCCGGCAGTGTGCGGGAGGAGAATGCCGCGTCGGAGTCGGCCGCGCAGGCCACTTCCGAGAGGACGGCATCCAGCGGCGGGCACTCGGGCCCCGCCGCGGTCCGCGTCGCGCGCACCCACACGGCGACCTCGTCGGCGTACCCCCGGCTCTCCTCGGCGACCTTCTGACGGCTGACTTCGAGACGGTCGGCGGCCTCCTCCGCCTCGCCCTCCAGCCGTTCCCGCGCCTCGTCGGCCCGGACCGCGACTCCACGCGCCTCGTCGGCCCGTGAGGCGAGGCGTGTCACCTCCTGCACCGTCCGCTGTCGGTTCCGTACGACGGCCTCGGCGGATCCCAGCTGCCCCTGCCAGGACCGCAGGCCGGCCTCCGTCGTCGCCGTGTCCACGCGCACCACCGGTCGGTGCCGTACGGTCTGCGGTTCCCCGTCCGGGCTGGTCAGCTCCGTCCGTGCTGACGAGGAACGGACGGTGCGCGGCAGAGCGACCGCCTCGCCGAGATGTGCGGCGGGAAGTACCGCCCGCTCCGCCTGGGCCAGTAGTTCCCGCTGCTCCGTAGCCAGTTCGGTGAGTCGGGCGCCCAACTCCTCGACGCCCTCGTCCAGCCGTTCGGCCGCGCTCTCCTCCGCCTCGTGCGCACCGCGCAGCGCGGCGAAGGCGGTCATGGCCGTGGTGTGCAGGGCCTCCACCGTGCTGCGGCGCTCCGACAGCTCGCGCAGGCCGCGGTAGGCGTGGCTGTCGTGCAGAGCGGCGAGTTCCGTCCGGGCGGACTCCTCCTCCTCGCGGAGTGTCCTCAGCCCCTCCTCCGATTCCTTCTCGTGTCCCTTCAGGACGCTCGTGTGCCGCGCGGCGTCCCCGGCGCTCCTGCGGCGCTCGGAGAGCGTGTCCAGCTCCCGGCTCACGTCCCGGGCCGAGGAGCGCAGGACCCCGGCGAGGTAGCGGCGGTAGTCGGAGAGGAAGGTGCGCAAGGCCGCGTCGGTACGTTCCAGGCGGCCCAGTTCGGCCCGCACGGTGTCCAGATCGTGGAGGTTGCGCGCCACCTTCTCGACCACGTCCTCATCGAGTCCGGGCAGGGTCTCACTCAGCAGGACGGCCAGACCGCCGTGCTCGATGCGGTCCCCGACCGTGGGCCGCCGCAGCCGGTGCAGGAGCTGGGTGAGGTTGCGGTAGCGCGTCGCGTCCGTGATCCCGAAGAGGTCCCGGGCCACGCGGGCACGGTGTTCGACCGCTCGGTCCGTCCAGTTGCCGGAGCCGACGATCTCCTTGAGCCGGTCGACGGCAAGGGGTTTGCCCGCCTCGACCAGGTGCAGGTCCTCGCCGACGCGCAGCTGGGTGACGAAGAAGGTCGGCACCGCCTTCTGCGCCGACTTCGAGGCACGGATCGCGGCGCCGAGCGTCAGGCAGCGGTGGTCGCCGGCCTCGTCCGTCCCCCGGAACTCCACCCACAGATAGCCGAGGCGGTTGGTCTGCTCGAAGCCGTCCAGCATCAGCCAGGCGAGCGTGGTCCGCCCGGTGCCCGTGGCATCGAGGGCCCGGGAGTCGCCGTCCAGGAGGTACGGGAGCAGCATCTCCAGGGCCTTGGACTTGCCCGCCCCGTTCTTGCCGCGCAGCAGCAGCCGCCCGTCGCCGAAGGCGAACTCCTGCTCGTCGTACTGCCAGACGTTCTGGATGCCCGCCCGGTGCAGCCGGAAGCGGGTGCCCGCCGTCGGCGCGTGACCTGAACGCGGAAGCGGAACGAGACCACGGGCATGGTCGGTCATAACGGCAACTCCTGCTGTGTTTCCATGGGTTCATGCCGCCCGCCGGTCGCCCGCACGGTGACCCGGGTGGCGTAACGGGCCGCCGAGGCGAGCAGGACCCAGCCCTCGCCGTCGCTGGGTCGGGCCGCCCGGACGTCGGTGACCTGGCGCCCCTCCGGCAGCTCGTCGGCGTACTCCTCCGGCAGCCCCGCTCCCTCGGATCGCAGCGGGCCGGCCGGGGCGATCAAGCGCATGCGGGAGAGCAGGCCCAGCACGGCTTCACGCAGGGCGTCGGAGTCTTCGAGGTAACCTCGCTGCCAGTTGCTGCGCTGTCCGTACTCGGCGACCAGCTCGGCCAGAAGCTCATCCACCGCACCGTCCGGAACGGCGACCCCGACGACGAGAACACCGCCGGTCGCGGGGTGTCCGGGCTCCGCCGGGCGGAGCCGCGCCACCAGTCGTTCCAGCAGCAGCAACGCGGCCTGGGCGACGGTTCCCGTTCCCGGCAGGTGGAGGTCGGTCAGCTCCTCCTCGGGGTCGACCAGGGCCACTCCCTCGGCGCGGATCTCCGTCTCCAGGCCGAGGAGTTCGAGGAACGCCTGAGCCTCCCGGCGCTGGCGGGTGCGGAGCCAGTCGCGTTCGGTGTCGGTCAGTTCGTCGAGGTGGACGACAGGGGTCTCGACAAGCATCCGGCGCACGTAGGTACGCGACCCTCCGAACCCGGGGTCCGCCGCACGCCGGACCAGGTCGGCTCCGTCCCGCGACTGGGCGAGCGGTCCGGCCACGATGACGCGGGCGAGCTCCCGGTCGACCGTGATCAGCGCCTCCCCGTCGGCCTCCTGGGCGATGGCGCCCACGTGGCCGTGGGTCTCGATCAGGACACCCCACTCGACGAGCTGCCGCAGAGCCGCGACCAACGTCCGCTTCCCGGCCGCCCGTCCGGTCTCCTCCAGCTCGACGTCCGCGTCGGCCGCCGCGGCCCGGATGTCGGCGACGAGCTGGGACAACAGCAACTGCTCCGGTGCGGTGACCAGCACCGACAGGGCCAGCGCCAGACAGGCGTAGGTGTGCGGGGTGAAGGGCGTGCCGGTGGGCCGTACGAGCCGGTGTCCCGACCGGGCTCCGAGCCCGGCCTTGAACAGCCGGGCGTAGGAGCTGTCGACCAGGAGCCGGTAGCCGAGCACCTGCTGGAACCGGCCGCCCAGCCAGTCGGCGTGCCTGCGGACCAGCGGAAAGAGGTCGGCGTGCGGCCCGTCCGCTGTGACCAGCGGGTGGGCGAGCAACAGCCTGGCCGCGGTCCGCCGTTCGGTGGCCAGAGCCACGTCGTGGGCGGAGGGAAGCGTCATGACACGCTCACCTCCTCCCTACCGCCGGCGGGCGCGCTGCGCGGCTGTGTGGAAAGCGCCTCGCTCCCGGTCGGCTCCGCTCCGTCCACCGCGGCGGCCGTCCTGTGGACCACCAGCTCCAGGTCGTCCAGCAGCAGATCCCCGTCGGCCGAGCGCAGAAGCGTGCGCGCTCCCGCCGTACGGTGCACGTCGAGCCGGATGCCCAGATCGGCGTCCTCGCTCCACGCCGCGTCCAGCCCGAAGCCCCGGTCCTCCTGCCCGTCCGCCGCAGCGCGCCGCCTGAGCTGCGCGTTCCCGAGTGCCGTGGCCAGCAGCTCCAGGAGCAGGCCGAGCGCCGCCGAAGTGAGCCGTACGCCGTCGAATCGGCCGGACGCGCTGCACAGCTCGTCCGCCGCAGCACTTCTGTCAGCGGCCCGCTGACGCGCCGCCTCCCGCAGCCGTTCCTTCTGAGCGGAATGGTCCTCCACCGACGCCGTCCGGCCTCGCTGGGCGCGGCTGCCCCTCTCGCGCAGCGCCACCGGCACCTCGACCACCGGGCCTGTCCACCAGCTGGTGTGGGCGGGCACCACCTCGTCGGCGGCAGGCGGTACGCCCAGGTGACGGGCGCCGTACAGCCCGAAGGCGGCGACGGCGATGTCGTGCGCGTCCTGCGGCGCGGCCTCGTCGAACCACCGGGCCAGCCGCAACAGGTCCCGGCGCCGCGACATCTCGCCGGTGGCCGAGCGCAGCATCCGCTTGGCGTTGGCCAGCAGCGACTGAAGCGCCCGCAGGGTGGCGTCGCGCAGCTGGTCGACCTGGCTGCCCTGCCCGTCGGTGTCCCTGAACCAGCCCCGCAGCCCCTCCCAGTCCGCGAGCTCGCGACCCCGGCTGCGCTGTACGCGGATCTCCGTACGGCTCTCGCTCTGCGTCGGCAGCCCGGCGAGCCCCTGCGCGTGAGCGTCCAGCTGCTCCAGCAGGCCGGTGAGGCGGGGCCAGAGCGCGTCCAGGGCCGCCGAGATGCGCGGGGCGCGGAAGGACACGTCCTCCGTGATCGCCTCGACGTAGTCCAGGAGGAGTTCCTTGAAGCCCTGGTACTCGCCGCTGTCCAGGTCGTACCGGGCGAGCACCTGGCCGAGATAGGCGTAGAAGTCCCGGACGGAGTCCGCGAACCCGGCGAACTGCACGAACAACGTGCTGATCCGCTCCCTCCCGTCCTGCGGGGCTATGCCGCCCGGCTCGGCGGCCAGCTCGGCCAGCTCCCGCAGCCCCCGCTCGACCAGAGCCAGCAGTTCATTGCTCACCTCGCGGGCGGCGTCGGCCTCGGCCAGCACCCCGTCGGCATCCCGCTGGACGCGCTCGCCCAGCCGCGACAGCTGATAGCGGGCCCGCGAACGCTGGTACTCCGTGATGCTGGACGCCTTCACCGTGTGGCTGCCGCGCAGCAGGTTCCCCCACTTCACCAGCTGTTCCAGCCGCGCGGTGAGGGGATCGGCGTCGAGCCCCGCAGCAGCCCCGCCGTCCTCGCGCAGCTTCACCATCACGTCCTGGACGGCCAGGTCAGCCAGGAGCGCGCCGCAGAAGACCCGCATGATCGCGAGGTACTCCAGCCGCTCCGGCGCGCTGAGGTACGCGTACGCGTCGAGGCGGCGGCGGGTCTCGTCGGCGTCGGGAGCCGAAGGCGCGTCGCCGGATTCCGGCGGTGTGCCAGGCGCGGGTTCCTCCATGTCCGCGAGGCTACGTGGAGGGTCCGACAGGCGGTGCGGGGTGGTCGGAACTGACCTCCGGGCAACCGGCACATCGGCCTCGGGCACGCTGGAGCCGGGGCGTACGGAGCGAGTCGACTTCGCAGGGGGCAGAAGGTTATCCCCGCTGCTCGTCGGTGTCGTACAGCCGCCAGGCCGGCCAACGCGCCACTTCGGCTTCGCCGTCACCATCGCCCAGCAGGTTCCGGCGATGCAGCATGAGCCGGAGGTGGCGTGCCGCGTCACCGTTCTCTTCCACTCCGCGATCGAGAAGCACGGCTTGGGGGACGGCCCCGCCGACGCCTCGCACCAAGGCGTCCGCAGCATGTCCGTGAACGGTCTCGCCCAGCGTGACGGTGGCTCCCTCCGTGCAGGAGAGGGCCAGGTACAGGCGTTTGAGCAGCACGTCCTCGGCCCCGCCACCCGGGTCTACGCCGTCCCGCTCCGAAGCCTCCAGCAGCGCGGCGCCCACGCCCCCTCGCCGCCGCCAGAGCCCCTTGTCCCCCACCACGATGAGGTGACTGCGGGCTCGGGTGATGGCGACGTTCCACAGGTTCAGCTGCCCAGCGACCCACTCGACGGCGCCCAGGTGCATGCCTTGGCCGGCTACGAGCGAGAACACCATGACGTCGCGTTCGCCGCCCTGGAAGGTGTGTACCGTGCCGACGCGCAGGCGTTCCTCGTCATACGGTCGCAGCCGCATCCGCAGCGCTTCGGCCTGAGGCGCGAAGGGCGTGACGACGCCGACGGTGGCCTCGGGCGGGAGCTGTTCCAGCAGATACCGGACACTTTCGTGCACTTTGCGGATCTCGTCCTCGTTGACCCAGGAGCCACCGAAGGGAGGGTGGGCGGCCCGCCCGGTCACATCCGTCCAGATGACGGCCGGGCGGCGGGCCAGAGCGGGACGGCCACGGGTGTCGGTGAGAACGGTCAGCCCACCGTCGTAGAAGAGTTCGTTGGAGATCCCGGCGATGTGCGGATGACAGCGGAAGTGCTCGTCGAGAAGCAAGGTGCCGCCCGCGGACTGCTCGGCCGCGTGGAAGGCGGAGTGGCGCCGGTAGGCGAGGTGATGCTTCTCCAGCCAGACGGACCGCAGCCCGTTCCCGCGCCGGATGACAGCCTCGCGGTGCGGGCTGGTCTTCGTGATGTGCGTGAGCTGCATGGGGTCGCCGATGACCAGAGCGCGTCGCGCGCGGAACAGCAGCGGCAGGACATGGGGGATGGCGCACTGGCTGGCCTCGTCGACGACGACGAGATCGAACAGGGCCGGGCCCAGCGGAAACCGCCGGGCGGAAAGACTGGTGACAGCCCATCCGGCCACCGCGGGCGCATCCGTGGAGCCGTCCGAGCGACCCAGAACCCTCCGCATCTGCGGCCAGTCGCCGTGCTTGCCGTCCCGAGCCGTCAACAGGTCCAGAATGCGGCGGCGTCCGGCCCCGGCGGCGGCTTGGACCTTGACGGCGAGGAGTGTGCGTGAAGCGTCCTGGACGGTGCTCTCCGCATCGCGGAGGGCACGCGTGAGCGCTGTGTCGTCAACCGTGGCCGCGTGCCCGCGCCCGTCACGCCATTCCGCCTCGGCCGAGGCGAAGCCGGCGAGCGCGAGGCAGCCCGCGGCGGGATCACCGGTGTATCCCCCCAGACCGGCCTTGCGCAGGAAACGGGATCGGCGCCACGATCCGAGGAAGCGCGCGCGGGAAAGGCGGTGCGCTTTGTCCACCAGCTCCCTCGGCCGGGGCGGACCGCCGAACATGTCCTGAAGTTCGGTGACGGTGATCCCGAGCTGTTCCGCGTGGTGGGCGCGGACTTCACCTGCGCGGCGAAGCCGCAGCTCGGTCTCCGCGATGTGGGCCAGCCCCTGCCGCACGTCTGCCAGACGTTCGGTAGCCAGCGTGGTAGCCATGGACGCCGTGGCCACGGTGGTGGACGGCTCCGGTCCGGTGCGCAGCGCGTGCAGCGCGGCGGCCTCGTGCTCCGCATCGCTCTTGCCGTTCTTCTTCCGCGACGAACCGGTGCGGACGACGCTGCCGGGCATCAGCTCGTCGCAGCGGCGCCAGACCTCGTCCACGGCGTCGTTGTTGGTGGACGCGACCAGCACGGTCTGGCCCGCCGCGATCGCCGTGGCCACGAGATTGGCGACCAGTTGGCTCTTGCCGGTGCCGGGCGGGCCGGTGGCCACGGTGAGGCGGCGGGTCATGGCGGACCGGAGAACCGCGGTCTGGGCCTCGTTGCAGGGCAGCGGCGTCACGAGGCGCACCGGTTCGGGGTCCGTGTGGGCGAGGGACCAGGCACGGTGCGAGGTATCGGGCGCGAGGGCACCGAGGGCGGTCTTCCCGATCTGGTCCGTCCGCTCGGTGATGCCGGCGATGTCTTTGAGGAGGTTCTTCGTGAAGCCTGTCTGGGGGCGCGCCGCGAACAGGACGGCGGTGTTGCGGGCTCCGTGGCCGGGTGTGCGGACGTCGATGCGGTCGGCGAGCTGGTCGGGACGGAGCTCCTGCACACACGGCAGCTCGAACTCCTGGGTGAGGAGGTTCCGTACCTCGACCGCCATGCGATCGTGCTGTCCTCGATGCCAGGACGGCTGAAACGTGTTGATGAGCTGGTTCGCCTCATCCTCGCCCAGCCAGTCGTGCGCCAGCTGAGGATGAGGCAGGACCGGACCGTACGGCTTCAGCCGCACCTCGCCCTCGTCCTGGACGATCTCGACCCGGCGTACCAGCAGGGGCGCGAACTTCGGATGCCGCCAGGGGCGTCCGGTGCGGGGCCCGGTGAGGACCACGGCCGGGTATCCCGCCCAGAGCTCGGCGTCCTCCTCGGCCGCTGAATCCACCAGCGAGGCCGCTTCCTTGGGGAGTGCGACGCAGCCGTCGTCGTCGACCTCGCCGGAGATGAACCTCTCCGCGCCGTCCAGGCACACGTACGACGTGTGCTGACGGCTCACGTCCATCAGAGGTGTCTCGGCACTCTCGGCCAGGACGCACTCGCGGTAGTAGTCCAGCAGGTTGGTCCAGGTGGGCTGCGCGTGAGCGGATTTCGCGATACGTGGCGGTGCAGCTTCTCCGGCGGCGGCCCGGGGCCGAGAACTCAGAGGATCGAGGATGGGGGCCCGGCCGAAGGGGCTGTCCGCGATGACGATGCGGTCGTCGACGCCGTGCGTGGACTGCACCGGCACCTGACGTCCGCCGCTTTGAGCGCGCATACGCTGGTTGACGTGGTGGAACAAGTCGCTGACCGTCACCGCGCTGCTGCCGTCCTTGCTGACCTTCCCCGTGCGCAGCGCCTCGATGACCTCGCCGGTGAACGCCGACGGCTTCACATCATCGCCGCCGCCCGCGTCCGCGTACGAGTCCTCCCCGGCCCGCGAGGACGACAGGACGTACACGCCCCTGCTCGTCAGCGGGGGCTGCTCGCCCGACTTGGCCACGGAGCCGTCAGCTTGCCGGTCCGACGTGCGCAGACCCACGGCGAACCCGCCGCTGCGGCAGCAGTCGATCATCACGATCTTCTGCGGCGCGACGCACTCCTCCAGCGCGTCGTTGAGAAACCCGGCGCTGACTCCGGTCGCGGCCACCCGGTCGTAGTCGGTGTCCTTGGCGACGAAATGGAACTCGCCGCCGTCACGCACGGTGCGCACACCGTGCCCGGAGACGTACACGAGCGCTAGTTCGTCCTCGTCGCGCTCCTGGAGGAACGCACCAATGACTGCTCGCATGTCATCGGCGGCGAGATCGGATTCTGTCTGTACGGAGACGAAGTTGCCGATCTTGTGGTGCTCCAGGACCTGGGCGAGTCCCCATACGTCCGCTTGTACGGAAGCCAGCGGCGAGAAGCGGCCGTCGTCGTAGTGCTCGTTGCCGATCAGGAGAGCCCGGCGCTTGTGGAGGCGGGTCACGCCGCGCCGTCATCCGGTTCGGGACCGTCGTCGCCCGTTACCCGGTCCTGGAACTCCCGGACCAAGCGCTCCTGCGCGGCGTCCGGGCGCCCGGTGATCTCGATGGAGTCGTCCCCGACGGTGACCACGACCTTGCGGTGCCGCTCCTTCGCACACCACTCCTTGATCAGGGTGATCAGGACCTGGGACGCCGGACGGGCGACGGCGGCGGTGGTGGCGGCCCAGAGAGCCACCTCACCGACGCCCGTGCCCTTGCTGCCCGGTTCGGTTGGTCCATGGGCGTCATGGAAGCCGACGACGAGATCGTCTGCCCTTCGCAGGCTGTCGTGCAGATCCCGAGTGAGACGCTCCTGCCGGAGTGTGTCGCCTCCTGTGGGCACGGTGAGCGTCCACGGCGATCCCCCGTTGTGCATGTGCCGCTCCTTGCCCTCGCGTATGCGCTTGCTGGTCTGTCCAGCGACTTTGGCACGCAGCCCGTCGAGAGGGACAGCCGGGGCTGAGCTGGAGGGACGGCATCCGGCCACTCCGCCCAGCGCCGGAGGAGAGTCGTCCGCCCCCTACCCGGCCTGCTCCGAGTCGGGCACGGACCGGCAAGAGCCGGCCTCTCCACCGGGAACACCCTTCGTACGGGTCAGCCCGGGAAACGGTCGTCGGGCGATGCCTGCTCCGGCACCACCCTTATCGCGAGTGCGATGCCGTCCGGCCGGATGGAACTCGCCCCCCGGTCGTCGATGGCATCCGGCTCAGGCCAGTCATTCCGCCGTTCGTACGCCCGTCGGCGGTACTCCTCCACCTTGCCCTTCGCGAGCAGGGCGTAGAGATCCGCGGCCACGCCGGAAAACGCCTCGACCCGCGTGCCGTTGATACGGAATACCTGGTCAGTGCCGGACGTACTGCTCCCCGGCGAAACAGGCTTTCGCGTCGTGGACACTGGCAGTCCCGGCGCAGGCGGTTTCGCTGAAGTGCTTGCGGCCCTGCTCGTCGATCAAATACCGGCCGACAGTCCCACCGCCGCCGGCCAGGGAGAGCTGTCCGGCGGCGTGCGCCCGGACGACGACGCGGCTGAACCAGGAGAACTCCTTCTCAGGGATCAGGAATGCGTTGTGCCGTTCCGCCTCCGTTCCTCGGGGAGGGGCACGGAGTCCACGTACGGCAGAGTCCGGCGGCCGATGGCCGTATCGGCTGAATCCGCACCGGACGATTCAGGCCATGGTGGCGCAGTCGCCCGACTCCGTGGCGACGGACGATCGCCCTTCCGAAGCAGGTCGTGGACGTGCTGGTCGAACACCTTCGGTTCCGGCCGGTGATCACACAGGGAGCGGAAGCTATGGACGAGATCTTTGCCGAGCGAGTAGGGCAGTCACGCCCAAGACGTGATCAAAGCCCTTTGGCCCCCTGTTTGGCCCCCAGGCACGACAGAGACCACAGGGGAACCTTCCCATGTGGTCTCTGACCAGCGTCGGGGTGGCGGGATTTGAACCCACGACCTCTTCGTCCCGAAGCAACTTGGAACGCTCACTATCCTCGGGCTGCTGCGGCCATCACCTGCACTGTTGGTCCGCTGACGTCCACGGTTGTTCGTGGTCGTGCGTCGCGGTTGTCACGCAGTTGGACACTCACCGTGTCGTGTGGGAGGAGCCGTGGTCGCAGCCCGCTCGAGGAAGTGCCCGGGCTTGGACTACCCACTCCGCGCATATGGGTGGGCATGTTCGCACTGGTCTACACCTCGCGCGACACCGCAACGACTCTGTGGGCCTTCGTGGGTGCCATTCTTGGCGTGTGGGCCGGCGCTTGGTACATCCGCCGCCGAGTCGGTTGAGAGTTCCCAGTTCCCTGGCCGATGGGTCCTATTCGTCGTCGGTGTCAGAGGCTGGAAGAATGCCTTCCAGATCTTCCGACAGCTCAAGCTTGTAGCGGGCAGCGATGACACCGAGCTGAATCCCAAAAACCGCGCGTAGTTCCCCCAGCGCTGCACCGAAAGTGGCGCTCTCGAAGCGGTTGGGAACGTCTCCCGAGTGGTTGGGGCCCGCAGAGTTCAGGAACCGTCGGCAAGCGGCTCGCATTGCCTTCAGGTTCTCTGCCAGTTCGTCCCCAGCGTCAGGTTCCATCAAGATCTGGGTCAACGTCTCCCTGATCTGCAGCACTGATGCGACACAGTGCCCTGGCTCCTCGACTGCGTGGATGACGGCACGGGGCATTGTGAGGACTCTGCGGTCCTCCAGGTAGACAACAACCTTCTCGGCCACGGCCCGCTGGGGAACCGGTAGGTCCCAGTCAACGCCGCCCAGCGGTGTGCTGAAGCCTTTGATTCGTCGCATGATCTCCAGAACCTTCACGCTCGGCATCCTAGAGGCCCGAGAGCGGCTGAGCCCGAAAAAGGTCGGGTGCCTCGAAGCAACAGCACGCGATCTAGCGCTGTGTTGCTGTCCTGCCGGGCTGCGTGTCATCGTGCCGTGATCGACGCGGCCGCTCCAAGGTCAAGGCGCATGACGGTGCGGAGCTTGGCCAGGGCAGCATCGAACCTCTCCTCCATCTCAAGATAGGCCGCGTCGTCGACCGAGGCACCTGCCACGAGCAGGTCTCGGGTGTCCCTCAGGACGATGAACGCTGAACGTGAGGCTTCCACGATCTCCGGTGGTGCGACGATGGCCAACTGGTGGCGGATCTCGTACGCACCAGGCGTCAGGAACACTTCACGGACTCTCCGCGTTCGCTCGGCCGCTGGGATGCCCTCCTGGGCGCACTCATTGAGCGCTGTGCGGATCTGTGAGAGCGCAGCGGTGTAGTCGGCATACAACTGCCGTCGCACATCGAGGTCCTGGCCGGCACGGTCCCTGCGCCACCTGGCCCGATCGGCCAACAAGGTGGAGACAACCACGATTGCCGCACCAAGTGCCGTACTGACCAGTGGTATCCACTCCATGACAGGAGGCTAGAACCTTCACCCGCCGACCGCCCGGCAGTTATGACTCACGGCTGCAGACCGTGCAGTTGCGGAGCTTGAGAAGGTGGAGCGCTGCCTTGTAAGCCTGGCGCTGATCATGGGACTGTCTTCGCTGGCCAACGGCCTTACCGGCAACACTGGCTTGGCAGCGCTTGCCGACACCGCTTCACCCCCAATGGCCGTGACTGACTGCTCGATCTGGCACGGTTCTGGCGCCCCGGCACCTGACTTTCTGCTCAGCCGACAGAGCGCAAGCCCGGTAGAGGCGGGGCGGTCGCTGGGATCGGCGTCAGCCCTATGAGCATCGCCACTGAAGTTACGCCTCGCACTTCAAGCCCTCCCGGTCCCAGGGCAGTTCAGTCTCGGGCTGCCGGAGTGCAGGCACTCATCGCTCGTCCGCCGAAGCGATAACGTCCACGTGCTCCTGGCCCGGATGGCGGACCGTAGAGACCGTGGGGTGCGCGTAGTCGAACGCAACTCGAACAAAATCACCACGATAGTCGTCCGGGATCTCGTTGCCCGCCACAATGAAATGCACCGCTCCAGGAGTCTCAGTCACACCGCGCCTAAGAAGCCGTATCTCAACCGGTCATGGAACGTGCGAGTCGAACGGGTTTCCCGCCGGGGTGATCTTGCGGCGGTAGGCGCATGAAGGCAGGGCCCCTTGGTAACTCGGAGGTGCGAACCGAACCGAGCAGTTCCAGGAGGCGCTGTTGTCGCAGCTCTACGCGCTCACGCCCGCATCGTTCAACTCGGCTGCCCAATCGTGTGATTGTCTCGCGCACGTGTACGGGAACGCGGCTGATCATCCTGATCGGGTGCGCCGGTACCCGTCGGATATGACGGACACGGAATGGGCGGCTGTGCGACCGCTGATGCCGGTGCCGGCCTGGCTGGAAGGCAGGGGCGGGCAACCCGAGGGCTACTGCCACCGCTCGATGCTCGATGCGATCCGCTACCTGGTCGCGGGCGGGATCTCCTGGCGTGCGATGCCCGCGGACTTCCCTGCCTGGGGCAGGGTCTATGCCTTCTTCCGCCGGTGGCGGGAGCACGGGCTGGTCGCAGAGTTCCACGACCGGCTGCGTGGACGGGTCCGTGAGCGCGAGGGTCGGCATGCGGAGCCTTCGGCCGGGATCATCGACGCGCAGTCGGTGCGGGCGTCCGCCTCGGTGCCGGCTTCCTCGAGCGGGTACGACGGCGGGAAGAAGGTACCGGGCCGCAAACGGCACATCGTGACCGACACACTCGGCCTGCTGCTGGCCGTCGCGGTGACGGCCGCGAACGTGGGCGACCGGGACGCGGCCGCGCCACTTCTGAGACGGCTGCGCACGCCGCATCGCGAAATCACTCTGGTCTGGGCTGACGGCGGTTACACCGGCGCCCTTGTCCACTGGTGCCGTCAGAAACTCGGCCTCGCCCTGGAGGTCGTCAAGCGCACAGACATCATGGAAGGCTTCGTAGTGCTG
Source organism: Streptomyces sp. NPDC102283 (assembly GCF_044766265.1). Classification (NCBI taxonomy): domain Bacteria; kingdom Bacillati; phylum Actinomycetota; class Actinomycetes; order Kitasatosporales; family Streptomycetaceae; genus Streptomyces; species Streptomyces sp. NPDC102283. Next base: position 56,901 of record NZ_JBIWLQ010000018.1, read on the forward strand.
CCCCGCAGGTGGGTGGTGGAGCGCACGTTCTCATGGCTGATGCATTCGCGCCGCCTGGCCCGCGATGATGAAACCCTGACCGCCACCAGCGAGGCGATGATCCAGTGGTCGATGATCACGCGTATGAGCCGCCGCCTGGCCCGGCCACTGGCCCACGGCCGACGCTGAACATCCCCGACGCTTCCTGGACCAGCCAGTCAAATTCTCTGTGGGGCAGCAGAACCATGCGAAGGAATTACATGATGCCTAAAACGCCCGAGATGGGGAAAATGGACGCTCGAACGGACTGCTGGGCAAAATTTCCGGGACCGGCCTGTCCGCACCGAGTCCCTGGACGAGTGAGGGCGCTGTTCATGCCGGTTGCCAGCGGCGGGGCGGTTCGACGAGGTCGCGTCGCGGTCGGGTCCGAGCCGCACGCCAGGTGGGCGAGCACATCTCATGGCCCCTTACATGCAACCTCGGGCTTCCGCCGGGAGTCGTTTCAGTCATGTCCTCCTCCCAGATCGTCCGCGGCCGCGGGGCCACCGCCACCCTGCAGAAGTCAGCCGTCATCGTCGACCGCGACCAGGTACGCACCACCATTCCGTTTGAAGTCATTCAGGAGACACGAGTAGGCGGACGTCGCGCGCGTACGGTCGAGATCGTCCTGACCGACGGCATGACTCACGAACTCCGGGCGAACAACACCACCTCCGCAACAGCGTTCGCGGCTGCCGTCAACGCCGGCCTTCCGGTGGAACTCGATCCGCGCGGAAGCGGACTTGTCCGAACCAAGAGGTTGCGCGCGCCCGAAGCCCCGCCACTGTTCACCGACTGGCGCATACCAACTGCGGCCCTCTGCGGCGCAGTCGCCTACTGCGGATACCTGATATATCTCGGCGTCGCGCATTCATCCGAGCTCATCATCGGTGCGGTCGTCGGCCTCTTCCCCCTCATCCTGGGCTCGGTAGGCACTTTCATGTCAGTGAAGCACCTGTGCGACAGGGGCGTGCTGCGACGGAGAGGCGTGACGGTCGAGGCGGTCACCGCGCACAAACTGCATGGGAGATCGGAGTACCGATTCATCGACGGAGAGGGCAGTAAACGCACCTTCAAGAGTGCGCTCAACACGGGCATCCTCGAGGTGACTTACGACCCCAGGAACTCGAAGCGGATGGCTGCGAACATTCCGCTCCTGCTGGCGGTGCCGGTAACGGTCCTGAAACTGGCTGTCGCCTTGGGCCTGGTGGCAGTGGGCGTGGTCGCCGCCTTCAGCCCCGTGATTCCCTGACGCCCCGTGTGCTCGCACCCGGCCCCTGGGCAGTCCTTGCGCTCAGGGCCACGGACCGCCGGCCGGCACTGAATGCCCCCGGCGCCTCCAGGAGGAGCCACCCACGCTCCGCCAGGCGCCGGGCTTTCGACCGCAACCCCTCGACCTTCGCCGGCGTCGCTCCAAGGCCAAGCTCCACCGCGATCTCCTTGGCTCGAAGCGGCCCGTGACCCGTGGATCGCTGCTGTTCCAGCACGCCCAGAATCCGTTGATAGTCCGGCGCCAGAACCGTCACCGGCAGCCCTTCCCGCCAAGGCGGCACCGTCGAGCCCGGCACCGGCGCGAACGATAGCGCCGCCACCTCCTCCGCCTCGGTCGTCGTCATGGCAGTGGACTCCGCCGCAGAGACTGCCAGGGCCTCGGTCAGTTCCTCCCGCGCGATCACCCGACGGTCCAACTCAAGCTCTGCAGCCTCCAATACCTCAGCCAACCGCGCAACTTCCTCCCGCAAGCCCTCCACCCGCACGCGGGCAGCCGCCTCCCGCTCCTCCAGCATTCCCAGAACCGACGCCACCGCCGCACCCCTCGACCATGAAGCGGATACAAGACGCCGCATGCCTCCCTCAACCTGAGTGAAATCATGCCTGAACAGCAGAAATCAAGGGATCACGTTCGGTTGAGATACGGCTTCTAAGTCGTTGATAGATGGCCCTGCATTTCACACTTCCCGGGTCCAACGCCAACCTCGGACCATCAATGATTAGAGTTGACGGATACGGAACACCCAATTTCTCCGCAACCGGGAAGTGAGGGCCCTCACCTGGGACCACGTCTTCCTCAAGGGACGACCTGACCTGGTCCCGCCGCAGCCTCCGCACATCGCCGTGTGGCGGTCGGTCCGGCGGAGCGGCGACACCAAGACCCGCAAGTCCCGGCGCACGCTCGCCCTGCCGTCACGCTGTATCGATGCGCTCTGGCGGCGGTACGAGGATCAGGGCTGGGATCGGCTCGCCACCGGCGACGACTGGGAGGAACACGGGCTCGTCTTCTCCTCGGCGGTCGGTAAGCCGCTCGACGCCGCCAACGTCCGCCGCGCCTTCCGCCAGGCGCTCAAGGACGTCGACGGCCTCGACCCGGCCGAGTGGACGGCTGGGGAGCTCCGGCACAGCTTCGTGTCACTGTCACTGCTCTCCGGCCGTGGCGTCCCCCTGGAGGAAATCTCCCGGCTCGTGGGTCACTCGGGGACAGCCGTGACCGAGGAGGTCTACCGGAAGCAGATCAGGCCGGTGATCCAGACGGGCGCCGTCGTGATGGACGGCATCTTCGGCGCGGACCCATGGAAGGGGGTAGGCACTCAGGAAGCGACAGTCACGCACATAGACACGCACAAAGTCAGAGGGCCCAGTGCAACTTGCACACTGGGCCCTCTGACCTGCGATTTCAGCTGTCGGGGTGGCGGGATTTGAACCCACGACCTCTTCGTCCCGAACGAAGCGCGCTGCCAAGCTGCGCTACACCCCGATGCCCACCGGTCTCCCGGCGACATCGATTACTTTAGCCCACCGGCGGCCGGAGGCGAAATCCGGTTTCTTCCGTGCTCGAACCACCCCGCCACGTTCGGCCGGAGGTGGTCCACGGTGGTGATCAGGGCGCCCAGCGCGGCGAAGAGGAGGCCGAGGGCGAGGGCCTGGGTGAGGGCGCCGGCGTAGCCGTACGCGTCGACGTCGAGGAACCGGTACGGGTAGCGGGCCGGGGCGCCGGGGGAGAGCAGGGCGCCGCGGGCCAGGACGACGCCCAGGTAGGCCGCGGGGGCGGACAGCCAGAGCGGGATGTGGGCCAGGCGCAGGGTCCGGGGTGCGGTCAGCAGGAGCCAGTCCGCGGCGACGGCCAGGGGGGTCACCGTGTGGAGCAGGAGGCTCACGGTGGTGGACCAGCCGGTCTCCGTGTCCGGGCCGGTCCGGGGGGTGCTCAGCGGGGAGCCGCCGAAGTTCACCAGCACCAGGTGGTACATCAGCCCGGTCACCGCGGCGAGCAGGAGCACCCCGCCCCACAGCCTCGGCGACAGCGGTGGACCGCCCCGCCAGGAACGTACCGCCGACCACGCGAAAACACCCGCGACCAGGAAGTTCGCCAGCACCGTGAAGTGGATGAGCGTGGGTGGCGCGTAGCCGGTGGTCAGCGCGATGACCGGGCCCGCTGCCGCCGCCCCGCACGCGGTCGCGCGCAGCGCCGTGGCCCAGGGGCGGCGGGGCACGGCGGGGTCCGGGAGCACCTCTGCCGCCCGGGGGCCGGGGAGCAAGGTGGTCCGGGGCGCGGTCATGATTCGTACCGTAAGCGGGTGGGAAGACCGCCGCGATTCGTCCGCCCGCCGTGCGTGAGGGTGAGGCGTCCCGGGCCCGTCACGCGCTGTGAGCCCCTGTGCTCGCCCCGCCCCGCCGCCCCGCGTGCCCCGCCCCGGGCTCAGGCCTTCGGCGTCAGTGTCAGCAGGGTGACCTCGGGCGGGCAGGCGAAGCGGACCGGGGTGTAGCGGTTGGTGCCGCAGCCCGCGGAGACGTGGAGGTAGGCGCGCTTGTCGCCGACCGTGTGGCTGGACAGGCCCTTGACCCGGTCGGTGTCCAGGTCGCAGTTGGTGACCAGTGCCCCGTAGAACGGGATGCACAGCTGGCCGCCGTGCGTGTGGCCCGCCAGGATCAAGGGGTAGCCGTCGGCCGTGAAGGCGTCCAGGGAGCGGAGGTACGGGGCGTGGACCACGCCGATGGAGAGGTCGGCACCTGTCTCCGGGCCGCCCTGGACCTCGGCGTAACGGTCCCGCTTGATGTGCGGGTCGTCCAGGCCGGTGAACGCCAGCTCCATGCCGTCGAGCTTGAGCCGGCCCCGGGTGTTCGACAGGTTCAGCCAGCCCGCCTCGTCGAAGGCGTCGCGCATCGGCTCCCACGGGTTGTGGACGACGTCGACCGCGGGGGCGTTGCCGTTGAGGCCGTGCTTGCCCCGGGCCTTCTCCAGGAGGTAGCGGGCCGGGTTGCGGAGCTTGGGGCCGTAGTAGTCGTTGGAGCCGAAGACGTACACCCCCGGGAACTCCATCAGCGGGCCGAGCGCGTCGAGCACCTCGGGCACGGCCTCCGGGTCGGAGAGGTTGTCGCCGGTGTTCACGACGAAGTCGGGGCGCAGGCCGGCGAGCGACTGGAGCCAGGCGCGCTTCTTGCCCTGACCGCTCACCATGTGGATGTCGGAGACCTGGAGCACGCGCAACGGGCTTGCCCCGTGCGGGAGTACGGGAACGGTGACCCGCCGCAGGCGGAACGAGCGGGCCTCGAACCCGGCGGCGTAGGCGAGGCCGGCGGCGCCGACCGCCGCGCCGACTGCCGTGACTTTCAGGGGTACTCCATAGCGTGCGCGCATGCGCCCATCGTCGCAGAAGCGGAACCCTGAGCGGAAAACCGGTGGGCGGCCGGAAAACCGGAGGGCGGCCCCGGCCCCGTACCTGTCACAATCGCGGCATGACCACGCTCAAGTCCAAGCTCAAGGAAGACCTCCACACGGCCATGAAGGCGCGTGACGAGCTGACCTCGTCCACGCTCCGGCTCACCCTCACCGCGATCACCAAGGAAGAGGTCAGCGGCACGTCGGCGCGCGAGCTCTCCGACGACGAGGTGCAGAAGGTGATCGCCAAGGAGGCGAAGAAGCGCCGTGAGGCGGCCGAGGCCTTCGCCCAGGGCGGCCGGACCGAGCAGGCCGAGCGGGAGAAGGCGGAGGGCGAGCTGCTCGACGGCTACCTGCCCAAGCAGCTCTCCGACGACGAGCTGAACGCGATCGTGGCGTCCGCCGTCGAGGAGGCGAAGGCCGCCGGGGCCGAGGGGCCGCGGGCGATGGGCGCCGTCATGAAGATCGTCAACCCGAAGGTCGCCGGGCTCGCCGAGGGCGGCCGGGTCGCCGCCGCGGTGAAGAAGCTCCTCGCCGGCTGAGGCACGCAGAGCTGACGGAGCAGCCGGAGCAGCCGGAGAAGCCGGAGTAGCCGGAGTAGCCGGAGAAGCCGGAGTAGCCGGAGTAGCCGGAGAAGACGCGGAAAGACGGAGAACGCGAAGAAAAGGGTGGGCGCCCCGGTCCAGGACCGGGGCGCCCACCCTTTTCCGCTGTCTGTACGGGTGCAGGATGCAGGTGTACGGACGGCAGGTGTACGGATACGGATACGGGTCAGGGGCCGTTCTGGCCTCGCCCGCCGTCACCACCCGGTCCGCCGATCACGCCCTCCGGGAGTTCGATGCCCGGGAACCGGTTGCCGTCGTCGCCGGGCTTGGCGTCGCGGTCCTCGTCGCCGCGGTCGCGGTCCCGGTCGCCCTTCTCCTCGTCCTTGTCCTTCTTCTCCTTGCCCCGGGGGACGGCGACCGGGTTGAACCCGGGAGTCTCCGCCGCGTCCAGGGCTCCGGTCATCGCGATGCGCCAGATCGGACCGGGCAGGCAGCCACCGCAGACCTTGTCGTAGTACTGGCCGCCGATGGTGACACCGAACATCGAGCTCTTCTCGCCGACGTCGTCACCGACCCACACCGCGGTGGACAGGTTCGGCGTGTACCCGACGAACCAGGCGTCCTTGCGGTCGTTGGTCGTACCGGTCTTGCCCGCGTTGTCCCGGTCGTTGAGTCCGGCCTGCGTACCGGTGCCGTCCTCCACGACGCCCTTGAGCATCTGGTTGATCGTGTCCGCGGTCTTCTCGCTCATCGCCCGCGAGCAGGACGTCTTCGGTACGGGGATCTTCTTGCCCTGCGGGTCCTTGATGGACTCGATGGCGATCGGCGTGCAGTAGGTGCCCCGGTTGGCGAACGCGGCGTAGGCACCGGCCATGGAGAGCGGGGTGCTCACCTCACTGCCGAGGGTGATCGACGGGTTCTCGACGACCTTCTTGCCGTCGCCGCGCTCGTAACCGACCTTCTTGGCCATCTCCACGGTCTCGCAGAGGCCGGCCTTCTGCTCCAGCAGTGCGAAGTAGGTGTTGATGGACTTGCCGAGCGCGCTCGTCATGTCCCAGGTGCCCTTTTCGGACTCCAGCTCGTTCTGCAGGGCCCAGTCCGCGTAACCGGCCGGGGAGCCCGTGCAGTTCCGGAAGTCCCGCTCCTTGAGCGTCATCTTCCAGTCCGTCGAGAACGTCGTCGCGGGGCTGATGCCCTTCTCCAGCGCTGCTGCCGCGGTGAACGGCTTGAACGTCGAGCCGGTCTGGAAGCCGTACGTGCTGCCGCCCATCTTGTTGCTGACGGCGAGGTTGAGCACGGTCTCGTTCTGCTTCTGGTCCAGGCCGTACGGGCGGGACTGGCCCATGGAGAGGATCTTGCCGCTGCCCGGCTGGACCTGCACCACGGACGCCGCGAACTTGTCGTCCTTGTTGACCTTCGCGGTGGCGGCCTCGTTGGCGGCCTTCTGGGCGCGCGGGTCCAGCGTGGTCCGGATGGTCAGACCGCCGAGGTTCCAGAGCTTGGCCCGGTCCTCGTCGGTCTTGCCGAAGGCGGGGTCGGTGAGGATCGTCTTGCGGACGTAGTCGCAGAAGAAGCCGGAACCGCTGACGGCGGTGATGCAGCCGTTCTTCGGCCGGGAGACCTTCAGCTTGATGGGCGTCTCCATGGCCTTGTCGGCCTCGGCCTGCGAGATGCTCTTGACCGCGGCCATCCGTGCCAGCACGGTGTTGCGGCGCTTGGTCGCCTCCTCCGTGTCGTTGACCGGGTCGTAGCGGCTCGGCGACTGGACGATGCCGGCGAGCAGCGCGGCCTCCTCCACCTTGAGGTCCATGGCGCGCTTGGAGAAGTAGCGCTGGGAGGCGGCCTCGACGCCGTACGCCTGCTGTCCGAAGAACGTGATGTTGAGGTAGTTCTCCAGGATCTTCTTCTTGCCGAGCTCCTCCTCGACCTGGATCGCGTACTTCAGCTCGCGGACCTTGCGGCCGAGCGTCTGCTGCGTGGCCTGGGCGACCTTCTCCGGGTCGTCGCCCGCCTCCTCGACGAAGACGTTCTTCACGTACTGCTGGGTGAGGGTCGACGCGCCCTGCGCGGCCCCGCCCGCCTGCACGTTGCGGTTCATCGCGCGGAGGATGCCCTTGAGGTCGACCGCGCCGTGCTCGTAGAAGCGGGAGTCCTCGATCGCGATGATCGCGGCCTGCATGTGCGGCGAGATGTCCTTGAGCGGGACGACCGTGCGGTCGCGGGAGTACACCGTGGCGATGGTGGCGCCGTCGCGGTCCTGGATCGTGGTCCGCTGGCTGAGCGGTGGAGTCTTGAGGTTGGAGGGGATCTCGTCGAATCCCTCGACCGTCCCCTTGGCGGCGAGCCCCAGCGCTCCGGCTGCGGGCAGCGCGATGCCTGCCAGGACAGCTCCGGAGAGCGCGGCGACACCGAGGAACTTGGCGGCCTGCTGGGTCGTGGTGAGACCCCCGCCCGAGCGCTTCTTTGGCATAGGGGGCAGCCTAATCCGTCGTGATGAAGGTGTCGCAGGAGCAGGGTCTCTCGGAGCGTTCAGGTACCGGACCGTGACATCCGGGCGGGCCGACCGCCTGTCCGGCGCCTGTTCGGACGCCTGCCGGACGCGCGCCGGGCGGACCGGCCTCGGCCCTGCGGCGAGCGTGTGCCGGGCATCGCGGCACAGGGGCGCGAGCGCGAGGCGCCTGCGTTCTCATTCGCCGGACAGACGGACAGGCCTTGGCCTAAGCTGCTCTCAACTGTCACAGCAGACCGGTTCCGTATCAAGCCCCCTGCCATCCCATGCGCATCTTCTGGTCATTCTTTGCCCGGTGGATGAGCAACCGCATTGTCCTTCACGTAGCCATCGAGGCGCTCCCGAAATCGCCGCGTATGTCGCGAGAAGTCCCTTGCAACTTGAGTGCACTGTCCCCTTTTCGCGGAGATAGTCCCGCATGTCCTCGGCTCACTCCCCTGGGTGATCTGCCGGATACGCATAGTCCGTTCGGACCATTCAAGATTGGGCCCGAAGGGGGTGTTGTGCTGTCCCCACCTTCCGTAACGTCCTCAACTGGCAGCGGTGAATATGCCGCTACCGCCGTGGGGGAGCCTCGATTCGGGAGAGGACGGCGCCGGCATGGGCTGGGTAACCGACTGGAGTGCGCAGGCAGCCTGCCGCACTACCGATCCGGATGAATTGTTCGTACAAGGGGCAGCGCAGAACAGGGCCAAGGCGGTGTGCACCGGATGTCCGGTGCGGACCGAGTGCCTGGCCGATGCGCTCGACAATCGCGTCGAATTCGGCGTGTGGGGTGGAATGACGGAGCGGGAGCGCCGCGCACTGCTGCGGCGTCGGCCGACCGTCACGTCCTGGCGCCGACTGCTGGAGACCGCGCGCAGCGAATACGAGCGGTCCACCGGCATTCTGCCCGGAGTCATCGGGCTGGAGGACGAGGAACTGCACGAGACGTACGCGGCCGTCGGGTAGGCGTCGGCGCCGCTGAGTCGGCCCGTGCGTCATCACGCCCGGCGGGTGGTGGCTACGCCGCTCCGGCAGGGGTCGGAGTGGAACCGTCCGCCAGGCGGTCGCCGATGGCCCGCAGTCCGTTCAGGTCGTGTACGTCGCCGGGCAGCGCTGCCACGGCCGTCACCGGCACCTCGGGGTGCAGGTCGGTGAAGCGGTCGCGGGTGCGGTGCTCGCGGGCGACGACCTGCATGCGCTCGGCGTGCAGGCGCAGCAGACCCGCCGTCAGTTCCTCGACGCCCACGGCCTCGACGCGCACGGCGTCGTCGGCGTTCCCGCCGACAGAGCCGACAGAGCCGACCGAGTCCGCGGGGCTCGTCGCGTCGTCAGGGGTGGTCGCGGATGTCGCGATGTTCTGGTGGGGCGGCTCGTTCTCCGTCGTGTCCTGGTGCTCGGCTGCGGGCTCGGGGCCGGACGCCTGCCCGGCCTCGGGGGAGAGGGGCGGCTCGGTCGGTCCGGAAGCGGTGACCGCCGGGTCGGGGGCTTCCCGGTCACCAAAGCCAGCTTTCCCGGCCCTCTGATCCACAATGCGGGAGTCGTCAAGATTTTCCGTGCGGGTGTCGTCAAGGTTTTCCGCGGCGGCCAGTGCCTGCTCGGCGGAGAGCCGCGAAGCCTCGCTGCCGTGCACGCGGTTGAGGACCAGACCGGCCAGCGGCATCTTCTCGGCGGCCAGCCGCTCCACGAAGTAGGCGGCCTCGCGCAGCGCGTCCTGCTCCGGCGTCGCCACCACGAGAAAGGCCGTGCCGGGTGCCTGGAGCAGCTTGTACGTGGCGTCCGCGCGGCTGCGGAAGCCGCCGAACATGGTGTCCATCGCCGCGACGAAGGTCTGCACGTCCCGCAGGAACTGCCCCCCGAGCAGCTTGCCCAGCGTTCCGCTCATCATCGACATGCCGACATTGAGGAACTTCATCCCGGCCCGGCCGCCCACCTTCGCGGGCGCCATCAGCAACCGGATGAACTTCCCGTCGAGGAACGACCCGAGCCGCTTCGGAGCGTCCAGGAAGTCCAGCGCGGAGCGCGAGGGAGGAGTGTCGACGATGATCAGGTCCCACTCGTCGCGCGCCCGCAACTGCCCGAGCTTCTCCATCGCCATGTACTCCTGCGTACCGGCGAACCCGGCCGACAGGGACTGGTAGAAGGGGTTCTCCAGGATCGCCCTGGCCCGCTCGGCGTCCGCGTGCGCCTCGACGGTCTCGTCGAAGGTCCGCTTCATGTCCAGCATCATGGCGTGCAGTTCGCCCTGGCCATCGATGCCGTCGACCCGCCTCGGCACGTTGTCCAGCCGGTCGATGCCCATGGACTGGGCGAGCCGGCGGGCCGGGTCGATGGTGAGGACGACGACCTTCCGGCCGCGCTCGGCGGCCCGTACGCCGAGGGCGGCGGCGGTCGTGGTCTTGCCGACCCCGCCGGAGCCGCAGCACACGACGATGCGGATGCCCGGGTCGTCCAGCAGCGCGTCCGTGTCCAGCCCCGCCACGGACGGGTCCCCACCGGCTGTGTCCGCCGTCATGCTTCTCCCTCTTCCCCCGCGCCCTGCTTACGGAGCTCCGTGGCCAGGTCGTGCAGCGCGGCGAGGTCCACCCCGTCGCCGATCAGCGGCAGCTCCGCCGTCGGCAGGCCAAGGCCGGCCAGCACCGCGCGCTGCTCCCGCTCCAGGCCGACCCGCTCGGCGTGTTCGGCCGCCTGCTCGACCAGAGGCCGCACGAGCGCCGCGGAACCGGTCACTCCGGCCCGGGTCAGCGCCTTGGCGATCTCCTTGCGTCGGCCGCCCGCGGCGGTGCGCAGGGCGTCCTCGTCGAGCAGGTGCGGGCGGACCATGTTCACGAACACGCTGCCCACGGGCAGTTCGGCGGCGCGCAGCTCGGCGATGCCGTCCGCGGTCTCCTGGACCGGCATCTCCTCCAGGAGGGTCACCAGGTGGACCGCGGTCTGCGGGGACTTCAGGACCCGCATCACGGCCTGGGCCTGGTTGTGTATGGGGCCGATCCTGGCCAGCCCGGCGACCTCGTCGTTGACGTTCAGGAAGCGGGTGATCCGGCCGGTCGGCGGGGCGTCCATGATCACGTGGTCGTAGACGAACCGGCCCTGCTTGTCCTTGCGGCGTACGGCTTCGCACGCCTTGCCGGTCAGCAGGACGTCCCGGACGCCGGGCGCGATGGTGGTGGCGAAGTCGATCGCGCCGAGCTTCTTGAGCGCCCGGCCGGCGCTGCCGAGCTTGTAGAACATCTGGAGGTAGTCGAGGAGTGCGCGTTCGGCGTCGATCGCCAGCGCGTACACCTCGCCACCGCCCGGCGCGACGGCGATCTTGCGCTCCTCGTAGGGGAGCGCGTCGGAACCGAAGAGCTGGGCGATGCCCTGCCTGCCCTCGACCTCGACGAGGAGGGCGCGCCTGCCCTCGGTCGCGAGGGCGAGCGCGAGGGCGGCGGCGACCGTGGTCTTACCGGTGCCGCCCTTGCCGCTGACGACCTGGAACCTGCTCACGTATTCGAGCCTAACCAGTCCTGCCCCGGCCTACGCACGGGACCGTACGTGCCAGGCGTTACAGTCGGGCCCATGACCAAGTGGGAATACGCGACCGTGCCGCTTCTCGTGCACGCGACCAAGCAGATTCTGGACACCTGGGGCGAGGACGGCTGGGAGCTGGTCCAGGTCGTTCCCGGCCCGAACAACCCCGAGCAGCTCGTGGCCTACCTGAAGCGGGAGAAGTCGTAGTGGCGGGCGCCGTCGAGGCGCGGCTCGCCGAGCTCGGCCTGACCCTGCCCGCCGTCGTACCGCCGCTGGCCTCGTACCAGCCGGCCGTGCGGTCCGGGGTGTACGTGTACACCTCGGGCCAGCTGCCGATGGTGGACGGCAAGCTCGCCGTCACCGGCAAGGTCGGCGCCGAGGTGACGCCGGACGAGGCGAAGGAGCTCGCGAAGACCTGCGCGCTCAACGCCCTGGCCGCCGTGAAGTCGGTCGCCGGTGATCTGGACCGGATCAAGCGCGTCGTGAAGGTCGTGGGCTTCGTCGCCTCGGCCTCCGACTTCACCGGCCAGCCCGCCGTGATCAACGGCGCCAGCGAGCTGCTGGGCGCGGTCCTCGGTGACAAGGGCGTGCACGCCCGCAGCGCCGTGGGCGTCGCCGTGCTGCCGCTGGACGCACCGGTCGAGGTCGAGGTCCAGGTGGAGCTCGACGACGCCTGAGAGTCCTCTCTCGCTCCGCCTTGCGATCCCGTCCGGTCACGGCGACCGGGCGGGATCGTCCGTGTACGGGGCACGGCCGGCGTGTACGGGGCATGGCGGGGCGGATACGGGGCGTGTCGGGTCGGCGCGACGATCAGGGAGCCGGGAGCCGGGAGCCCCTCGAACATCGGCGCGGTTCCGGATAGCCTCCGGCCATGTCCCAAGGTCAGTGGTACCCCCCGGAATGGCCCGACCGGATCCGGGCCCTCGCTGCCGGTGAGCTGACGGCCGTGACACCCCGGCGGGCCGCCACCGTGATGCTGCTCCGCGATCCGGGCGGGACCGGGGCGGGCGGGACGGGCGGCGATCCGGGCGGGACCGGCGGCGCGCCCGGTGGCCCTGTCGTGCACATGCTGCGCCGCCGGACCTCCATGGCGTTCGCCGGAGGCGCGTACGCCTATCCGGGTGGCGGAGTGGATCCGCGCGACGACGACCGGCTGATCGGGTGGGCCGGTCCCCCGTTGGAGCACTGGGCAGCCCGTCTCGGCGTGGCGACGGTCACCGAGGCGCAGGCCGTCGTCTGCGCGGCGGTGCGCGAGATGTTCGAGGAGGCGGGCGTTCTCCTCGCAGGGCCGACCGCCCACGCCGTGGTCGGCGACACGACCGGGGACGACTGGGAGGCCGACCGGGAGGCGCTGGTCGCCCGGGAGCTGTCCTTCGCGGAGTTCCTGGACCGGCGCGGCCTGGTGCTGCGCTCGGACCTGCTGGGCGCCTGGGCGCGCTGGATCACGCCGGAGTTCGAACCGCGCCGGTACGACACCTGGTTCTTCGTCGCCGCGCTCCCCGAGGGGCAGCGCACCCGGGACGTCTCCACCGAGGCGGACCGCACGGTGTGGATCGCCCCCGCCGAGGCGGCCCGCCGCTACGACCGGGGCGAGCTGCTGATGATGCCGCCCACCGTGACCACACTGCGGGCCCTCGCGCCGTACAGGACGGCCGCCGAGGCGCTCGGGGCGGCCGACGGGCAGGACATGGCCCCGGTCCTCGCGCAGGCCCGCCTGGAGGGCGGCGAGCTGGTGCTGAGCTGGCCGGGGCACGACGAGTTCACCAAGCACGTGCCCGCGACGGGCCCGGGAGGCGGTCGAGCGTGAGCGACGCGGCGGCCCTGCCCGGACAGCCGCGCGGAACCGTGGCCTCCGGCCCCGCGACCGCCCGTGCGGTCAACATCCTCGCGCCCAACCCGTCCGCGATGACGCTCGACGGGACGAACACCTGGATCGTGGCCGAGCCCGACTCCGATCTCGCGGTCGTCATCGATCCCGGGCCGCTCGACGACGTACACCTGCGGGCCGTGATCGAGGCGGTGGAGCGGTCCGGGCGGCGCGTGGGACTCACGCTGCTCACCCACGGCCACCCCGACCACGCGGAGGGCGCGGGCCGGTTCGCGGAGTTGACGCGGACGAAGGTGCGGGCCCTGGACGCGGCGCTGCGGCTGGGCGACGAGGGCCTCGCGGCGGGCGACGTGATCACGACCGGCGGCCTGGAGCTGCGGGTGGTGCCGACGCCGGGGCACACCGCGGACTCGCTTTCGTTCCATCTGCCCGCCGACCGGGCGGTGCTGACGGGCGACACGATCCTCGGCCGCGGCACGACGGTGGTCGCGCACCCGGACGGGCGGCTCGGCGACTACCTGGACTCGCTCAGGCGGCTGCGGTCGCTGACGGTCGACGACGGCGTCCACACGGTGCTGCCGGGCCACGGCCCGGTGCTGGAGGACGCGCAGGGGGCGGTGGAGTTCTACCTGGCCCACCGCGCGCACCGCCTCGCCCAGGTGGAGACGGCGGTGGAGGCCGGGCACCGTACGCCGTCGGAGGTGGTGGCGAAGGTGTACGCCGACGTGGACCGCTCCCTGTGGCCGGCCGCCGAGCTGTCGGTGCGGGCGCAACTGGAGTACCTGACCGAGCACGGACTGATCCAGAGCTGATCCGGCCCACGCGCGGCGAAGGGCCCCGCCGACCGACGTACCGGAGTGCGCAATCCGGTGCGTGCCCCGGTCGGCGGGGCCCTTCGCGTACGGGATCGGGGTCAGCGCGAACGCTTCGCCAGCCGCTCCACGTCCAGCAGGATGACCGCACGGGCCTCCAGGCGCAGCCAGCCGCGTCCCGCGAAGTCCGCGAGCGCCTTGTTGACCGTCTCGCGGGAGGCGCCGACCAGCTGGGCCAGCTCCTCCTGGGTGAGGTCGTGCACGACGTGGATGCCTTCCTCGGACTGGACGCCGAAGCGGCGCGACAGGTCCAGGAGGGCGCGGGCGACACGGCCCGGGACGTCGGAGAAGACCAGGTCGGACATCTGGTCGTTGGTCTTGCGCAGCCGCCGGGCGACCGCGCGCAGCAGCGCGGTCGCCACCTCGGGCCGGGCGTTCAGCCAGGGCTGCAGGTCGCCGTGGCCGAGGCCGAGGAGCTTGACCTCGGTCAGCGCGGAGGCGGTCGCCGTACGCGGGCCCGGGTCGAAGAGCGACAGCTCCCCGATCAGCTCGCCGGGGCCGAGCACGGCCAGCATGTTCTCGCGCCCGTCGGGTGAGGTGCGGTGGAGCTTCACCTTGCCCTCGGTGACCACGTACAGGCGGTCACCCTGGTCGCCCTCGTGGAACAGCGCGTCTCCGCGCGCGAGGGTCACCTCACTCATCGAGGCGCGGAGCTCCGCGGCCTGCTCATCATCGAGCGCCGCGAAAAGCGGGGCGCGCCGCAGAACGTCGTCCACGAGTTCTCTCCTTGTCGGCCTGTTCAGGGAACCGTGGTCCCCATCATGCCGGACGGTAAAACAGTGCGATCAATCACAAACCAGTTTGACGCACGGGAGTGCCGGACCCTACGGCAGGGGGCCGATCGGGGGCGGATGCGCCGTGACGGCGGTGGTTGTCGGTGCCTGGCTCTAGGCTGGCCGGGTGTCCAGAACGCCGGGGAGAGCGCAGGCCAAGGGGGCTGACGGGGTGCCGAAGGGCGGCGATTCCGCTGTGGGCGAACAGCCCCGGCCGCGCCCGAAGAATGCCGCGAATGGCTCCCCCGGAGGGGCGCACGGCTCCCCCGGAGAGCCGGGGAAGCCGCTCCGGGAGTCGGCCAGGAGGTCCGCAGTGTCATCGTCAAAGCCCGCAAAACCGGCGAAACCCGGCAAAACCGCTAAGGCGCCCGAGACGCCCAAGGCGCCCAAGACACCCAAGGCGGAGTCGCACCTCGCGATGGTCCGCCGGGCGCGCCGGATCAACCGCGAGCTCGCCGAGGTCTATCCGTACGCCCATCCCGAGCTGGACTTCCGAAACCCGTTCGAGCTCCTCGTCGCCACGGTCCTCTCCGCCCAGACCACGGACCTGAGGGTCAACCAGACCACCCCCGCGCTCTTCGCCGCCTACCCCACACCCGAGGACATGGCGGCGGCCGTGCCGGAGGAGATGGAGGAGATCATCCGGCCGACCGGGTTCTTCCGGGCGAAGACCAAGTCGCTGCTGGGCCTCTCGGCCGCCCTCCGGGACGAGTTCGGCGGCGAGGTCCCCGGACGCCTGGAGGACCTGGTGAAGCTCCCCGGCGTCGGCCGCAAGACCGCCAACGTGGTCCTGGGCAATGCCTTCGGCGTCCCCGGCATCACCGTCGACACGCACTTCGGGCGCCTCGTGCGGCGCTGGAAGTGGACCGACGAGGAGGACCCGGTGAAGGTCGAGGCGGTCGTCGCCGGGATCTTCCCCAAGAGCGAGTGGACGATGCTCTCGCACCGGGTGGTGTTCCACGGGCGCCGGATCTGCCACGCCCGCAAGCCCGCCTGCGGGGCCTGCCCCATCGCCCCGCTCTGTCCTTCGTACGGGGAGGGCGAGACCGATCCGGAGAAGGCCGGGAAGCTCCTGAAGTACGAGATGGGCGGCTACCCGGGCCAGCGGCTCAGCCCGCCCGCCGACTACCCGGGAAAACCCGCGCCCGCGCTCGGGGCGGAGTGAGCGTCACGCCCTCGCCTCCACCTTCACTCCTCAGGACGGAACGGCTCGGAACGAAATGGCCGATGACAGGCGTTGTGAATCAACGGGGGTGCCCATGACGCACGCGCAGACACACGGCATGACACAGGCGCACACACAGGCGCACACACAGGCGCACACGCAGGCCGGGAATGGCTTCGCCGAGGGTCTGGGGCCCGGAAGTCCAGGCAGCCCCGGAAGCCCCGGAGGGCCGGGACCGGGAGTCGGGTCGGCCGACGCCGAGGTCCCCGTGACCACAGACGGCCTCCCCGCATGGCTCGACCCCGTCGCCCGCGCCGCGCGCAGCGTCCAGCCGCAGCAGCTCAGCCGCTTCCTGCCGCCCGAGAGCGGGGCGGGTCGGCAGTCCGCCGTCCTGGTCCTGTTCGGCGAGGGGGAGCGCGGGCCCGAACTGCTGCTGATGGAGCGGTCCGGGACCCTGCGCTCCCACGCCGGGCAGCCGTCCTTCCCCGGTGGCGCGCTGGATCCCGAGGACGGCGACCAGGCCACCACCGGGCCCCTGCGGGCGGCGCTGCGCGAGGCCGAGGAGGAGACCGGGCTCGACCCCCGGGGCGTACAGCTCTTCGGCGTGCTGCCCCGGCTCTACATCCCGGTCAGCAGCTTCGTCGTGACGCCCGTGCTCGGCTGGTGGCGCGCGCCCAGCCCGGTCGGGGTGGTCGATCCGGCCGAGACGGCCCGGGTCTTCACGGTCCCCGTGGCGGATCTCACGGATCCCGCGAACCGGGCCACGGCCATCCACCCGAGTGGGCACAGCGGCCCGGCATTTCTGGTCGAATCGGCCCTGGTCTGGGGCTTCACGGCCGGAGTGATCGACCGGATCGTGCACTACGCGGGATGGGAACGCCCCTGGGACAGGGCCAGGCAGGTGCCGCTCGACTGGCGCGCATGACACGCTGGCTGTCCTGCTGCGCTGTTCCGGGCCCGGCCCGGACCCCGTCACCACCGACGGGCCAGGTGACGAAACTGCGAGGCTACAGACGGTGAACGTGCTGGACATCCTGCTGCTGCTGGCTGCCGTGTGGTTCGCGGTCATCGGCTATCGCCAGGGTTTCGTCGTCGGCATCCTGTCGGTGATCGGCTTCCTCGGGGGCGGTCTCGTCGCCGTCTACCTGCTGCCGGTCATCTGGGACCGGTTGACCGAGGACGCCGAGGTCTCCACAGCCGTCGCCATCGGCGCGGTCGTCATCGTGATCGTCTGCGCCTCGATCGGCCAGGCCTTCACCACCCACCTGGGCAACAGACTCCGCCGCTACATCACGTGGTCGCCCGCGCGCGCCCTGGACGCCACCGGCGGCGCCCTGGTCAATGTGGTGGCCATGCTGCTGGTGGCCTGGATGATCGGCCTGCTGCTGGCGGGCACCTCGCTGCCGACCCTCGGCAAGGAGGTCCGCAGCTCATCGGTCCTGCTCGGGGTGGACCGGGTGATGCCGAAGCAGGCGCCCAGCTGGTTCCAGGACTTCTCGTCCGTCCTCGCGCAGAACGGCTTCCCGCAGGTCTTCAGCCCGTTCGCCAACGAGCCGATCACCGAGGTCAAGGCCCCGGACCCGGCCCTCGTCGGCAGCCCGGTGGCCGCCCGCGCCAAGAAGTCGATCGTCAAGGTCGTGGGCACGGCCCCGAGCTGCGGGAAGGTCCTCGAAGGCACCGGCTTCGTCTTCTCCGAGCGCCGGGTGATGACCAACGCCCATGTGGTCGGCGGCGTGGAAGAGCCCACCGTGCAGATCGGCGGCGAGGGCCGGCTGTACGACGCGAAGGTCGTCCTCTACGACTGGCAGCGCGACATCGCGGTCCTGGACGTCCCTGATCTCCGGGCCAGGCCGCTGCAGTTCACCGGCCCGGACGACGACGCGGAGACCGGCGACAGCGCGATCGTCGCCGGCTTCCCCGAGAACGGCGCGTACGACGTGCGCTCGGCCCGCGTCCGCGCCCGCATCGACGCCGACGGCCCGGACATCTACCACCGGGGCACGGTGCGCCGCGACGTGTACTCGCTCTACGCGACGGTGCGCCAGGGCAACTCGGGCGGCCCGCTGCTCACTCCGGACGGGAAGGTGTACGGAGTGGTGTTCGCCAAGTCGCTCGACGACCCGGACACCGGCTACGCGCTGACGGCCGACGAGATCCGCGAGGACATCGAGATCGGCCGCGAGGCCAACCAGCAGGTCGACAGCCAGGGCTGCGCCCTCTAGGGCGTGCTCCGAAAGTCCCGCCTGCGCGGCCTCCGGGCGGACGGCGCTACTTTCGGAAGATGCCCTAGGGCGCAGCCGACGGATCGTCAGTTACGGGGGTGTCGGAGCCGTGCCGAGACCCAGCGGGCCCGGCGGCGGAGGATGCGCGGAATCCCGAGACGGGAACGGTGAAGCTCATGCACATCGTGCACCCGGCCCCGGGGGCCGCCCCCCTCATGAGTGCTCACACCGGCTGACGCGGTGGAGCGGCGGTTGCGTGCTTCGTCAGTGAAGTCGTGCGTCCAGCCCATACCCCGACGTCTGCCCGTGACCCAAGGTCGGTAATCGTGCGCCAGTCAGCCAATTGGCCTATGCGGCAGGCAATTGGCTGTTCGTCGGACACGCGTGCCCGTGACGGGCGGGCGGCTACCGGTCGGGCTCGGGGTCCTTGAGCCAGTTGATGAGTTCGGTGGAGAAGCCGATCGGGTCCTCCTCGTGGGGGAAGTGACCGACACCGTCGAAAAGTCGCCACCGGTAGGGCGCCTCGACGTACTGGCCGGACCCGGCCGAACTACGGGTGCGGACCGCCGGATCGAGCGACCCGTGCAGGTGCAGCGTGGGCACCCGGACCGGACGCTTCATCCGCCGGTTGAACTGGATCCCGTCGGGACGCGCCATCGACCGCACCATCCAGCGGTACGGCTCGATCGAGCAGTGGGCGGTGGAGGGGATGCTCATGGCCCGCCGGTAGACGTCCAGGGCCTCCTCGTCGGGGAACTCCGGGGTGTGGGGGCCCGCCCAGTCCTGGATGAGGCTCCCGACCAGGGCGGCGTCGTCCGCGAGGAGCTGACGCTCCGGAATCCATGGGCGCTGGAAGCCCCAGACGTACGAACCGGCCCGCGACTGCGCGAAGTCGGACAGCATCGACGAGCGCCAGCGGCGCGGGTGCGGCATCGAGGAGACGGCGAGCCGGCGGACCAGTTTGGGCCGCATCACTGCGGCCGTCCAGGCGAGATAGCCGCCGAGGTCGTGGCCGACCAGGGCCGCGTCGGGCTCGCCGAGGGAACGGATCACCCCGGTGACGTCGAGGGCCAGGTTGGCGGGGTCGTAACCGCGCGGCGTGCGGTCGCTGCCGCCCACCCCGCGCAGGTCCATCGCGACCGCCCGGAAGCCCGCGTCGGCGAGCGCCGGCAGCTGGTGGCGCCAGGTCCACCAGAACTGCGGGAAGCCGTGCAGCAGGAGCACCAGCGGCCCCTCGCCCATCTCCGCGATGTGGAACCGCGCACCGTTGGCCGCCACGTCGCGGTGGGTCCAGGGGCCGTCGAGGCGCACCGGGCCCCCGGCGGCGGTCCGGCCCGCGGGGCTCCTGGCCGGTTCGGCCGGGGCGGCCGCACCCTCCGGGGCCACCGGACCCGTCGGGCCGAATGCGCTGGAATCGGGAACCGTCATGTGGACGAGCGTGCCACAGCGTCGGCCTTGCCCCTACCGGAGTCCTTACCGGCGCCCTCTGCGGAGCCGCTCTCGATGCTCTTCTTCGCCAGGCTGCTGCCGGAGCGCTCGATGATCGCGTCGGCCGCGATCGACGGGCGCGGGTGCGGCTTGGCCTTCTGCAGGACGGCGGCGGTCTGCTTGGCGGAGGCGATGGACTTCTCCGGCGGCTTGATCTTCTTGAACTTCCGCAGGCCGATGAATCCGATCAGGGCGGCCAGGAGGATGAAGGCGCCCGCCACGATCAGGAAGGACCACGCCAGGCCCAGACCCAGGTTGTGGATCCCGTACGCGGCCGCGAAGCTCAGCATCGGCATCGTGAACAGCAGCAGCACGCCCGCGGCGATGAACGCCGCGCTGCCGATCGCCCCGCGCTTGACGTCCTGCCGCACCTCCGCCTTGGCCAGGGCGATCTCGTCGTGCACCAGCGCGGACATCTCGGCCGTCGCCGAGGCGACCAACTGCCCGATGCTGCGGTCCGCACTGCCCGCGTAGTTGCCGGGGTCGCTCATCCCTGACTCCCTCTCCGTCTTCGACACATCCGATGTCAGATCATGCCGGACTGTTCGGCTTGTTGCGCGCTGCCCCCGCCCGCTCCTCGGCGAGACGGCGGTGTTCTGCCGCTTTCCGCTCATGGATGGCGGCCATCCGCAGGTGATATTCCGGATCATCCTGCTCGTAGACGTCGGGTACCCCGGATTCGTCCTCGTCCAGCTCCTCGGCCTCGTACAGCTCCTTGTACCTGCGTACCCGGACCTTGAGCAGTACGCAGGCGAGCAGGGCCGCGATCAGGGAGCCGAGCAGGACGGCGGCCTTGATCTCGTTGATCATCTCCTGGTCGCCCTCGAAGGCGAGCTCCCCGATGAGCAGCGAGACGGTGAATCCGATGCCGGCGAGCGAGGCGACCGCGAAGACATCGGCCCAGGCCAGGTCCTTGTTCAGCTCCGCCTTGGTGAAGCGGGCGGCGAGGTAGGTGCCGCCGAAGATGCCGACGGTCTTGCCGACGACGAGACCGAGGACGACGCCGAGGGTCTCGGGCCGGGTGAACACGCCCGCCAGCGCCTCGCCGTTCAGCGCGACCCCGGCCGAGAACAGGGCGAACAGCGGGACGGCGATCCCGGCGGACAGCGGGCGCACCAGGTGTTCGATGTGCTCGCCGGGGGAGTGCTTCTCGCCCTCGCGACGGGTGCAGCGCAGCATCAGGCCCATCGCGACACCGGCGATGGTGGCGTGGATGCCGCTGTTGTACATCAGGCCCCAGATGACCAGGGCGAGCGGAACGTAGACGTACCAGCCCCGGACGTCGAAGCGGAGGAGGAAGTGGAAGACGACCAATCCGAGGACGGCCCCGCCGAGCGCCAGGAAGTTCAGGTCCGAGGTGAAGAACACCGCGATGATCAGGATCGCGAAGAGGTCGTCGACGACCGCCAGGGTGAGCAGGAAGGCCCGCAGCGCGGACGGCAGCGAGGTGCCGATCACCGCGAGGACGGCGAGGGCGAAGGCGATGTCGGTGGCTGTGGGGACCGCCCAGCCGGCCGTCGAGCCGCCGCCGACGACCGTGGTGAGGAAGTAGACGAGGGCGGGCACCGCCATGCCGCACAGGGCCGCCACCACCGGGAGGGCCGCGGCCTTCGGATCGCGGAGTTCGCCCGCGACCAGTTCGCGCTTGAGCTCGACGCCGGCGACGAAGAAGAAGACGGCGAGCAGTCCGTCCGCCGCCCAGTGCGCTACGGAGAGGTCCAGGCCGAGGCTGCCGGGGCCGAAGTGGAAGTCGCTGACCTCTTCGTACGAGCCGCCGAAGGTGTTCGCCCAGACGAGCGCGGTCACCGCCGCCACGAGCAGCAGTACACCGCCGACCGTCTCGGTACGGAGGGCCTCCGCCACGTAGTTCCGCTCGGGCAGCGAGAGCCTGCCGAGCAACGGCCGCCGGGGCGGCGCCGGGGGCGCGGGGGTGGGCGGGTTGGGCGGTGCCACGAGAGGACCTCCAGGTCAGGGCGGCATGAGGGCATGACTGACGGACATGCCGACCAGACTTCCCGGCGCCCCTGTGGAGATGTTCTCTGCAGTTGTGGGTGAAGCGTCCACTGTACCGGGGGCGTAAAGAGCGGGACCGTATCAGGTGATCTTCAGACTAAATGCCCGATGGGCACCCGGCGCGTTGCCGGATGCCCATCGGAGCCGTACTTCCGTGTCTGTTCTCGCTCTGCGGTGTCAGTCCTCGGACGAGGAGGACGGCAGCTGGGTGGTGATCAGGTCCATCACGGAGGAGTCGGTGAGTGTGGTGACGTCGCCCAGCTCGCGGTTCTCGGCGACGTCTCGGAGGAGGCGGCGCATGATCTTGCCGGAGCGGGTCTTGGGCAGTTCGGCGACCGGCAGGACCCGCTTGGGCTTGGCGATCGGGCCGAGGGTCGTGCCGACGTGGTTGCGCAGGTCGGCGACGAGCTCGTCGGAGGCGGTGGCGGTGCCACGCAGGATCACGAACGCCACGATGGCCTGGCCGGTCGTCTCGTCCGCGGCGCCGACCACGGCGGCCTCGGCGACCGCCGGGTGGGAGACGAGCGCGGACTCGACCTCGGTGGTGGAGATGTTGTGCCCGGAGACGAGCATGACGTCGTCGACCCGGCCGAGCAGCCAGATGTCGCCGTCCTCGTCCTTCTTGGCGCCGTCGCCCGCGAAGTACTTGCCCTCGAAGCGTGACCAGTAGGTGTCGATGAACCGCTGGTCGTCGCCCCAGATGGTGCGGAGCATGGAGGGCCACGGCTCGGTGAGGACGAGGTAGCCGCCCCCGCCGTCCGGCACCTCGTTGGCGTCGTCGTCCACGACGGTGGCGGCGATGCCCGGCAGCGCGCGCTGCGCGCTTCCCGGCTTCGTCTCCGTCACACCGGGCAGCGGCGAGATCATCATCGCGCCGGTCTCGGTCTGCCACCAGGTGTCCACGATGGGGCACTTGTCGGCGCCGATGTTCTTCCGGTACCACATCCACGCCTCGGGGTTGATCGGCTCACCGACCGAACCCAGGACGCGCAGCGAGGACAGGTCGAACTTCGCGGGGATGTCGTCGCCCCACTTCATGAACGTACGGATCGCCGTGGGAGCGGTGTAGAGGATCGTGACGCCGTACTTCTGCACGATCTCCCAGAACCGGCCCTGGTGCGGGGTGTCCGGGGTGCCCTCGTACATGACCTGGGTCGCGCCGTTGGCCAGTGGCCCGTAGACGATGTACGAGTGCCCGGTCACCCAGCCGATGTCGGCGGTGCACCAGTAGACGTCGGACTCCGGCTTGAGGTCGAAGACCGCGTTGTGCGTGTAGGAGGCCTGGGTGAGGTAGCCGCCGGAGGTGTGCAGGATGCCCTTCGGCTTACCCGTGGTGCCCGAGGTGTAGAGGATGAAGAGCGGCTGCTCCGCCTCGAAGGCCTCGGGGGTGTGCTCGGCGGACTGCCGGGCGGTGATCTCGTGCCACCAGACGTCACGGCCCTCGGTCCACGCGGTGTCCTCGCCGGTGCGGCGGACGACGAGGACGTGCTCGACGGTCTCGAACCGCGAGACGGCGTCGTCGACCGCGGGCTTGAGCGCGGACGGCTTGCCGCGGCGGTAGCCGCCGTCGGCCGTGATGACGACCTTGGCGTCCGCGTCCTTGATACGGGCGGCGATCGCGTCGGCCGAGAAGCCGCCGAAGACCACGGAGTGCGCTGCGCCGATGCGGGCGCAGGCCAGCATCGCGATGGCGGCCTCGGGGATCATCGGCAGGTAGACGGCGACCCGGTCGCCCTTGCCGACGCCCAGCTCGGTCAGCGCGTTGGCAGCGCGGGAGACCTCGTCCTTCAGCTCCGCGTAGGTGATGGCCCGGCTGTCGCCCGGCTCGCCCTCGAAGTGGATGGCGACCCGGTCGCCGTTGCCCGCCTCGACATGGCGGTCCACGCAGTTGTACGCGACGTTCAGCTTGCCGTCCGCGAACCACTTCGCGAAGGGCGGGTTGCTCCAGTCGAGGGTCTCGGTCGGCTCGGTGTCCCACGTCAGGCGGCGGGCCTGCTCGGCCCAGAAGCCCAGCCGGTCCGCCTCGGCCTGCTCGTACGCCTCTGCGGTGACGTTGGCGTTGGCGGCCAGCTCGGCAGGCGGAGCGAATTTCCGCTCTTCCCGAAGCAGGTTGGCCAGGCTCTCGTTGCTCACGACTTCTCCCAGTCCCAGGGTGTCCGTTGTGTCCCGGGGCATAGCTCATCAGGCGCGGGGCCAGGTGACAAGGGCCTGCCGGGAATTGGTTTAGACCTGTGTTTTCGTGTATGGAGCCATGATCCCGCTCCGCGGCCGAGGGGCGTCGTGCGACGCATGGCGCATGGCGGTTCCGTCCCGGTCGGGTGCGTCGGGGCGTGTCGGGTGCGTCGGGGCGTTTCGGGGGCGGTGGGGAACGGTGGCGCCTGGTTGCACGGGCCGGGGGCTCGTCTGGTTCAGGCCGGAGGCGTTCGGGCTAGTTGATAACTCTTATCAGTGAATAGGCAGCTTTTCATTCGGTATGTCGCCCTTGCTGTGCGGAATCGCGTGCGAATTTGGCCGCGCCGTGTCGGCACTTCAACGCAAATAACCTGCAAGGAAGAGGGTGGGCGGATGATGGCCGCCACGAAGAGGATCGCCTTGGGCGTCATGTCCACGGCCCTGGTCGCCGTTCTCGCGGGCTGTTCCGGAGCCGGGTCCGGAGGGTCCGCGGCCGGGGGAGCTGGAGCCGACGCGGAGAAGGGCGCCCATGGCGCCAAGGAGAACCCTCCGGCCGCTGCCCCGAAGAACGCGGTCAAGCTCATCGGGGACGGGTCCACCGCCTTCACCGGGGTCCAGCCGAAGACGCCGGCCGTCGAACGCCTGGCGCCCGGCGAGAAGCCTCCCCAGTTCGTGGTGTTCTCCTGGGACGGCGCCGGTGAGGACAGCCAGAAGCTCTTCTCGCACTTCCGCGGCGTGGCCAAGAAGTACAACGCCAAGATGACGTACTTCCTCAGTGGCGTGTACCTGCTGCCGGAGGAGAAGAAGGACCTCTACAACCCGCCCCAGCACGCGCCCGGTCGTTCCGACATCGGCTTCAACGACACGGAGGGCATTCGCGACACCCTCAACGAGGTGCGTGCGGCCTGGCTGGAAGGCAACGAGATCGGCACCCACTTCAACGGCCACTTCTGCGGCAAGGACGGCGGCGTCGGGACCTGGTCCGTCGATGAGTGGAAGAGCGAGATCAGCCAGGCGAAAGCTTTCGTCAAGAGCTGGAAGACCAACACTCCGGAGCTGAAGGGTGAGGCCCCGCTTCCCTTCGACTACGACAAGGAACTGGTCGGCGCCCGCACCCCGTGCCTCGAAGGCCAGAAGAACATGGTCGCCGCGGCCCGGAACATGGGCTTCCGCTACGACTCCAGCGGCGTCGGCAACCAGGTCTGGCCCAAGAAGAAGGACGGGGTCTGGGACATTCCGCTCCAGCTCGTTCCGATGCCGGGCCGCGCTTTCGAGACGCTCTCGATGGACTACAACTTCATGGTCAACCAGTCCGGCACGGCCACCCAGGGAGACCCCTCCCAGCACGAGTACTGGGGCAACCAGATGCGGGACGGGCTGCTTCAGGCCTTCGACCGCTCGTACAACGGCAACCGGGCGCCTCTGATCATCGGCAACCACTTCGAGTCCTGGAACGGCGGCACCTACATGCGCGCCATCGAGGAGACCATCGCGCAGGTGTGCACCAAGGAGGGCGTGCGCTGCGTGTCCTTCAGGCAGCTCGCCGACTGGCTGGACGCGCAGGACCCGAAGGCGCTGGCCAAGCTCACCACGCTCGGCGTCGGCGAGGCGCCCAAGACGGGCTGGTCGTCCTACCTCGGCACCCAGCAGGCCGCCGCGCAGCCCGCGGACAAGGACAAGGGCGAGGGCAAGGACCAGAGCGCGCCGGACAAGGGCAAGGACACGGGCGAGGGCAAGGGGCAGGGCGAGGAGCAGGCCCCGGGCAGGGCTGCTGGAGAGGCCGCGGGGCAGGCTCCGGACCTGGCCGCCCCGGGTCATGCCCCGGGTCGGGGCGACGCGGGTTCGGATCCCGCCGGAGCGACTGGCTGAAGCACCTGGGGAACGGCGGCCGAAACGGCGGCCGACCGCGCGCACCGCATCATTCACCCCCTCGTCGGCCACCGAAAGGCGGCCGGCGAGGGGGTTACGTGTGATGAGTCAGGCGGGCGCGGTCACGCCCGCTCCTGCGTGACGTTCGTCGAGCACGAAGGCGGGGTCGACCTGTGCGGCCAGGTCGGCGCCGGTCTTCTCGTTGCCCCAGCTCTCGGCGTTCTTCAGGTGGAAGTGCACCATCTGTCGCGTGTAGCGCTCCCAGTCACGCGACCCGTACGAGTCCTCGGCGGTGTCCTGCAGTGTCTGCAGGGCCATCCGGTTGTCGGCCTCCAACAGCTCGAACCTGGACGGCCGACCCTTCTCCATCGCCCGTACCCAGCCGGAGTGGCCGATCCCGATCAGCAGGTCGTCGCCGACCTCCGCACGCAGGAACTCCAGATCGTCCGGGCCCTGCACCTTGTTGCCCACGACCTTCAGGGCGACGCCGTAGTCGCGTGCGTACTCCTTGTACTGGCGGTAGACCGACACCCCCTTGCGGGTCGGCTCCGCGACCAGGAACGTCATGTCGAAGCGCGTGAACATACCCGAGGCGAACGAGTCCGAGCCCGCCGTCATGTCGACCACCACGTACTCCTCGGGACCGTCGACCAGGTGGTTGAGGCAGAGCTCCACCGCCCCGACCTTGGAGTGGTAGCAGGCCACTCCGAGATCGGACTCCGTGAAGGGCCCCGTCGCCATCAGCCGGACGTCCCCGTCGTCGAGCCGTACCGTGCGCGCGCAGGCCGCGAAGATCGGGTTGTCCTCGCCGACCCGCAGCAGCCGGGAGCCCTCGCCGGGCGGAGTCGTCTTGATCATCGTCTCGGCGGAAGCGATACGGGGGTTGGCGCCCCGCAGATAGTCCTTGATGAGGGGGAGGTGCGCACCCATGGCGGGCAGCGCGGCGGCCTCCGCCTCGTCCAGGCCGAGAGCGGCCCCCAGGTGCTGGTTGATGTCGGCGTCCACGGCGATGACGTGGGCTTCGTTGGCGGCGAGATGACGGATGAAGAGCGAGGACAGCGTGGTCTTTCCGCTGCCGCCCTTCCCGACGAAAGCGATCTTCATGTTCACCTAGGGTAGTGGCTCCATCGCGTTCCGCTGTCACTGTTCGTGAAGAAGGCCACTTGGGGGTGGTGCGGGTGGGGTGGGCGCGTAGCCTCGCTACTTATGAGTACGACTGCCTCAGACCCGCTTGCCGCGCTCGGTTCCCTGCCCGGCGTTCCCGACGCCGTGGACTCCGTGCGCAAGGCCGTCGACCGGGCCTACGGTCATCGCGTCATGCGGCGCCGCAGCAATGAGGTCACGGCCGAGGCCGCACTGCGGGGCTCTCGTGGTTCGGCCGCGCTGGCCGGTGCCGACTGGAACCTCGAGGAGGTGCGTCGGCGTACCGACTTCAGCGGGGAGGACGAGGCGCGCATGGTCGGCGCCGCGCTGAGGCTTACCGCGGAAGCCGGGCAACTCCTCTCCATCTGGCGGCAGTCGCCGCTGCGGGTGCTGGCCCGGTTGCATCTGGTGGCGGCCGGCGGGGCGACTCCCGACGGCACGGTGGGGCGTCCTCGGCTGGCGGGTGAGTCCGTCGACGAGCCGCTGATCGAGGCGCCGGTTCCCGGGGCCGAGGAGGTCGCCGGGCGGCTCGAAGGGCTATCGGGGCTGATCATCGCGGGCGGTGGGGCCCCCGCCCTGGTCACCGCCGCGGTGGTGCACGGCGAGCTGCTGGCGTTGCGCCCGTTCGGCTCGCACAACGGTCTGGTGGCCCGGACCGCCGAGCGCATCGTGCTGATCGGCAGTGGACTGGACCCGAAGTCGATCTGCCCGGCCGAGGTGGGACACGCGGAGCAGGGTCGGGCGGCCTATGTCGCGGCGTTCGGGGGCTACACGGCTGGGACCCCGGAGGGCATGGCCGCCTGGATCACCCACTGTGGGCGCTCCGTCGAGCTGGGCGTGCGCGAGTCGACCGCGGTGTGCGAGGCGCTCCAGCGCGGCGCCGCCTGACGGCCTGGAATTCGACGCGGCCTCAGGGGCCGCTGGCGGCTGCGGTCAGGGTTTCGGCGCGGCTCGTGGTGGACGCGGGCCTCGGGGGCCGGTGCGGCGGGCGTCGAGCGGTCCCGCGGTGCTGGAGAGGCCGACTCCCGGGCGGCCGAAGGGTGACCGACGGCCCGGGTCAAGGGCTGCGGCGGTACCGATGTGCGGTACCGCCGCTGGCACGTCCGCCCAGTTACCAAGCGTCCTCGTAAGTTCGCCCATCAGGTCGGGTGCTTTGCCCGTCACCTGGTGCGGCTGGCCCGTAATCGACGGGTCGACGTCGCGTGGGTGCTCGGCTTTCGTGCTCGGTCCGTGGGGCCGTTCTGCGTAACAGGTCATCCTCGCGGATGTCCTTGGTCTCGCGGGCCGTTAAATCCTTTGTACTCCAGGACCAGGGGAAGGGAAAGCCCTGGCCCCGCTTCTTTACTTTTAGGTTCAATCAAGGGCGAATCGGGCGAGGTGTCACTCCGGTGGAGCGCCCCCGCTTCACCCCGCCGCGCCTTGCCCGTGTCACTCAGGTCTGGCTCGTGTCACCCGGGCAGAGTGGCGCCGACGGTACGCCGACGGCTGGCGTACCAGACCAGCCCGGCGGTGACGGCCGCCGCACCGACCGCGGCCGCCGCCACGAGGGCGGGGCGGGGCGGCATGGAGAAGGCGGGCAGTCGCTGCTTGAGTCGGACCGGGCGGTTGAAGACGAGAATCGGCCACTCGCGAAGGGTCGCTTCGCGGCGCAGCGCGCGGTCGGGGTTGACCGCGTGGGGGTGGCCGACCGACTCCAGCATCGGAACATCGGTCGCGGAATCGCTGTAGGCGTAGCAGCGCGAAAGGTCGTACCCCTCCGAGACGGCGAGCGCCTTCACGGCTTCGGCCTTGGTGGGTCCGTACGCGTAGTACTCGACCTCGCCCGTGAAGCAGCCGTCGTCGCCGACGACCATGCGCGTGGCGACGACGCGGTCGGCACCGAGCAATTCGCCGATGGGTTCGACGACTTCGGCGCCCGAGGTCGAGACGATGACCACATCGCGCCCCGCCGTGTGGTGTTCTTCGATGAGGGTGGCGGCCTCGTCGTAGATGATCGGGTCGATCAGGTCGTGCAGGGTCTCGGCGACGATCTCCTTCACCTGCTGGACGTTCCACCCCTTGCAGAGGGCGGAGAGATATTCACGCATCCGCTCCATCTGGTCGTGATCGGCGCCCCCGGCGAGGAACACAAACTGTGCGTACGCAGTGCGCAGTACAGCGCGGCGGTTGATCAGTCCGCCTTGGTAGAAGGACTTGCTGAAGGTCAGCGTCGAAGACTTCGCAATGACCGTCTTGTCCAGGTCAAAGAAGGCTGCTGTGCGCGGCGAGAAGCAGTTTTCCACAACGCTGAGCATAGGGGCCCACCATTCGGCGTAAACTCCGGCGCGTGGGTTTGCCTGAGAAGGCCCTCGGGTACACCATGGAAGTCACGGATCGTTCGCGACCGTGCTAACCCGGTCCGACTCCTCCCCCCCCGAGTCGACCGTGGGGACGACCCCCGCTCTCCCCCCCGGCGGGGGTCGTCGCATGTCCGGACGCATTTTTGGGGTGGGAACCACCTGAGCCTCCCATCTGGTCGACATCGGCCTGATGGTGCGAGCCGGGCGTCGTGCGACTCGTCCCGTCACAGTGTGTAGCCAAAAGGCTGCGCTCCGGAAGTCGCTGGTTCGGGTGACGAAGTTATTCACAGCCTTGAAGTTGTCCACAGTTTTTCATCAAGATCCACATGATTTTCCGAGCTGTTGCACGTTGATTCCACCCGCGAAGTCCGCGGGTGCCGGAATCGCGCATCTCGGAACGCTCCGAGAACACCGCGAACCGCACTGAAGGGGCAGTGAGAAGGGGGCGGAGATCGTGGCTGGATCCATCGCAGGAGAAGGAGCGGCGACCGTCGAGGGGCGGCGCGGGGGGCCGCTGATCGTGACGGAGGACGTGGAACTGCTCGACGACCTGCTGCGGCTGTGCGCGGCGGCCGGAGCCGAGCCGGAAGTTCATCACGGGCCGCCCGGCCACCGGGGCGGCTGGGAGCGGGCCCCGATGGTGCTGGTGGGAGATGACGCCGCCGCGCGTTGCCGGGGCGCCGGCCGCAGGAAGGGGGTGATGCTGGTCGGCCGGGACCAGGACGACCCGGACGTGTGGCGGCGGGCGGTGGAGATCGGGGCCGAATATGTGCTGCGGTTGCCCGATTCCGAAGGCTGGCTCGTCGATCAGATCGCCAATGCCGCCGAAGGTGTGGGGCGGCCCGCTTTCACCGTCGGTGTGATGGGTGGCAGGGGCGGCTCCGGCGCATCGACGCTGGCCTGTGCCCTTGCAGTGAGTGCGGCGAGGTCCGGAAGGCGGACGATGCTGATCGACGCCGACCCGTTGGGGGGCGGCATCGACGTCCTGCTCGGCGGCGAACGCGCCGTAGGCATGCGGTGGCCGGATTTCGCGCAGACGAAGGGCCGCCTGGGCGGCGGGGCCCTTGAGGACTCGCTGCCCGCGCTTCACGGGTTGCGGGTGCTGAGTTGGGGGCGGGACGACGAGGTGGTGATCCCGCCGCAGGCGATGCGTGCGGTGCTGGCCGCCGCGCGGCGGCTCGGCGGGGTCGTGGTGGTGGACCTGCCGCGCCGGGTCGACGCGTCAGTCGCCGAAGCACTGGCCCAGCTCGATCTGGGGCTGCTCGTGGTGCCGGGCGAACTGCGTGCGGTAGCAGCGGCCAAGCGCGTCGCCGCCACGGCCGCAATGGTGCTGGACGACCTGCGGGTGGTGCCCCGGGGGCCGTATGCGTCAGGGCTGGACGGGCGATGGGTCGCCCGGGCCATCGGCCTCCCGCTCGTTGGTGAACTTCCCCCGGAATCGGGACTTCTGGCCTCCCAGGACGACGGCACCCCGCCCGGCGGCAGTGCCCGCGGTCCGCTGGCCCGGTTCTGTTCGGCCTTCTGGGAACAGGCAGTGGCGGCCGGTGACACCGGCCCCGTGTCCGGCCCGCCCGGGGGAGCGACGGCATGACGGACGAAATGCTCGACGCCGTACGCCGGCGGCTGGCACGCAGTGGTGCCGCTCCCACCCCGGCCGGAGTGGCCGCCGCTCTGCGGGCCCAGGGGCGGCTGCTGGGGGACGCCGAGGTGCTCGGGGCGGCAGCGGAGTTGCGCGGCGAACTCGTCGGCACGGGAGTGCTGGAGCCGTTGCTCGCGGATCCGGGGGTGACCGATGTGCTGGTCTCCGCACCGGACCGGGTGTGGGTGGACCGGGGCGGCGGGCTCCAGCTGACGGGCGTCACCTTCCTGGACGCGGCGGCGGTGCGGAGGCTGGCCCAGCGACTCGCCGCGGTGGCCGGCAGGAGGCTCGACGACGCGCGACCATGGGTGGACGCACGCCTGCCTGACGGCACGCGCATGCACGCCGTGCTGCCCCCGGTGTCCGTCGGCTCGACCTGCCTCTCCCTGCGCGTGGTGCGGCCGCGGGCCTTCTCGCTGGCGGAGTTGGTGGACGCGGGCACGGTGCCGCCGGGCGGAGACCGGATCCTGAGGGCCCTCGTGGAAGCGCGGATCTCCTATGTGATCAGCGGCGGCACCGGGGCGGGCAAGACGACGCTCCTCGCCAGTCTGCTGGGCGCGGTCGGCGTGAACGAGCGGATCGTGCTCGCCGAGGACTCCGCCGAACTGCGGCCGGACCATCCGCATGTGGTCCGCCTGGAGTCCCGTCCGGCCAATCAGGAGGGCGCGGGCCGGGTGACGTTGCGGGATCTGGTGCGGCAGGCGTTGCGCATGCGGCCCGACCGGCTGGTGGTCGGAGAGGTGCGGGGCGCTGAAGTCACCGAGTTGTTGGCCGCTTTGAACACCGGACACGAAGGCGGGTGCGGCACCGTCCACGCCAATGCCGCCGAGCACGTCCCCGCCCGGCTGGAAGCCCTGGGCACCGCGGCCGGTCTCGACCGGGTTGCTCTGCACAGCCAGTTGGCAGCCGCTCTCTCGGTGGTCGTGCATCTGGTGCGGGACCGCGCGGGGCAACGGCGGGTCGCCGAGGTGCACGTCCTGGAGCGGGACGCGGCGGGCCTGGTCCTCACAGTCCCGGCCCTGAGCTGGGGCGTCGGCGGATTTGTTCCGGAGCGGGGATGGGAACGGCTGCGGTCGCTGATCGGGGGTGCGCTGTGACGGGGGCGATGTCCGTGTACGCGGTCCATGCGATGGCTCTCTGCGCGGGTTCAGCGGTGTGGCTCGCGATGGTGCGGGACACGGGTGTTCGGCGGGCCCGGGTGCTGTTCGTGGACGCTCCCACCGACTCCCGTCGCACGGGGAGTCGGTGGCCAGGCCTGTTCAAGGACCTGGGGCGAGTGACGGAGGCGGCCCGGGGGCGTCGGGAGTGGTGGTGCGTCCCGGTCGCGGTGCTGCTCGCGGTGCTGGGGGAGTCGGTGCTGCCGCTGGTCGCGGGGGCCGTGGCGGTCCCGTTGGTGCGCAGGTGGCTGCGGAGGCGGGCCGGGGCACGGGAGGCGGAGCGGGCCGCGACCGCGGTGGCGGCGTTGTGCGGAGCCGTGGTCGGGGAGCTGCGGGCCGGCCGCGAGCCGGGGCAGGCGTTGCTGATCGCGGTGCGCGAAGGCCTGGCGGCGGACAGTCCTTCGGCGACGGCAGGCTTCGGCGGCCGGCTGGGGGAGGCGGAGGCCGCGGTGCTGGCGGCCGCGCGGTTCGGCGGCGATGTGCCGGCGGCGCTGCGGCAGGCGGCGGAGGGTCCGGGGCTGGGAGGCCTGTCCGGGATGGCCGCGTGCTGGCGCGTGGCCGTGGACGGCGGGGCCGGGCTGGCGACCGGGCTGGAGCGCCTGGAGGCCGGACTGCGGGAGGACCGGCGCAGACGTGAGCAGCTACGCGCTCAACTGGCCGGAGCGTGGTCGACCGTTATTGTCCTGGCGCTGCTCCCGATCGCGGGTCTGGGGCTGGGAGCGGCACTCGGAGCCGAACCCCTGCGCGTACTGCTGCACACTCCGGGCGGCCTGGCCTGTCTGGCGGTGGGGGCTTTCCTGGAGGCGGCCGGGCTGTACTGGGCCTGCCGGATCGTGCGCGGCGGGGAGGCGGCGTGAACACGGCGAGCGGAGAAGTTCTCCACAGCCTGGGGATGTCGGCGGCGATGCTGGGCGTGGCGGTGCAGTTGGCAGCCGTGACCGCCGCCAGATTCCGCGAGCGAGCGGTTCGTGGGCGGGGCGCACTACTGCTGGGGATGGCCATTGCGGCACGGCCCGGCTGGTGGAGCCGGCTGGTCGCACCGTTCCGGGCGAGCGATGGTTCGGCTTCTTCCGAGGCAGCTCGGCGGTGGGCGGCCCCGGCGGGGGCCTGGCTGGCCGGGTGGGTTCTGGTCGGCGGTGCGATGGGCTGCGCGGTCGGTTCGGCCGCGGCGTACGGGACGTGGCGGTGGCAGCGAACCCGGCTCCGCACGCGTCCGGGCGGTTCCCATCCGGAGCGGGCGGTGATCGCCGGACAGCTCCCGCTGGCCGCGGATCTGCTGGCGGCCTGTATCGCGGTCGGGGCGGGTCCTCGGGAAGCGGCCGAGGAGGTGGGCGAATCGATCGGCGGCCCGGTCGGTGACCGGCTGGCCAGAACAGCCGCCGAGATCCGCCTCGGCGGCGAACCGGCCGAGGCGTGGGGTCGGTTCGGGGATATACCGGGCGCCGGCCCGCTGGCCCGCTGTCTGCACCGGGCAGGTTCGACGGGGGCCCCGGCCGCGGAACCGGTTGCCAGACTGGCCGAGTCGATGCGCGCCGAACGAGCCGCCGCGGCGGTGGCGCGGGCGCAACGGGCAGGGGTGCTGATCACCGCGCCGGTCGGCCTCTGCTTCCTCCCCGCCTTCCTGGCGGTCGGGGTGGCGCCAGTGATCATCGGCCTGGCCGGTGACCTGCTCGCGGCCGGCCGCCCCGGCCGGTGAAGCCGCTCAGGCCAGGCCGACGAGGCTGCCCGCTGGTGAGCCTCCTTGGGCCTGTGAGGCCGCGTGGGCTGGTGGGGCTGCGTGGGCTGTTCGAGCTGTAGGTACCCGCGGTCGGCGACGACCTGGCGGTCATGCATTTTCGCTGTCACTCAAGGGCGTTCCGTTCGGACGCCCGCTCGTCATCGATGCTCATCGGGGGATGTAATGGAATCGAAGTTCGGGGACCGGGCCGTCAACGCTCTGCGCGGCGGCCGGTTGTCCACGGATGTGCCGAACCGGACGGCGAAATGGGCCGCACGGTGGGCGGGGCGGCTCGGCCGGTCCGACCGAGGGATGACCACGTCCGAGTACGCGGTGGGAACCATCGCCGCGTGCGCCTTCGCGGCGGTGCTCTACAAGGTGGTGAACAGCGGACCGGTGCTGTCGGCGTTGCAGTCGCTGGTCGAGGACGCGCTCGATGCGAAGTTCTGAGACCTCGGCGGGGCCATGCCGGGGGAAGGGGCCCGTGGCGTCGGACCGGTGCCTTCCCCGGGGAAGGCACCGGGGGCTGCACGGTCGCCCGGCGACGCGCGGCTACGGATGTCGCGACCGGGGTGCGGTGACGGCGGAGGCGGCCGTGGTGATCCCGGTGCTGGTGGCTTTCGTCATAGCGCTGCTGTGGGCGTTGATGGCGACCGTTGACCAGATCCGGTGCGTGGACGCGGCGCGGGCGGGGGCGCGGGCGGCGGCCCGTTCGGAACCGGAGGCGGCGGTGCTGGAAGTCGCGCGTGACGCGGCGCCTCACGGTGCCCGGGTCGAGTTGGGGCGGGCGGGAGACCTGTGGCGCGTCCGGGTGGAGGCCCCGACCTCGGGGCCGGGTGTGCTGGCCCTGACGTTGAGCGCCGAGGCGGCTGCCCTGGCGGAGGACACGGTCGGGGACGCCGGGCCATGAGGGAGCGGGAAAGCGAGGGCCGGGGGCCGGACGGGTGTCGTCATCGGGGCGGGCTTCGGCGGTGGGGTCGGGGCGAGAGGAAGGACGAGAGGAAGGACGAGGGCAAGGACGAGGGGAAAGACATAGGCAGGGGCAACAGGAAGGGCAGGGGTGTGGGCTGGGGTTTGGCGCGTGGCGCGGACCGTGTCGTAGGTCGGCGAATGGATCGGATCGCACCCCGGATCGCACGCCGGATTGCGCTCCAGCGTGCGGGGCGTGGCGCGGACCGAGGTGTGGCGACGGTGTGGGTGGCTGTCACCGCTGCCGGTCTCTGCACCGTGTTCGCCGTGGTGCTCGCCCTGGGACAGGCCGTGGCTGCCCGTCACCGGGCAGGTGGGGCCGCGGATCTGGCGGCCCTCGCGGCTGCTGACCGGGCGCTGGAAGGAGCGGTGGTCGCGTGTGAGACGGCCCGGCGGGTAGCGCTGGCGCAGGGGGCCGTGCTCGTTGGATGCGCTGTGCAGGGGGAGATCGCCGATGTGACCGCCCGCTTCAGGTTCGGGCCCTACCTACCCGCTGTCAGGGCCCGGGCCGGCCCTCCCATCGATCCTGGAGCCGGATCCCCGGCCGACCCCCGGGCGGGCCCACCGGCTGGTCCCTGGACCGGACCACCGACCGGTGTCCGGGCCGGACCGTCGGCCGATCTCCCGGCCACGGACGCCCGGCCGCCACGGACCACCGGCTGATTGCCCGGCCGCGCCCGTCCGGCCGATCTCTTGTCCGCTCGGCCACGCCCCGCTTCACGGCGGCCGACAGGGATGTCGGGGTGGGTGGGGCGTGGAGCGGATCGTCGCCGTCGGGAGAGCCGTTCGGCCGGGCCGGGTGTTGTGTGGTGGCACGCGCGGGCGCTCACGGACCCGATGGCGTCATGCAAACGTGAAGACGTCACGGAACTCGGCTGCGGTGGCAGTCCTGTTGGTCGCGCTGGCGGGATGCTCGACCCCGACCCGGCCTGCGGACGGCGTCGGCGGGTCTGCGCTGCTGGAGTCGTACGATCGCGCGGACCGGGTGGCGATGCCGGAGCTGGCGGGGGAACGCGTCGATGGTGACGGCCGGTTCAGCCTGACGGAACTGCGGGGCAAGGTCGTCGTGGTCAACGCGTGGGCATCGTGGTGCGGTCCGTGCCGTGCGGAGGCGCCTGGGCTCTCCCGGGTGCACGAGGACCTGCGGGGCGAGGGGTTGCGGGTGGTGGGGGTCAACGCGGATGTGTCGGTCGGTGACGCACGTGCCTTCGAGAAGGACGCGAAGCTCGTGTATCCGAGCCTGCACGACCCGCAGGGCCGTCAGCTCCTCCGGCTCCCGAGGGGCGTGGTGAACACCGCCGGATACCCCTTCACGATCATTGTCGACACGGAGGGTCGGATTGCCGCGACACGGATCGGAGCGATCGGTGAGGCGGAGCTGAAGCGCTTGGTCATGCCGCTGCTGCCGACCCGACAGCGTGCCTCCCGACAGCCGCGCCTGCGTGCACCGTGTCCCCGGGCCTCTGTCCCGGGCAGAGCCTCCTGACGGGTCGCTATGGCAGGAGCTCATGAAAGCGTCCTCTGCGGTGGCCAGTCGGCCGGCGGCGCTGTCCCTGGCGACTCAGCCTTTCGGCATGGCCGGCCCGGTGGGTGTGTCCGGCCCGGCGGGCGTGACCGGGCCGTTCGGTTCCGGGGGTGCGGCTCTGAGGAGTTCGGTGAGCAGGCGTACGGCTCCGCGTTTGTGCAGGGGCTCGTTGCCGTTGCCGCACTTGGGGGACTGGATGCAGGAGGGGCAGCCCGCCTCGCATTCGCAGGACGCGATGGCCTCACGGGTCGCCGTCAGCCACGTACGGGCGGTGTGGAAGGCCCGCTCGGCGAATCCGGCTCCGCCGGGGTGGCCGTCGTAGACGAAGACCGTCGGCAGCAGGGTGTCCGGGTGCAGGGGTACGGACACGCCGCCGATGTCCCAGCGGTCGCAGGTGGCGAAGAGCGGCAGCAGGCCGATCGACGCGTGCTCGGCGGCGTGGAGTGCGCCGCCGAGGATCTCCGGGTTGACGCGGGCCGCGTCGAGCTGGTCCTCGGTCACCGTCCACCACACGGCGCGGGTGCGCAGGGTGCGGGGCGGCAGGTCGAGCTTCGTCTCGCCCAGGACTTCTCCGGTGATCAGTCTCCGGCGGAGGAATGAGACGACCTGGTTGGTGACCTCGACGGAGCCGTAGCAGAGCCGACCCTGGCCCCAGGGGATCTCGGTGTCGGTCTCCAGGACGGTGATGGCCGTGGTGTCGCGGGCGACCGTCGAGTACGGCGGGTCGGCCTGCTCGACCAGGGCCACGGAGTCCTCCAGGTCCAGCTTCCGGACCAGGTGGGTGCGGCCCTGGTGCAGATGGACGGCTCCCTCGTGGACGGCCGTGTGGGCGGCGGCCGCGTCGACGGTGCCCAGCAGGCGGCCGGTGCCCTCCTCGACGATCTGGACGGGACGGCCCCCGCCGCCCCTGATGTCGGCCAGGTCGGCGGCCCGTTCGCGCCGGGTCCAGTGCCAGCCCGACGCCCGTCTGCGCAGCAGCTTGGCCGCCTCCAGCTGTGGCAGCAGCTCGGGCACGGCCGGGCCGAAGAGCGCGACGTCGGGCTCGGTGAGGGGCAGCTCGGCGGCCGCGGCGCACAGGTGGGGGGCGAGGACGTAGGGGTTGTCCGGGTCCAGCACCGTCGACTCGACGGGCTGCTGGAACAGGGCCTCGGGATGGTGCACCAGATAGGTGTCCAGCGGGTCGTCCCGGGCCACGAGAACGGCCAGGGCGCCCTGCCCCGCGCGGCCGGCCCGGCCCGCCTGCTGCCAGAGGGACGCCCGTGTGCCCGGGTAGCCGGAGATGACGACCGCGCCGAGGCCGGAGACGTCGATGCCCAGCTCCAGGGCGGTGGTGGCCGCCAGACCGAGCAGCTCGCCGGAGTGCAGCGCCCGCTCCAGGGCCCGGCGCTCCTCGGGGAGGTAGCCCCCGCGGTAGGCGGCGACCCGCTTCGGCAGCGAGCGGTCGACCTCCGCGAGGCGCTCCTTGGCGATCACCGAGATCAGTTCGGCGCCGCGCCGGGAGCGTACGAAGGCGACCGAGCGGACGCCCTGGAGGGTCAGGTCGGTGAGGAGGTCGGCGGTCTCGGCCGTCGCGGTACGGCGAACGGGTGCGCCCTTCTCGCCGTGCAGGTCGGTCAGCGGGGGCTCCCACAGGGCGAAGAGCAGCTCGCCGCGCGGAGAGGCGTCGTCGGACACCTCCTTGACCGGCAGGCCCGTCAGACGCCCGGCTGCGACCGCGGGATCGGCCGCTGTGGCCGAGGCCAGCAGGAAGACCGGATCGGCCCCGTAGCGGGCGCACAGACGGCGTAGCCGGCGCAGGACCTGGGCGACGTGGGAGCCGAAGACGCCCCGGTAGGTGTGGCACTCGTCGATCACGACGAATCGCAGGGCACGCAGGAAGGAAGCCCAGCGGGGGTGGGAGGGCAGTATTCCGCGGTGCAGCATGTCGGGGTTGGTCAGGACGTAGTTCGCGTACTGCCGCACCCATTCGCGTTCCTCGACGGGGGTGTCGCCGTCGTAGACCGCGGGCCTGACGGCGTTGCCGAGCGGGGCCGCGAGCGCCTTCACGGAGCGCCGCTGGTCGGCTGCCAGGGCCTTGGTGGGGGCGAGGTACAGGGCGGTGGCCCCGCGGCCGTTGGGTGCCTCCGAGCCGTCCAGGAGGGTGCTGAGGACCGGCGCGAGGTACGCGAGGGACTTCCCGGAGGCCGTTCCGGTGGCGATCACGACCGATTCTCCGTCCAGCGCGTGCTCCGCCGCGGCCGCCTGATGCGCCCACGGATGGGCGATCCCGGCTTTCTCGATCGCCGAGATCACTTCTGGCCGGATGCGATCCGGCCAGATGGCATGGGTTCCCGATCGCGGGGGCAGGTGCTCCGTATGAGTGATGCGCGCGGCCCGGCCCGCCCCTGCGGCGAGCCGGTCGAGGATCATGGCGGGAGAGGGGCGCGAGCCCACACTCTCGGGTGGTTGTCCGGGACGGTGATTCTTGGCCATCGGCACCGAGTGTGTCACTGGCGTGACGGACAATGGTCCCAAGGCGTCGTGCATGGCTGCTGGTAAGTGATTGAATGCCATGGCGGCTGGCGATCCGTCCCCTGGCCTCCGTCGGGGAGACCGAGGGGCGACCGCTCGATAGCAAGGTGCTGGAGGATCCGTGGACCTGTCCCTGTCGACTCGCAATGTGTCCGGGCCTGGTGGCGACCGTACGGTCGTCGAGGTCGGTGGCGAGATTGATGTGTATACCGCGCCCAAGCTGCGCGAGCAGTTGGTCGAGTTGGTGAATGACGGCAGCTACCACTTGGTTGTCGACATGGAAGGCGTCGACTTCCTCGACTCCACCGGCCTCGGCGTGCTCGTGGGTGGCTTGAAGCGTGTCCGGGCCCATGAGGGCTCGTTGCGCCTGGTCTGCAACCAGGAGCGCATTCTCAAGATCTTCCGGATCACAGGTCTGACCAAGGTGTTCCCGATTCACACCACGGTCGACGAGGCTGTCGCCGCCACCGACTGAGGTCGAAGCGGATCGGCCCGCGGGTCGGTCGGCAGGCAGTGAACAGGCCGGCAGCGGCAGCGCATGGGCCGTGACGGACAGGCGGTCGACCCTCGGGTCGGCTGTCGGTTCTGTCGGCTTCCGGAGGAGGAGAGCAGGGGTGCCGGGCGATATGCCCGGGGCCTCTGAGGCGTACGCCCAAACGTTCGAGGGGGATGTCATGGCCACCGTTGAACTCCGCTTCAGCGCCCAGCCTGAACATGTCAGGACGGCCCGCCTGGTGGCGGCCGCCGTGGCGCGCAGGGCCGGCGTCGATGAGGCGGTGCTCGACGAGGTCAGACTCGCCGTCGGAGAGGCGTGCAGTCGCGCGGTCGGGCTGCACCGCAGTCACGGCATCACCGAGCCGGTCAGCGTCGCGTTGACCGAGGAGGAGAAGGCGTTCTCCATCGAGGTCGGGGACAGCGTTCCCGGCCCCGGCGGGGATTCCGCCGCGTCCGGCGCGCGTAACGGCTCCGGTGCTTCCGGAGCGGGGCCTGACCGGCCCGATCCCGAGATGGACGGTGAGGGCGAGGACGAGATGGGACTCGCGGTCATCAGCGGTCTCGTCGACGACGTGGAGGTCCGATCCGGTGCGGGCGGCGGAGTGATCCGCATGAGCTGGCCGACGGCGGGCACCGTGGTAAGCCCCTGAGGGCTCGCGTCCGCGCCTGCGCCCATGCCGTACCCGCGCCCCCTCGCCCGCCGCATTCCGCACCCCCGTGCCCCCGTACAGTTGCCTGCCGTCCGTGCTCGCGTGGCCCGTGTCTCTGCCCGTGCCCCGTGCCGACTCCTGTCGTCCGTGCCCGTGTCCGTTCCGCTGCCCGTGATTCCAGGTGCTGAGCACTGCGTCTGAGGCGCCGGGGCCCGAGGCGTCGGGGTGCTGAGGTACCGGGGCCCCGGGGTGCCGGGGTGCTGAGATCCGCCCTGCGGTTCCGAGGCCCTGCGGTTCCGAGGCCCTGCGATCCGTGGGCGTCGAGGCGCGCCAGTGATGTTTCGTCTTCCTGGGCCCTGCTGAGCAGGGCCTTTTTCCTTGATTCTCTTCGGGTAATGCCCCTGCCTCATTACTGCGTTCGAGCAAAATCCCTCCGCCGATCTTTCGGCGTTGGAGGGAGGGCGATCAATTCTCATCCCACCCACTGTTTTGATCAGGTTCCGCTCCCTACAATCCGTCCACGACTTGAGCGCTGAGCGTCAAGGAGGACGTATGGCGGAGTTCTTCACCACCCCAATGGCAGCACTGACGCAAGAATCCGCATTCTCTGACCGACCCGTCTCCCTCGCGGCGGCGGTACTCACCGACGGGAACCGGCTGATCGTCATCGTGGTGGCGGTCGTCGCCGTCGCCGCGCTGATCGTCGCCCAGCTGCTCGTACGCCAGGTCCTGGCGGCGGGCGAGGGCACCGAGCGCATGAAGGAGATCGCCGCGGCGGTCCAGGAGGGCGCGAACGCCTATCTGGCCCGGCAACTGCGCACGGTCGGTGTCTTCTCCATCGTCGTGTTCTTCCTCTTGTTCCTGTTGCCGGCCGACAACTGGTCGCAGCGCGCGGGGCGTTCCCTCTTCTTCCTGGTGGGCGCGCTTTTCTCGGCGGCGACCGGATACATCGGCATGAGGCTCGCCGTACGGAGCAATGTGCGAGTGGCCGCGGCCGCGCGTGAGGCGACTCCGGCGGAAGGCGAACCGGAAAGGGATCTCACCGCTGTCTCGCACAAAGCGATGAAGATCGCTTTCCGTACCGGTGGTGTGGTCGGAATGATCACGGTGGGACTCGGGCTGCTCGGGGCGTCCTGCGTGGTGCTCGTCTATGCCGCCGACGCGCCCAAGGTGCTGGAGGGGTTCGGTCTCGGCGCGGCGCTGATCGCCATGTTCATGAGGGTCGGCGGCGGGATCTTCACCAAGGCCGCGGATGTGGGCGCCGACCTGGTGGGCAAGGTGGAGCAGGGCATCCCGGAGGACGATCCGCGCAACGCCGCCACCATCGCCGACAACGTGGGCGACAACGTCGGTGACTGCGCGGGCATGGCCGCCGACCTCTTCGAGTCGTACGCCGTGACGCTCGTCGCGGCGCTCATCCTCGGTATGGCCGCGTTCGGCGACTCCGGTCTCGCCTTCCCCCTGATGGTCCCGGCGATCGGCGTCGTCACCGCGATGATCGGGATCTTCGCGGTGGCCCCGCGCCGCGCCGACCGCAGCGGGATGACCGCGATCAACCGCGGCTTCTTCATCTCCGCCGTGATCTCGCTCGCCCTGGTGGCCGTCGCCGCGTTCACCTATCTGCCCTCCTCGTACGCCGAGCTGGACGGGGTCACCGACGGGGCGATCGCCGGGCACGGCGGCGATCCGCGGATCTTCGCCCTGGTCGCGGTGGCCATCGGCATCGTCCTGGCCGCGCTCATCCAGCAGCTCACCGGCTACTTCACCGAGACCAATCGCCGCCCGGTCCGGGACATCGGGAAGTCCTCCCTCACCGGCCCGGCCACCGTGGTGCTGGCGGGCATCTCCATCGGCCTGGAATCGGCCGTGTACACCGCGCTGCTGATCAGCCTCGGCGTCTACGGGGCGTTCCTGCTGGGCGGTACGTCGATCATGCTGGCGCTCTTCGCGGTCGCGCTCGCCGGGACGGGACTCCTCACCACGGTGGGCGTCATCGTGGCCATGGACACCTTCGGACCGGTCTCGGACAACGCCCAGGGCATCGCCGAGATGTCCGGGGACGTCACCGGGGCCGGTGCCCAGGTGCTCACCGACCTGGACGCGGTCGGCAACACGACCAAGGCCATCACCAAGGGCATCGCCATCGCCACCGCCGTTCTCGCGGCGGCGGCGCTCTTCGGGTCCTACCGCGACGCCATCGCCACGGCGGTGGACGAGGTCGGGGCAGGGGCGGGCGAGCTGGGGCTGAGCCTGGACATCTCGCAGCCCAACAACCTCGTCGGCCTGATCCTGGGCGCCGCGGTCGTCTTCCTGTTCTCCGGGCTGGCCATCAACGCCGTGTCCCGGTCCGCCGGAGCGGTGGTCTACGAGGTCAGGCGGCAGTTCCGCGAGCATCCCGGGATCATGGACTACTCGGAGAAGCCGGAGTACGGGCGCGTCGTCGACATCTGCACCCGCGACGCCCTGCGCGAACTGGCCACACCGGGACTTCTCGCGGTCCTGGCGCCGATCGCCGTCGGTTTCACCCTCGGCGTCGGCGCCCTCGGCTCGTACCTCGCCGGGGCGATCGCCACGGGCACGCTGATGGCCGTGTTCCTCGCCAACTCCGGGGGCGCCTGGGACAACGCCAAGAAGCTCGTCGAGGACGGCCACCACGGCGGCAAGGGCAGCGAGGCCCATGCCGCGACCGTCATCGGCGACACGGTCGGCGACCCGTTCAAGGACACGGCCGGCCCGGCGATCAACCCGCTGCTCAAGGTGATGAACCTGGTCGCCCTGCTCATCGCCCCGGCGATCGTGCAGTTCAGTTACGGAGCGGACGCGAACCCGTGGGTGCGGGCGCTGGTGGCCGTCGTCTCCATCGGGATCGTCGTCGTCGCGGTCTACGTCTCCAAGCGGCGCGGCATCGCCGTGGGCGACGACGACGCCTCGGGAGGCGGCGGCCCCTCGGTCCCCGCGCCGGATCCAGCGGCGGCCCCGTGAGCCGTACCTAGCGAGGTGCTCCGGGTGGGCACACCCGTGTGACGTGTGATCAAACAATGGGCGGGCGGCGCGTGCTGACGTGCCGTCCGCCCTCCTCTGCTCCCTTCTCCGCCTCTCTCCGCGCTCCCGCGACTCCTTCCGCTCTCGTCCGGTGGTGTCCGGTGGCGTCCGCGTCGGTGTGGGTCGATGATCGGGAGCAGCCTTTCGGATGAGTGACCGATCGGGCGTCCGATTCTCTGGGCGAGTGGTATCTCCCTCATTTCCCTTGGTGCAAATGGCTTCAAAAGCATGCACACCGGATGACCGGCGCCCGGCTGTCGTCCCCCCGGCGTGTAAGTTCCGGGGCCGAGAGCCTTGGAAGGGACCCATCCGGTGAACAAGAAGCTTGCAGCCGCACTGTCCGGCGGTGCGGTACTCGTACTGACGCTGTCGGGCTGCAGCGACGACAGCGACAACAAGGTCAACGACTGGGCCAAGAAGGTCTGCGACCAGGTTCAGCCGCAACTGCAGAAGATCGCCAACGCCAACGCCTCCATCCAGCAGCAGACCGCGGACAACAGCAAGCCCGCCGACGTCCAGAAGACCGACTCGGCCGCCTTCCAGCAGATCTCCCAGGCGTACAAGTCGCTGGGCGCCGCCGTGGACTCGGCCGGTCCGCCGCCGGTCGACGACGGTGAGACCACGCAGAAGGAAGCGGTCAAGGAGCTCAACGCCTCCTCCAAGGCGTACGCCGACCTCAAGACCGAGGTCGACGCGCTCGACACCAAGGACCAGGCGAAGTTCGCCGACGGACTGAAGGGCATCGCCGACGAGCTGAACAAGATCAGCACCAGCGGTGACCAGGCTCTGAAGAAGCTCCAGTCCGGCGAGGTCGGCGCCGCGATGTCGAAGCAGAAGGGCTGCCAGAAGCCGACTGCCTCGACCGGCCCCTCCGGCTCCGGGGCGGTCGGCTCCGACGCGTCCACGGAGGGCACGGCCCCCGACGAGAAGGACTCGACGGAGAAGGACTCGACGGAGAAGGAGTCCGGGGACAAGGACTCCTCGGAGAAGAAGGGCTGAGCGCCGTTCTTCCGGCCCGGACACCCGGTGGGTGCCCGGGCCGCTGCCGTTGTCGGTGGGAGCGGACACAATGGGTGGGTGAGTAAGAGCAGCCTTCCCGCACCCGACCACGCCGCCGCCCTCCGTGAGGCCCTGCTCGCCGCGGACTTCACCGCGGACGGGCTCCTCGACCGCCTCGGCGCGCCCGCCTATGCCGCCCTCGCCCGCAGCGAGACGGTCCCCGCCCTGCGGGCCACCCGGGGCGACACCTCGCTCGACACGCTGGTGCGGCTGTTCTTGCTGCAGCGTCCCGTCGCCGAGGAGCAGGCACGTGCCGCCCTGCCGCTCGCCGAGTGCGTCACGGACGGCTGGGTGAGCCACGCCGACGGCACGGTCCGTGCGGGCGTCGACGTACGGCCGTACGGCGGGCCGGACGGCGAGGACTGGTTCATCGTGTCCGACCTCGGGTGCGCGGTCGGCGGTGCCGGCGGCATCGGCTCCCGCGAGGAGGGCGTCGTCCTCGGTGTCGGCGGGGCCTCCACCACCCTCGCCGGGATCACCGTCCGGGCGCCGGTGGCCTCGGCCCTCGACCTCGGTACGGGCTCCGGCATCCAGGCGCTGCACGCCGCCCAGCACGCGACCCGGATCACCGCCACCGACCTCAACCCCCGCGCCCTGGAGTTCACCCGGCTCACCCTCGCCCTGTCCGGCGCCGCCCCCGCCGACCTGCGCG
The DNA here is from genome assembly GCF_044766265.1 of Streptomyces sp. NPDC102283. Classification (NCBI taxonomy): domain Bacteria; kingdom Bacillati; phylum Actinomycetota; class Actinomycetes; order Kitasatosporales; family Streptomycetaceae; genus Streptomyces; species Streptomyces sp. NPDC102283. Next base: position 101,416 of record NZ_JBIWLQ010000018.1, read on the forward strand.
AAGGCTCCCTCTTCGAGCCGGTGGGCTCCGACACGTTCGACCTGATCGTCTCCAACCCGCCCTTCGTCATCTCGCCCGGCGCCCGCCTCACCTACCGGGACGGCGGCATGGGCGGCGACGACCTGTGCCGGGAGCTGGTGCGGCAGTCCGGCGACCATCTGAACGAGGGGGGCTACGCCCAGTTCCTCGCCAACTGGCAGCACCTGGAGGGCGAGGAGTGGCAGGACCGGCTGCGCTCCTGGGTGCCGTTCGGCTGTGACGCCTGGATCGTCCAGCGCGAGGTCCAGGACGTCACGCAGTACGCCGAGCTGTGGCTGCGGGACAGCGGCGACCACCGCGGCGACCCCGCCGAGTACACCGAGCGGTACGAGGCGTGGCTCGACGAGTTCGAGGCGCGGGGCGCCACGGCCGTCGGGTTCGGCTGGATCACCCTGCGCAAATCCGCCGCGGCGGCGGCCGGGAACCCCTCGATCGTCGTCGAGGAGTGGCCGCACGCGGTGCGGCAGCCGCTCGGACAGACCGTCCAGGAGCACTTCGCCCGCCAGGACTACCTCCGCGACCAGGACGACGCGGCGCTGCTCGCCGGACACTTCGTGCTTGCTGCCGAGGTCGTGCAGGAGCAGGTCGGCATGCCGGGCGCGGAGGACCCCGAGCACGTGGTGCTGCGTCAGCACCGCGGCATGATGCGGGCGACCAAGGTCGACGCGGTGGCGGCCGGGTTCGCGGGCGTGTGCGACGGCTCGCTGCCCGCCGGGCGGATTCTGGACGCCATCGCGCAGTTGATGGCGGAAGACCCGGTGCTCCTGCGCGACCGCACTCCGCAGGCGATCCGGCTGCTGGTCGAGGAGGGCTTCCTGGAGCCGGCGCCCGGTGCCGTGCCGCGGGGCCGGTAGGGCGCGGAGCACGTGCGGGACGCGGCGGTGGAGTGCGGGGAAGGCGGCGCGGAGGTACGGCGGCCGGCGGCCTGGAGGCCGTGTCCGTAGGGCAGCGTGACCTGGAGGCCGCGGCCGTGCAGCAGCGACCGCGACCGCCTTCCGGTACGGGGCGGGGACGCTTCCCTGTCGGGCGGTGTCGTTCTTGTCACCAGTGCGTTCCCGCTCGGCGCGCTCTCCGACGCGCCCGGACCGCGCATTCCGGTCGTGCGGTCCCTGTGCGGTCCCTGTGCCGTCCTCGGGCTATCCGCATGCGGTCCTCATGCGGTCCGTATGCGGCCGATGGGGCTCCGCTGGTCGGCGGGGGAGTGCTGTTCACCCTGGGTTCGTGTGGGCGATGCCCCGGGGTGACAACCTCCCCGTGCCGGACCGCCGAGGTCCGGCGCCGGGACCGGTCGGCCCGTCCCGGGCGGTTCGCCACGACGGGCTAGGGGTACGACATGGAGAGCGTCTCAGCAGTCTTCGCCGGTACGGCCCTGGCGCTGTTCGGCGCCGCCCTCCTGATCTGGACCGGGGCGCGAGCCCTGCACCGCGCGCCGGTGGCGCACGATGTGAGCCCCGTCGCCTCCACCGCACTCACGACCCTCTTCGGCGTGGTTTTCCTCGGCCTCGGCGTGTGGTGTTTCACGCTCGTCTGATCCCCGCCCCCGGCAGGGCGGCGCCCGGGCCGACAGGATGTCCGGCGGACACCGCGACCACCTCCGAAAAGACACCGGCCACGCCTCCGCGCGGCCCGGACCCGGCGGTCCGGGCGGCAGGAATGGCGGAAGTCGGGTTACCGTTCGAGTGGCCGTTGCGGGCTTTTGCCGTTTGACACGGGGGCGGGTTGTACCGTCACACTCCGCAGCGACAGCACCGCGGGCAGCGTCATGACGCTGCCCGGATGCCCATCGAGTGTCGACCGGAGAGAAGAGCGAAGTTGTCCCCGACCAGCGAGACCGCACAGGGCGGCCGCCGACTCGTCATCGTCGAGTCGCCTGCCAAGGCGAAGACGATCAAGGGCTATCTCGGCCCCGGATACGTCGTCGAGGCGAGCGTCGGGCACATCCGCGACCTCCCGAACGGCGCGGCCGAGGTCCCGGACGAGTACACCGGCGAGGTACGCCGCCTCGGGGTGGACGTCGAACACGACTTCCAGCCCATCTACGTCGTCAACGCCGACAAGAAGGCCCAGGTCAGGAAGCTCAAGCAGCTCTTGGCCGAGTCCGACGAACTCTTCCTCGCCACCGATGAGGACCGCGAGGGCGAAGCCATCGCGTGGCACCTCCAGGAAGTGCTCAGGCCCAAGGTCCCGGTCCACCGGATGGTCTTCCACGAGATCACCAAGGACGCGATCCGGGCAGCCGTCGCCAACCCGCGCGAGCTCAACCAGCGCATGGTCGACGCCCAGGAGACCCGCCGCATCCTCGACCGCCTCTACGGCTACGAGGTCTCGCCGGTCCTGTGGAAGAAGGTCATGCCGAAGCTCTCGGCGGGCCGCGTCCAGTCCGTCGCCACCCGGCTCGTCGTCGAGCGGGAGCGCGAGCGCATCGCCTTCCGCTCCGCCGAGTACTGGGACCTGACCGGAAAGTTCGCCACCGGCCGCGCCGGTGACGCCTCCGACCCCTCGACCCTCACCGCCCGCCTCAGCGCGGTCGACGGCCGCCGGATCGCCCAGGGCCGCGACTTCGGCCCCGACGGGCAGCTGAAGGCCGGCTCCGCCCGGACCCTGCACCTGGACGAGACGAACGCCCGCGCCCTGGCCGCCGCGCTCGCCGACTCCTCCTTCGCGGTCCGGTCCGTCGAGTCGAAGCCCTACCGCCGCTCCCCGTACGCCCCCTTCCGGACCACGACCCTCCAGCAGGAGGCGAGCCGCAAGCTGGGCTTCGGGGCGAAGGCGACCATGCAGGTGGCGCAGAAGCTGTACGAGAACGGCTTCATCACCTATATGCGTACGGACTCCACGACCCTCTCGGACACCGCGATCTCCGCGGCCCGGGCCCAGGTCACGCAGCTGTACGGGGCGAACTACCTCCCCGAGAAGCCGCGTACGTACGCCGGGAAGGTCAAGAACGCGCAGGAGGCGCACGAAGCGATCCGCCCCTCCGGCGACCGCTTCCGCACTCCTGCCGAGACCGGCCTCACCGGCGACCAGTTCCGGCTCTACGAGCTGATCTGGAAGCGGACCGTCGCCTCCCAGATGAAGGACGCGACCGGCAACTCCGTCACCGTCAAGATCGGCGGCCGGGCGAGCGACGGCCGGGACGCCGAGTTCTCCGCGTCCGGCAAGACGATCACCTTCCACGGCTTCATGAAGGCGTACGTCGAGGGCGCGGACGACCCGAACGCCGAGCTGGACGACCGCGAGCGCCGGCTGCCGCAGGTGGCCGAGGGCGACGCGCTGTCCGCCGACGAGGTCACGGTCGACGGGCACGCCACCAAGCCCCCGGCCCGCTATACCGAGGCCTCGCTGGTCAAGGAGCTGGAAGAGCGCGAGATCGGCCGCCCGTCGACGTACGCCTCGATCATCGGGACGATCCTCGATCGCGGCTATGTCTTCAAGAAGGGCACGGCGCTCGTCCCGTCCTTCCTGTCCTTCGCCGTGGTCAACCTGCTGGAGAAGCACTTCGGCCGGCTCGTCGACTACGACTTCACCGCCCGCATGGAGGACGACCTCGACCGCATCTCGCGGGGCGAGGCCCAGTCCGTGCCGTGGCTCAAGCGCTTCTACTTCGGCGCCCAGCCCGGTGACGACACCGCCGGAGCCGGATCGGCCTCCGACGCGGGCAACGGCGACGGCGACCACCTCGGCGGCCTGAAGGCACTGGTCACCGACCTCGGCGCGATCGACGCCCGGGAGATCTCCTCCTTCCCGGTCGGCAACGACATCAAGCTCCGCGTCGGCCGCTACGGCCCGTACATCGAGCGGGGCGAGAAGGACGCCGAGGGCCACCAGCGGGCCGACGTGCCCGAGGACCTGGCCCCCGACGAGCTGACCGTGGAGCTCGCGGAGGAGCTGCTGGCGAAGCCCAGCGGCGACTTCGAGCTGGGCGCCGACCCGGTCAGCGGGAACCAGATCATCGCCAAGGACGGCCGCTACGGCCCGTACGTCACCGAGGTGCTGCCCGAGGGGACGCCGAAGACCGGCAAGAACGCGGTGAAGCCGCGGACCGCCTCCCTCTTCAAGTCCATGTCCCTGGACACGGTCACCCTCGCCGACGCCCTCAAGCTGATGTCGCTGCCGCGCGTCGTCGGCGAGGACGCCGAGGGCGTCGAGATCACCGCGCAGAACGGCCGTTACGGCCCGTATCTGAAGAAGGGCACCGACTCCCGGTCGTTGACCTCCGAGGACCAGCTCTTCGACATCACCCTCGAAGAGGCCCTCGCGATCTACGCCCAGCCCAAGCAGCGCGGCCGGGCCGCGGCCAAGCCGCCGCTGAAGGAACTGGGCACCGACCCGGTCAGCGGTGCGCCGGTCGTGGTGAAGGACGGCCGCTTCGGCGCGTACGTCACCGACGGCGAGACCAACGCGACGCTGCGGACCGACGACAGCGTCGAGGACATCACGCCGGAGCGCGGCTACGAGCTGCTCGCCGAGAAGCGCGCCAAGGGGCCCGCGAAGAAGAAGACGGCCAAGAAGGCCCCGGCGAAGAAGGCGACGGCCAAGAAGACGGCCGCGAAGAAGACGACGGCCACCAAGACCACGGCCGCCAAGAAGACCGCGGCGAAGAAGACGACGACGGCCAAGAAGGCGACGACCGCCAAGACGGCTGCCAAGAAGACGACGGCGACAGCGAAGAAGACGGCTTCCGCCTCGTCCTCCGCCGCCGCCCCGTCGGACGACTGACCCCGCTGCCTTGTCGGACGACTGACTCCGACGTCGCGCGGATCGCACCCAGCCGCCCGGTACCTCGATCCCTGTGATCCAGGTGCCGGGCGGTGGCGCGTGGGCGTGCGGTGCGGTGGTGCGCGGGAGCGCCGGGCGGCGGCGCGCAGCCGTGTGCGGCGGCGGTGCGCAAAGAGGCCGGGCGGTGGTGCGCAAGAGGGTCTCGCGCACCCTGGCCGGAAGTTGTTTACGTCCATATGTTCGGACGGGCCGACGGTCACCGCGCCGCTGCCGATAGGCTGGGCGGATGACGCGAGCCGAGCAGCCAACGGTCGTGAGCCCCACCTCCGACACACTTGCCGCAGACTCACGCGAGCGCGCCGTACGGGCCCTGTTGCGTATTCCCCCGCTGAAGCGGTTGTGGAGCGCCCAGCTCGTCGGCGGTATCGGCGATGCACTCGCCCTTCTCGTGCTGGTGCTGCTGTCGCTGCAAGCGGCGGTCCTTGAGGGCTCATTCGGCACCGGATACCGCGGGGCGGCCTTCGCCGTCGCCGCCGTCTTCGGTGCCCGGATCCTTTCCACCCTGTTCTTCGGAGCCGTACTCCTGGGGCCCTTGACGTCCCTCACGGGGCCCGGCGGAAAGCTGGACCGACGATGGCTGATGATCGGGGTGGACGGGCTGCGCCTGGCGCTCCTGGTCGTCGCCCCGCTGTGGATCGACTGGACGCCCGACAAGGCGCTCATGATGATCCTCATCACCGTCTTCGTGACCGGCGCCGGTGAGCGCCTGTGGGCCGTGGCCAAGGACAGCGCCGCCCCGGCGCTGCTGCCGGCCCCGCCCCTCGAAGGCGCGGCCGTGCGCCCCCTGCCCGACCACCTCGACGCCCTGCGCCGCCTCTCGCTGCGTACGAACTTCCTCGCCGTGCCCGGCGCCGCGCTGGTCCTGCTGGCCGCCACGCTGGTCGGCAACCTCCTCGGGTCGGGCCTGGAGTGGTTCTCCTTCCACCAGGCGGCCCTGGGGTCCTACGTCGCGGCCGGGCTCTTCTCGGCCTCCATCTCCACCCTGTACTTCCTCCGGTTCCCGGCCACGCAGACGCCGCGGCCGCGCTCCCCGCTGGAGGGTCTGCGCCGCCCCGCCACCGGCAACGGCCCCGACAAGGGCCGCACCGGCGCCGTCCCCCTGCTGGTCGCGGTCTGCGCGGCCCTCGCCGGAGCCGTCGCGGCGGCCGCGGCCGTCTCCGTACTGCACGCCTACGACCTCGGCGGCGGGCCCGCGACGTTCGCGCTGCTGGTCCTCGGGCTGACCGGTGGCACCGCCCTCGGCATCCGCACCGCGCGCCATGTGCTGCCCACCCTGTCGCGCCGCCGTCTGCTGGCGCTGGCCGTCACGGTCACCGGCCTCGCGCTCCTCGCGCTCGGCCTGGTGCCGGACACCGCGACCGGGATCGCCATCGCCCTGCTCGCCGGTTACACCGCCGGGGTCGCCGCGAACACCGGGCACACCCTGATCGACCAGGAGACCGAGGCGTTCCGGCAGGCCCGGACCACCGAGCACCTCCAGGCCGTCGTCCGGGTGCTCGTCGCGCTCGGCGCGGTCGCGGGCCCCCTGCTGGCCGCCGCGATCGGGCGGCACCGCCTGGTCGCCGGTGACTTCGTCTTCGCCCACGGCGGGGCCGCTTTCACCCTGATGCTGCTCGGCGCGCTGCTGCTGCCCGTCGCCGCCCTCGTCCTCGCCAGGACGGACGACCGGGCGGGCGTGCCGCTGCGCCGGGACCTGCGCGAGGCGCTGCGCGGCGGCGACCCGGCGGTCGCACCCGCCGCCACCGGCTTCTTCCTCGTCCTGGAGGGCGGCGACGGAGCGGGCAAGTCCACTCAGGTCGAGGCGGTCGCCGACTGGATCCGGTCCAAGGGCCACGAGGTCGTCGTGACCCGCGAGCCCGGGGCCACCCCGGTCGGCAAGCGGCTGCGGTCGATCCTGCTCGACGTGTCCTCCGCCGGCCTGTCCAACCGGGCCGAGGCCCTGCTGTACGCCGCCGACCGCGCCGAGCACGTCGACTCCGTGGTCCGCCCGGCGCTGGAGCGCGGCGCGATCGTCATCTCCGACCGCTACATCGACTCGTCCGTCGCCTACCAGGGCGCCGGACGGGATCTGGCCCCGACCGAGATCGCCCGGATCTCGCGGTGGGCGACGAGCGGCCTCGTACCGCATCTGACGGTGCTGCTGGACGTCGATCCGGCGACCGCGCGGGAGCGGTTCACCGAGGCGCCGGACCGGCTGGAGTCGGAGCCCGTCGAATTCCACGAGCGGGTGCGGTCCGGGTTCCTGACCCTGGCAGCCGCCGACCCGACGCGTTATCTGGTGGTGGACGCCGGCCAGGAGCCGGAGTCGATCACCACCGTCGTACGTCACCGGCTCGACCAACTCCTGCCACTCTCCGAGGCCGAGATCGAGGCCATCGAGGAGGCCCGCCGCCAGGCCATCGAGGAGGCCCGGCGCAAGGCGGAGGAGGAGGCCGCGCGCAAGGCCGAGGAGGAGCGCCTGGAGAAGGAGCGCCAGGAGCAGCTGGCCCGGCTGCGCGCCGAGGAGGAGGAGCGCAAGCAGCGCGAGCTGGAGGAGGCCCGCCGCCGCGAGGCCGAGCGCCAGGCGGAGGAGGCCCGGCAGCGCGCCGAGGAGGCCCGCCGCCGCGCCGAGGAGGACCGGCTCCGGCTGGAGGCCGAGGAGCGGGTCCGCGAGGCCGAGCAGGAGCGCCTGCGCAAGCAGGCCGAGGAGGAGGCCCGGCTCCGCAAGGAGGCCGAGGCGCAGCGGCTGGAGAAGCAGCGCAGGGCCGAAGAGGCCCTGATGCGTGCCGAGGAGGCCCGCCGCCGGGCCGAGGCCGAGGCCGCCGCCCGCACGGAGGCGGCACGGGCCGAGGCCGATCGGGCGGAGGCTCAGCGCGCGGAGGCCCAGCGTGCGGAAGAGGCGCGTGCGTCGCGTACCTCCCACGACTCCGGTATGGAGACGTCGTCGCGGTCGTCCGCGTCGTCGTCCTCACGGTCCTCGGAGTCGGAGGGCCCGTCCGTTCCGGAGAACGAGCTCACGGTGCCCACACCGATCGTGAACCCGAACGAGATCACGCAGCCGGTCCCGGCGGTCCGGCCGGAGGACGACCGTCCTTCCGGATCCGGTACGGGTGCGGGCAGGGGTGCACGTTCGGGGTCCGCTCTCGGGGACGACGAGACGGCGATGCTGCCGCGCTTCTCGGATCAGCGGCCGGCGGACCGGGGGTCGGCGGACCGGCGGCCGGCCAGGGACGCGGACGAGACGGCCGTGCTGCCGCCGGTCTCCGCCGATCAGCCCTCCGACCGGGTGCCCCAGGGCTTCTTCCGGGACGAGAGCCCGGCGTCCTCGCCCGCGGAGAGCGAGAACGAGCGCACCCGGGAACTGCCGCAGGTCGAGGACCCGAACGCCGGGGCCACGCCCGACCGGCAGCAGGGCCGCCGCAAGCGCCCCCGCCCGGACTGGGCGGAGGAGACTCCGCTGGACGATCTGCCGACCCTGGCGGACGAGCTGCTCGGCGGCCAGGAGGACGACGGTCCCGCGGGCCGGGGACGTCGCCCGCGCGGCTGACACCCCGCCCCACCGCCGACGGTGAAGTACCGGCCCGTCCGTCCCTCCGGGGGCGGGCGGGCCGGACTGTCAGTGGCGTCCCCCACAATGGGAAGCCACGACGCACCGCGGCTCCGCGGCACCGCACGACACCACCGGAAGGGCGGTGACCCATGACCGTATGGGACGACCTGGTCGGACAGACCCGCGTGCAGGAACAGCTCGCCGCCGCCGCCAAGGACGCCGACGCCCTCGTCACCGCGGTGTCCGACGGCAAGCCGCTGGACCAGGGCTCGAAGATGACGCACGCCTGGCTGTTCACCGGACCGCCCGGTTCCGGCCGGTCCACGGCGGCACGGGCCTTCGCCGCCGCGCTCCAGTGCACGAGCCCGGACCGGGCGCTGGGAGGCGTGCCCGGCTGCGGGTTCTGCGACGGCTGCCACACCAGCCTGATCGGCACGCACGCCGACGTCCAGATCATCCGTACGGACCTGCTCTCCATCGGTGTGAAGGAGACCCGCGACCTGGTCCGGCGCGCCCAGCTCTCCCCGGCGGTCGGCCGGTGGCAGGTCATCGTGATGGAGGACGCCGACCGCCTCACCGAGGGCGCCGGCAACGTCCTGCTGAAGGCCGTCGAGGAGCCCGCGCCACGCACGGTCTGGATGCTGTGCGCCCCCTCGCTCGAAGACGTCCTGCCCACGATCCGTTCCCGCTGCCGGCACCTCACCCTGAGCACCCCGCCGGTGGAGGCGGTGGCCGACGTCCTGATCCGCCGCGACGGCGTCGACCCCGAGCGGGCGCACTCCGCTGCGCGCGCCACCCAGGGGCACATCGGCCGGGCGCGCCGTCTCGCGACGGACGAGCGGGCGCGGGCGCGGCGGGCGGCGGTGCTGAAGGTTCCGCTGCGGGTCGCCGACGTCGGCGGCTGCCTCAAGGCGGCCCAGGAGCTGATCGACACGGCCACCGACGACGCCAAGCAGATGGCGGAGGAGGTCGACGTCAAGGAGACCGAGGACCTCAAGGCGGCGCTCGGCGGGGTGGCCGGGGGCCGGATGCCGCGCGGCACAGCGGGGGCGATGAAGGAGCTGGAGGACAAGCAGAAGCGCCGCAAGACCCGTACGCAGCGGGACAGCCTCGATCTGGCGCTGACCGAGCTCACCGGCTTCTACCGCGATGTGCTGGCGCTCCAGCTCGGCTCCCGGATCGCCATCGCCAACGTCGACGTGCAGGACTCCCTCGACCGGATCGCGGAGTCCTCGACGCCCGCGCAGACCCTGCGCAGGATCGAGTCCGTGATCGCCTGCCGCGACGCGATGGACCGCAACGTGGCGCCGCTGCTCGCGGTGGAGGCGATGACGATGGCGCTGCGGGCGGGCTGAGGGGGTCCTGCCGCGGTCCCTGTTCACCCGAATGCGCAGGGAATCGGACGACTCGTCACCCGGCGGATACGCTCCCTGAATGGATACCAGGCGGCTGCTCCGCACCTTCGCCCTCGGGATCGGCACTGCCGGCCTCCTCATCTCCGGCTGCAGCGGCAGCGGCTCGTCGCCGAGCGCTTCGGCCACCGGCACCGCGGCTCCCGAGGGGCTGTCGTCGTACTACGCGCAGAAGCTGAGCTGGCGCGACTGCGGGGTGGAGGGGTTCGAGTGCACGACGATGAAGGCGCCGAAGGACTACGACCAGCCGGATGACGGCGACATCGAACTCGCCGTCTCCCGCAAGAAGGCCACGGGACCGGGCCAGCGGATCGGATCCCTCCTGGTGAATCCTGGCGGCCCCGGCGGCTCCGCGATCGGCTATCTCCAGGGGTACGCGGCACTGGGTTATCCCGCCCAGGTGAGGGCCCGCTACGACATGGTGGCGATCGACCCGCGCGGCGTGGCCCGCAGCGAACCCGTCGAGTGCCTCACGGGGCCGGAGATGGACGCCTACACCCAGGTCGACCAGACGCCCGACGACGAGGCGGAGGTCAAGAAGCTGAGCGCGTCCTTCCAGAAGTTCGCGGCGGGCTGCGAGAAGCGGAGCGGCGAGATCCTCCCGTACGTGTCCACCGTCGACACGGCCCGTGACATGGACGTCCTGAGGGCCCTGCTCGGCGACGAGAAGCTGCATTACGTCGGGGCCTCGTACGGGACCTTCCTGGGGGCCACCTACGCGGACCTCTTCCCGGAGCGGGCGGGCCGCCTCGTCCTGGACGGTGCGATGGACCCCTCCCAGAAGGCCGTCGACATGAACCGCGACCAGACGGCGGGCTTCGAGGGCGCCTTCCAGTCCTTCGCCGCCGACTGTGTCGAACAGCCGGACTGCCCGCTCGGCACCACGTCCACCGCCGACGCGGCGACCGCGCTGAAGCAGCTCTTCAAGGACCTGGACGCCAAGCCCGTCCCGACCGGCGACGACCGCAAGCTGGGCGAGTCCCTGGCCACCACCGGGGTGATCGCCGCCATGTACGACGAGGCGGCCTGGCCCCAGCTCCGCGAGGCGCTCGCGGGCGCGCAGCGCAGCGACGGCTCCGGCCTCCTGTCCTTGGCCGACAGCTACTACGAGCGCGAGCCGAACGGGAAGTACGAGAACCTGATGTTCGCCAACGCCGCCGTGAACTGCCTCGACCTTCCGCCCGCCTTCGACGGCCCCGACGCGGTCGAGAAGGCGGTCCCGGACTTCGAGAAGGCCTCCCCGGTCTTCGGGCGCGGCTTCGCCTGGGCCTCCCTGAACTGCGCCTACTGGCCCACCGAGGCCACGGGCACCCCGCACCGCACCGAGGCGAAGGGCGCCGACCCGATCGTGGTCGTCGGCACCACCCGCGACCCGGCCACCCCGTACAAGTGGTCCCGCTCCCTCGCCGAGCAGCTCTTCTCCGGCACCCTGCTCACCTACGAGGGCGACGGCCACACCGCGTACGGCCGGGGCAGCGACTGCATCGACACGGCGATCAACACCTACCTCCTGGAGGGCACCGCGCCCACCGACGGCAAGAAGTGCACCTGACACCCTGCCCCTCCAACCTGCCCTGAGCAGCGCGAACACCTCCGGGGACGCTGTGTGCGGAGCACCCCGAGAAACTGTGTAGACTTGGCCCCGCTGCTGATCGCACCATGGTGCGACAGGGCGCGCCGCCTTAGCTCAGTTGGCCAGAGCAACGCACTCGTAATGCGTAGGTCTCGGGTTCGAATCCCGAAGGCGGCTCAGAAGAACCCCAGGTCACATAGCCGGTGACCTGGGGTTTTCTCTTTTGATGATCGTGACATCGCGGTAGATCCATCACTGATGGCCTGTTCGTCTCGATGCGTAGGTCGCAGGTTCGTTTCGCTGTCGCCTGTAAGTTCCTGCAAGGTCATGACCTGCAGTTTTGGTGCAGTTGAGCCCTTCGGTGACTAGTGGTCACTTGCTCCGGTGGACTGCCGGTGGACAAGCGTGCTGACGCTGCCTCAGGGAAGCCGCGCCTGCCGTGGGTAAGGGGAAGGTTCAGGGGCCTGCGGAGGGGCGGTTCGGCCGGAGAGCTCGCTGTGCTGGTCCGACATATGGAAGAAGCCTCTTAGCAGCTGGAAGAAGCCTGTTAGCAGCAGCAGCTGCCTGTCGTTGTTCCCTCCAGCCTGCTGGTCGCCCGTCGGCCGTCACCTCCCTCGCTGTGTGCGGGGGGTGCGGCGACCGCTTGCGGGCTGGCTTTAAGGGGAAGCGCCTTGTGGTGTGCCGCAGGGGTGCGGCATGGCACTCACGACAGCTGTGAGCCCGGGCCAGCGGCTGTCGTACGCCACAGACGCGCCGTTGCCGAGGCCAGCGCGAGAGCCTGTTCTCAGACGTTCGACCAAGCCTTGAGGAAGGCCTTCCGCCCTACAGGATCGTCCGACCTGCGGTCGGCGTGCAGGACATGCCAGGCGGTGAGTTCGAGATCGCGGATCCATAGTTCGCCGATGACTTGTGTCTTGAGGTCGGGAAGGTGGTCGGACTCGATGAGGGCTTGGCCGATCACCTCTCCGGCTGCGAGACGTTGTGGCGGGGTCATCTCGTCGACGGCAGAGAGAATCTGTCGGGCCAGGGTGGTTCCCTCGCCGGTCAGTGACTCGAGTACGCCCGCCTTGATAGTGGCGGGCAGCAGGTAGGCCGTGCCCGAAGACCTCCACAGGTCCGACCAGAAGCGTTCTCCGGCCTCGGTGGGGGCAGGGAGCGCGGCCAGCAGTCCGAGGAGATGGCCGATTGCCGCATAGCCACCGGAGTGGGCAGCTGCGACGACTGCGATGCCCGCGACGCGCTCCACGTCGACCTGGCCGGCTTCCGAAGCGGGGCCCAGCTGATGTTCCAACTGGTCGGCCAGAGGTGCGGACAGGTGGGGGTGGACTTCAGGAAGCATGGGCGCTCCTTGCGGGTGGGCGAGCGGAGATGCCGCTTCGGAAGCTCTGATCGTTCCCCACGGCCGGTCCGTCTACTCAGCTCCGGCAGGCCGAACCGACGTCGGGGTCGCGGGGGGGTTTGCACGACGGCGTTGGGCCCCATGGGCGACAAGCCCATTCTCCCGGACCTCTTGAAGGGTTTCGCGTGGGCCTTTTTGGCATGAGTGCATGATTGCCAGTGACGCTCATGAGCTCGGTGAAGGCCGGGAAGCCGTGTCCCGCGATGCGGCCGGAGCCGGAGGTGTCCCGCGTCGGCTCAAGGCGTGGAGAGCGCGGCGAAGTCGCTCAGCCCCGCGAAGCGCAGGGTGGCGATGGGGCGAAGAGCGGTCATCCGGTCGCTGCTCTGGTGGGGCAGGCCGTCAACCTGGTGGAGCCGGTCAAGCCGAGGCTGCGTGGCTGGCTGCATGCGGGGATGGCCCCCGCCTCTTTGACCGCGGGCATCGCGCTCATCGGGTTGGCTCGCACGCCGCAGGCGGTCTGGGCCCGCACCGTCTACGCCGTCACTGCCTGGTTGCTGTTCGGGACAAGCGCCACCTACCACCGCGGTACCTGGGGGCCACTGGGGGAGGCTCTTCTGCGACGTCTCGACCACGCCAACATCTTCTTGATCATCGCCGGTACCTGCACCCCTCTGGCCGTGCTGCTCCTGCCGCCCAACGACAGATCCGTGCTGCTGTGGACCGTGTGGGCCGGCGCGTCGGTCGGCATCGCGTTCCGGGTCCTGAGGGTCGGAGCGCCACGCTGGCTGTACACCCCGTGCTACCTGGCTCTGGGGTGGGCGCCGGTGCGGTATCTGGCCGACTTCCTGCACACCGGAGGAGCGGCTGTACTCACCCTGACCGTGGTCGGCGGTCTCCTCTACAGCGCCGGCGCGGTCGTCTACGCAATCCAGCGACCCGACCCATCACCTTGCTGGTTCGGGTTCCATGAGGTGTTCCACGCGCTCACTGTGGCAGCGTTCACCGTGCACGACATCGCCATCCTCTTGGCCGCTTACTGAACAGCCGCCGCTCTCGAGGGGCGATCCGCCGTGCTGCCGGCCACGATGCTCTTGGCGAGGTGTTCCAGGGCCGCCGTGTTACCGGGCGAGGTCGGCGCTGACGGCCACCGGGTGTCCGGTGAGCCACCGCGGTGGCGCGGGCGAGTGGGCTGAGCACGGGCGGTCGGAGCCTCCGGTGTCGCCGTTCAGGTCGGTGGTGCGCATACGCAGCGCCGCAGGCCGCTGTCGTAGCGGCCACCGTGATGCTGTCCGGGCAGGCGTATAGGCGAGCAGGTCCAAAGGGCAGGTGACATCGCCGAGCGGGCAGGTGAGACGTCGACGCTCATCGTGTCCACCAGGCCCCCTGGTCTCCGTCGGCCGTGCTGGAGCCCTCCTGTCTGAACCGGGGCCTGTGTCCTGTCCGGCCGCGCTCCGACCGGATGTGCCCAGCTGCGGGTAACGGCCCTGGTCGAGTGCAAGGGTCTTGGCTGGGATGACCCATCTGCGCTCCGCCGGTGGCTCAGGCGGAGAGCCTTTCTCGCTAGCGCGTGAATATCTGTGCTGGCCGAGGTAGACATTGAGGTGCGTGGTGGTTATGGTTTCTCTCGTAAGCAAGAAGGACGACACGGCCTGGTAGAGATGAACTACCGGGCAGCAGTACTCAGCAGTTGCAGTGTGCAGGTCGGTGCGGTGGTGGAGTTCCGAAGCCGGTGTCGTTGCAGGATGGCGACGGGGCTGACGACCGGACCGGGTGGCCCGCCGTCTTCAGGGGCTGCCGTACGCAGGAAGCAAGTGCAGTCCGCAGTACCAGTGGTCCCTCGGTAAATGGCGTCAGGCTGCGGCGCGCGTACCGGGAAGTTCGGCAGTGGGGTTCCAAGCCAGAGCAGATGCAGGGCGGGCGACGGGGCTGGCTGCCGAAGTGGCGCTGTGAGAGGCCACCATGAGTACGGAAGTGGTTTGTCCAGAGGGAAAGAACGGAGGAGTCGAGCGCCATCAGGATCGCCCGGGCGGAAGTGTTGGGCCCGGGTACCGCAGGACATCGTGAGTGAGGTGGTCTCCGGTCAAGCAACCGCGATCCCCGCAACCTTCGGATCTCTTTCCGGCAGGTATGCGGAAACACAGAGCCGGCGTAGCCGATCAAAGCCGGCTGATGGTGTAGCAGTTCCTTCGGGGCCCGGGTGCCACATGGCACCCGGGCCCCTCCGACGCGTGTTCCACAGGAAGGTACAGATGACAGCAGACGACTCGTTCGGCCGCCTCGACGACGACGACTACCCCGCCTACACCATGGGCCGGGCAGCCGAGATGCTCAACACCACACAAGGGTTCCTCCGCGCCATCGGCGAAGCCCGCCTCATCACCCCACTGCGCTCCGCGGGCGGCCATCGCCGCTACTCCCGTTACCAGCTCCGCATCGCCGCCCGCGCCCGCGAGCTCGTCGACGGCGGTACCCCGATCGAGGCCGCCTGCCGCATCGTCATCCTTGAGGACCAACTCGAGGAAGCCCAGCGCATCAACGCCGAACACCACCGAGGCACCAAGCCGCCCGGCATGCCGACCTCGGCCTGAAGCGCCGCACGTCCGGTGGAAGACCGGCAGGTGTCGGACTCACCTGCCGGAAGTGCGCTCAAGGGGCGTCCCCCTTGCGGTCGTCATGCTCGAAAGGATGCTCTCGTCTTCGGCGTGGGTGCTCTGTCGCGCCGCTGCTTCTTCGCGAAATACGTCCATCGGCTGGTCGGGGCGGCGTCTGCAGGCGGCTTCAACCCAGTGAAGGGCTTTGGCCGCGACGTCAGAGGCAGCTTCCCGGAGGCGTACCGCCCCGTTCGTGCCCTTCGGGCTACCGTGAACTCCAGTCTGCCGCCGCCGGCAAACGGTCGGCATCCCCGCGCTGTTAAGGGTGAAGCCCCTTCCGGCAACGCTGTGCTCGGGGCGGGCCGATATCTATGGCCGCGGCGTGAGAGTTCAATGCGCCGCGCTGGGAGTGTTTTTACCGCAGCAAAGAGACTGGAATTTTTCACCGTACGCGGACCATTACGGCATGCTACTGTCGATCTCGGTTGCAGTTGTGGTTCCCAAAACTTCAAGCTTTCGCGTGGGTATTTCCGACCACTGGAAGCTTCATTGTATTTCCGGTTTCCTCCGGGCGGGGCATCATCGCGGCGACGCGGTATCCGTGCATCACGGATCCCGACGTACCTGCCCCGAAGGAGATGTGACATGGCGTCAGGCACCGTGAAGTGGTTCAACGCAGCCAAGGGTTTCGGCTTCATCGAGCAGGACGGTGGCGGCGCTGACGTGTTCGCCCACTTCTCGAACATAGCCGCTCAGGGCTTCCGTGAGCTGCTCGAAGGCCAGAAGGTCACCTTCGACATCGCACCGGGCCAGAAGGGCCCGACGGCCGAGAACATCGCTCCCGCCTGACGCTGACGCGCACTTCGTGGCTGGGGCCCGCACCCTTCGGGGTGCGGGCCCCAGCCCCGGGCATTCTCCCGAGTGGTGCCACCTGCGGTGAAACTTTCGCCCGCAGAGTCTTCTCACTGCCCACTCCTCCCGAGCCCTGCCTGCCGGTGAAACTCGGTTCCTCGCCCCTACGGCGTCGCCCGTTCCATGGCCTGCCTCCCCATACGGGATCAACCGCAGGTCCTATTTGATTCCCCATTCTGCTCGGCCCGTTCTTGTGATTCCCCGCGCTGTTCTTCCGCTGCGGGAATTCCTTGATACGTGCCGTATCAAGGAAGGTTCTGAATGAACCCCACACGTACGAACAATCGCTCTTCCCGTGCCCGCAGCCGTACTGCCGACTCCGGCCGAGGCGGTAGCCGCTTCGGCTCGACCGCCCCGACCCGTTCCGCTGCCCCGGCCCGTTCCGGCGGTTCGGGCCGCTCGGGTGGTCATGGGCGGCGGCCCGCCGCGGTCCAGGGCGAGTTCGCCCTGCCGGTCACGGTCACTCCCGCGCTGCCCGCCGTCGAGGCGTTCGCCGACCTCGACATGCCCGCCCCGCTGCTGGCGGCGCTGACCGCGCAGGGGGTGAGCGTTCCGTTCCCGATCCAGGGGGCGACCCTGCCCAACACCCTCGCGGGCCGCGACGCCCTGGGACGCGGGCGCACCGGCTCCGGCAAGACCCTTGCGTTCGGACTGGCCCTGCTGGCCCGTACCGCCGGTCAGCGGGCCGAGCCCCGTCAGCCGCTGGCCCTGGTCCTCGTGCCGACGCGTGAGCTGGCCCAGCAGGTGACCGACGCCCTGGCCCCCTACGCCCGCTCGGTGAGGCTGCGCCTTGCCACCGTCGTCGGCGGAATGTCGATCGGGAGGCAGGCCAACGCACTGCGCGGTGGTGCCGAGGTCGTCGTGGCGACGCCGGGCCGGCTCAAGGACCTCATCGACCGCGGTGACTGCCGACTTGACCAGGTCGCGATCACCGTCCTGGACGAGGCCGACCAGATGGCCGACATGGGCTTCATGCCCCAGGTCACCGAGCTTCTGGACCAGGTCCGCCCCGAGGGCCAGCGGATGCTCTTCTCCGCCACCCTGGACCGCAACGTCGACCGCTTGGTCCGCCGCTACCTCACCGACCCGGTCGTCCACTCCGTCGACCCCTCCGCCGGGGCGGTCACCACGATGGAGCACCACGTCCTGCACGTGCACGGCACCGACAAGCACCGCACGACGACCGAGATCGCGGCGCGCGAGGGCCGGGTGATCATGTTCCTGGACACCAAGCGGGCTGTGGACAAGCTCACCGACCACCTGCTGGCCAGCGGTGTGAGGGCCGCCGCTCTGCACGGCGGCAAGGCGCAGTCGCAGCGCACCCGGACCCTGACCCAGTTCAAGACCGGGCACGTCACGGTGCTCGTGGCCACGAACGTCGCCGCCCGCGGCATCCACGTCGACAACCTCGACCTCGTCGTCAACGTCGACCCGCCGACCGACCACAAGGACTACCTCCACCGCGGCGGCCGAACCGCGAGGGCAGGGGAGTCCGGCAGCGTCGTCACGCTGGTCACTCCCAACCAGCGCCGCGACATGACTCGCCTCATGACCGCCGCCGGCATCGTGCCCCAGATCACCCAGGTTCGCTCCGGCGAAGAGGCACTCGGCCGCATCACCGGCGCCCAGGCCCCCTCCGGCATTCCTGTGACGATCGCCGCGCCGGTAGTCGCGCGGCGTGTGCGCAGCCGCAGCGCATCCTCTCGCGGCCGGCGCAGCCCCGCCTCCGCGGCCCGGCGCGTGACCGCACATCAGTCCTCCTTCGACGCCGCAGCCTGAGAACTCCGTGATCCGGAAACTCACCCACCACTGCAGGAGGCACCTTTTGACGTTCGTCCAGATGCAGCCCCGCACGACGAAGGCCACTGCCGTAGGCAGGACGGTGGCCGACACCATGGACACCGCCGGGCCGCAGGTCTGTGATGACATGACCGTCGAGGTCGCCCTGTCCGTCATGGCCAGTGCCCGCACCGGGCATCTGCTTATCTGCGACGACAGCGGCCGGTGTACCGGACTGGTCACCCACGCCCGCCTTGCAGCAGTTCGTGACGGCTCCGCGTACTCGGACAGGGTCCGGTTGCGGGACATCCTCGGCGACCGCGGACCGTTCACCTCACCGGTGACCACCATGGCCGAAGCCGGCCACATGATGCGCTACAACCAAGTCGATGCCCTGCCCGTGGTCGACGAACACGGCAGCGCCCTGGGCGTCCTCGCCCTCGCCCGCTGAGCCGTCCCATCCGCGGCAGAACCACTCCCTCTTCGTTCCTCTCCCTGTGAGGCATCATGCGCTGTGTCATCGCCCGCTTCCCGTTCGACCTCACCAGGAGCGGCGTCCTGGAATCGATGAAGGGCATCAAGCCCGAGCACGCTCCCGGCGAGTCCGTGATCATCGGCCGACGGACCTACCCCGTCAAACAGGTCGGACAGGTCATCACACGCCAGGACCGCCGCGACTTCAGCGCAGGAGAGGTACTGCGGGCCATGACCCAGCTCGGCTTCACCTGCCGCGACCTCGCCCCGGCCCCCGCGCCCACTCGCGTTCTCAATCCTTTGCAGCAGGCATCCGCGATGCTCGGCGCCCCTGTGGCCGCTTGAGCGACGGGCAGGCGTGAGCCGCCGGCAAGCAGGGGTGAGGGGCCGCCCGGAGCATCCGGGCGGCCGCTCACCCCTGGCTGGAGCAGTCCGGCCCGGCAGTGTCTCAGTGGTCGGAGTAGCTGAAGTCGCCCAGGCGCTGACGTCCTCGATCGCGACCCGGTACATCCCGCCCGTCTCCGGGATCCCCACCGTGCCCTGCAGAATCCGCGCCACGTGGAAGTGCAGATGCGTGGGCGGCCCTTCCTCAGAGGCAGCGGTGGTGAACATGGCGGAAAAGTCGCCCAGGCGGGCCGAGTCCGCAAGGACCTTTGACACCCGCTGCCTCCGGACGGCCTCGGGTGCCAGCCGGCCCGTGATGACAGCTCCACCGGCGACCACGGTCGGGGCCATCTGATTGCTGCGCCCGGACTCCACCAGGGCGGCAACGTCAACAAGCAGCGCGTCAGGCTTCGACATGGAGCCGATTGTGTTCGTCGAACATTGGCAGGCTCTCCCGCGCTGCCGCTGCGAGCAGGACAGCACTGAGGCCCTGTTGCCGACAGGCGCTGAACCGCCTGTCGGCGGCACCGGAGCCGACGCTCCTCCTGCCCCGCGGGCGCCTGCTCCGAAAAGGAGACGAGTCGGCTTACCTCTGCACCGAGTCGATCCTCGCGCTCGGCACATGGTCCGTTACGGGCATGAGGCCGGGCACCCCCGCCGGTGGAGTCCGTCGACGTCATAGCCGCTTCTTTGAGAAGACAGCTCGGAGCCCGGTCGGCGTGCCCGCGTGTACGTGCCTGGCGACACGGCTTTCCGGCCGAGCACGACAGGCGGGTTACCCCACCGCAGCGCACGGCTTACCTACTCGTGCAGGGCGAGGAGGTGGCAGGAGTGCCGGTGAGGGCCCGGCTCGGCGCAGCCGGAAGACATGAACTGCTTGTCCGTCCATGGACAGCAGGGAGAGGGCGGAGCGCGGTCGTGACCGACTTTCCGGCCTGGCGCGAGTGGAGCTCAAGGGACCGGAAGCGGAGGTGGCGAGGTGCCCGGCCAGCCCTGAGACACCGGTGCGGCGCGGACCACCTGGGGAGCCTTCAGCCGAACCGACCCCGCTGGGCCTCCCATGGGGCTTCTGCTTCCAGGTGGAGTCGGCGCAACGTGCCTTCCGTCTCACGCCTGAAGTGTTCGAAGGACACCAGACGCTGCCACAACGGGTCAGGACGGCAGGGGACGGCGGCTCCTTCGGATGACCATTCTTCGGCGAGCCGACTGTACAGAGGTGTACTCCCGTTCATCGCTTCGTCAGAGGCCTGCTCTCGGGCGTGAGCCGGGCCGCAGGCATGTTTGCCGCGCGCTTGCTCCGGAAGAAGAGGGCCCGCTCTGCGCTTGCCCCTGCCGGCCGGCGCGCTGCGGTTCGATTCGGCCCCTTGGTCATTCGTCACATATGCCAGAACGATTCCTCCACCTCTCCGGATACTGCTGCCGTGCTTTGCCGGCCTGCCCTGGCCCGCCCTTCACGCAACGGCCGCCTCCGCCACAGGGCCTTGGCTGTCACGGAAGCCACCACGCAACCCGCTCCGGCGGCAACCGACTTGGCCTGCGCGCACGCCGACCGCCGCATCGAATGGCTGATTGCCCGGCACGTGGCAGGGAAGGAAGAGACCGTCGTAGGAGACCAGGCCACCGTCCGCGGTCGGCCGGGATGAAGGGCTGGGTCGGTGAGCAGTATGTGGATGTACGCGCAGGACAGCGGTCACATGGATGGCCAGTCGCTGGTGGGATTCACCGTGGAGGCCGCGGACGGGGGCATCGGCCACGTAGACCGTCAGCAGGACCAGCCCGGCATGCAGCACTTGGTCGTCGACACCGGTGTGTGGAAGTTCGGCAGAAGCGTGCTGATCCCGGCCGGTGCTGTCATTGCCCTCGACACCAGGGCGCAGACGGTGAAGGTCGCACCGTCCCGGGAGGAGATCAAAGCCGCTCCCCGATTCACCACCGACAGCGAGACAGGTGATCCCGACTACCTGTCGGCGGTCGGTGACTACTACCTTTCTCTCCGCACCGCGCCCCTTCGCTGAACCTGGGCGCAGTCGGCGGGCCCGCCTACCAGGGCTGGTACTCCACCGCGACGGGACCGGCCCCGGCACGCCTGCCTCGGCAGCTTCGGTTTCGGTGTGCCGACAGACAGCCGCTCCGTCCCTGTGTTCGGGGCGGAGCGGCAGCGAGGGCGTCGGTCGTGCGTTGCGGTGGGATCAGAATGAGGTGAGTATCGCTCCCCCAGCCCCTCGCGTCATCCATCAGAGTGCCAAGTGGAGTCCGCGCAGACGCCTTTGCGTCCGCCACGAGTGATCGCCGCCTTGTTGCCGCAGATGCCCCGTACGCGCCCCGGAACGACCTCAGTGGCTTTCCTGTTCGGTCCTTCGGGCTTTCGCTGGCTCTGCGGTGATCCGACCCGGAGGTCTTGCTGCCCGTGGCAGCGTCAGCGGGAGAGGAGGGCCGTGACGGTCTTGCCTCCGGCTGCCCGGCGAGTGACCGCGGTCCTGCGGGCCAGGCGGTTGACCATGGGCCAGCCGAAGCCGCCGTCGGAACCGGTCACGTCGGGGGTCCGCATACGCGGCCATCGCGGACTTGCGTCGTCGACAGCGACCTCAATGGCGCCGAGGTGAGCGTTCAGACGGAGTGCGAAGGCGCCGCCGCCGTGGCGCAGGGCGTTGGTGACGAGCTCGGAGACCACCAGGACGAGGGTGTCCGCCACGTCCGAACAGGGCTTTGGGACCAGGCGGTCGGTGAAGGCCCGGGCGGCCTGGCGGGCTTGGCTGACGCCCGTTGCGCTGTTGCCCCGGACCGTGGCCGGTACGGGGGTCGCCTCTGAGATGGTGATCTTCGTGCTGTTCATGCGCGTACACCCCACCTGTGATCGGTCGTGGCGCTTGTGCCGTGCTGGCCCGCCTGCCCGTTTCCGGCAGTGTTCACACCTTTAGGCCCGCCCCGGAGCACCAGGTCGGCGCTGCGTACCGTAAGACTTCAATGGCACCGTCCATAGAAAATCTGTTGCAGTGGAAGTAGACATGCGGGTGCCGCTGAGGCTGGTGTTCTGTCCGTAGCCAAGAGGTCGAGCAGGACCGGCAGGCATGAACTGCCGTGAGGCACTGACGCAGTTGCAGGACGGTGCGGCGGTGGAGTTGCGAAGCCAGGATTGTTGAAGGACGGCGACGGGACTGGCCCCGGACCGCGTGGCCCGCAGTGGATCAGGGGCCACCGCAGGCAGTACCGCAGTCCGCAGTACCAGTGGTTCCTCGGTAAATGGCGTCAGGCTGCGGCGCGCGTACCGGGAAGTTCGGTAGTGGGGTTCTAAGCCGGAGCAGATGCAGGATGGGCGACGGGGCCGGCTGCCGGAGTGACGCTGTGAGAGGTCACCAGCGGTTCGCGGTATCAGCAGTACGCCTTTCCGGCGCGGTATCAGGGCCGGTGGGTGGTGTAGCAGTGCAGTCGGGCCCCGGCGCCCTTGGCGCCGGGGCCCGACGGCGTTTCGCGGAGTGGGCACTGTGGCGGTGCCGGGCGGCCGCGCGTTACAGGAAAGTGACAGTCGCCCTCGTGCCCCGCCCAACGTGCCCGGTCCTCGTGGAGAGCCACGCGGCCTGACAGGGATGTGCGGTCGCGCGGCCCCGCCGGTGGACGGGCGGTGGACGGACGCCTTTGGATGGTGCAGCGCGGAGTGGCAGAGGCCAAGCTGCTGCACATGCTCTGACCAGGAAGAACGTCCTGGGCCAGCACAACGAGGTACCACCCGGCATGAGCGCTCGCGGTCTCGTCATGCGTAGGTCTCGGGTTCGAATCCCGAAGGCGGCTCAGTCGAACCCCAGGTCACTCAGCTCGTGACCTGGGGTTTTCTGTTGCTCGGGGCGTGGCGGGTCACACGGCCGGTGTGCTCGTGGCCGGTGTTCCGTGCGGATCGGCGTGGGCGGTCATGCTTCCTCCGGGCGTACCGCTCGGAGGATCTGCTGGATCTGCTCGCGCCGCTCTCCGTCGGCCAGGAGTGTGGACTCCAGGAGTTCGGTCGCACGCTCCGCGCACTTCGTGCGCACCGCTTGGAGTTCATCGCTCAGAATCCTGCGCGACGTGCCCGTGGTGGACCGAATCCGCGTGCGGACCGCAAGCGCCTCCTGGTAGAGCGCGACGACCAGTTGCTCGTTCGCCCCCGCGTTCTCGGGGTCCTGCTCACACAGATTCCGTAGGTCCTTGGAGAGCGCACGCGCTGTGGCGACGGGGTCCAGGTCGCTCCGGTCCGTGGCCAGGGCCGCGTTCACGACCAGCACTCGGCGGTTCCTGACCGTGGCGTCGTCCGTCCACCGTGCGAGGTCCTCGGCGACGGTAGACGCGGTGGGCACGTCCTTCGCCGAGTTGATCCAGTCGTTGTACGCCTCGGCGAGCAGAACGCGCAGCCGCTCGTCGTCGGGGTGATCGTCGAGGAGTTCACGCACCAGGTCCACGGCCTCGGCGAACCTTCCAGCGCTGATGTCGAGACGGGCGGACGCGATGGCGACCTGTCGTCGTCCCAGCTCGCCGAAGGCTTCGCGCCTGGCCCTGGACAAGACCGCGCGGGCCTCGTCGAACCGGCCGAGGGCAGTGAGCAGTGCCGCCAGGTTGCGGGCGGGGCCGGTGGCCCCGGGGAGCCGGTCCCGCCAGCGTTCCAGAGCGGCCGCGGCGGCCGTGAGGATCTTGCGTTGCTCCTCGCCGGCGGGGCGACCGGTCTCTCGCAGCTGCTTCAGGAGGTCGAACGCCGATTCCGCGGACGGGGAGTAGACCTGGTACGGGTCGTCGAGGAGGCCGGCGTACACCTCGGGGACGGCGTCGCCATTGCGCCCCCAGGAGAGTGCCATACGCCGGAACCGGTCGGAGAAGTGCCGTGTGGCGGGGCCGGACGCCGCCTCCTGGGCCGCCCCGTAGATCCGTTTCACGGCGACCTCGCAGGCCAGCTGGCCGAGTTGGTTGTACTGCTCGATGACCTCGGTGGCGTCACCCCGGGCGCCCAGCTGCTGGGCACCGCGCAGCAGACCCTCGTCCGCCGGGTCCAGGGGCAGCGAGTCGATGCGGCTCAGATTCGCGATCACGTCGCCCGAGTGCTCGGTCAGCGGCCATGCGGAGTCCTGGCTCTGCACGGCCTTGCCGAGCTTCACCTTCCACAGGAGTCGACCGCGCGCCCATTCCTGGTGGGCTGTCTCCTCCGCCTCGCTGCCCGCCCTCCGGGTGCGCCCCCGTGTCCGGGAGGCATCTCTGTGGGCCGCGTCGATCATCTCGTCGCACAGTTTTCGGAAAGCGGCCCGGACCTTGGGCGGGAGCAATCCCACGGCCCCTTCGACGGCAGCCTTGCGACGGTCCCGGGCGGCGGCCAGTTCGGTGTCCTTGACGGAGCGGCCAACGCCGAGGACGAGGGTCGAACTGCGATGGGACAGGGCGTGGTTCAGCTCCTCCAGTCGCAAATGCGCGACGGCGGTCGTGATCTTGCCCGCGCCTGCCAGCAGCCGCACCACCTGCCCCTGGTTCTCGTCCGTTTCCTGGTCGGCTGTGAGGGGCGGGCAGAGTGGGGCCGTACCGAACGACGCGGCCAGCACCCGGTGCAGGGCCGCGCGTTCGGCGGCGCCGCTGCGGATGTCCCCGTCGACCACCGCCCTGAGGTAGTGCGCTTCGAGATCGAGGCTCCACGCCTGAGCGGCCGGACCGAGGTCGCCCGCGACGGTGTGCGCCACCGCGAGGTTCCGCAGTACGGCCGGGTGCAGGGGATCGTCGGTGAGCATGGTGCTCCAGCGCCGCCGCGCCGCCGCCGACCGTCCGAGCCGCTGATCGGCCTCCGCCTGATGCCCACCGAGGTAGGTGCGCAGGAGGACGACCGCCTCCCGGTGTCTCAGCGCGGCCGGATAGGCGTCCAGTGTCTGCCAGGCCTCGGCGAAGTTGGTGTGGAGGGCCTGTTCGGCGACGGCGAGGGCGTGCTGGACCCGCTCGCGCGGACCTGCCTGCTCGGGAGGCGGCGGGGGAGACGGGCGCAGGGCGACGGTGTCGGCTGCCACGGGGGCGGCGGGGTTCGGGTCCAGGGCGGCGAGGCGCTCCGCGAGCGCCAGGGCGGTCGGCGAGGGGGCGGGTGCGGTGGCCGGGAAGACCGCCTGCTGTGTCGCCAGCCTTTTGCCGACCCTCTTGGCGAGGATGCCGCGTACCTTGCCCGGGCCTTCCTGCAGGCTCGACTCGCACTCCTCCAGCCGCCGCTGGAACTCCGCGAAGGGCAGCACGAGACCGGAGGCCGACGCCTCGGGTGCCTTGAGCTGTTGCAGGGCTTGAAGCCGGATCGTTCGTACGGCTTCCAGGCGTTCCACCAGGTCGGCAAGGACCTGCTGGTCGCCCAGGGCGCGGGCGTAGTCCGGCTCTTGGTCCACGGTGGCCTTCACCAGGGCCTTGGCCTGGCCGAGGGCGTCGTCCGTGACGGCGGTCAGCCGGGCGGCAGCCTCCTCGAGTAGGGCCAGCTCGTCGTCGGGAGAGGAGAAGCCGCCGGGAGAGGAGGAGCCGCCGGGAGAGGAGAAGCCGCCGGGCGGCCCCTCCAGCGTGGCCAGGCGGTCCACCAGAGCGTTCGCCCGGTCGCTCGGCGCGGGTGCGGCGGTGCCGAAGCTCGCCTTGTTGGCCGCCAGTTGTCTGTTCACTCGTCTGTTCAGGACGGCCCGCAGGCTGCCCAGGGGCTCCTGGAGGGAGGACTGGCATTCCCCGACCCGCCGCTGGAACTCCTCGAAGGCCATCACCAGTCCCGAGGGCTCCGCCGCCTGGAACCGCTGAAGCTCCTCCAACCGGGCCTGCCGTACCGCCTCCAGGCGCTTCACCAGGTCCGTCAGTACGTCCCGGTCGCCGGCGACCAGGGCGTATCCGGCATGGTCCGTCACCGTGGCCCCGGCGAGGGCCTTGATGTGCGCGTGCACGTCCCTGGTGAGGAGGGCCAGATCCGCGGCGGCCTTCTCGAACGCCGCAAGGCGGTCGTCGGGATCCCTTGCGTCCGGCCCCGTCGTATCGGCTTGCCGCGGTACGTCCGCCATGGGCCCGGCGGAGGTGAGGGCGAGCTGCTCGGCCACCAGCCGCAGCGCCTTCTCGTGCCGCGTGTGATCGCCCTCGGTGAACTCCCGCGCCGCCGCGTGGGCACCCAGGTCCGGAAACCGGAGCGGGCGCCGGAACAGCCTTCGGCGGTGGATCAGCGCGATGAGCACGTCGGGCAGGGAACGTTCGGCGAGGCAGGCGGCGAGCCGGTCCGGGAGTTCGGCGAGGTCCGTCTCGAAGAGGTCGCACACCAGGTACAGCATGCGTGCCGCCGGGCCATCGTCCGGTGGCAGCAGCTTCGCCAGGCGGCGCACGGTCGCGGTCGGG
Organism: Streptomyces sp. NPDC102283; assembly: GCF_044766265.1. Classification (NCBI taxonomy): domain Bacteria; kingdom Bacillati; phylum Actinomycetota; class Actinomycetes; order Kitasatosporales; family Streptomycetaceae; genus Streptomyces; species Streptomyces sp. NPDC102283. Next base: position 127,559 of record NZ_JBIWLQ010000018.1, read on the forward strand.
TAGCCGTACACCATCCACTGCACGGCGAGAACGGTGAAGGAGGCCGTCCCGCCCCGGCGTCGGCGGGCCCGTTCGGCGATGCCCTCCAGTTCGGCGGCGAGTACGTCCCGGGTCTGGGCGGTGGTGTTGCCGCGGAGCCGGACGTCGGCCGTCATGTCGTGGATGCCGGACCAGCGGCATTCGCCGGGACGGAGCAGCGGGAGCGCGGGCGGCGGCGTGGCTTCTGTGTTCTCCTCCGAGCCCTCCGGCGCGAAGTCGTGGCGTCCCTCGCGGATCTTGGCCGCGATCGTCTCCGCGCGTGCGCGATGGCCGTCGTCGACGCCCTTGCGCTGATCGTCCAGTCCTCGGTATGCGAGGCTCAGATGGGCCCAGATTCGGTGGTTGGCGGGAGAGAGGTCGGCTGCCGCCGTGAACCAGCGTACGGCTGCGTCCGGTTGACCGTGACGCAGGTAGAGCAGACCGACGTGGTAGGGGTGTTTGGGATTCGTGCCGTCCGCCCGGTGGGCGCGGGTCAGCATCCGCAGCGCGGTCCCCGGGTCGGTGGCGGGATGCACGCCGATCCGAAAGCTGGCCTCGACGGCCGCTTCCCACTGGCCGTGGGTGAGCGACCGGCCCTGTTCGAGGTCCGACCACAGCCCGTCGGCCATCCGCCGCAGTACGTCGGGCCGGTTCTCCAGCGCCCCACGGGCTGTCATGACGATTCCTCCAGGTCCTCGGGCACGAGGATCAGCAGGCGCTCCCCGTCCGACACCGCCGCCCGCCGGCCGTCCGGGGAGAGGGCCATCGGATGGCTGGAGACGTAGGTGGTGCGTCCGTCGCGCACCAAGGCGTGTGAGCCGTCGGGAGCTTTCAGGACCAGCAGCCGTCCGTCGTCGCCGGATCCCGTGGGTCGGGCTCCCGCCGCCGTGCGGAATCCGAAGCGCACCGCCAACTCCGCGTCGAAGCACATGCCTTGTCCCGCGCCGTCCACGATCGCCGTCAACTCACCACCCGCCAGTGTGCCGGTGATCGCCGTCACCGGCTGCGTGACCTGGAGCAGCCGACCTGTCGTCAGGTCGAGCCGGTGCACCCGCTGTTCGCCGACCGCGATGACGAAGTCACGTACGCGGGTGAGGGCGAGAAGGACCGGCTCCAGCCGGTGCTCGGCGCCCGCCCCGTCGTCCGTGCGGTGGGTGAGCCGCCCGTCGAGGCCGCCGATCAGCAGCCCCGGGCCGCTCGTCGCCAACACCTGCACTCCCGCCGGGTGTTCCAGTACCGGCTCCGGGGTCCTGGCGTCGAGTGACAGCGACCACACCGACCCGCTCCACATGCCGACGTACAGCACGTCCCCGGCGAAGGCCAGAGCCCCCGGCACGTTGAACCGCCCGCCGCGCGGCTCGGGCAGGTCCACGACCCGGGTCCGTCCGTCCGGAGCCGCCAGCACCACCCGCCCCGACCAGTCGGCGACGGCCAGGCAGCGCTCCCCGCGCTCCCACAGTCGGGGCCGCGCTCTGAGCTCCGCCGTACCGCCCACTTCGTACTCCGCCGTATGGAAGGTCAGGGTCCGCCCGTCGCGTACGGCCAGTGCCCGGCCGTCGGGGAAGAAGACCGGGTGACCGCGAGCGCTGAGTACGGGGTGGTCGGGCTTGTCCCAGGAGGGCGGTTCCTCGGGTTCCCGTACCTCGAAGGGCGGGGTCGTCGCCGGTTCGCAGCCGGGGGCGGTCGCGACGAGACGTACCTCGGTGGCGGACGTACGGAACGCGAGGTCGCCGAAGACCGCCGTGCTCCCGGTGACCGACGCGGACAGGGTGCCGGTCAGTTCGGCGGTGGGCGGTTCCGCGGTCAGGGCGACCGTTGCCCCGGCCGGCCACGGGGCGCCGTCCGGTGCCGTGCCCGTCACCTTCAACCGGGGCAGCGTGTGACCGGCGATCGCCCCGGTCGGCGGTGTGTCGAAGCGGAGGGCGGCGCGGGTCTCGGCCGGGCGCAGCCCCACGGCCCTGCACACCTCGTCGATCCAGCGCGGCCGCGCCGCGGAGATCCAGTTGATCCGGTGCACGATGTAGGGCACCTTCTCGATCGCCCCCGGATCGATGAGCAGGGGGATGAGCCGGCCGCCCTCCGGCGGGTTCAGCTTGTGAGCCTCGTGCAGCTCCCACTGGCAGACGTCCTTCTCGAAGTACGTCGGCGAGTAGAGCGCCACGACATGGCGGCTTCGGGGGAGCGCCTCCTCCAGGAAGCCCTGCCAGTTCACGCCCAGCGGGGTGCCGTCCGTCCGGGACACGTCGAGGTAGATCCTCGGCGTCGCGCCGTCGGCCGTCACGCAGCCGCTCAGCGCGTCGTGCAGGTCCTTGGCCTGGATGTAGTCCTCGCGGGCATAGCTGATGAACACGTCCCAGTGTTCGGGCCCGGGCACTGTCCCCGTGGTGTCCGCCGTCATCCCAGCACCTTCGAGATCGCGCCGATCAGCTGGTCGAGCAGCTTCAGGTGCTCGGGGTCCAGGGTGGGCCCGTGGTCGCGGCGCAGTTTCCGGGCCTCACCGAGGATGCCGACCAGCTCGGTGCGCATGGTGTACGGATCCGGGGGCGGCGGCGGGAGGAGGCCCGCGGACCTTGACGACAGGGGGGCGGGTGGCGGTTTGACCAGGTCGTTGAACCGTTGGACGACGTCCGACACCCGCAGCCCCGCCCTCACGCGGTCCAGCTCCGCGCGGCGCGCGGTCACGAGCTTCGCCAACTCCTCGAACGGATCGCGCCCGGTGCTTTCCCCGGCCCTCCGGCGCTCGTCCTCGATCACCGCGGCCAGGTCTTTCAGGGAACGGGCCAGCCGGTCCGCCGCCGCCGTGCCGGCGATCCCGCCCGCGACCGGGGCCATGACGGCGTCGTACCGGTCGTAGAGGGTGCCGACGGTCATGGCGTCCGCGACGTCCACGAGCCGTTGGGCGATCGCCTCCTCCAGTTCCCGGACGACCTGCCTGCCCTGCCCGGTCCGGGCTGCCGCCCGCACGGCGGGAAGCCCGCGTCGCAGGGTCGTCAGCCGGGTGTGCAAGGTGGCCAGCCGATCGGCGGACACTCCGCCGGCCGCGGACTTCATGGCGGCGACGAACTCGGCGACAGCCGGGTTGATGACCGCCGCCTCCTGCCAGCCCCTGATGGCCTCCAGCAGTTCACCGGCCTGGGTGAGGGTGGCGTCCCGCCCGGCGATCTCGGCGCAGGCCGCTGCCCGCTCCGGGTCACGGCCCAGTCGCAGGAGGCAGGCTGCGTAGAGGAAGTTGAGCCAGGGGAAGCCGGGGACCAGGGGCAGCACCCGGGCCAGCACCTGCTCCGCCGCTTCGGTGAGACCGGACTGCATCAGCGTCGCGGCTGTCTGCCCGTCCGCCTCGGCGATCAGGGAGTAGACGGCGTCGGCGCGGTCGGGGGGCAGGCCAGGCGTCGGCAGCGCGGCACGGTTCGGGCCGGTGACGCACAGGGCGAGATAGGCGTCGAGGTCGTCGACGACGGAGTTGCGGCGTCGGTCGGGGTCCATGCGGGACAGCTCGGCACGTGCCAGACGCGGGTCGCCCGCCTTGAAAGCCTTGACGGCCGGCGCGACGGCCGGGCGCAGCAGCGACAGGAGCAGCTTGCGTACCAGCGCCTCGACCTGCTCCTTGTCGACGTCCGCCTCCTCCGCGCCCCGGGTCGCGGTGTCCAGGGCCTGTTCCAGCGCGCCGCCCTTGGCCTGGCCGAGGGCGACGAGATACGACAGGGAGCCGTCTTCCGGCGCCAGTTCGAGGTACGCCTCGGCACGTTCGAGCGCGCCCCGGGGATCGGAGCGGGCCGTCCGGGCGTATGCGCTGATCTCGACCGGGGTGAGACGACCGCGCAGTTCGCGGCGGAGTGCGCGGACCTGCCCGCGGAGGCCGTCCGCCATCGGTTCGTCGCGCAGCGGACGCAGCATCCGCAGCGCCGCGACCTGGTCCTGCCCGTCAAGGCGGTACATGCAGAACGCGCGCAGGTAGCGGGCTTCCTGGTGCTCCGGCCTCGTGCGCAGGTACTCGGTCAGGAGCTCCAGGGCGATGTCGTAGGTGCCGTCGTGGGCGTTGGCCCGTGCGTCCTCCAGAAGATCCTCGCCGTCATCGGCGAGAACCAGCGACATTTCCATGAGAGGAGCGGGCGGTAGCTCCAGCGGGCGGCTCGTGACGGGCTGGGAGTCCGGCCTGCGGGCGATCTCGTCCAACCGCTGGTCGTGTTCGGCGAGGTCCGCCTGGCGGCTGATCGCCGAGAACGTGAAGGACGGAGCCCCCAGCGGCTGTACGGGGTTGATCTCCCGGAAGGAGTGACGGTCGTCCGTGGCACCGGTCATGCGTACTCCCCTCCGATATCCAGCGAGTCCCCGGGCTCCGGCACCTCGCCGGGATCGGGCACCGTGCCGAGCGCGTGTTCGGCCAGCTTCCGGCAGAGCAGGTACTCGGACTCCTGGTTCACCTTCACCAGGAGCATCAGCACCCGGGCCGGCCCGGCCTGTTCGAAGAGCTGTTCCTCGTCCGGCGCCGGCCGGTGCTCCACCGGCGGCAGCCGGTCGAGCAGCACGGCACGCTCGACCGTACGGCCACGCCCGAGCACAAGTCCGGCCAGGAGACCGGTGGTCGGCGCGGCGGCCTGCCCTCCACGCTTGATTCGCCTAGCCACGATCCTGGTCATCGGTCTCCTCGGGCAGCAGGATCTCTCCGGTGCTGATGATGAGCTTGCGCTCCGCTTCGTGCAGGACCCCGGCGCCGTCCGCGTACACCTGGGAGGCGGACCTGAGCTTCTCCAGCAGCTCGCCCACAGCGACCTTGGCCGGGTGGTCCTCGGGCAGGTCCCGGAGCTTCGGGTACGTGATCAGTTCGACACGGCGGCGCAGTGAGTCGTTGCGGCGCTGGATGTCCTCCAGCGGGGCCCGTTGCCGGGGCATGGCTTCCGTGTCGAGGTCGGTGGGCTTGCCGTACGGCGCGAGCCTCTCCTTCATGCGCCGGTGCTGGGCCCGGTCCTCGGGGGACCGGTCGGGATCGTCGAGGAACTCGCTCACGAGGGTGAGGTAGCGGGAGATGGCGTTCCCCTCACCGCCGAGCTCACGCTCGCGTTCCATCAGATCCAGCACCTCGGGAAGCGTGATGCCTCTGGCGAGTCTCCTTCCCTCGTCCAGGACGGCGAGAGCGTCCTCGCGCTCGGGTTGGCTCAGGGCGAAGTAGTAGCGCACCAGGCCCTCGACCAGGGCGGCGTCGCCGAGCTCGGGATCCGCCTCGCGCACCGCGTTGGCCCGCCGCTCCAGTTCCAGGAAGTCGGACGGCCAGGGCGCCCCGGACAGGGCGGGCCTGCCCAGCCACTCCCGTACCAGCGCGATCAGGCTCAGCGTCTCGATGCCGGTGCGCAGGAGTCCCGTCGTGGGGTCGTCGGCCGGGCGCTGCGCCACCTCTCCGGCCAGCTGGGCCAGCCGTTCGCCCAGCGCCCGCGGGTGACCGTCCGCCCAGTCGCAGGCGAGGATCCCCAACTCCGCTTCTGTCGTCGGCAGTCCCCGCTCCGCGGCGCGTCGGCTCGCACCGGTGAACGCGTCGCGGGCCTCGTCGGGCTGCCCGTCGAAGAGCGACTGGACGCCCTTGGCGAGTTGGAGGTCGTTCACCTCGGGCGGGATCCGGTCGGTGAGTTCGCCGAGCTCGCGGACGCGGTCGAAGTGGTGCAGTGCCCCGTCGGTCTCCCGACGCTGCCAGTGCCCGACGGCCAGCTGGAGGTGGGAGAGGGCGGCGATGCGGCGGCCTACCGGGCGGGTCTCCAGAAGCACGGAGTGCTCCGCGTACAGATCGGCCACGCGGTCGTGGTTCTCCATCTTCGCCTGTACCCACAGTTCCAGGTAGGCGGTGTCCGTGGTGCGGCCCGCCGCGGCGATCAGTTCGTCGAGGACGGTCGCCGCGGCGCCGTACCGCGCCCGTTCGTACCGTCCCAGCATCGCCCGCACGTAGGCCTGCGCGAAGCGGATCCGGTCGAGCGCCTGTCCCCGGGGCCCCGAGTTGAGGGCATGCCCGAGCAGCTCGTCGGCCCGCTCCAGCTCGTCGCGGTCGTCGCTGTCGAGCAGCACCAGTGACTGCTCGTACGGCAGTCGCCAGCGGCTCGGCAGGACAACGAGGAAGTACGCGGCTCCGGCCAGGACGGACAGGAGCAGGAGTGGCAGGACGACCGCCAGCAGAATCGTGATCACGCCCCGGGCTCCCCGCCGCGCTTGCTGTGCAGAGCCCTCACGAGCTCCGCGTACCGCAGACCGTTTTCATGGATGTGCCGCTGTGTCATGTGGTTGTTCTCCCTGGCCCGTCGGAACCCGGCCCGGATCTCTTCCAGGACCTGTTCGGCCGCGTCGCACCGGCCGAGGAGCAGGAAGGTCTCGGCGTAGTCGAGCATGAGGTCGAAACGCCACCACATCAGCGTGGCCCCGTCGTGCAGCCACTGGTGCACGAACCCGTTGGCCTCGACCAGCTCGCCATGGCCGATGAGACAGACGGCCATCCCGTGGGCGTGTTCCCGACGCCGATCGGGCGGTAGCCGGTCGAACGCCTCGCGGGCCGTCGTCAGCAGCCGGTGAGCGAAGGCGCCGTTCGTGGTCCCGGCGAGCCGGCCGTGCACGATCTCCCACAGCCCGCCGATGATCGACATTTGGGCCGCGTACGCCTCGGCGCGCGCCGGGTCCGTCCGTACCGCGCGCTCCAGCAGTGACAGCGCCTCCAGCGGGTCCCAAAGGTCCTGGTGGGCGATCTCCGCGGCGAGGATCAGCAGGGGGTATCCGGGATGGTCGACCAGTGCGGCGTGGGCGAGTCCGGCGGCCTTGCGCGGTTGCCCCGCGGCACGGAGGGAACGTACGGTCGCCACCGGGTCCATCGCGCGGCACGCCTCGTCGAGGGCGTCCGCCAGGCGTACCGGATCCGTGTCTCCGGACCCTGTGGTCAGGGCGCGGAGTTGTTCCCGCACCGCTCGGACCGACTCCACCCGGCGCATCCAGGGCGGCAGCAGGCTGTCGTGCGGCCGTGGGGCGAACACAGCGGCGCAGGCCGCCCGTTGAAGGAGCCGTTCTCCGTCGGCATCCCGCGACGGCTCGAAGCAGCGCAGCGCCGACACGCCGAGGGCGTGCAGCCCCGGGTCCCGGTCGCCGGTCGGGAGCCCGCGCGCCGCCTCCGGAGAGAGATGGGCCAGCCGCTCCGGCTCCGCGAAGACCTGCCCGAGGGAAGGTGCTCCCCAGGCGGGCAGGGGCAGCAGCAGGGGGCCGTGTCGGCTCAGTACGATGTCGGCCGGCAGGGCCACCAGTTCGGGGCCGATCGCCGCCCGCCAGGCCGGGAGCGCGCGCAGCGCCTCGGCCAAGGACGCGATCCGGGCGGCCGTGTCGCGCCGGGCGAGGGCGTCGGCGAGCCCGCGGGGCTCGTCGGTCTGATAGCTGACGACCTGGAACCAACGCCCGGCGAGCTGCCGTTGATCGCCCTGCTCGTCGGGCACCACCGGGACCATCCCGGGGCGGCGTGGCCGGGTCTGCCAGGCCAGCAGCTCGGCCCGCTGGTTTCCGTCGACCTCCTCGACCGGGATCAGCCGGTACCAGCGGCGGCGGTGCGGCGCGCGGTAGAGCGTGCCCCACCAGCCGACGCCGACGTACTCGGCGTCGAGCTCGTCGGCGACGGCCGCCTCCGGCGCGTCCAGGGGCGTGGTCACATCTCGTCCTCGAGCGTGTCGGCGAGATCGTCCAGGGTGTCCTCGTCGGCACCGGCGCGCACGGCGTTCCAGAATCCGTCCAGGGCCGCGGTGAGCGCGGGGGCCGCGTGACCGTCCCGGCTCGCGCGGAGGGCCTTCTTGACCAAGCGGCGATACTCGGCCGGTACAGCGGCCGGATCGATGCCGGTGGCGGGCGCCTCCACGGCGGGTGCGGACGGCTGAGGGGGCAGGAGGGCGGGGCCCGTGGCGGTGGCGGCCCCCGGTACGGCGGTGGCGACGGGGCCGGGCACGCTCGGGGGTGCCGGTACGGCGGTGGTGACGGGGCCGGGCACGCTCGGGGGCACCGGGCCGGGCACGCTCGGGGGGACCGGACCGGGCACCGGACCGGGGGCCGCGGGCGGCTGTGATCGGTCGCTCGGAGCGGACCTGCCGGGCGTCCCGACCGTCGCGAACAACGCCTCCAGCGCCGCCCGCTTCTCCGCCAGCTCGTCGAGCTTGCCGATGGTGGTGCTCTGGTCGAAGGTCGCCTGGTACTCCCGCCCCGTGTTGGTGTGGGTCACCTGCACCGCGAGCAGCCCGTTCATGTCGAGCCCGAATTCGACCTCGAACTCGTGGTAACCCCCGGGGCGGGGCTCGATGTCGTCGAGGTGGATCGTGCCGATCAGGGTGTTGTCGTAGATGAACCTGCCCTCGCCCTGATAGATCGCCGCCTCGATGCGGGGCGCCTGGTCCGGGTTGTAGTACTTCCGCGTCCGGCGGGCCGGGATCTTGGTGCCACGCTCGATCAGCACGCTGAACTCGCCGTCCTTCACACCGACGCCCATGCTGTGCTCGGCGATCAACGTGACGGCGTAGTCCTGGTCGTCCGCGGACCGCTCGGCGGTCGGCCGTGTCGCGAGGTCGAAGGCGGGCGAGGCCTCGAACCGGTTGGCCACGATCGCCGCGCCCCGCGCGACCAGCGTGTCGGGGTTGGCATCGCCGCGCACGAACCCCTCGTCCTGGTCGAAGTGGTTCAGAAGCATCCGCTTGACCTGGGGCACGCGCGTAGAGCCGCCGACGAGCAGAACGGCGTTGACGTGCGCGGGCTGTACGCCCTTGCGCTTCTGCGCGTCGTCCAGCGCCCTGTCGACCTGCTTCAGCGACCGGTCCAGAAGAGGCTGGATCAGCGTCTCGAAGGTGTCCCGGCCCAGCTCCAGCGGGGCCGCCCCGCCGCCGAGGTCAACGGTCGTCGCGGCGCGCAGGGACAGCTCGCGTTTCGCTGTCTCCGCCGCTGCCTTGATCCGCAGCGGCTCGATGTTCGCCGGCAGGGTGTCGCCGAGCTCCTGCTTGATCCACTCCGCGACGGCGTCGTCGAAGTCGCCGCCGCCGAGCCGCTGGTCGCCGGCGGTCGCGATGACCTCGATCTCGTCCTCCCGGGTCTCGATGATCGACACGTCGAAGGTGCCGCCGCCCAGGTCGAAGACCAGGTACACCTGCCGCTCGGTCTCGGCCCGGTCGACGCCGTAGGCGATGGCGGCGGCAGTGGGCTCGGGGATGAGCTGGCGGGGATAGAGCCCTGCCAGCAGTGCGGCCTCCTCGGTGGCCTTCTTCTGCCGCTCCGTGAAGTAGGCGGGTACGGTGACCACCGCGTCGTGGATCTCCCCGCCAAGTGCTCGCTCGGCGATCCGCTTCATCTTCATCAGCACCAGAGCGCTGACCTCCTGGGGGAGCAGCCACTCGCTGCCGAGCCTGGCCCGCACCGGGTCGTTCAGCTGGTAGACGCCCTGGGCGCCGAAATGGCGGAGCCGTTCCGGCTCCTTGAACTCCGCCCCCATCTCGCGCTTGATCTCCACCAGCGTGCCCTCGGCACCGGGCCCCTCGCTGATGGAGTCCTTGGCGTCGTGCCCGACGACGAGGACGCCGGTGACCGGGTCGAGCCGTACGACCGAGGGCGTGGCGACGGCGGCGGACCCCTCACGTTCGGGGTCGGTGAGGATCTTGGGGGTGAGGTCGTCGGGGTGGTAGGCGGCGACGGCCGAGTAGGTGGTGCCGAGGTCGATGCCGACGACCCGGTGCAACGCGTCTTCCATGGGGAGACCTTCGGTGTTCAGTCGTCGGCGAAGCCGTCGAGCAGATGGGTACGGGTGAAGTCGCCGGTGAAATCCGTACGGGTGGTGTCCGTGGGGTGGTGGACGTCCGCACCGGCTGCGGAGAGGAACGCCTCGGTCTCCCTGCGCAGCACGGTCAGGCCTGCGGCCTTGGCGTCCGCGTCGAGGATCGGCTCCCAGGTCGGCGCCAGGCGCAGCAGGGGAAGCGGTGGTTGGCGGGCGTCGTGTGCGGCGCGGGACCCGGTGCTCTCGAGATTGGCGGCGTGGCCGGCGGCGATCTCCTCGTCACTCGCCCCGCGCGCTCTGAGCCGGGCGTCGTGACGGTTGGAGGCCGCGCGGATCTCGTCGGCCGTGGCTTCGGGCGACACGCCGAGACGCACGTACTCGGTTGCTCTGGGCACGACCATGGGCAGCGAGAACAGCGCCCCGCCGGTCTCATCGGCACCGGGCATCCCAACATCCCCCGTTCGCACACGCTGCGCGCCGAGGGGCGAGGCTGGGACAGCTCGCGTCCGACGCGGCCTTCTTGACGTCGTACGACCACACATGGTCGTGAAGGTGCGTCGAGTCTAGAGGTGTCGGACGGTAACGTGCAGTGCGGACACGGCAGTTGCGGCCGCCGGGATGGACATGGCCGAAATTGATCCCGTGCGGCGTCCCGTGCGGCGTCCACAGGGCCGAGGCAGAGGCCCATGCGCTCCGACGCACAACGTCGCCTCCGCCTGCGGGACAGCCCTTAGCCTGCGCTCCATGCTTACCGAAGAGCGCTTCGCCGATGTCTGCACAGAGACGGCATGGCATGCAAAGAAGTTCCTGGACCTCATCTCCATCCACTCCGAGCAAGAGGTGCGGGGGCGCCGGCCACGGGCGACGCTGAACCCTCTCACCGTCCTGATGGCGGCGGCTGCCTGGGAGCGATTCCTCAACGACCTGGCCGGTGCGGCGTTCTATCCGGATGAGACGTGGGGTGAGCGAGGAGCGAGCGGGCTCGGGCGTTTCCAGATCCCGAAGATCAAGAGGCCGGACGGGAAGGGCTGGCTCTCACTCCCCTGGGAGCCGGAACACCTGTCCCCGTACCTCCGCCGACGAGGAGTGCTCGATCGCGACCTTGCGGCGGAGTGGGCCGCTTGGTTGTCCTTCACCTGGGTGGGAGCGACGCCCAAGGGCTGGGTATTCGCTGAATACGCCCAGAGCGCGGAGACCTTTCGCGACGTCCTCAAGGAGGTGCAGAAGGTACGGAACGGGGTCGCTCATCTCGCGTTCCCGCAGGACCTGGCCGCGGCTCGGGAATCGAGCTACTCGTGGTCGAACAACGCGAAAACGATCACGGTCCAAAGTGGCCATGCGCGCGGCCTGGCCGCCGCCGTACTGCAGTTGATCGATGCGAGCATCGTGACGGTCGCGCGCAGTCACCACTGGCCCTCCGAAAAGCACAGGCTGCCGGCGGCCTGGTTCCGCGCCGAGGTGCCGGACAGCGACTCCCGTTACGCGGGTGCGAGGTTCTGGGGCGGGCGGAGGCTGCATCGGTTGGATTCCTGACCACGGGACGCACGGCACGGGTCGTCCCCGCCGAGGTCACCCCTCCAGGCCGTTGCCCCAGATCCAGGCGGCGATGCCGACCCGATTGCGGACGCTCAGCTTGCGCTGGATGTTGGCGACATGTGTCTTGGCCGTGCCGGCCGAGATGAACAGCTCGGCCCCGATCTCCGCGTTGGTCATCCCCTTGGCGACCAGGCGGCCGATCTCCGTTTCCCTGCTCGTCAGCGCGTCCATCGGTTGCGCGGGCCTGGGCCGGCCGGCGTTCCGGTGGTGCTGCAGCAGGCTGATCGTGAGGGAGGGGCTGATCAGCGTGTCACCCGCCATCGCGGCGCGCACCGCCTCCACCAGCAGCGTCGGGCCCGAGCGCTTCAGCAGGAAGCCGCAGGCGCCGTTGCGTAGCGCGATGTGGGCGTATTCGTCGAGTCCGAAGGTCGTCACGACCACCACGCGCATCGGCTGCTCGACGTCGGGTCCGGCGAGCCGCCGGGTGACCTCCAGGCCGTCCAGGCGCGGCATGCGGATGTCGGCGAGCACGACGTCCGGTTCCAGCTGCGCGGCGAGTTCGACGGCTTCCAGACCGTCGCGGGCCTCGCCGATCACCTCCATGTCGGGTTGGGAATCCAGGATGAGGCGGAATCCGACGCGTACGGATTCCTGGTCGTCGGCGAGGAGGATACGAACTGTCACGGACCGTACGGTAGTTCGCTTTCGATCCGTTGAGCCACCGGAGCCGTGTGCGCGTCCTTCCTGCCTACTGCGGCCGTGAATCGGCCGGTTGCGGCCGCTCGGCACATCTGCCGTTCGGGAGATGTGCCGAACGGCCCCGCCAGGAAGGCTGGTCGGCGAGACGATCCAAGGAGGAAGCATCATGGTCCAGGTGATCGAGCACACGCCATCGCGGACAGCGGGCGGTGCCGAGGGTGTCCCAGGCCCGGTGAGCAAGCGGTTCGACAGGGCGGCCCTGATCGGCTACGTGGCTTTTCTCGCACTCCTCCTGTACGGGCTCGTCCACACCTACTGGGCCCTCGGCGGGGACGGCTTCCCGTTCGGCGCCGACGACGCCAATCCGGAGTACTCGGCCTTCGAGCACGTCGGCCGCGACCGGCTGGCACCGTGGATCGCGGGCGGGTTCCTGGGCAGCGCGGCGGTCGCTCTCCTCCTCGCCCTGCCGGGCCGCCGGCGGATACCCGCCCGGGTGCTGGTGGGCGCCTCCGTCTTCTCGGCGGCCGCGGTGTTCAGCACGCTTGCCGACTTCCGCATCCTCGGCAATCTCGCCTATGTCTTCATGCTGAAGTTCAGCGCGATCAACTGGACCGTGATCAACCAGCTGTTCGCGGTGGTCCCGATGGGCCTCATGCTCGCTTCGGCGATCATCTACCAGCGTCGCACCTCCGGCGCGTGCACCGGCTGCGGGCGTACCGACTCGGGCGCCGGATGGACCTCGCCGGAGGCCGCGGCCCGCTGGGGCAAGCGGGCCGCCTGGACGGCGGTCGTCGTCCCTCTGCTGTACGCCAGCACTCGGTGGGCGTGGGCCCTGGGCATTCCGCTCGGCATCTCCGAGGAGCTGTGGGAGGAGGGCAAGGAGGACAACCTCTGGATCGCCGGCGCCGCGCTCGCCACCATGGGAGCGCTCGGCTCGCTGCTCACCCTGGGCCTGGTGCAGCGCTGGGGCGAGGTCTTCCCCCGGTGGATGGTGGGCCTCAGGGGCCGACGCGTGCCGTTGAGCCTGGCCGTCGTTCCGGCCACGCTGGTCTCCGTCATGGTGACGATCGCCGGGGTCATGTACATCCGGCTGCACTTGCAGGGGGCCTTCGACAACCAGAGGGACGACTGGGGGGCCACGGTTCCGGAGATGATCTGGCCGGTGTGGGGCATCGCTCTGGCGGCGGCCACGCTCGCCTACTACTTCCGGCGGCGCGGGGCGTGCAAGCGCTGCACCCGCGGCTGATCCGGGCGGGTGCGGACCGGCGCGGCGGCGGAAGCCTCAGCCCAGTGGCAGGACCGCGGTGACCCGCCAGCCGTGTTCCCCGTGAGCGCCGAACTCCAGGGTCCCCCCGAGCGCCCGGGCGCGTTCGGCGAGACCCTCCAGGCCGCTGGTCCCGTGCCGCCCCCGGTCGCCCAGGTGCCCGCCGCCCGTCTCGCCGGCGGCGGGGGAGCCGTTGGCCACGGACACGGTGAGCACCGGCTCCGGGCGTTCGGGGGCGGGCGTCACGGACACGGTCACCCACGGCGCGCTGTCGGCGTGCCGCCGTACGTTGGTCAACGCCTCCACCACCACGCGGTGGGCCGTGCTCGCCACGTCGCGGGGGACTCGGCCGAACTGCTCGGGCAACCCGCCCATTTCCAGGCGGACCTCGGTCCGGCCGGCCGCACGGAAGCGGTCCACGACGTCCACGATGTCCTCCAGGCCGTAGACCACCGGCTGTGGTGCGCCGGACGGGCCCGGGGCGGCGGGGGGCGTACCGTCGGAGGACCTGAGCATGTGGACCGTACGGTCCAGGGAGCCGAGAGCCTGGAGGCCGGAAGCCTCGATCTGCTGGAGAAGCGGCATGATCTTCTCCGGCCGGTCCGCACCGATCACCTGGGCCGCCTGTGCCAGCACGACGATGCCCGAGACGTCGTGCGCCACGAAGTCATGCAGATCGCCCGCCAGTTGGAGGCGCTGGCTGAGACGGGCCTCGTGCACCGCCCGGATCCTTCGGGTCTCCAGGGTGCGCAGACCGCCGCCCGCGGCGGCCGCGGCGATGGCGCCGAGCGCGAAGAACGAGCTCTGCGCGGCGGCTTCCAGTGCGGTCGGGGGAAGGTGGAGCCGCAGGAGCGCCGTCGATGCCAGGACACCGAGCACGGTGCAGAGCGCGAAGGCCTGCCGGGTCCCGGCGTACCGGGCGACCAGAAAGACGAGCAGCAGAAGCCCCGTGATCTCCACGAGGGTGGCCGCGCCGGTCGCCGCCTCCGGGGCCGGAGGGGCCCCGAACAGGGTGCCGAGGGCGGAGCTCACGGCCACCACGGCCGCGGCCGCCGGGACCAGCCGGTCCCTGCCGTGCAGCGAGGCCACGGCGAGGGCGCCCAGCACCGCGACCATCATGGGCAGGGCCGCGCGCCAACCGGCAGACGGACCCGCCAGCAGACCGGCCGGCACCACGAACGACGCCAGGACGGCGCAGACCGGGCCGACGGCGCGCTCCCGGAGGCGGGCCGGGGAGCGCTTTCCCGTCTTCGTCCCCATTCCTCGGATTCTACGTACCGGTCGGGTTCTCCCTCCTTCTGCCGGCCCGGTGATCTCGGGCCGGTGATCTCGGAAGCCCGAACTGCCCGTCCACGAAGCGATATTCTTCGACGCGACACCCCTCTACCGGCGGTGGCCATGCTGCGGACAGGTGAATCTTCACCCAACTCCCGTTCACACCTGTCCTCTTCCCCCCGCAGCCCGGCCTCCCGTCCACCGACTCCCCATCGCCCAGCGCCTCACAGCAAGGATGACCGGATGAACGTCGGCACGCACCGCACCGCACCGCCAGTGAACGTCGTCGCGGACGGATGGCTGCGTCGCTACCCCGCGACGACAGACGTCCGCCGCAGGCTGCTGGTCCTGCCGCACGCGGGCGGCTCGGCCGGGTTCTTCCACTCCTGGGGCACCGCGTTCGGCAGCGATACGGAACTCCTGGTCGCGAGCTACCCCGGACGCCACGACCGCATGGGCGAGCCGTGCGTCACGTCGATGGACGAGCTGGCCGACCGGGTGACCGAGGCGGTCCTCCCCTTCCACGACGTACCGCTGTCGCTCTTCGGCCACAGCATGGGAGCCTCGCTCGCCCACGAGGTGGCGCTGCGCCTGCGGCACCGGCACGGTAGGAGCCCTGCGGCGCTGCACGTGTCGAGCCGCATGCCGCCGCACCGTCTGACCCCACGGGACCTGCACGAACAGGGCGACGAGGCGTTGATCGACGAGGTGCGCCGGCTCGGCGGCACCGACGAGTCGGTCCTCGGCGACCCGGACCTCCGGGAGATCATCCTGCCCGCCATCCGCGCCGACTTCACGATCGTCGGGACCTATGGGCCGCGCCCGGCCGATCCGGTCGGCTGCCCCGTGTACGCGTACATCGGGGACGAGGACCCGAGCACCTCGGTGGAGGACATGTCGGCGTGGTCCGACGTCGCCGCCGACGGTTTCCGGCTGGACGTCCTGCCCGGAGGTCACTTCTACCTGGTCGAGCAGCGCGAGCCGCTGCTCCGGTCCGTCCTCGCCCGCCTGCACTCCGCCGACGACGGCCCCCGTTCTTCCTGACCGCGCCTCCCGTGCCTCCGGCCGGGATCCGCATGCGGCGCCGGTGCCCGGGGCTCCTATCCTTGGCGGGCGCGCACGGCCCCGGCCGGGCGCGAACGACCGCAGGGGACAAGGCCATCGGGGGATCGGGTCAGCATGGGCGAGGGCACGGGCAAGGGCAGCGGGCGGTACACGGCGATGGAGGGCATACGTCCGCTCGCGGCCGGTGATCCGGCCCGGATCGGGCCGTATCCCCTGCTCGGGCGGCTCGGTGCGGGCGGGATGGGCCGGGTGTATCTGGCCCGCTCGGCGGGCGGGCGCACCGTGGCCGTGAAGGTGGTCCACGAGGAGCACATCGCGAACGGGGAGTTCCGGGCCCGTTTCCGCCGCGAGATCGAGGCGGCCCGCCGGGTCGGCGGGCGCTACACCGCGCCCGTGCTCGACGCCGACGCGGACGCCGATGCGCCGTGGGTGGCCACCGGCTATGTGCCCGGCCCCTCGCTCGAACAGGCCGTCCGGGAACACGGCCCGCTGCCCGCCGAGTCGGCGCACGCCCTGGCCGAAGGGCTGTTGCGGGCACTGCGCGGCATCCATGCCGCCGGGATCGTCCACCGGGACCTGAAGCCGTCCAATGTCCTGCTCACCGTCGACGGCCCCCGCGTCATCGACTTCGGCATCGCCCGCGCGCTCCAGGTCTCCGTGGAGTCCCTGCTGACCAGTACCGGCATGGTCATCGGTTCGCCCGGCTTCATGGCGCCCGAGCAGATCCTCGGCGAGGAGACCGGGCCAGGGGCGGACGTCTTCTCCCTCGGCTGTGTGCTGATGTACGCGGCCACCGGACGCCTGCCGTTCGGGGCCGGTGCGAGCAACCAGCACGCGGTGATGTTCCGGATCGTCCAGTCCCCGCCGGACCTCGCCGCGGTGACGGACACCCCTTTGCGCGAGCTGATCGAACGATGCCTGACCAAGAGCGCCGCCGAACGCCCGCGTGTGGACGAGCTGTTGGAGGGGCTTGTGCCCTCGTCGTCCTCGGACGCCCTGCACGGCGCATGGCTGCCGCCGGTTCTGCTGGCCCGGCTGGCGCAGCAGTCGGCGCTGCTGCTCGACGCGGAGGTGCCGGAGGGTGCGGGCGTGCCGGGGGCCGAGGGCGTACGGGAGGTCGAGGGCGTACGGGGGGTCGAGGGTGCGGATGCGCCGGGGGCCGAGGGTGTGGAGGTGCCGGAGGGCGGGGCCGTGTCGAAGGGTGCGGATGTACCGGTCGGTGTAGAGCTTTCAGCCGCTTCCGCTTCCGCTTCCGCTCTCGGTCCCGCTTCCGCGCCCGTTCCCTCTCCCACTCCCCGGGACCTCGGCACGGTCGATCTGCGGCCGGCGCCCGCGTCGGCGAAGGGCGACGAGCCGGGACCTTCGGTCGACCCGGCGCCCGTTCTCCCGCCCGCGTCGGCCGGAGACCGGCCCCGGCAGCGCAGTCGTCGTACCTGGATCGTCGCCGCCGTCGTCGTCGCCGTGCTGGCCGCCGGCGGCACGACGGCCTATCTCAACCGCGACAGCGGCGGCGCCCTCGACGCCCGGGGCGGAGGGGCCGCCGCGCCGCCCGTCGCCAGTGACGCCCCCTCCGGCCCCGCGGCCTCGCCCTCGGGGAAGGACGACGACGCGGACGCCAAGGACGGCGACAAGGACGGCGACAAGGAGAAGACCGAGGACAAGGGGAAGGGCCGGAGCGGCGACGGCGGTGAAGCCGAGGGCGGGCAGGGCGCCGGAAGCGGTGACGGCTCCGCCTCCGGAGGGGGTTCGGCCGGGGGTGAGGAGGCGGCGGCCTCCGGTGGGGGCGATGCGCGGGGCGGGGCCGGATCGGCGGGGTCGGGCGGCTCCGGTGGCGCCGCGAAGCCGCCCGCCCCGGACCCGGATCCCGCCGCCCCGGACGGCCGGGTGCCGCAGCACTTCGTCGGGACCTGGTCCATCGCGTCCCAGTACAACGCCCTGCGACCCCACACCGTGGTCGTCCGGCGGGTGTCGCCGGGGCAGAGCGCGGTCACCCTCGTCGCCGACGTACAGGGCTCCGGGCACTGCGAGTACACCGCGAAGCTGACGTCCGTGGCGGACGGCGGACAGCGGATCGGCGTCGGCACCGCCGTGGTGGACCAGGCCCGTTCCACCGGGATGTGCCGTGACACCGACCCGTCGTTCTTCGCCGTCGCCGGGTCCGGCATCCAGCACGACGTCGGCCCCGCCCACGGCAGTGGCTACCGCTACAACCGCGCCTGACCGGCGCCGGTCGGTCCGGGCGATCGGGCCAGGTCGGTCGTCCGGGCAGGTCGGGCCGGTCGGTCAGTCCGGTGCCTCGCCCGGGTACGCGCTCTCGAACGCCGCGTGGAACAGGGCCGTGACGTCCTGCCCGGTGAGGCCCTCGGCGCGGGCCCGGTCCAGCCAGTCGGCGAGCGCGGAGCGCAGTGGTGAGCCGGGGCCGGACTGCGGCTGGGCGAGGGAGCGGGTGATGAACGTGCCCGCTCCCTGGCGCACTTCGGCGAGGCCCATGCGTTCCAGTTCGCGGTAGGCCTTCAGGGTCGTGTTCGGGTTGACCTTGGTGGTCGCGGCGACCTGGGCGGCGGTGGGCAGCCGGTCACCCTCCTCCAGCGCGCCCATGCGCAGCGCCTGCTCGACCTGCCGGACGATCTGGAGATAGGTCGCCACTCCACTGCGCCGGTCGATGCGGAACACGACCACGGTCTTCACCTTCCGCTCGACTGCGACATTTTACGTAGGAGGAGAGGGCGCTGTTCACAGCGGTCGGCGGGTGACCCGCCACAGGGTGAACGCCGTGAGCAGGGCTGTTCCGGCGAGCAGGATGCCCGCCGCGGTCCACTGCATCGACGCCATCTGGCTGTAGTCGAGGTATTCGATCACGTCGTTGACGATGCCGTGCTCCTCGATGCACGCGTTCTGCGCCTTCTCGGTCGCCTCGGCGCAGGTGCCCCAGCCGTACAGGGTCCCGTCGGCGCTGCCGACCCAGCGGTCCACCTCGTACGCCTCGGCGTAGCGGGCCGGGAGTTCGGTGTCCATCGGGTAGGTGAAGATGTGCGTGTCGCCGAGGCGTACGCGGATCTCGTCCCAGACGAACATGGTGGTGATCGCCGTGAAGAGGAACGTGACCACCATGGCCGGCAGAACCCGGCGGATCAGGGTGCCGATGGTGATGCCCGCGGCGGTGAGGAAGAGGAGGAACGCGGGCAGGACGGGGCCGGTGTTGTCGAAGATGGCGCCGTCGATCCAGTCGTTGAGGAAGACCGAGCGGTACGGCTTCCACCACCAGGTGAACAGGACCGAGAGCACCACGCCGGAGACCAGCGCGAGGGTGTAGGCCAGGCCCAGCTTGGCGATCAGCCACTGGCGGCGGGTCGCCGACTGGGTGGTGACGAGCTGCGCGGTGCCGTTCTCCTGGTCGCCCGCGATCAGCGGGGCGCCGATGAAGACGGCGAGGATCAGGGGGAGGCCGCCGAGGATGGAACTGACGTACTCGTAAACCCGGTTGTTCTCCATCGGCTGACCGGCGTCCTTCTCCGGCCACCCCTTCGCGTCGAGCAGCTGGAGCAGCTCGTTGCGCCCGTACGCGATCAGGAGCGCGGCCACCAGCGTGAGACCGAGGACGCAGACCAGCGCGACCCGGTGCTGGCGTACGACGAGCCACGGCATCCCGCGCAGCAGGCGGCGTCCGGAGTCGGTTGCGGCGGGCTTCTCGGTGAGGGTGGTGCTCATGCGGCCTTGTTCCCTTCGGCCTCGACGCGGGCGCCCTGGGTGTAGAGCGAGGGCGCGTCCGGGGAGCGGAGATGGGCGAGGAGGACTTCCTCCAGGGAGGGTTCGGCGCTCTCCCAGTCGGCCGGGAGCGGAGCCTTCGGCCGGATCATCGCCTGGAACTGCCGCCCCTGGAGGCGGGTCTCGACGACGGTGTGGTCGGCCAGCTCGGGCGGCAGCGAGCCGTCCCGGGCCACTCCGGTGACCAGTGCGTGGGCCGGGACCAGCGCGTCGGCGTCACCGGCCATCCGGATCCGGCCCTCGGAGACGACCAGCAGGTAGTCGCACATGTCCTCCAGCTCGGTCAGCATGTGCGAGGACATCACCACCGTCGTGCCGCGCTCGACGGCCTCCGCCATCAGCAGGGTGCTCATCTCGTCGCGGGCCAACGGGTCGAGGTCCGACATCGGCTCGTCCAGGAGCAGCAGGTCCGGCCGCTTGCCGAAGGCGAGCGCGAAGGCCACGCGGGTGCGCTGACCGCCGGAGAGCGTGCCGACCCTCGCGTGCAGCGGGACGTTGCCCGAGCGGACGATGCGCGTCGCCGCCGCCGCGTCCCAGCCGGGGTTCAGCTCGGCGCCCATGCGCAGGGTGTCGGCCACGGTGAACCGCTTGAACAGCGGCTTCTCCTGGCCGAGGAACGCGAAGGTGGGCATCACGGCGGGGTCGTCGACCGGTACGCCGAAGATCCGCAGTTCGCCGGTGGTCGGCTGCACCTGCCGGGTCGCCAGTCCGAGCAGGGTGCTCTTGCCCGCCCCGTTCGGACCGACCAGACCGCAGATGCGGCCGGCCGGGATCCGGAAGGAGCAGTCGCGCAGCGCCCAGCCGCGCCGGTAGCGCTTGCCCAGGCCGCGGGCTTCCAGCGCCCAGCTGCCGGGCGTCGCGTTCGGAGTGCCCGTGTCCGCCACGCGCCTCACCTCAATTCCATTAGTCAATTAATGGAATCATGGAGTCGCGAGGGAATGACTGTCAAGCCGGGGAGGCCACCGGGAGAGGAGGGAGGAGGGATGAGGGAGACGGGCGAGGGGCGGTGGGATCAGCCGCGCAGGAACGCCAGGACCGCGAGCACCCGGCGGTTGGTGGCGTCCGAGACGTCGAGGTCGAGCTTGGCGAGGATCGACCCGAAGTGCTTGCTGACCGTGCCCTCGCCGACGTGCAGGGCCTCGGCGACCGACGCGTTGGACCGGCCCTCCGCCATCAGCGCGAGCACCTCCAGCTCCCGGGCGGTGAGCCGGGCGAGCGGGTCGCGGCGACGCCGGATCAGCTGCCGTACGACCTCGGGGTCCACCACCGTGGCGCCCTCGGCCACCCGGCGCAGCGCGTCGGCGAACTCCTCGACGTGGCCGATGCGCTCCTTGAGCAGGTAGCCCACTCCCGTACCGTCCGAGGCGTCCAGCAGGTCCTCGGCGTAGGCGCGCTGGACGTACTGGCTGAGCACCAGCACCGGTAGCCCCGGCAGCTTCCCGCGCAGCGCGACCGCGGCCCGCAGGCCCTCGTCCGAGAAGCCGGGCGGCATCCGGACGTCGGTCACCACGATGTCCGGGCGGTGCTCCAGGGCGGCGGCCGTCAGCTCGTCGGCGGAGCCCACCGCGGCGAGGACCCGGTGCCCGAAGCGTTCCAGCAGGCCGACCAGGCCCTCGCGCAGGAGCACGCTGTCCTCGGCCAGTACGACGCGCAGCATCAGGTCCTCGAATCCGCGGGCGGGCAGGGAACCTCCAGCCGGAACACCGTCGGCCCCCCGGGCGGACTGGACATTAGCAGGGTCCCGCCCAGCACCGAGAGGCGATCGGCGACGCCCTGGAGGCCCGTCCCGCCCCCGCCCCTGCCTCCGCTCTCGCGTCGGCCGCCCCCGCGTCGGCCGCCCCCGCGTCGGCCGCCCTCGCCGTCCGCGGGGCTGCCCAGCCGTGCGCCCCCGTGTCCGTCGTCCTCGACCTCCACGGTCAGCCACCTCCTCGCGGTCGCGCCGGTCACCGTCACGCGGCCCGCCCCGCTGTGCTTCGCCACGTTCGCCAGCGCTTCGCTGACCGCGAAGTAGACGGCGGTCTCGACGGCTTCGGGCAGCCGGCCCGGTACGGCGAACCGCACCTCGACCGGGATCGGCGAGCGGTCCGCCAGGTCCTCGACGGCGGCCTCCAGGCCCCGGTCGGTGAGGATGTGGGGATGGATCCCGTGGATCAGCTCGCGGATCTCCACCAGGGCGACCGACGCCTCCTCGTGCGCCCGGTCCAACAGCCCGCCCAGCGGCTCGGCGGGTCGCTCCATGCGGGCCAGGCCCAGCGTCATGGAGAGGGCCACGAGCCGCTGCTGCGCCCCGTCGTGCAGATCGCGCTCGATACGGCGGCGTTCCGCCTCGAACGCGTCCACCAGCCGCGTCCGCGACCGGTCCAGCTCCGCGATCCGGGAGTCGAGCGCGGAGTCCGGCGGGGAGAGCAGCGCCCGGGTCAGTACGGCCCGGCCCCGGGCCACCACCCCCAGCGGCCAGGCCAGCAACGGCAGCAGCAGCACCCCTGCCACCAGCACCGCCATCGCCTCCGGCCAGGAGTCGGCGAGCCAGAGCTTCAGGACGCGCGCCTCCCCGTCCCCGCCCGCCGCCATCATCACCGGGGTCCCGATCAGCCCGCCGCACACCAGCAGTACGCTGCCGACGGCCAGCGCCTCCAGCGGCCACAGGACGAACGCGAAGAGCAGCGCGTACGTCAACTCCCGCCAGGTGCAACGCTCCTGGAGCCTGGTCCGCAGCCAGGACGCCAGGCCCGGCTCGGGTGGTTCGCGGTGCGGATCGAGGAGAGGGGCCGGGTCGATCAGCCGGAGCCTGCGCCGTTCCAGCGCGGCCAGCGGAATCCCGGCGAGTACGAGCGTCAGCAGCAGCGGCACCCCGATGACGAGGACGGTCAGCGCGCTGCCCACGACCGCCAGCAGGAGCAGCGCCACCAGCGTCGCCACGCCGAGGGGCACGCTGGTCAGGAGATAGAGCGCGGCACGCCACGGCCGGCCGCCGAGGAGTCCGCGGGACAGCGCCCGGGGGAGGTCCCGCGGGGCAGCTCGGACGGCGGCCCGGGGGCGGGCCGGCCGGGGCTCCGGGAGTGCGGCCGGTCGGGGCTCCGAGGGCGCGGGCGGTGGGCTGGGGGAGAGCATGCCGGGCACGCTACGAGACGGCCCCCGGGCGGGCCACCCTGTTCTCCGCCCCTTCCATGGTGGAGCCGGCTCCACCATGGAAGCCCCCTCTCGCTGCGATGTGCCGTGCGGGCGTCGCCGGTTGAGTGGACCCCATGAATCCAGCTCCAGCAGCAAGCGCCGGTCGGGTACCGGCTGTTCGGCTCCGGTCCGTGACCCGTTCCTACGGCCGCGACGGCAGCGACGGCGGCAATGGTCGCGACGGCAGCGACGGCCGCACGGTGAAAGCGCTCGACGACGTCAGCCTGACCATCCACCGCGGCACGTTCACCGCTGTCATGGGGCCCTCCGGCTCCGGCAAGTCGACGCTCCTGCACTGCGTCGCGGGCCTGGACCGGCCGACCGGCGGCCGCGTGCTGCTCGGCGACACCGATCTGACCGGGCTGAGCGAGGCCGGGCTGACCCGGCTGCGCCGGGGGCGGATCGGCTTCGTCTTCCAGGCGTTCAACCTGCTGCCCTCCCTGACCGCCGCGCAGAACGTGGCCCTGCCCCTGAGGCTCGCCGGGCGACGGCCCCGCAAGGCGGACGTGCTCCACGCGCTGGAGCAGGTCGGGCTGCGCGACCGGGCCGGCCACCGGCCCGGCGAACTCTCCGGAGGCCAGCAGCAGCGGGTCGCGATCGCCCGCGCCCTGGTGACCCGGCCCGAGGTGCTCTTCGGCGACGAGCCGACCGGAGCCCTGGACTCCACCGCGGGGCGCGTGGTGCTCGGCCTGCTGCGTGCGATGACGGACGAGGGGCGCACCGTGATCATGGTGACCCACGACCCGGTCGCCGCCTCCTTCGCCGACCGGGTCGTCTTCCTCGCCGACGGCCGCGTCGGGGACGAGCTGGACGCGCCCACGGCGGAGCGGGTCGCCGCCCGTATGGCGGCGGGTGCCGCCCCGGCCGCACCGATGGCCTCCGGCGATCCGGCGGCACCGATGGTCCCGGGTGACCCGGCCGCACCCATGGTCTCGGGTGACCCGGCGGTGGTCCCGTGCTGATGCTGGCACTGCGCGGGATGCGCACGCGCTGGGTCACCTTCGTCGGGTCGTTCGTGGCCCTGGCCCTGGGGGTGGGCCTGATCGCGGCCACCGGGCTCGCCCTCGCCGCGACGTCCGACGCACCGGAGCGCGGACCCGAACGGTTCGCCGCCGCCCCCGTCGTCGTCCGGGCCGCCGATCACCTCCGGGTCGACACCCCGACCGGGACCCGGAGCAAGCCGCTCGACCACCCCGGACCGGTAGGCCCGCGGACCGCCGACCGACTGGCCGCCCTCGGCCGCACGGTGGAGGACCGGACGTTCCCGGCGGACGTCACGGTCACGCCTACCGGCCCGGACGTCACGGCTCCTCGTACCGGCGCCGACGCGAGGGATCCCCGCCCCGGCCAGGCCGCCGCGCCCCGTCCCGCCGAGGCCGCCGAGGCCCGGGTCGGGCACCCCTGGCCGGTCGCCGCCGCGACCCCGTACCGCCTCACCTCGGGCCGGGCCCCCGCCGCGCCCGGCGAGGTCGTCGTCACCACGGGGTCCGGCGGCGCCCCGCTCCGTACCGGTGACCGCGTCCTGGTCCGTACCCCGGCCGGGAACGCCCCCCGGACCGTCGTCGGCACCGTGGGCGACCGGGGCTTCGAGGACGCCGTCTTCTTCACCGACGCCGAGGCCGCCCGGATCTCCCCGGACATCGACGCCCTCGTGGTGCACGCCGACGCCACCGCCGTACGCAGGGCGCTCGGGCCGGACAGCGGCATGGACGTCCTCACCGGCCACGACCGCCGCCGCGCGGACCCCGATCCCGACCGCGACGCCCGCGCCCTGGTCTCCGTCAACGCCCTGCTCGGCACCGCGGCGGGCATCACCCTGTTCGTCTCCGCCGCCGTCGTGGCCTCGACGTTCTCGTTCGCCGTGGCCGGGCGGCGGCGGGAGTTCGGCCTGTTGCGCACGGCCGGTGCGACGCCCGGCCAGATCCGCCGTACGGTGTGCGCGGAAGCGGTCCTCGTCGGCGTCCTCGCCTCGGCCGCGGGCGCGTGGCTCGGCGCCAGGAGCGCGCCCCCGCTCGTCGGCCGGATGACCGAAGCGGGCCTCGCACCGCCCTGGCTCGCCCTCGGCGACGCCTCCTGGCCGCTGCACACCGCCTTCTGGACCGGGGTGTTCGTCGCCACGGCCGCGGCGCTCGTCTCCTGCCACCGGGCCGGGCGGACCGCCCCGACCGAGGCGCTGCGCGAGGCGGCCGTCGACAGCCGCGTCATGCCGGCGAGCCGCTGGGCGGCCGCCGTCCTGGTCCTGCTCGCCGGACTGGGCCTGCCCGCTCTGGCGTTGGCCGTCGACCCCGGCGACCTGCTGGGCCGCAAGTCCTACATCACCCGTCCCATGCTGCTCGTCGTCGGCTTCGCACTCCTGGCCCCCGTCCTGGTGCGCCCCGTCGGCCGGCTGCTGACCTGGCTGCCGGCCCGGCTGCCCGGCGCCACCGGCGTACTCGTCCGGGAGAACACCGCCGCCGGGGTGCGCAGGACCGCGGCCGTCGCCGCGCCCGTCCTCATCACCGTCGCCCTCGCCGCCACCCTGACGGGCACCGTCGCCACCCTGGAGGAGGCCAGGGCCACCGAGGCGCGCACCGCCGTGACCGCCGACTTCGTGGTGACGTCGGGACAGGAGGGCCGGCCGTTGCCGCCCGCCTTCGTGGAGCGGGCACGGGCCGTCGAGGGGGCCGTCGTCGGCATCTCGCGGTCCACGGCCGTCACCGTCCTCGAGGAGGACACGGCCCTCGTCACCTCCGAGGCCCGCGCGGTCGACCCCGCCCGGCTGGCCGCCGTGTCGGAGCTGCCGGTGACGGCGGGCCGGCTCGCCGATCTCGACGACGGCGCCATCGTCGTCAACGAGGAGTGGCTGACCACGCGGGTCGGCGACCGGGTCACCGTCTGGCTGGGCGACGGCCGTAGGACGTCGCTGCGGATCGCCGCCGTCCTGGCCACCGGAACCGGCGACAACGGCGTCTACGTCACCCGGCACAACGCCGGCGGCGCGGGCGTCGACCGGATCGACGTCGAGGTCGCCGAGGGCGGTGACCGGCAGGCCGTCGCCGCGGCGCTGCACAGCGCCGGGGCCGCCACCGGTACGCGGGTGACGACCCGGGCCGAGTGGCTCGCCGCGAACGGCCCGGGGCCGAACGACCCGACCAGGACAGGACTCCGGATGATCCTCGGCATCGCTCTCCTCTGCACGGCGACAGCTCTGGCCAACACCCTGGTCATGGCCACCTCCGGCCGGGTCCGCGATCTCGCCGTCCTCCGTCTCGCCGGAGCCACCGTCCCCCAGATCCTGCGGCTCGTCGCGGCCGAGGCGGTGGCGGCGGTCGGGGTGGGGACCGTCCTCGGGGGCGTGGTCGCGGCGGTGAACCTGCTGGTGGTGTGGGGTGCGCTGGTGCTGCTGGGCGTCACGTCCGCCGTGGTGGTGCCGTGGGGAACGCTCGGCCTCGTCGTCGCGGCCGCGGCGCTCCTGGCCGCCGTCTCCGCCGTCCTGCCCGCCTCGCTCGCCCTGCGGACCCGGCCGGTCGAGCTCGCGGGCGCCCGCGAGTAGTCCTCGCCGGTTGCTCACCGGCGTCCGGGGGCGGTCGCCGCCGGCTGCTCCCGGCGTCCGGGAGCAGCCGGCGGCGACTGTTCACCGGCGCCCGGAGTATTCGCCACCGGCTGTTCACCGGCCCCCGGGGAGCGGTCGCCGCCGGCTGCTCATGGTTCCCGTGAGCAGCCGAACGACGGTCCACAACGCTCGTGATCAACCCGTCCAGGGCATAGGCTCGCCCCATGGGCAGTCACTCCGCACATCTGCCGAACCCGACCACCCCGGCCGGCCGCGAGGGGCTCGACGCCGTTCTCGCCCGCCCCGACCGCGCGGTCGTCGCCCTCGACTTCGACGGCACGCTCGCCGACATCGTCCCCGACCCCGAGCAGGCCCGCGCGCACCCCGGCACGGTGGCCGCGCTCGCCGCGCTCGCGCCGAAGGTCGCCGCCGTCGCCGTGATCACCGGCCGCCCGGCGGGCGTCGCGGTGCGCTACGGAGGCTTCGCGGGCGTCCCCGGGCTGGAGCACCTCGTCGTGCTCGGGCACTACGGCGCCGAACGCTGGGACGCCGTCACCGGCACCGTGAACACCCCCGCCCCACACCCGGGCGTCGCGGCAGCGCGGGCCGAAATCCCGGGCTTGCTGCACGAGTTCGACTTCTGGCATGGCACCTGGATCGAGGAGAAGGGGCAGGCCGTCGCCGTCCACACCCGGCGAGCCCAGGACCCGCAGGCGGCCTTCGAGACGCTGCGCGGGCCCCTCGGCGAGCTGGCGGCGAAGCACGGGCTGATCGTCGAACCGGGCCGCCTGGTCCTGGAGCTGCGCCCGCCCGGCATGGACAAGGGCGTGGCGCTCGGCAGGTTCGTCGCGGAGCTGGACGCCGAGTCCGTGATCTACGCGGGCGACGACCTCGGGGACCTCGCCGCGTTCGCCGCGGTGGAGAAGCTGCGGACCGAGGGCCCGGACGGCATCCCCGGCCTCCTGGTGTGCAGCGGCAGCGCGGAGGTGCCCGAACTGGCCGAACGCGCCGACCTGTCGGTGCCCGGCCCGGCCGCCGTGGTGGACTTCCTGGCGGCGTTGGCGACAAGGCTCTGAGCCGTATCGGGAGACCGGCTCACCCCTGCCGCAGCGCCTCCAGCTGGTCCAGGAACCACTGCTGGGGCGGCAGCGCGGTCGCCGCCTCGGCCAGTCGCTTCGTGCGGCCGGACCGCTCGTCGGCGCTCATCGTCAGCGCCTCGTGCAGGGCCTCGGCCGTGCCCACCACGTCGTACGGGTTCACCACGATCGCGTCCTCGCCCAGCTCCTCGTACGCCCCCGCCTCCCGTGACAGCACCAGCGCGCAGCCGTGGTCGGAGACGACGGGGACCTCCTTGGCGACCAGGTTCATGCCGTCGCGGATCGGGTTGACCAGGGCCACGTCCGCCAGCCGGTACGCGGCCAGCGAGCGGGCGAAGTCGTCCTTGACGTGGAGGACGACCGGCGTCCAGCTCTCGGTGCCGTACGCCCCGTTGATCTCCGTGGCCAGGGTCTGCACCGCCGCCGTGTAGTCCCGGTAGACGGCGAGGTCCTGCCGGGAGGGGTAGGCGAAGGCGATGTGCACGACGCGCTCGCGCCATTCGGGGTGGGCGTCCAGCAGGGCCCGGTACGCGTGCAGGCCGCGCACGATGTTCTTGGACAGCTCGGTGCGGTCCACCCGGACGATGGTCTTCCGGCCCTCGCCCACCTGCTCCCGCAGCGCCGCCATCCGCTCGTCCACGTCCGCCTCGTGCGAGCGCCGGCGCAGGAAGTCAGCGTCGGCCCCGAGGCCGTGCACCCCGATCCTGGTCCGGCCCGTCCCGCCGAGGATCTCCGTGCAGCAGCCGATGAACGCGTCCGCCCAGCGGCGGGTCAGGAACGCGGCCCGGTCCGCGCCGAGGATGCCCTGCAGCAACTGCTCCGCGATGTCGTCGGGCAGCAGCCGGTAGTAGTCGACGGGCGCCCACGGGGTGTGCGAGAAGTGGCCGATCCTGAGGTCCGGGCGCAGCTCACGGAGCATGCCGGGGACCAGGGCCAGGTGGTAGTCCTGGACGAGGACCGACGCCCCGGGGCCCGCCTCCTCGGCCAGCGCCCGGGCGAAGGCCCGGTTGTACGTCTCGTACGAGGCCCACTGACGTCGGAACTCCGCGTCGAAGACCGGCTCGACGGGCGTCTGGTAGAGCAGGTGGTGGACGAACCACAGCACCGAGTTGGCGATGCCGTTGTACGCGTCGGCGTGGACCTCGGGGTCGATGTCGAGCATCCGCACGCCCGCCTCGCCGACCCCGCGCCGCACCGCCTCGCGGTCCCCGTCGCCGAGGGCCGCGCAGACCCACAGCTTGTCGTCGACGGCGCTCAGCCCGGAGACGAGACCTCCGCCGCCGCGCTTGGCGTCGAGCGTCCCGTCCTCGCCGAGTGTGTACGAGACGGGGCCGCGGTTGGACGCGACGAGGACCTGGGCGGTGGCGGCGGCCGCGGGGCCGGGTTCGGCTTCGTGTTCGGCTTCGTGTTCGGCGTGCTCGGAGACCATGTAGCGGAACCTAGCCCGTTCGGGAAGCCCCCAAACGCCTCCCGGGCCTCCTCCCGTGGCCCAGGTCGCTCCCGCCCGGCGGCGCGCACCGGCCGCCCGCCGGTCTCAGGCCGCGTGGCGCTCCGCGTACTCCGCGATCTCCCGCACCGGCGGCCGTTCCTCCGTGTCCACCGCATGGGTGCGGGGCACGAAGCCGTCCTCGCCGCGCTCGAACTGGGTCAGCGCGGGCCGCACCAGATGGCCCCGGGAGAGCCGCAGCTGCGCCGTGCGGTAGATCGCCGCCGCCATCCGGCCCAGCGCCTGCCCGTCCTGGTGGCGGTGTCTGCGTACGCCGACGTCGACCTGGCCCAGCGCGTCCAGGCCCACCGTGTGCAGCGCGTCCACCAGCAGCCCCAGCTCCACTCCGTAACCGACCGGGAACGGCAGCCGTTCCAGCAGGGACCGCCGCACCGCGTACTCGCCGCCCAGCGGCTGCACGAACCCGGCCAGCTGGGGCCAGTGCAGATTGAGCAGCGGGCGCGCCACCAGCTCGGTGACCCGACCCCCCTGACCTGCGCTGTCACCGAGCGGGCGGTCGTACATCGCCTTGACGAACTGGACGGACGGGTCGGTCAGCAGCGGTCCGACCGTGCCCGAGACGAAGTCCGCGGAGAAGTCCCTGAGGTCGGCGTCCACGAAGCAGACGATCTCGCCGCTGGTCACCAGAAGTGACCGCCACAGCACCTCGCCCTTGCCGGGCAGGGCCGGTATCCGGGGCAGGATCGCGTCCCGGTGGACCACCCGGGCGCCCGCCGCCCGGGCCACGGCGGCGGTGGCGTCGGTGGAGCCGGAGTCGATCACCACGAGTTCGTCGACGAGCCGGACCTTCTCCATCAGCTCCCGGCGGATCGTCGCCACGATTGCGCCGACCGTGGCCTCCTCGTTCAGCGCGGGCAGCACCACGCTCACGGACGTGGCGCGAGGATCGGCGTCCCGGGCGTCGGTGAGCCGGTTCAGCGGGCGGTCGCCGGACGACCAGGAACGCCTGGTCAGCCAGCGTTCCACCTCTTCGAGCACGGTCGGCACTCCCTGTGTGTGATCCATCTCGCGGTTCGGACGACTATCTCAACGGTCCGGTGCTTCGGTTACAGTCTTGAACAACGCGTACGACCGTCGCATGTCGGGGTCGGACCGCACATAAACGCCTGGATCGAAGATCCAGCGCCATAAGAGCTCATCCAGAGGGACTGAGGGAACGGCCCGTTGAAGTCCCGGCAACCCTCCTGCCGACCGCGAGGTCACGGTGGGGAAGGTGCCAATTCCGTCTTGCGGCGAAATGCGTCGCAGGGAAGATGAGGAGAAAGGGACCTCCGCCATCATGGCTGTTCAGACCGTTGCAGGCAGCACCGCTTCTTCCGCCCCGGCCGTCGATCTCGGCCCCGCCGCGGCGCTTTCCTGCCGCGAGTGCGGCGAGCGTTTCGAGCTCGGCCCCCTCTTCGCCTGTGCGTCCTGTTTCGGGCCGCTGGAAGTGGCCTACGACCTGCCCACCGGCTCCCCGGAGGAGCTGCGCAGGCGCATCGAGGCCGGCCCGAACAACATCTGGCGCTACGCCCCGCTGCTGCCGGTGCCCGCCGACGTCGCGGAGAAGCCCAACATCAACCCCGGCTTCACCAAGCTCGTCAAGGCCGACAACCTCGCCCGTGAGCTGGGCGTCACCGGCGGCCTGTACGTGAAGGACGACTCCGGCAACCCGACGCACTCCTTCAAGGACCGCGTCGTCGCCATCGCCGTCGAGGCCGCCCGCGCCTTCGGCTTCACCACCCTCTCCTGCTCCTCCACGGGCAACCTGGCCGGAGCCGTCGGCGCCGCCGCCGCCCGGGCCGGCCTGCGCTCCTGCGTGTTCATCCCGCACGACCTGGAGCAGGGCAAGGTCGTCATGGCCGCGGTGTACGGCGGTGAGCTGGTCGGCATCGAGGGCAACTACGACGACGTCAACCGCTTCTGCTCCGAGCTCATCGGCGACCCGCTCGGCGAGGGCTGGGGCTTCGTCAACGTCAACCTGCGCCCGTACTACGGCGAGGGCTCCAAGACGCTGGCGTACGAGATCTGCGAGCAGCTCGGCTGGCGGCTGCCCGACCAGATCGTCATCCCGATCGCGTCCGGCTCCCAGCTCACGAAGATCGACAAGGGCTTCCAGGAGCTGATCAAGCTCGGCCTCGTCGAGGACCGCCCGTACAAGATCTTCGGCGCCCAGGCCGAGGGCTGCTCCCCGGTCTCCGCCGCCTTCAAGGCGGGCCACGACGTGGTGCGCCCGCAGAAGCCGAACACCATCGCCAAGTCGCTGGCCATCGGCAACCCCGCGGACGGCCCGTACGTCCTGGACATCGCCCGCCGCACCGGCGGCGCGGTGGAGGACGTGACCGACGAGCAGGTCGTCGACGCGATCAAGCTGCTGGCGCGCACCGAGGGCATCTTCGGCGAGACGGCGGGCGGCGTGACGCTCGGCGTGACGAAGAAGCTCGTCGAGGCGGGCGTCATCGACCCGGCGCTCACCACCGTCGTCCTGAACACCGGCGACGGGCTCAAGACGCTGGACGCGGTCTCCGCGACCTCGCAGGCCACGGCCACCATCAAGCCGAGCCTGGACGCGTTCCGCGCCGCGGGCCTCGCCGCCGGCTGATCACCAGAGACTCAGGAAGGCACCCACCATGAGCGTCAAGGTCCGTATCCCCACCATCCTCCGTACGTACACGGGCGGCCAGGCCGAGGTCCCGGCGGAGGGCGCCAAGCTCTCCGAGGTCATCGAGTCGCTGGAGAAGGACCACCCGGGCATCGCGGCCCGCGTCCTGGACGACCAGGGCAAGCTGCGCCGCTTCGTCAACGTGTACGTCAACGACGACGACGTGCGCTTCGAGGGCGGCCTGGACGCGGCCACGCCGGACGGCGCGGGCGTCTCGATCATCCCCGCGGTCGCCGGCGGCTGCTGAACCGCCGGGGCCGCTCCACGGCGGCCCACCGCACCTCTGTGTGACCACAGTTGCCCCCTCCGCGAGAGAAGCGGAGGGGGCAATTCTGTATGGTTGAGCACGGTACAGTTGGGGAAGCCCCGTCCGCTGCCCGTGCCGCCCGCATATGAGAATGCGCCCGGTCCCGATAAGAAGCAGCCAAAGTGCGTGAACCTCTTGCGGCATAAGTACCCTTTGCCTGGCCCGACTTGCCCGGAAAACTCATCAAACCCGCATATTCGCGTGTTCTTCGATGCCCAGAATTCTCGTCCGATTGACCTGTTGCAGAGGGCAGTTGGGCGGATACATTCGGCCGCGGTCGACGCGCTGCGGCGCCGCGCACCCTCTCCTGTCGGAGGGTGAGTTCCGACCCGGGCCCGCGAAGTGCGGTCCCGTGCAAGGGCCAGTAATAGGGGAGTTAGGCATGGCTCAGGGCACCGTCAAGTGGTTCAACGCGGAGAAGGGGTACGGCTTCATCGCGGTCGACGGTGGTGCGGATGTTTTCGTCCACTACAGCGCGATCCAGATGGACGGGTACCGCACCCTCGAAGAGGGTCAGCGAGTTGAATTCGAGATCTCGCAGGGCCAGAAGGGGCCCCAGGCCGACATGGTCAAGCTCGCCGTCGGCTGAGCTCGGCGCGGTCGTCCGACGACACTACTCACGCACGCAGGGCCCGGCTCCCGGATCAGGGGACCGGGCCCTCCGTGCGTCCCGGCGGCCCTGCCGGGAGGTGCGCCGCCGTCCACATCCGGTGCGTGCCGCTGTCGTATTCGACGCGCCCCGCTGTCCACATCCGGAGAGGGACGCTTGCACTCGCAGGGGTCGAGTGCTAATCATTGGCGTTAGCACTCTCCAGGTGAGAGTGACAGAAACTTGGACCGGGCCGGTGAGGCCCGCAGGCGTGGTGGGGCAAGGAACCACCACGCAGGCAGGCCGTCCGTCGCGGGCGCCTCTCGGTCCGGAGAAATCCACCCCTGTCCGGGAGGACCACTTCACATGGCCAAGATCATCGCGTTCGACGAGGAGGCACGGCGCGGTCTCGAGCGCGGGATGAACCAGCTCGCCGACGCCGTCAAGGTCACCCTCGGCCCCAAGGGCCGTAACGTCGTCCTCGAGAAGAAGTGGGGCGCGCCCACGATCACCAACGATGGTGTTTCCATCGCCAAGGAGATCGAGCTCGAGGACCCGTACGAGAAGATCGGTGCGGAGCTGGTCAAGGAGGTCGCCAAGAAGACGGACGACGTCGCCGGCGACGGTACGACCACCGCCACCGTTCTGGCTCAGGCTCTCGTCCGCGAGGGTCTGCGCAACGTCGCCGCAGGCGCCAACCCGATGGCCCTCAAGCGGGGCATCGAGAAGGCCGTCGAGGCCGTCTCCGCCGCTCTGCTGGAGCAGGCCAAGGACGTGGAGACCAAGGAGCAGATCGCTTCGACCGCCTCCATCTCCGCCGCCGACACCGAGATCGGCGCCAAGATCGCCGAGGCGATGGACAAGGTCGGCAAGGAAGGCGTCATCACCGTCGAGGAGTCCCAGACCTTCGGTCTGGAGCTTGAGCTCACCGAGGGTATGCGCTTCGACAAGGGCTACATCTCGGCGTACTTCGCGACCGACATGGAGCGTATGGAGGCGTCGCTCGACGACCCGTACATCCTGATCGTCAACTCGAAGATCGCCAGCGTCAAGGACCTCATCCCGCTGCTGGAGAAGGTCATGCAGTCGGGCAAGCCCCTGCTGATCATCGCCGAGGACGTCGAGGGCGAGGCGCTCTCCACCCTGGTCGTCAACAAGATCAAGGGCACGTTCAAGTCCGTCGCCGTCAAGGCTCCGGGCTTCGGCGACCGCCGCAAGGCCATGCTCGCGGACATCGCCATCCTCACCGGTGGCACCGTGATCTCCGAGGAGGTCGGTCTCAAGCTGGAGAACGCCGGCCTGGACCTGCTCGGCCGTGCCCGCAAGGTCGTCATCACCAAGGACGAGACCACGATCGTCGACGGCGCCGGTGACAGCGACCAGGTTCAGGGTCGCGTCAACCAGATCCGTGCCGAGATCGAGAACTCCGACTCGGACTACGACCGCGAGAAGCTCCAGGAGCGTCTGGCGAAGCTGGCCGGCGGCGTGGCCGTCATCAAGGCCGGCGCCGCCACCGAGGTGGAGCTCAAGGAGCGCAAGCACCGCATCGAGGACGCGGTGCGCAACGCCAAGGCCGCCGTCGAGGAGGGCATCGTCGCCGGTGGTGGCGTGGCTCTGCTCCAGGCCTCGGCCGTCTTCGAGAAGCTCGACCTCACGGGCGACGAGGCGACCGGCGCCAACGCCGTGAAGCTCGCGCTGGAGGCCCCGCTCAAGCAGATCGCCGTCAACGGTGGTCTTGAGGGTGGCGTCGTCGTGGAGAAGGTCCGCAACCTGCCGATCGGTCACGGCCTCAACGCCGCGACCGGCGAGTACGTCGACATGATCGCCGAGGGCATTCTCGACCCGGCGAAGGTCACGCGCTCCGCTCTGCAGAACGCCGCGTCCATCGCCGCGCTCTTCCTCACCACCGAGGCCGTCATCGCCGACAAGCCCGAGAAGGCCGGCGCGGCCGCTCCGGGCGGCATGCCGGGCGGTGACATGGACTTCTGATCCGCCGCGGAGGCCCCGGGTCCGCCCGGGAGCCCTCCGGCTGATCGAAGTTCGCCGTACGTCCCACAGGGGCGGCACCTCCTTCACGGAGGTGCCGCCCCTGTGGCGTTTCTCCGGCCGGTCCGTTTCTCCGGCCGGCCCGGCCGGTGCCGCCCGCACCCCAGCATGCGGGCGGCACCGCCGTTCTCCCGCATGCTGGGGTGCGGGCGGGGGGCCGCACGGCCGGAGAGCAGGTGGAACCGGCGGATCTGCGTCCCTTGACAGTGGTGACGGCAGACGGCAGACGGCAGACGCAAGACGGAGGGGGTCCGGGTGAGCACGGTGGCGAGGACGACGGAAGCGAACGACGGAGAGGGAGAGGGAGGGCGCGAGCGCGGGGGCGGGAGCAGAGGGCCGGAGGAAGCTGTCGCGTCTCGGGAGCCCGTTGAGCAGTTGGCGGGGGAGGCCGGGGGGCAGGCCGCCGAGGTGGAGGTCACAGGGAAAGCCGCCGGGAAGGCGGACGTGGGCGAGGCGGGTGCGGGCGGGCCCTCCCCTCTCCGTCTCCTCCTCTCCCGGGTCCGCCCGCACCGCGGCGTCCTCGTCCGCGCGGGCCTGCTCTCGCTCGCCGGATCCGGGGCGGGCCTCGCGATGCCGCTGATGGCGAAGCACGCGGTCGACGCGTTCGCCGCGGACCGCTCGCCCGCCGGGCCGCTCGTCGCGCTGACCGTGCTCGTGCTGGTCGGTGCCTGCCTCTCCGCGTACGGGCGCTATCTCATGTCCCGTACGGGAGAAGGCGTCGTCCTGCGCGCACGCGACCAACTCGTGGGCCGCATCATGCGGTTGAAGGTCCCGGCGGTGGACCGGCTGACGCCGGGCGACCTCCAGTCACGCGTGACCAGCGACACGACCCTCCTGCGGACGGTCCTCTCCAGCGGCCTGGTCGAGTCGTTCAACAGCGTGCTGATGCTGCTGGGGACGATCGCCTTCATGGCGTACATGGACCTGACGCTGCTCGGCGTGACGCTGGTCGTGATCGTCGGCATCGGTGCCGTGACCTCGCTGCTGATGCCGCGCATCCAGCGGGCCCAGCTCCGCGCCCAGGAGTCCGTGGGCGCGATGGGCGCGGCACTGGACCGGGTGCTCCAGGCCTTCCGCACGGTCAAGGCGAGCGGGGCGGAGGAGCGGGAGACGGCGGCCGTCGCGGCGGCCGCCCGGCACGCGCACGACCGGGGCGTCTCGGTGGCGCGGTGGTCGTCGGTCTCCGACGTCACGATGGCGATGTCGATCCAGCTGGCGTTCCTGGCGGTGCTGGGCGTGGGCGGCGCACGGGTGGCCTCCGGCTCGCTGGAGATCTCGTCGCTGATCGCGTTCCTGCTCTACCTCTTCTATCTGATGGGCCCGATCGGCGGCCTGGTCGAGGGCTGGACGGGCTTGCAGAGCGGGCTCGCGGCGGTCCGCAGGATCGACGAGGTCGAGTCGCTGCCCGGCGAACCGGCCGCCGCGCCCGGAGCCGTAGCGCAGGAGATCCCCGCGACTCCGCTCGGCGTCACGTTCCAGGACGTGGCGTTCGGGTACGGGGACGAGCGCGCGCCCGCCCACAAGGGGGTGACGTTCGACGTCCCGACCGGCGGTCTGGTCGCGCTGGTGGGCCCGTCGGGGGCGGGCAAGTCGACGGTGTTCAGCCTGCTGGAACGCTTCTACGACCACGACTCCGGCACCATCACCGTGGACGGCCGGGACATCCGGGACTGGCCGCTGGCCGAGCTGCGGGGCTCGCTGGCGTACGTGGAACAGGACGCGCCGGTCCTGGCCGGGACGCTGCGGGAGAACCTCGTCTTCGCCGCCCCGGACGCCGAGGAGGACGCGCTGACGGAGGCGGTGGCCCGTACCCGTCTGGACAGCCTCGTCGACCGGCTGCCGGAGGGCCTGGACACGGCGGTGGGCCACCGCGGCGTCACCCTCTCCGGCGGCGAGCGCCAGCGGATAGCCATCGCACGGGCCCTGTTGCGACGCCCGCGGCTGCTGCTGCTCGACGAGGTGACCTCGCAACTGGACGCGGTCAACGAGCAGGCGCTGCGCGACGTGATCCTCGAACTGGCGGAACATACGACGGTGCTGGTCATCGCGCACCGCCTCTCCACCGTCCGGCACGCGGACCGCATCGTGGTCCTGGAGGACGGCCGGGTCCGGACGGCGGGCACGCATGAGGAGCTGATCGCCGGGGACGACCTCTACCGCGAGCTGGCGACGACGCAGCTGGCGGCGGACGCGCGGTAGGGCTTCAGCGGGCGTAGTCCTTGAGCTCCTCGGTGTCCAGGGTGATGTCGACGGGGCCGGGGAGGGGGACGGCGTCGCCGTAGTCGTACGAGAGCTGCTGCCGGTAGCGGCCCTTGTCGGGCTCGCTGTGGACGACGAGAGTGTCCGACTCGCGGTCGATCAGGAGGTACACCGGGATGTTCGACGCCGCGTATCCGTCACGCTTCTCCGTGCGATCACGGCTGTCGGTGTCGTGGTCGTGCGACGTCACCTCGACGGTCATGAGGATGCGGTCCGGGCTCGACCACTCGCCGTCACCCGCGAACCGGCCTGCGCGGGCCAGAGTGCCGTCCGGGCGGGCGCGGCCGTTGCGGTATCCGCCGATCCGCAGGCCGCGTTCGCGGTACAGCCGCAGTTCCGGCTGCTGCCGCATGCACTGCATCGCGACCCACATGATGATCTCGTCGTGATCCCCGTCCGGCACGGGCTTGACCTCCAGCTTTCCGTTGATGAGCTCAAGCGTCACGGTCTCGGGGGACGTGCGGGCGAGCTGCTCGAAGTCCTCGACGGACAGCTGAGCGTGCGGGACGTGATCGGCGGTGCTGGGGGTCATGGCGTCGCCTCCTCCCCTCCATCGTGCCCTGTCCGGTCTGTGCGTGAGCCGCACGCTCATCGGTATGTCCTCTCGGACCGGGGGGTCAGGCCTGCCCGGACCGCGTTCATCCGGTCCCGTACGCCAGGCGGCTGCACGGCCCCCGGCGGGCCGACCGGCGGTTGGGGGGACGGCCCCCGGCATGGCCGGCAGAGCCCGCCGAGCAGCGCTTCGGGCGCGCCGGGGGCCCCGCACTCACCGCACTCCAGGGTGCGCAGGACCGTACGGGGGCTTGGCAGGATCCGCTCGGGCGGCAGCTTGTCGCGCAGGCGCCGTTCGACGAGGCGGGCGGCGCAGTGGACGGGCGACGGCAGCCCGCCGGTGAGCGCGTGCAGCAGCTCGGCTTCCGTGGCGCCTCGCGCGAACCACTCGCTGACCTGCGGTTCCAGATGTACGCAGTCGGCGGCGGACAGCGTCAGCGCGGGGGCGGTCCGGCCGAGCGCCGCCAGCAGGATGAACGCCCGCGAACGGGTCGGCCGTTGGGGCTCGTCCGGCGGGGCGTCACCCCGGGTGAAGGCGTTCCACCAGTCGTCCCCGCGTGCGGTGCGGGAGAAGAAGGTGCGGGTCACCCAGAGCATGACCTCGTCGGTGATCACGCACTCGCTGCCGCGCCGCAGGTGGCCCGCGTCCTGGAGCCGGTTGAGGGTCGTGCTCAGGGCGCACTGACCGTACGGCAGGTGCTTGGCCAGGGTCTTCACGGAGATGTCGGAGCCGTCGGGCAGCCGGTCGATGGAGGCGGCGACGGCGGCGTCGCGGGGGAGGAGGTGAGCGAAGTCCCGGTCGGTGCGCGGGCGTTCGCCGGGCGCGGAGCGCTTACCGTAGCCGGGGTTGGCCAGGGGGTGAGGGTTCGCGGAGGGGCGCGTGGGTGGGGTCGCGGCACCGCTCTCGGGCGGGGTCTCGCGCGGGGCGCGGTGGGCATCACTAAACTGGCTGGCAGCCATGGGGATCGCTACTTTCGACGGGTCGATCTTCGGTGGTCAGGCCCCTGTCGGTGTTGGAGCACCGGCGGGGGTCGACTTTTTGGGTCAGGTCCTGCGCACGCTAGAGCCTGGCGACCGTGTGTCGCAACTCGATCACAAATTGTCAACTTCGCAGCCAGGGTGGGTGGGTGGGACAACTGACCCATCCACCCCATCCTTGTTAAGAGCGCTCGGATCTCACGGCTTGAGCTTCGGGAGGTCGAAGCGGAACGGGGGAGGGGCGGCATGAAGGACACGGAGGACATGGAGGGTGCGGGCGCGAGTGCGGAGCTGAGAGGCCGGTTCGCCGCAGAGGTCGACTGGGCGAAGGTGGTCGACCCCTACATCCCCGGGCCGGACGGGCAGTACGGGCCGGACCTGCTGGAGCGGCTCTGGTCGCCCGACCTGCCGACGGCCGATGACGCCCTCGCCACCCTTCACTTCGCGTGCTGCGGCGACGGCGGTTCGGTGCGGCCCGCGGCGCCCGAGGTGCTTCCGTTCCTGGTCGAGGCCGTCCGGGACCCGGCCGTGAGGGTGCGCCCGCAGATCCTGGACACGCTCGCCGTTCTCGCCCGCGCCGGGAGCGAAGCCCCCGCGAGGTCCGGCCCGAGGCTCGGCGGACGGTGGCGCACCGCACCCGCCGCCTGGCCCGCCGCCTGGGAGCAAGCGGTCGACGCGCTGCTGCCGCGGCTGGCCGACGACGTGGAGGGCGAAGAAGACGTCCGGGCCGGAGTGGCCGCCGTACTCGCACGGGCCGCCTACCGGGCGGACGACCTCATCGGCCGCTTCCTGGCCCGGTTCGAGGGCGAGCCCGGCCTGTCGGCGGCGGAGCGACTCGTGCTGGCCGTGGGTGAGCTGGCCCCGCACGCGGTGGAGCGGCGCGAGGACGCCGTCGCGTGGCTGCGGCGGCGGACGATCGACGCAGGGAAGGGCGAGGAGCCGGACATGGACGACGACATCGACGCGTGGCTCGCCTGGATGGAACAGCACGGGCACGATGTCCGGCCGGCCGCGGTCGTCGCGCTGCGCCGCGCCCTTGGACCGCTGTGACGCTGTGACGACCGTCACCCCCGATTCCTCCTGGGTAGTGTCGACCGGATGACCTGCGGCGGGCGTATACCCGGTGAAGCGAAAGATCCGGGAGCAACCTTTTGACCGTCGAGGAGTTCGAAGAGTTCTACGCCCAGGCGGTCGCGCGTCTCACAGGCCAGCTGTACGTGATGACCGGCGACCTCCAGGAGGCGCAGGACGTCGTGCAGGAAGCGTTCGTCAAGGCGTGGGTCCGGCGCGGCCGACTGGATCGCGACGGCAGCCCCGAGGCGTGGATCCGTACGGTCGCCTGGCGGCTGGCGGTGAGCCGTTGGCGCTTCCGGCGCCGTTCGGCGGACGCCTGGAACCGGGGGAGCGGCGCGCCCGGACCCGTGGAACCGCCGGACCCGGGCCATGTGGTCCTGGTCGACGCGCTCCGTGAACTGCCTCCGCAGCAGCGGCGGACACTGACCCTGCACTACCTGTGCGATCTCACGGTCGAGCAGATCGCCGGGGAGACCGGGCTTTCCGGCAGCACGATCAAGACGCATCTGGTTCGCGGACGGGCGGGGCTCGCCCACCGTCTGCGGGACCCCCGCATCGAGGAGGCCCCTGATGTCTGACCCGCGGGATCCGTTGCGGTCCCTGTTCCGGGAGGCCGGTGAGTTCGGGCAGACCCGCTCCGACGCGGACGCCGCGTCGAGCATCACGCAGCGCGGAATGCGCGCGCGGCGACGCCGGATGGCCGTGGTCGCCGTGGGTGTGTGCCTGGTCGTCGGTGGAGGCGGCGCGGTCGCGGTGGGCCTGCTGCCGGTCCGGCCGCAGCCGGTCGCCCCGGCCACGGGGCCGTCGCCCGGCTACCCGTCGCCCCTACCGTCGGGCCGGCC
The DNA here is from genome assembly GCF_044766265.1 of Streptomyces sp. NPDC102283. Taxonomy (NCBI): domain Bacteria; kingdom Bacillati; phylum Actinomycetota; class Actinomycetes; order Kitasatosporales; family Streptomycetaceae; genus Streptomyces; species Streptomyces sp. NPDC102283. Next base: position 167,527 of record NZ_JBIWLQ010000018.1, read on the forward strand.
GCCGGAGTCGCCGTCCCTGCCGCCGACGCCGAGCGCCACGCTGCCGGGGGCCGGGTCCACCGGGCCGGGCGGAGCACCCACGCGTACGGGTACGCGTACGGGTACGACCGCGAGCACGACGCGGCCGCCGCCGAAGTCCACGCAGACGGCGACGCCCGATGGGGCGACGACCGATGGGGCGACGACCGATGGGGCGACGTCGATGCCCTGACTCCCCGCCCCCGCCCGGCGCTGCCGCTCCACCCGCTTGCGCCTCCCCTGTTCCCTCCCCGTGCCCCGGCGACCTCACCGGGTGATCCCGTACGCCTCGACGTATCCGCGAGGCGCGCCCGAAAGGTGCCTCAGTTGTCCACGCTCTCCCCCGGGCTGCGGCCTCCTGCCGGCCGCCCCGTACCGCCCGAGTCCAGGACCGCCGCCCCGGCCGAGCCCCGGGCGGGGCGGTTCCGCCGGGCGGCGGCCCGCCTGGCCCCGGCCGACCGGACGGTGCTGTGGTTCTACCTCCTGACGCGAATAACCCTGGGGATCACGGCCCACTTCGCCCGCTGGCTGTTTCCGGCCCAGTCCGGTACGCGGGAGGCGGTGTCCGTCCTCGCGCCCTTCCAGCGGTGGGACGCGAACCACTACCTCCACATAGCGCGCGACGGCTACTTCCCCGCCGGCTCGGGCCCGTGGACGAGTGGCTGGGACAACCGCGAGGCGTTCTTCCCCGGCTATCCCTTCCTTCTCCGTGCCGTGCACACGGTGGTGCCCGACTGGACGGCGGCCGGGCTGCTGATCTCGTTCGTCGCGGGGGCGGTGGCCGTACTGGCCCTGTCCCGTATCGCGCGGACGTATCTGCCGAAGGACGAGGGGGGCCGCCGTACGGCTGTTCTCTTCCTGCTCTCGCCCTGTGCGGTGTTCCTGGCCGTCGGCTACACGGAGGCGCTGTTCCTCGCGTTCGCCCTGCCCGCCTGGCTCGCCGCCGTGCGGCACCGTTGGGCGTCGGCCGCCGTGCTGACGGCGCTGGCGACGACGGTGCGCGTCAGCGGACTGTTCCTCGCCGCCGCCATCGCCCTGCTCTTCGTGCTGACCGCCCGGGACGAGCAAGGGGACGAGCAAGGGGACGAGCAGGGGGACGAGCAGGGCCGGCGGGTCTGGCGATCGGCGGGCTGGACGCTGCTTCCGGCGCTGCCGCCTGCCGCGTACAGCTGGTACCTGCATGCGCACACCGGCGACTGGATGGCCTGGAAGCACGCGCAGGAACGCGGGTGGTACCGGACCTTCCACACCCCGTGGGAGGCGTGGGAGAACACCTGGAACGGGGCGTTCGGCCACACGCAGACGACCGGCTACGCGCTCATGTTCCAGGCGGAACTACTGGCGATGCTGGTGGGGCTCGCGCTGGTGGCCGTGCTCCTGTACCGCCGCCGCTGGCCCGAGGCGCTGTACGTGGCCCTCAGCCTCTGGGCCCTGGGCACGTCGTACTGGTACACGTCGATCCCGCGCGCGACGCTGCTGTGGTGGCCGCTGTGGATCGGCCTGGCGGCGCTGAGCCTGCGGTGGCCGTGGTTCAGGACGGCGTACCTGAGCGTGGCGGCACCGGTGACGACGCTCGTCGCGCTGACGTTCCTGACGGGGAGGTGGGCGGGGTGAGCAGGTCCCGCCCTCCGGGCGACGACGGCAGTTCGAGAACGGGACCTAGGCGGCGGGCCGGGGCTCCTTGAGGATCTCCGTCAGTGCGGCGATGCTCTGCGTCCCGTAACCGGCCTTCACCGCCCGCTCCAGCAGCTCGTGGAACGGCTTGTGCCACTCCACGTCGAGGCCCGCTTCCTTCCCCAGCTCCGCGTCGTGCGCGGCCCCGGCCACGAAGACGTTCACCGACGACAGCGGCTCGCTGTAGTCGCCGCTGTCGATCTCCCGGGCCAGCACGGGCAGCACCGACGCGATCATCTCCAGCCACTGCTCGCTGAACCGCACCATCGAAGCCGCCTCCAGGCCACGTGCCTGTAGTGCCGCAGCTCCCTGGAAGAAGCCGACGAGCGCGGGCAGCAGCGTGCCACCCACCGCCATCTCGTACAGCGCGGCGAGGTCCGGGTCGGGGCCGAGATACACGGTGTCCCCGCCCAGCACCCGCAGGACCGGCTCGTACGCGGTGAAGACCGCGGCATCGCCGCTGTAGTAGAGGAGTGTGTCCGCGGCGCCGACCGCCGGCGGTACGTTCTTGATCGCACCGCCGAGATAGCGCGCGCCGTGCCCTCGCGCCCACTCGGCCATGCGGCGGGCGTCGGCCGGGGTCCCGCTGTTGAGGGTCACGAGGTCCCGGCCCTCCAGCGCGGCGGTCGCCGGTTCCAGGGCCTCGAAGGTGTCCTCGTACGTCGTCAGGCAGGCGATGACCAGCGGGCTCGCCGCGACGGCTTCCGCCACCGTCTCCGGATGCGCGGCGCCCTTGGCGACGAGCGGGGCCGCCCGCGACGCTGTTCTGTTCCACACCGTGGTCGGGTGTCCCGCCTCGACGAAGGCCGCCGCCAGCGCGCTGCCCATCGCGCCCAGGCCGATGACGGTCACGGAGGTCTGGGGTTGGTTCGGCATGGACATCTTCCGCTCCTGTTAGGGGAGTTGGGTAGGCGGGGGAGTTACGGAAGGCCCGGTGGTTCCGGGCTTCGGTGATCTCCATGCTGTGGCGGCGCGATAGATTGCACAAGTACCGACATTTTTGTTCGGTACCCACATTCTTGTCAGCGGAGCATGCTCGTCAGCGGAGGTGCCATGCGGAAGTACACCTGCGGATTCGACGCCGCCATCGCCGTCATGGGCGGGAAGTGGAAAGGGCTGATCCTCTTCTGGCTCGGCGAGGAAGAGCGGTTGCGCTTCGGGGAGTTGCGGCGGACGGTCGCCGGGATCAGCGAGCGGATGCTGACTCTGCAACTGCGCGAGCTGGAGGCGGCCGGTCTCGTCCATCGAGAGGTGCACGAGCAGGTGCCGCCCAAGGTGGAGTACTCGCTGACCGACTTCGGCCGCTCACTGGTCACCGCGCTGACGCCGCTCGGGGAGTGGGGCGAGGAGCACATCGACCGCCTCGAAAACCGGCCGTGACCGGCCGCGGGCAGGCACGCAGGCAGGCAAGTGCCCCCGACGCGCCGGCACTCAGGCGTGCTTCGGCGCTCCGGCGCTCAGCCTTCGGGGTAGAAGACGAAGAGCGTGCAGCCCGACGTCGTCTGCGGGATGTGCGACGAGCCGGCGGGAGCGTGGATGAACGAGCCCGCGGGATAGTCCCGTTCGCCGTCGTTGAAGACACCGGAGACCACGAAGACCTCTTCCGGCCCCGGTTCGTGGACGTCGATGCCCTCCCAGCAGGTGTGCGGATCCATCTCCAGCAGCTGGGCCTTCGCGCCGTTCCCGCCGCTCCACAGAGGACGCAGCCGAATGCCGGGGAAGAGTTCATGCGTCGGCGCGTCGTGTACGGCGGACCAGACGTAGCCGGGCAGCTGTCCGCCTGCCCGAACCGAAGCGTCTTCCGCCGGTACCTTGTGCGTCTTCTGTGGCATCTGTCCTGTCATGGGGCAATCTTCATCGACTGTCGACGCCTCGCCCGGTGCCCCGATTGACGTCTGCCGGTACTTTCCTGCCGTGCACCGTGGAGCGGCAGTCGTCCACGCACCTCAGACGACGTTCGAGCCCGCCTGTGCAGCAAAGGTGTTCGGCGGGTGTTCGGCGGGCGACGAGAGTTCGTCGTATCCGGCGCGCTTATGGAGCGGCCGTCAAATGACGCGCGGGACCGTCTCGTCGCGCCGGGTGGACCAGTTGGTGACGATCGGCTTGTTCACGGCGGGCGCGTCGGGGAGCTCGACCTGGGCGGGGTCGGGGTCCTCCTCGGTGGTGGCGATGATGACGTGCTCGAACTGCTTGCCGCCGTCTCCCTCCGTGGTCTTGACGTTGATGCCTGCGTACGCGACGGAGGACCCGGAGAGCTTGACGGGGTCCTCGCCGCCCTGGCCGACGGGCGAGGCCACGCCGTCCGCGCCGGAGCCGAAGGAGACGCTGGGGGTGTTGACGTCCAGGTAGCAGGTGATGCCGGACCTGGCCTTGGCGGTGATCAGGTAGTGGCTGATCGGCTGCGCCTCCCATGTCACGGTGAGGTCCAGGTCGTTGGTGCCGCAGGACTGGCCGTAGCCGCTCTTGTCGCCGGTGCCGGATTCGCCCTCGTCGCCGGTGCCGCCGCCGGACTCGGAGCCACTCGCCGTCGTGCCCCCACCGCCGGTGGCGCTGTCTCCGGAAGAGGCCTCGCCCTTGCCGCCCTCCGCCGGGGAGGAAGCCGCGGTGGGGGGCGGCGGCCCCGTTCTCCGTGGGGTCCTCGGGGCCGCAGGCGGTGGTGGCGGCGAGGGCCGTCACGGCTGCGGCGGCCAGGACGATACGGGTGGAACGGGCGGCGGGACGCGAGCGCGTCATGATCTCCAGCGGGTTGTCGTCGATTGCGGTGCTGCCTGCTGACAACCACGACGTCAGGGCCGGCTCGTTCTCGAAATGATCCTGCGCATGTCCAGCTTCTGTCTCAGCGAATCGGTTCCCTGGAAGAGGCGTTGGATTGCGCCGAATACCCGCATGCGGGGCCTGTTCCGGACCCGGCCGGTAGGTGGAGGGCCGGCCCTGCGTGGCGATGAAGCTCGTATGGGTGTCCGGCGGCACCTTCGCCGGGAACACCGGCGAGCAGATGCGCGCGCACACGCCCCGTCCCGCACTCCTGGAGCGTGGCCCTGTGAGCCGGATCACGGAGGACTTCGGCGAGGGCCGGGTCGGGACCGGTGGGTAGGATGGTCGGGCTCGGCCCCGTGGCCGAGGTGGTCAGGCCCCGCCCGTCGGTGTCTGGTCCGAGGCTTGAAACCTCCGGCGCTCATCTGGACAGAACCCCGGAGGTTTCTTCATGTCTGTCTTGCCGTCCCCGTCCCCGTCCACGGTTCCCGATCCCCGCCGATGGTGGGCGCTCGCGGTCATCGCCCTGACGCAGCTGGTGGTCGTGCTCGACGCGACCATCGTCAATGTGGCCCTCCCCCAGGCCCAGCTCGAACTGGAGCTGAGCGACACCGAGCGGCAGTGGGTCATCACCGCCTACGTCCTGGCGTTCGGCGCGCTGCTGCTGCTCGGCGGACGCGTCGCCGACTACTGGGGGCGCAAGCGCAGCTACATGGTCGGGATGCTCGGGTTCGGCGCCGCCTCCGTGTGGGGCGGTCTCGCGCAGAGCGGGACCGAGCTGATCGCGGCGCGCGGTCTTCAGGGCGTCTTCGCGGCGCTGCTGGCCCCCGCGGCGCTCGCACTGCTGACGGTCACGTTCCCGGCCGGGCGCGAGCGCGGAACGGCGTTCGCGGTCTTCGGCACCGTCGCCGGCACCGGAGCCGCGGTGGGCCTGGCGCTGGGCGGCGTCCTGACCGAGTACGCGGACTGGCGGTGGTGCCTGCTGGTCAACATCGTCTTCGCCGTGGTCGGCCTGATCGGTGCGCTGCTGTTCGTCTCCGAGAGCCGGGTCGAGGGCGACAACCGGTACGACATCTGGGGCACCCTCGCCGTCACCCTCGGTCTGGCCGCCCTGGTCTACGGGTTCACCCTGGCCGAGTCCGGATGGACCGAGCCGGACACCATCGGCTTCCTCGTCGGCGGCCTGGTGCTGCTGGCGGTGTTCGTGTGGATCGAGGGCCGCGTCGCGCAGCCGCTGCTGCCGCTGCGGATCGTGCGCGACCGCGCCCGCGCCGGAGCGTTCCTCATCCAGGCGGCCATCGGCGCCGTCTACATCGGGATGACCCTCTACCTGATGTTCCACCTGCAGATCGTGCTCGGGCTCTCCCCGCTGGCGGCCGGACTCGCGAGCCTCGCGATGACCTTCGCGACCATGATCACCGCACCCGTGGCCGCCAGGCTGCTGCCCACCCGGGGGCCGCGGGTCCTGATGACCGGTGGGCCGTTGATCGCCGCTGCCGGGATGCTGTGGCTGACCTTCGTCACGGCCGACGGAAGCTACTGGACGGAGGTCTTCGGCGGTCTCGTCGTCGTGGGCATCGGGATCGCTTTCGTGATCATCCCGGTGCAGAACGTCGCGCTCGCCGGCGTCGGTCACCACGACGCCGGCGCGGCATCGGCCCTGGTCAACTCCGCCATGCAGATCGGTGGCTGCGTGGGCCTGTCGGTGTTCACCACGATCTACCTCGGTGCCGTCGAACGGTCCGCCTCCGCCGGCTCCGGCCGGGCGACCGCCCTCACCGAGGGCTACTCCGCGGTGTTCCTCGCCACCGCCGTCACCCTGGTGGTCGCGGCGGTCGTCGCCGCGACCATGCTCCGCGGTCGTCGCACCCCGGTCACCCCGCAGGCGCCCGCCGAGGTCCCGGTCCACGTCGGCTGATCCTCACCCCTGCGGTGTTCGGTCGGTGCCGTCCGGACACCGTGCGGACCTGGAGCGGCTTCCCCAGGCGTCGGCGGCCACGACCAGGCACACCGCCACCAGGACCACGTTCTTGACGACGTACTGCCCTTCCATGGTCGGCGCGGGGGAGTGGGGCTGCCACATCGCGTCGGGGAGGAGGACGAGGGTCGAGAACACGCCGCCCATGTGGAGGAAGAACGCGACGAGGGCGGGGAGCAGCAGGCGGCCGCCGGCGATCAGGCCGATGCCGATGGCCGTCTCCAGTGCCGCGAGGGAGAGCAGCAGCACCGTCTCCGGGACGAGGCCCAGGGTCATCTTCGTGGCCGCGTCGACGGCCAGTTGCTCCGCGGGGCTGGCGGAGGGGAAGAGTTTCAGGACTCCGAAACCCACGAAGACGATCCCGACCGTCACCCTCAGCAGGACCAGGGCACGCAGGTTGACGTGGTCGGCCAGCCGTTGAAGGGGTCGGGGACCGGCTGTCGCCGGACGTTCGCGGCCGAACCCGCTGATGCGGGACGGGGGTTCAGGTGCGCTGCCGGGCGGGGGAAGGGTCGGCTCGGCGGTGTGGCTCCTCATGTGCGATCTCCCGCTGTGTCCGTGGGGGTGGGAAAGCGTGCATGGGCGACCCGCGTGGGTACGCGGGCGCCTGTAGGGCGTTTGCGGGAAGCGTCGATGCCGTCGCTTCGGCGCACGGGGTGACGGGCCCCTCGCTCGGGTCCGTCATTCCGGGGTCTTCTGTCGGCCGGCTGATGGCGGATCCGGGGGATCCGGAAGATGGGGTTGGAGGTGGGGATGACGGTGGGGACGGGGAGGTCGAACGCGTCTGGCCTGGTTCGTGGGCGAGGCAGGGGCGGCGCGTCATCACCACCGCCGACTGCCTCTCACTGCTTGGTCTAGACCATACGGATGAGGGTCCGGAGGTCAAGAGGCGTACGGAGCGGCCTCTGCCGGAGGCGACGCATTCGCGCCAAGTTGCATCAGGGTGCCCGGCGTTGGGCGCGTACGCTCACGGAACCCGAGCGCTCGGCCGCGCAGACGGTCGGGCCGGCCGTGCGGGCCGGGCCGTCACCCGGCTCACCGGCCCGGACGGGCTCCGGCCCACCCCTCTGCTGAGCAGCGTCGTTCTGCCGGCTCCGGGGCCCGGCGCGTTCCGGGGGCGCGAGCCGGACCGTACTCCCACGGCCTCTTCGAGCCATGCGGGCGCTCTGCCGCCCGCCCGGCCCGCTGCCCGCCGGTACGCGGGACTTCACCGCTGATTCATCCGGCCGAAAGTGGCCCCGCCGATTCCGGGAGAAAACTCTCATGGCCCGTACTGTGCGGCCGGGCAGGCCCGGCCGCACAGGTCCACTGCGGGCGGGCAGGCACCAGGTGGGCCGGGCGAGGGGCTGACGGGCAAGGGGCCGGCGGCAAGGAGCTGAAGGGCAGAGGGCAGGCGGCAAGGAGCTGACGGGCAAGGGGCAGGCGGCAATCAGCCGCCCCGCCTCAGCCCGCCTCGTCCACCTCGCCCGCCTCCGCCCCGCTCCTTCCGCCTCCCGCTCAGCGCTCCAGGCCGCCCCGCGCGATCGCCTCGGCGTACCACCGCGCGCTGTCCTTCGCCGTGCGGCGCTGGGACGCGAAGTCCACGTGCACGATGCCGAAGCGCTTGCTGTAGCCGTACGCCCACTCGAAGTTGTCCAGCAGTGACCACAGGAAGTACCCGCGCACGTCCGCCCCGTCCGCGATCGCCCGGTGCACCGCCGTCAGGTGGGCGTCCAGGTACGCCACCCGCTCCGGGTCGTGGACCTCGCCCTCAGGATCTGCGTAGTCGTCGTACGCCGCCCCGTTCTCCGTCACCAGCAGGGGTACGGACGGGAGTTCGTCGCGGAGGTGGGTCAGCAGCTCGTACAGGCCGTTCGCGTCGACCGGCCAGTCCATCGCGGTGCGCGGGCCGTCCGCCGGAGTGAACGCCACATGCTGTTCCGCGCCCGCCCACGGCGACGGGGACTCCGACGCACCCGCCGACACCACGCTGGGGGAGTAGTAGTTGATGCCCAGCGAGTCGATCGGCGTCGACGTCACCTCCAGGTCGCCGTCCCGGACGAACGACCAGTCCGTCACCTCCGCCGTGTCCTCGACCAGGTCCTGCGGCAGCCGCCCGTGGAAGACCGGGTCCAGGAAGATCCGGTTCGCCACCGCGTCGATCCGGCGCACCGCGTCCCGGTCCGCCTCCGTGTCGGTCAGCGGGCGCAGCGCGTGGAGGTTCAGGGTGAGGGAGACCTCGGCGGTGTCCGGCAGGAGGTCGCGCAGGACGCGGGCGCCCGCGCCGTGCGCCAGGTTCAGGTGGTGGGCGGCGCGCAGGGCCGCGAGGTCGCTGGTCCGGCCGGGGGCGTGGACCCCGTTCCCGTACCCGAGGAACGCCGCGCACCAGGGCTCGTTGAGCGTCGTCCAGGTCGGCACCCGGTCGCCCAGCGCCCCGGCCACCAGGCCCGCGTACTCCGCGAACCGGTGCGCCGTGTCCCGCTCCGGCCAGCCGCCCGCGTCCTCCAACTCCTGTGGCAGGTCCCAGTGGTAGAGCGTGGCGACCGGTCGGATCCCGGCCGCCAGCAGCTCGTCCACCAGACGGCGGTAGAAGTCCAGGCCCCGCTCCACGGCCGGGCCCCGGCCGGTCGGCTGGACCCGGGGCCAGGAGACGGAGAACCGGTAGTCCGTGACGCCGAGTTCCTTCATCAGGCGTACGTCGTCGGGCATCCGGTGCAGATGGTCGGCGGCGATGTCGCCGGTGTCGCCGTTGCGCACCTTGCCGGGTGTCCGGCTGAAGGTGTCCCAGATGGACGGCGTACGGCCGTCCTCGGCGGCCCCGCCCTCGATCTGGTACGCGGCGGTGGCCGTGCCCCACCGGAACCCGGTCGGGAAGCGGAGCACCGTACCGGTCTCGGGGAGGGCGCCTGTGGCGGTCGCCGGGCGGGCATCGACAGCGGTCATGAGACGGACACTCCAGAGTGAGGGGAGGAGAGGGAGAGCGGGAGCGGGAGAGCGGGAGCGGGAGCGAGAAGGAGCGGGCGGCCGGAGGAGGAGCCGAAGGAGAGGGAGGAGCCGAAGGAGGAGGAAGAGGAGGAGGAAGAGAAGGAGGGCTCGCGGCTCAGCCCTTGACCGCGCCCTGCATGATGCCGCCGACGATCTGCCGGCCCAGCAGGCCGAAGACCAGCAGCACGGGCAGCGTGCCGAGCAGCGTGCCGGCCATGATCACCGACTGGTCGTTGACGTAACCGCCGCCGAGCTGACGCAGCGCGACCTGCACGGTCGGTTCCTGCGAGGACAGCGCGATGATCGGCCAGAAGAAGTCGTTCCACGCCGTCATGAACGTGAGCATCCCGAGCACCGCCATCCCCGGCCGCGCGATCGGGATCACGATCGACCAGAAGATCCGGGCCGTCGACGCCCCGTCCACCCGGGCCGCCTCGATCAGCTCGTCCGGCAGCGACTGCACCAGGTACTGGCGCATGAAGAACACCCCGAACGCCGAGACCAGGCCCGGCAGGATCACCGCCTGGAGCTGGTTCACCCACTGGAGCTCGGCGATCAGCATGAAGAGCGGGATCACGCCGAGCTGCGGCGGGATCATCATCGTCCCGATCGTCAGCGTCAGCAGCGCGCCCCGGCCCCGGAACTTCAGCTTGGCGAAGGCGAATCCGGCGAGCGTGCAGCACAGGACCGTGCCGAGCGTGATCGAGCCGGACACGATCAGCGAGTTGAGCAGGGCCTTGCCGATGTCGGCCTCTTCGAGGACCGCGTCGAAGTTCTTGATGAGGTTCGGTCCGGGCAGCAGGCTCGGCGGCACCTGCGCCAGGTCCGCGTTGGACCGGCTGGCCGCGACGATCGTCCAGTAGAACGGGAACGCGGAGATCAGCAGCGCGAAGCCGAGGACGAGGTAGGAGAGCCAGCCGCCCTTCATCGTCCGGCCCGCACCCCCCTTGCCCACCCTGCGGGCCCGCCTGCCCGGCGGGTCCTGCGGCGGGCGGCCCTTCCCGGGCGCGGTCGGCGGTGCGGCGAGCGCGGTCATCGGCCGGCCTCCTTGGCGGCGCGGCGGCGCGCGATCAGGGCGTTGGCCCCGACGAGCACCACGATCAGGACGAACATCACCCAGGCGATGGCCGCGGCCCGGCCCAGGTGGAAGAAGCCCCAGCCCTGCTCGTACATGTACAGGCCGAGGGTCTGGTACTGGTGCGAGATGCCGCCGGAGATCGATCCTTCGAACAACAGCGGCTCGCCGAAGAGCTGGGTCGCGCCGATCGTCGAGATGATCACCGTGAAGACGATCGTGGGGCGGAGCCCGGGAAGTGTGACGTGGATGAACTGCCGCCAGCGCGACGCCCCGTCCATCTCCGCCGCCTCGTACAGCTCGTGCGGGATCGACTGCATGCCCGCCAGGTAGATCAGCGCGTTGTACCCGGTCCAGCGCCAGATCACGATGGTGGAGACCGCGATCTGCGAGGCGACCGTGCCCGTCTGCCAGTCCACCGGATCGAAGCCGACCAGCCCGATCACGTAGTTGATCAGCCCGAAGTCCCGGCCGAAGAGCTGCGCGAAGACGAGCGTGGCCGCGGCCACCGACGTCGCGTACGGGAGCAGGATCGCCGTCCGGATGAAGGTCCGGCCGCGCAGCTTGTAGTTGAGCAGGTGTGCGAGGCCGAGGGCCATCGCGAGCTGCGGGACCGTGGACAGCACGCCGATCGTGAACGTGTTGCGCAGCGAGATCCAGAAGTACTCGTCGGTGAACAGCGCCGTGTAGTTGGCGATGCCCCGCCACTCCATCTCGCCGCTCGTCTGGAGCTCGACCCGGTAGAGCGAGACGAACGCCGTGTAGAGGAGCGGGAAGAGGCCGAAGGCCAGGAAGAGGGTGAAGAAGGGGGCGATGTAGGCGTACGGGGAGGCCTTGCGCCAGGTGCGCCGGAGGGCGGCGGCCCGGCCGTCGTCGGGGCCGGGCCCTGTTCCGGACGGGCGGGGCCCGGCCTTCGCGGTGGCGGTGAGGGACACGGTGCGGCCCTTCGGGATCGGGAGCGGGCGGGGACGGTACGGGAGCGGGCGGGGGAGTGCGGGAGTGGGCGGGGGAGTGCGGGAGTGGGAAGGGAGTACAGCGGTGGGAAGGGAGTACGGCGGTGGGGCCGGTCCGTCCGCCGTGCGCGGGGGGACCGGCCCCTGACCGGCGGGGGTGAGGTGGTGGAGCGGTGAGCGGCGTCAGCCGATCACGTTGTCCACGCCCTTCTTCGCCGTCTGCCACGCCTTGTCCGACGAGGTGCCCTTGCGCTCGACCTCGCTCAGCGCGTTCGTGATCTGCTGCATCACGTTCTGGTCGTGCACGCCCAGCACCTGGACCGGGGACTCCTTGGCCGCGTCACCGAAGATCTGGCCGATCGGCGCACCCGAGAAGTACTCGTCCTTCGCGCCCGCGATCGTCTCGATGGCCCCCGTCGAGGACGGGAAGTTGCCCTGCTTCTGGAAGACCTTCGCCTGCTGCTCGGGGGCGGTCAGCCACTCGATCAACTGGAACGCCTCCTCCTTGTGCTTGGCCGCACGTGGGATGGAGAGGTAGGAGCCGCCCCAGTTGCCCGCGCCGCCGGGCAGCTTGGCGATGTCCCACTTGCCCTGGCCGCCGTCACCGGCCTGGCCCTTGATGTAGCCGAGCATCCAGGCCGGGCACGGGATCGTCGCGAACGAACCGGCCGCGAACGCCTGGTTCCACTGCGGGGACCACTGGTCGAGCTTGGCGCTCAGGCCCGCCTCGGCCGCCGCCACGGAGGTGTCCCAGGCTTCCTCGACCGCCGGGTTCTTCTCGTAGATCAGCTCGCCGGAGGCGTCGTAGTACCGCTCCTTCTCCTGGCCGATCATGATCCCGTAGAGCGAGCCGACGCTGTCCAGCCAGGCGCTCTTGGCGGGGGCCTTCTTCTTGTACTGCTTGCCCAGCTCCAGGTAGCCGTCCCAGGTGGACCACTGCTTCGCGAGCTCCTCGCGGTCCGTGGGCAGCCCGGCCTGCTCGAAGAGGTCGGTGCGGTAGCACATGGCCTCGGGGCCGACGTCCGTGCCGAGGCCGAGGATCTTGCCGTCCTTCGTGGTCGCCGCTGACCACTTGGCCTCGGCGAACTCGCCCTTGAGCTTGTCCGCCCCGAACTCCTTCAGGTCCTGGAACTTGTCGGCCTGCTGCTGGGTGACCGACGCGATCCGGCCCACCTCGACGCCCTGCACGTCCGCGAGACCGCCGCCGCCCGCGAGCCGGGTCTGGAGGGACTTCCAGTAGTCCGCCTCGTCCTGGGTGTCGCTCTGCTTGATCGTCACGTCCGGGTTGAGCTTCTGGTACTCCTCGTACAGCCCGGCCTCCTTGAAGCCGAAGGACCCGAAGAGGTCCACGTTGAGCGTGACCTTTCCGCCCGCGCTGTCGGAGGAGTCCGACGAGCCGCCGCCTCCACAGGCGGCGAGGAGGGCGCCGGCGAGGACGACGGCGCCGAGGCGGGTGGTGGCTCTCTTGGCGGCTCGGGCGATGGGCATGGGAAGCCTCCCTTGGCTTCGGGATGAACCGAGCGCCTTTGAGAGCGCTCTCAAAACCTGCGTCTGGAGCGTCCCCCACCGCCCCCGCCCCGTCAAGACTCGAACGCATAACAGCTTGGGGTTACGTCCTGCGCCCGCCCAACTGCCGTCCGTGCGCGTTCTCTTGACACTGACGTTTCAGGAGTTTTACGTTCCATGGCACTTGAGAGCGCTCTCGAAGGCGCTCTCGCCCCCCCCATGATCGAGGTGCTGCTCGTGCGAACCTCCCTCTCCAGACTGGCCCCCCGACTCGCCTCCAGACCCGCCGCGGCGACGCTCCTCGCCATCGCCGTGGCCGCCGTGGGCCTGGGCCCCGCCGCATCGCCCGCTGCCGCCGCCACCATCCCCGCCGGCGCCGGCAGCTACTCCGACTCCCGCCCCGCCGGTACCTCGGGCCCGACCACCAACACGGGCGCGCCCGTCACCCCCAAGCTCACCGCCGCCGCGCGGGACAAGCCGGTCCCGACCAACGACTGGTGGTCCTCGCTCGCCTACCAGCGCTACGGTGACAACCCGTACAGCACGCCCATGTACGGCCACCCGCTCACCTACCAGGCCAAGGCATCCGGCCTGGAGGTCGGCTACCCGACCACGCCCGCGATCGTCGGCGACGGCCGCCAGTACGAGTACGCCCACAAGGCCGACCTGACCGTCGGACTCAGTGGCCTGAACTCGCCCGACACCAAGGCCGACGCCTGGTCCGACTGGACGGTGACGCCCTACTGGGCCGACGGCTCCCGCACCTTCCGGGCCACCATCGGCCACGGCATGCCCTTCGTGTACGCCAAGGGCTCCGGCGGCGACGCCCGCATCACCACCGCCTCCGCGCCCACCGTCTTCTCCGACCAGGGCAACGTCCTCGGCATCACCGTCGCCGGGCACCACTACGCCCTCTTCGCCCCGACCGGCAGCGACTGGAACGTCTCCGGCACCGCGATCACGGCCGGGCTCGGCTCCAAGGACTACTTCTCGCTCGCCGTGCTGCCCTCCACGGACGCGCTCGCCACCTACCGGAAGTACGCCTTCAGCTTCGTCACCGGCTCCCAGGTGGCCTGGCAGTCCACCGGCGGCGACGTGCGGGCGACCTACAGCCTGACGACCGAGGCCAAGGAGGGCACCGAGCGCGGTACGCTCCAGGCCCTCTACCGCCACCAGTGGCTGCACACGTCCGACGCGCTGACCCCGTACACCTACGTCTCACCGCGCGGCACGATGAAGGTGCGCGAGTCCGCCTCCTTCACCACCAGCCAGAAGAACAACGGCGTCGTGCCCGCGCTGCCCGCCTCCAGCGGGGTCGACAAGGCCCGGCTGACCGGCTATCTCAACGAGGTCGCGAACGCCGCCGACCCGTTCTCGGGGGCCTCGGACACCTACTGGACCGGCAAGGCGCTCGGCCGCCTCGCCCAGCTGGTGCCCGTCGCGGACCAGATCGGGCAGACCGCCACCCGCGACAAGCTCCTCGGCCTGATGAAGGGCCGCCTCCAGGAGTGGTTCACGGCGGGCGGGGCCAGTGAGTTCAGCTACGACAAGGACTGGAAGACCCTCACCGGCTACCCGGCCTCGTACGGCAGCGACACCGAGCTCAACGACCACCACTTCCACTACAGCTACTACGTCTACGCGGCGGCGATCATCGCCCAGTACGACCAGGCCTGGGTCGCCGACTCGGCCTGGGGCACGATGATCAAGCACCTGATCCGCGACACCGCCAACGCCGGCCGCACCGACTCCGCCTACCCCTTCCTGCGCGGCTTCGACGTGTACGCGGGCCACAGCTGGGCCTCCGGCCACCAGGGCTTCGCGGCGGGCAACAACCAGGAGTCCTCCTCGGAGTCCATCAACCTCAGCGCCGCCCTGGTGCTCCTCGGCTCGGCCACCGGCGACACCAACCTCCGCGACCTCGGCAGCTACCTGCTGACCACCGAGTCCGAGGCGATCACCCAGTACTGGTTCGACGCCTCGCAGCAGGTCTTCCCCGCCTCCTTCGGCCACGACACGGTCGGCATGGTCTGGGGCAGCGGCGGCGCGTACTCCACCTGGTGGACCGCCAACCCGGAGGAGATCCACGGCATCAACGTCCTGCCGGTGACCGGCGGTTCGCTGCACCTCGCGCGTGAGAAGGCGGCCATCAAGCGGAACATCGCCGAGATGGAGCGCGAGAACGGCGGACCCGCACAGGAGTGGCGCGACCTGCTCTGGCAGTTCGAGTCGCTGTCGGACCCGGCGGCGGCGAAGGCCAAGTGGGACGGGGTGAACGGGAACTACACCCCGGAGCAGGGTGAGTCCAAGGCGCACACCTACCACTGGATCAACACCCTGAACACGGTCGGCGCGCCCGACATGACGGTCAGCGGCGACCTGCCCACCTCCGCCGTCTTCTCGAAGGCCGGCACCCGCACCTACACCGCGCACAACCACGGCTCCACCGTCCGTACGGTCACCTTCTCCGACGGCAAGTCCCTCTCCGTACCGGCCCGTTCGACGGCCACCAGCACGGGCCCCGGCGGCCCCGGGACCGACCCGGAGGAGCCCGGCGAGCCGTCCACCGGAAACACCTTCCGCCTGAAGTCCGGAGGAGTCCTCACCACCGCCACCACCGACCCGGCGGGCGCGGACACCATCGCCTCTGCCGACGGCGTCAACCGGGACGGCACTCCGTACCGGCCGACCGTCTACGAGGTGAAGAAGGTCAACGGCAAGGTCGCCTCCGGCGCGGCCACCGCGTTCCGCCTCCGGGTGGACGCGGGCACGAAGGTCGGGCTCGCCCCGCAGGTCCGGGTCAGCTACGACCTGACCGGCGACGGCACGTTCGACCGGGCCGAGACCTTCCGCTACTTCGCGACGGACCCGGTCAACGGGTGGGAGGAGTACACGCAGGCGTCCGGTACGCGGGCCGTCACCGGGAGCCTGGGCGAACTCAGGAACGGCACGGTCCGCCTGGAGGTCTGGAACGCGCTCGGCAGCGGCACGTCCCAGGTCCAGACCGGCACGGACGCGGCCGTCCTGAAGATCCCGTACGTGTAGGACGCGCGATCCCGTACGGATAAGTGGCGGGATATGTGCGTGTAGGACGCGACTCCACGGGCACGATTCGTGCGGCGGGTCTCCGGCTCCTCAGGGCGGAGGCCCGCCGCACTCCCGCACACGCCCGGCGATCAGGCCGAGGCCCGTCGTACCAGCGTCGTCGGGGTGATCACCGACTCGGGCGCCGGGCCGTTGCCCGTACGGTCCCGGTCCAGGCCGCGCAGCAGCAGGCGGGCCATCAGCCGGCCCTGCCCCTCGATGTCCTGTCTGACCGTGGTCAGCGGCGGATCGGTGGTTTCGGCCACCGAGACCATGTCGTCGAACCCGACGATCGCCACCTGCTCCGGCACGGCCACGCCGCGCTCCCGCAGCACGCGCAACGCGCCCGACGCCATCAGGTCGTTGGCGGCGAACACCGCGTCCAGGTCGGGCCGCCGCTCCAGCAGCTCCGCCATCGCCCGCGCCCCGCTCTCCACGGTGAACGCGCCCTCGGCGACGAGCGTCGGGTCCACGTCCGGCAGGACGTCCCGGTAGCCGTCGAGGCGGTCCATCGCCGAGGTCTGGTCGGGCGGTCCGCCGATGTGCGCGATCCGCTCCCGCCCGAGGTCCTTCAGATACCGCACGGCCACCCGCGCGCCGCCCCGGTTGTCCGCGTCCACATACGGGACGGCCTGGTCGCCGGGGTCGGCGGTCCAGCTGGGCCGGCCTCCGTACACCGCGGGAATCCCCGCCCGCCGGGTGATCGCGGGCAGCGGGTCGTCGGTGTGCAGCGAGAACGCCAGCGCCCCGTCGACGTGTCCGCCGGACAGATACCGTGCGATCCGGCCGAAGTCGCCGGGCCCCTCCACCAGCAGCAGGACGAGCTGGGTGTCGTGGGCGGTCAGCTCCTTGCTGATGCCCCGGATCTGCTGGGAGAAGAAGGGGTCGGAGAAGAACCGTGTCTCCGGCTCCGCGATCACGACGGCCACCGCGCCCGTCCGCCTGGTCACCAGGGTCCTGGCCGCGTGGTTCGGGATGTAGCCCAGCTCGTCGACGGCCTTGAGCACCTTGTCCACGAGCGGCTTGCGGACCCCGTCGCCCCCGTTGACGACCCGCGAGGCGGTGGCCCGCGACACCCCCGCACGTGCCGCGACGGCTTCCAGGGTGGGCCGGGACCCGGGGGACTGCTCGGGCAAGGCGATCGCTCCTCGTCGTCGACGGGGGCGGCGATACGCGGGCTGTGCGTGGGGGTGCGCGGGGTGCTGTGCGCGTACTCGGTGTCGCCGCCGGATTCTCTACAGCCTAGCGCCGGGCGCCGACAGCGCTGAGAGGGGTGAGAGCGCTTCCAGGGACGGGTCGGGACCCGCCAGGGACGGCCGGAAGAGGGGGTGAGGAAGGGCGCCGGCGGCAACCGCGGGAAGGTAACCGTCGGTAGTGGTGATGTGGTTGCCCGAACTGCGCCTCTTCCGGGCCAACTGCGCGTTGGACACGCTGGGTATGCATGGCCATCACTCAGAGTGGAAGGTGTGCGGCATGGAAGCGATGGAGCGGCGCAGGGCGGCGGCGGACCGTGTGCGGATGGCGGAGGACGCCGTGGAGCAGTTGAAGGAAGGGCTTGCGGAATTCGGGGTGAAGCTGCCGTCCCTGCGGATCGATCCGGTCTCGTGTGCGGGTGACGAACCGGCGCCCCTGGTCGACCTGGGCCGCTGCAACATCGACACCGCGATGCGGCTGTGCGAGGTGCTGGCGGAGAAGGAGAGCGGTCATGACGGGTGAGGGGCAGGAGCCGGGTGCGCCCGAGGCGGGCGGTTTCGCCGTGGACGCGCGGGACGGGCGGGTCGGCCGGGTGACGGGCCGGACCGGGCCGAACGTGCGGCTGCGGCCGCCCGGCGGCGGGCCGGAGTGGGACTGCCCGCCGGAGGCGGTGCGTCCGGCGTCACCGGGAGTGGTGCTGCGGGCCCGGGTGACCGAGATCAACAGGGAGGGGCAGCTACCGCGTTGAGGCCGGTCGGGGAGTGGCCGCTACGCTGCCCCGATGACCGGTGACGAGGGAGTACGGGCGGGAGCGCGGGCGGCGCGCCGTCTGGCCGAGCTGGGCGTGTGCGTGCTGGCGCCGGGGCTGGACGACGCGGAGTTCGACCGGATCGAGGCGGAGTACGGCATCGTGTTCGCCGACGACCACCGGGCCTTCCTGGCGGCCGCGCTGCCGGTGGACCGGGCGGAGCCGCCGGATGAGGACGAGTCCCCGCGGAACCCGTGGACCGACTGGCGGGACGGCGACCCGGCCCTCATCCGGGAGCGGCTGGAGTGGCCGGTCGACGGGCTGATTCTCTCGGTGGAGCACGGCTGGTGGCTTCCCGGTGGCCGGTGGGGGCCGCGCCCGGCGGACCCGGTGGAGGCCGTCACGGCGGCGCGGGCCGCGCTCGCCTCCGTACCGAGGCTGATCCCGCTCTACTCGCACCGGTACCTGCCGTCGCGGGGGTCGGGAGGGGCGGCGGGGGCGTTGCCCGGGGTGGCGGCTCACGGCGGCCCGGTGCTCTCGGTGGTCGGCGGGGACACCATCCACTACGGCCGGAGCCTGGAGGAGTGGGTGGAGCTGGAGTTCGTGGAGTGGGACGCGGACGAGGCGGGGGCCGCGGAGAGGTGGCAGGAGCCGGCGGCCGGTGACCGGGTGCCGTTCTGGTCGGACCTGGTGGTCTGATCGGACCTGGTGGTCTGGTCGGACCTGATGTCTGAGGGCCGCGGGGTTACGTCATGGAAGTCGTCCGCTCGCAGGACACCACGCACGAGGCGGCGGGGCCGGCCCCTCCTCGGGGTCGGGCCCGCCGCCGTTCGGGGGGCGTACGCCGGGTCACATGACGCGATACGCCAGGTAGTACGCGGACAGTTGCTCGTGGTAGGCCGGGTCGTCGGACTGCTGGTGACGGTCGAACTCCGGGGAGTCCTTGACCTGTTCCTTGGTGAGGTCGACGTAGACCTTCCGGTCCTCGGTGTCGATGCGCTTCACCGTGCCCGCGGGCAGCAGGACGTCCTTGCCGAAGATCCAGACTCCGGTGTCGACGAGCAGATAGGCCGAGCCCACCTCGTCGGAGTGCTTGTCGATCTTTCCGATACTGCCGTCGGTGGCCTCGACCGAATAGCCGGTCAGATCGGCGCCCGCGGTGTGACCGCTCGACGGCTGATAGCCCCACAGGGATTCGCTCATTGTGGCTCCTTTCGCGAAGGCCGCCCAGCTTGTTCTCGTGGCGGATCGGCGATGCGTCACGGATACGTTCGCTGAACGATATTTCCGCTGGACTCCGTGTGCCCGGGGAGAGGCGGCGTACACCTGGAAGGCGCGGCCCCTCCTTCGTTTCCGCCGGTCAGGGCAGGGCTACCAGCGGTACCAGCGGCCCCGTCGGCCGCCGCTCGCGGCGGGACGGACGAAGAATCCTATGAGCCACACCACCAGCACGATCACGGCTATCCACCAGAGAGCCTTGACCGCGAATCCGACACCGAAGAGAAGAAGGGCGAGCAGGAGAACGAGAAGCAGGGGGACCATGACTATCAACCTCCGCGCATTCACGTTCCCGCTTATGCTTTGCTCACGCGTGAAGGGTGGACAGCCGTGAGACCGATGGACACGCTGTTCACGGAACCGAACGAGGACGGCACCTACAAGCACACGGACGCGGTGCCGTTCGGCAAGCCGCTGACCGTGCCGCCCCCGTTCGACGCGCAGTTGACGACCGGGGAGTTTCCGGGGCCCGCCGTCCAGGCCCGTTTTCCGGCGCGTGTCCGCCTACGGGCGGGTGACCACCTTGATGTTGAAGGTGTGGGACCCCACGCCGCCCGCGATGCCCATGAAGAGGAACGCGAAGTGCTCCTGGCCGCGCGCCGTGGTGATGCCGCCGATGTCGAGCTGGGAGGACTCCGGCCACCCGAGGTCCGTGAGCAGGCGGCCGGTGGTGCGCTTGGCCTCGGCGTCGTCGCCGGAGAGGAAGACCGTGCCCGGCTCGGTGAGTTCGCCCGGGGTGGTCATGGTGGTGGAGTCCATCGTGCAGAGCGTCTTGACGACCGGAGTCAGCGGGAACGCCTCCTGGATCAGTTCGCCCAGGCTGCTGTTGGGGTGGGTGAGCGCGCTGAAGTCGTCGGAGAGGCCGACGCCGACGTCGATCAGCAGCGTGCCGGCCAGGGCCGGGGCTCCGATGGAGCGCAGCAGGTCCACGGAGACGCCGCCGGGAGTGGCGTTGACCAGGACCTCCGCGTGCGCGGCCGTCTCGTCGAGACCGGCGACGGGCAGTCCGAGGTCGGTGCGTTCTTCGGGCCGACGTGATCCGAGGAGGACGTCGTGTCCTGCGGCGCGCCAGCCGTGGGCCAGGGCGCGGGCGACATTTCCGGTACCGAGAAGTCCTATTCGCATGGGGCGACGCTAGCCAGTGGGCCCCTGGGGCGTATCGGGCTGGAGACCGGGGCGGGGCGGTCCCTGAGGCGTAGGCCGCAGGACGCCCCTGGCGTCGGTCGAAGTTCGTGCCGGTGAGTGGGGGACGTCAGCTGACGCTTCTGTCGCCTCCCTGCGACCCCGGCCCTCGTAGGCCGACAGGAGGCGGCGCAGGACGCCCCCGGTGCTCGCCCGCCCGCCGGAACGGGTTGGGGGAGCACCGGGGGCGGGCCGGGCAGGGGGCGGCGGGGTCAGACGCCGGCCGGGGTTCTGGCCGGGGAGGTGCCGGGGTCGGTGCCGTCGGAACCGGTGCCGTCGGAGCCGGTGCCGGCGGGGGTGGCCGGCGTGGTGGCGGGGTGGGTGTTGCCCGTGGCGGCGACCGTGGACGGGGCCGGTTCCTGGGAGACGTTGAACTCGGCCAGCAGGTCCTTGCCGAAGCCGAAGAAGTACGTCGCGACGAACCCGGCGACGTAGCCGACGAGCAGGCCGCCCGCGTAGATCGCGATCGTCGAGCCCAGGCCGTGGTTGCCGTCGAGGAGGGGGAACAGGGCCCAGCCGGACGGGCCGATGGCCGTCGAGCCGACCGTGTCGCCGAGCTGGTTGAACAGGCCGACGAAGCCCGCCCCGAACGCGCCGCCGACGCACGCCGTGACGAACGGGCGGCCGAGGGGGAGCGAGACGCCGTAGATCAGGGGTTCGCCCACGCCCAGCAGGCCCGCCGGGAGCGCCGACTTGATGGTGCGGCGGATCGACTCGTTGCGGGGGAGGCGGAAGTAGACGGCCACGGCCGCGCCCACCTGGCCCGCACCGGCCATCGCGAGGATCGGGAGCAGGACCGTGTAGCCCTGCTGCTCGATGAGCGTGGTGTGGATCGGGATCAGCGCCTGGTGCAGGCCCAGCATCACCAGGGGCAGGAACAGGCCACCGAGCACGAAGCCCGCGCCCGCGCCGCCGTTGGACAGCAGCCAGTCGGCGAACGTGCCGATCGCGGAGGACACCTCGCCCGCCACGTACATCAGGCCGAAGATCGTCACCAGGCCGGAGATCAGCACCGTCAGGGTCGGGGTGACCAGGACGTCCAGGGCCTCCGGCACCCAGCGGCGGCACCACTTCTCCACGTACACCGCCAGCACGGCCGCGCCCAGCGCGCCGAGCACACCGCCCTGGCCCGGGGAGAGGGTCTGGCCGAAGGCGTCGATGTTCGCGACGCCCGGGAAGACGATGATCGCCGCCACCGCACCGCCCAGGATCGGCGTACCGCCGAACTCCTTCGCGGTGTTGTAGCCGACGAACACCGCGATCAGCGCCATGAAGCCGGACGCCATCGCCGCCAGCGCGGGCGTCACGGCGGGCAGCCACTGGAGGTTCACCAGCAGGCCGTTGAGGCCCGCGATGATCCCGCAGCCGATGAGCGCCGGGATCAGCGGTACGAAGATGTTGGCGATTCTGCGCAGGAACAGCTTGAACGGGGTGGCGTTCCTCGCCTTCCGCTGGGCCTTGATCGCCGCGCCCTGGGCCGCCAGCTCCTCGGCCGAGACGGGGGCCGTAGCGGGCTCGGGGGCCGGTTCGGGCGCGGCCTCGCGGGCCTCGTCGACCAGCTTCTCGAACTCCGGGGTGACCCGGGCGACCGTGCCCGGACCCAGCACGATCTGGTACGTGTCGTCCTCGACGACGCCCATCACGGCGGGCAGGGCCTTCAGCGCCTCGTCGTCGACGAGGGACCGGTCGTGCAGACCGAGGCGGAGCCGGGTCATGCAGTGGGCGATGGAGGCGACGTTCGCCCCGCCGCCGACGAGCGGCAGGATCGCGGCGGCGGTGGCGCGGTTCTTGTCTTCTGTGGCCATGGTGCTCGGTGCCTTGCTGTGCGGGGGGTGGGGCGGAGGACCCGGGTGGGTCAGGTGGTGCGTACGGCAGTGAGGGCGGCGCGGAGGTGGCCGTCCGCCTCGCTGAGGCGGGTGGCGGCGGTGGGGCCGTCGACCTGGCCGAGGATGACCAGGATCGCGTTCTTGACCTCGCCGTCGGTGGCGGCGAGCGCGGCCTCGATCTCGGCGTCGGACGCGCCGGTGGCCAGGGAGACGATGTGCCGGGAGCGGGCCCGCAGCTTCTCGTTGGAAGCGCGGACGTCGACCATGAGATTCCCGTACGTCTTGCCGAGCCGGATCATCGTGATCGTCGAGATCATGTTGAGGACGAGCTTCTGGGCCGTGCCCGCCTTCAGCCGGGTCGAGCCGGTGAGCAGCTCGGGGCCGACGACGACCTCCAGGCCGTGTTCGGCGGCGGCGCCGAGCGCGGAGCCTGCGTTGCAGGAGAGCCCGATGGTCAGGGCGCCCCGCTCGCGGGCGTGCTCGACGGCGCCGATCGCGTACGGCGTGCGGCCGGAGGCGGAGATGCCGACCACCGTGTCGTCGGCGCTCAGCTTCAGCCCGTCGAGGTCGGCGGCGGCCAGCTCCTTGCTGTCCTCCGCGCCCTCGACGGCCGTGACCATGGCGGAGGGGCCGCCCGCGATCAGGCCGATGACCTCGGACGGGTCGGTGTTGAAGGTGGGCGGGCACTCGCTGGCGTCCAGCACCCCGAGGCGGCCCGCGGTGCCCGCGCCCGCGTAGATCAGCCGGCCGCCGCGGGCCATGCGCTCGGCGGTGGCGTCGATCGCCGCGGCGATCTGCGGCAGCCGCTCGGCGACGGCGGCGGGGACGGTGGCGTCCTCGCCGTTCATGATCCGGGCGATCTCCCGCGTGGACTGCCGGTCGATCTCGGCCAGCTCGGGGCGGAACGCCTCGGTGGTGAGGGTGGCCAGCTGGGCGCGGAGTTCGCCGTAGGTCCCGGAGGCCTCGGGGGTGTCGGTGTTCGTGTCGGTGGTGGAGGTCATGAGGTGCGGCTCGGCTTTCTCGGTGTTCTCGGTCTCGTACGGGTGGTGCGTGGCCCTGACCGTGGTCGTGGCCGGGGCGGTCAGCGCGTGCGCGGGTTGTGGCGGTGGGCGAGCGCCTCGTAGGAGGCGGCCAGGGCGGGCGCGGCGGTCTCGTACGTCCGCTGCGCGACGCCTATGAACAGGCAGTCCACGACGAGTAGCTGACTGGTGCGGCTCGACATGGCGGCGGGGCGCAGCTCGCTCTCGCGCGCCGTGGACGTGGTCAGCACGTGATCCGCGTACTGCGTCACGGGCCCGTCGGGCCGCCCGGTGATCGCGATCGTCGTCGCCCCGCGGTCGAAGGCGACCCGCAGCGGCTCGATGACGTCACCGGTGGAGCCGGAGTGCGTGATCGCGATGGCCACGTCTCCGCTGCGCAGCTGCACGGCGTTGGTCACCGCGAGGTGCGGGTCCATGTGGGCGTGGGCGATCAGTCCGATCCGGAGCAGCTTCTGCGCCAGGTCCTGGCCGACGAGGGAGGACGCCCCGACGCCGTAGACGTCGATGCGGCGGGCGGTCGACGCGGCGGCGACCGCGGCCCCCAGCTGTACGGTGTCGAGCCCGGCGGCGGTGTCGGCGAGGGTCTGCTGCTCGTCGTGGGCGAGCTTGGCGACCACGTCGGCGATCGGGTCGTCCACCGCGATGTCGGCGGTGACGGCGGGAGCCCGGCCGGACTCCTGGTGCGCGGCGAGGCCGGCCAGCGCGAGGCGCAGATCGCGGTAGCCGGGGTAGCCGAGGAGGCGCGCGGTGCGGACGACGGTGGCCTCGCTGGTGCCGGTGCGCTCGGCGAGACCCGTGACGGTGAGGGCGGCACAGCCGGCCGGGTCGCCCGCCACGGCTTCGGCGACCAGCTGCATCGAGCGGGTCATGGAGGGGGCGAGGGTCCGGACCTTGGCGGCGAGGGCCGCGGGGGCCGGCGGGGACTCGCCGCTGAAAATTTCCTTCACTTCTTGGGTCACATCTGAAAGATATTTTCAACCCGGGGGTCCGTCAAGCCCCCTTTGGTCCCTCCCTCCGGCGAGGAGGGGCGTTGCCGCCGGGGGCGCTCCGACCGGGGCCCTTTCGCGCGGGCGCACAATGGGGGCATGGAGTTGAACCCCCTGGAGCAGGCCCTGCACACCGCCCGCGCGCTCGTCGTGGCCGACCTGGCGGCGGGCGACGTCGCCGAGGCGGATGTCGTCTCACTGGTCGAGGACGCGGTGACCCACCGCCGCTGGTGGGTGGAGCAGTGGCCCGAGGGAGCGGAGTTCGTGGCCGGGCTGGTCGCCCAGGACGTGCAGGACGCGCTGCTGGAGCGGTACGGGCGGTGGCCGCTGTGCCCCGCGTGCTCGGCGGAGGAGGAGCCGCACGCGCTGGACGTGGAGCCGGAGCTCGGGCCCGACCCGCACTGGGTGTGCACCAAGGCGGCCGTGGCGGTGGCGCCGGTGGGCGCGTTGGGCGAGGTGCTGCGGCGGTGACGCTCTACATCGACCCGCCCACCTGGCCCGGACACGGCCGCCTCTGGTCGCACCTGGTCAGCGATGTGTCATTCGAGGAGCTGCACGCCTTCGCCGCCGCGATCGGCTGCCCGCCGCGCGCCTTCGAGCGAGACCACTACGACGTGCCCCAGGCGCACTACGCGGACGCGGTGCGGGCCGGGGCGCGGGAGATCGGAGCGAAGGAGTTGGTCAGGCGTCTCACGGACGCGGGGCTGAGGAGGCCGAAGGGGCGGCCGGCGCCGGGCGGCCGTCCGTAGGGGCCTCCGGGGTCTCACGGGAGTCACGGGCCGCGGGGATCTTCGCGCTCTTCGCGATCAGCCGCGAACGCGACCGGCCGCCCTCACCGCCGCGCTGGAGGCGCAGCGCCACCCCTACCGCCGCCAGGGCCAGGGCCGTCATCGCCGCGCCCGCCCAGGCCGTGGACGCGAAGCCGAAGTCCAGGTCGATCACGGTGCCGCCGAGCCACGGGCCGCTCGTGTTGCCCAGGTTGAACGCCGCCGTCGTGGTGGCGCCGGCCAGCGTCGGGGCGGCTCCGGCCACGTTGAACATCCGGGCGTTCAGCGCGGGGGCCGTGAAGAAGGCGGACAGCCCCAGCAGGAACGCCAGCGCGATGACCGCGACCTGGCTGGAGGCGAAGAGGGCCAGCGCCACCAGGAACACCGTGGACGCCGTGATGCCGATCAGCAGCACCCCGAAGAGGTGCGCGTCCGCGACCCGGCCGCCGATCATCGTGCCGATCAGCGCGCCCGCCCCGAACAGGCCGAGGATCCACGGCACCCAACCGGAGTCGAGGCCCGCCACGTCCGTGAGCAGCGGCGCCAGGTAGCTGAACGCGCAGAACACCCCGCCCGCCGCGAGCGCGGTGATCACGATGGCCAGCCAGACCTGCCGGTCCCGGTAGATCGCCAGCTCCCGCTTCAGCTCGGGCTTCTTCTCGGGCAGCGGGATGTGCGGGATGCGCGTGGCGACGCCCACCAGGGCAACCGCCGAGGCCGCGCCGACCGCCCAGAACGCCGAACGCCAGCCGAAGTGCTCGCCGAGGAAGGCGCCCAGCGGCACGCCCAGCACGTTCGCGACGGACAGGCCGCCGATCATCACGGCCATCGCCCGCGCCCGCTGGTTCACCGGGACCATCGCGATGGCCACGGCCGCGCCGACCGCCCAGAAGCCCGCGCAGGCGAGCGCGCTCAGGACCCGGGAGACGAAGAGGATCTCGTACGTCGGGGCCAGCGCACCGGCGATCTGGCCGAGGCCGAACACCGAGATCAGCGCGATCAGCGTGGTGCGGCGCGGCAGCCGGAGCGTGGCGACGGCCAGCAGCGGGGCGCCGACCACCATGCCGATCGCGAACGCGGATATGAGGAGTCCGGCCTGCGGGATCGACACGTTCATGTCGTCGGCGATGGGCGGGAGCAGGCCCGACAGCATGAACTCACTGGTGCCGAGTGCGAAGACCGAGAGGCCGAGAATGTATACGGCCAGCGGCATAGGAGCGCGGCGGGAGGGAGAGTCGGGCATGACTCGTCCCAACGCCGGAGAACCCTTCCGCATTCCCGGCGCCGGACGAGAACGTGCCGGTTCACTCGTGCTTCATACCCGCGTCACGTCATACCCGCGTCACGCGGGAAGGGCGTGCAGCTTCTTGCCGTGCAGGGCGAAGACGCGCTCGCCGTCCGTGGCCACCAGCCAGGAGTGGTGGTCGCCGGACTTGTCGTTGAACGTCCAGCGCAGGGCGCCGGTCTTCCCGTCGAAGGCGTGGACGCCGCCCCGCTCGTCGAGGTCGGTGGCTCCGTAGAGCGTGCCGCCCACCTCGACGAACTGCCGGGGCACCTGCCCGCCCGCGTCCTTGAGGGCCGTGGACCGCCAGATCGTCCTACCGGTCCCCGGCTCGAGGGCCCACAGCGTCCGGCCGCTGTCCGCGATGCAGAGCACGTCCGAGAGGAGGGTCGGCTCACGGAAGGTGGTGAACTCCTCGGCCCGCACGGACCACTTCTCGGACCCGTCGGACAGCGCGAAGGCCTGGAGCCGCTGCCCCTGCGGGACGATCACCAGATCCTGGTGGACGACGAACGGCCCGTAGCTCGTCTTCGTCGTCTTCTGCGTCCACACCTGCTTGCCGGTGGCGGTGTCGCGGACCGTGAGGTTGTTCTTGAAGTCGGTGTAGACGAGGTGGCGGCCCTGTACGGCGGCGTGGACGCCGTTCTGCTGGGTGCCGAGGTCGCGCTGTTCCTTCCAGGCGACCTTGCCCGTGCCGCTGTTCAGCGCGGCGATCACATTGGTGTGGGACGAGCCGTCGGCTTCGAGGATCTCGGCGATGACGTACACCTGCTCCGCGTCCACCGCGACCGGCCTCGGCTGCCGGTACTCCTTGCCGAGGCGGCTGCGCCAGGCCTCCTTGCCGGACCCCGGCACGTAACCGGCGACGCTGCCGTCGTACTTGCCGCTCTCCAGGTACAGGGTGCCGTCGCCGAGCAGCAGCGGCGCACCGGGCACCGCGCCGCCCGGCAGCGACCACCGCTCCTCGCCGGTCGCGCCGTCGAAGGCGGCCAGCGGATCGCCGCTCGCGATCACCACGCCGTCCACGGCCACGAGCTCGTCGTTGTCCCCGTAGGTCTGCGCCGACGTCGACTTCGTCCACAGCGGCTCGGGGGCCCTGCCGTCCTCGGGCGCCTTCCCGTCCTCGGGGGAGGCGCTGCGCGGTGGCGGCGTGCTGCCCTCTCCGCCCGTCGCGAGCTCGTCCTCGCAGCCGGTCAGTCCGGCTCCGAGCGCCGCCATGGTGATCCCGCCTCCGGCCAGGCGCAGTATGCGCCGCCGGGAAGATCTGCCGACCGTCGTGCCGAGTCCCTCGGACATGTCGCTGTACCCCCGTGGAGTTGTGTGTGCATCTGCGATGCGAGACGTTAGCGGTCGCCGGGCTTCACCGGTCGGGCCAGGGCATGACCGGGACGACACCGTGAACGAACCGGAACATTCACCGGTAGGCGGGGGGCACAGGGTCAGCCGACGCCGGACGATGTCAGCAGTTCCAGTTCCGTCGCCAGGTTGTGCCGGGCCCGTGCCTCCCACGCGGCCGCGCCGTGCGGGGTACGGAACAGCGCCGGCAGGTCGAGGAGTTGCCGCAGCACCGCCGCCCGGCCCTCCCGGAACGCCCCGTCCGGGACGAAGCCGTACTCCTCCCGGACCCGGGCCGCGTACGCCCCGTACTCCTGCGGGCCGCCCGCCAGGACCGCGAGGTCGGCGTCGCACAGTGCCTCGCCGTTGCGGTCGCCGTCCGCCGGGTCGTGCGTGACGGTGAGGCGGACCAGCCGGGCGACCTCCGCCACCACCGCCTCCGGCACCCCCGCCTCGGACAGCGCCCGCTCCGCGAGGGCGGCGCTGCGCTCCTCGTTCTCCGTCCGGTCGGGCCGGTACACCGCGTCGTGGAACCAGGCGGCGAGGCGTACCGCGTGCACGTCGTCGGCGTGCCCGGCGAGGGTGTCGACGCCGTCCAGGACGGCGGCGAGGTGGGCGGTCGTGTGATAGCGGCGCTGCGGCTCGGCCCAGCGGGCGAGGAGGTTCTGCGCGTACGGCAGCGGATCGGGGCCGTCCGCCCCGGCGCGCGCGGCGAGCAGCGTGTCGTGCCACCGGTCGCGGAGGCCGGCGTCGCGGAGGCCGGTTTCGTGGGAAGCGTTCTCCCCGGGGTCGGCCTCGTGGGAAGTGGCGTCGTGCGGGCGGGGGCTCTCCGTCATGGGACGACTCTAGGGCGGGCGGCTCCAGGACGACGCGGGGCCGTCCGTCCGGCCCCCGGACCGCCCCTTGTCGCCCTGCTGAACTGTCATTACCGTGCGCGGCGTGATGATGGATCTCAACGCGGATCTCGGCGAGGGCTTCGGCAACTGGACCCTGACCGACGACGACGCGCTCCTCGCCTGCGTCACGAGCGCCAACGTGGCCTGCGGCTTCCACGCGGGCGACGCCTCCGTGATGCGGCGGGTCTGCGACGCGGCGGCGGCCGGCGGGGTACGGATCGGGGCGCAGGTCTCCTATCGGGACCTGGCCGGGTTCGGACGCCGGTCGATGGACGTGCCGCCCGCCGAGCTGACCGCCGAGATCGCCTACCAGATAGGCGCTCTGCGGGTCTTCGCGGAGGCCGCCGGGTCCACCGTCAGTTACGTCAAGCCGCACGGCGCGCTCTACAACCGGGCGGTCTGGGACG
Organism: Streptomyces sp. NPDC102283; assembly: GCF_044766265.1. Lineage (NCBI taxonomy): Bacteria > Bacillati > Actinomycetota > Actinomycetes > Kitasatosporales > Streptomycetaceae > Streptomyces > Streptomyces sp. NPDC102283. The sequence goes on from NZ_JBIWLQ010000018.1 coordinate 196,474, forward strand.
ACGAACAGGCCGCCGCCGTCGTCGCGGGCGTCCGGCTCGCGGGCGGGAGCCCGGCCGTGCTCGGGCTGCCCGGATCGCGGCTGCTCGCCCATGCGGCCGAGGCCGGACTGCCCGCCGTTCAGGAGGCCTTCGCCGACCGCGCGTACACCCCGCGGGGCACCCTCGTCCCGCGCGGTGAGCCGGGCGCGGTGGTGCACGACCCGGACGACGTCGTACGCCGGAGCGTCGGCATGGCCGTCGAGCGGGCGGTGACCGGGGCGGACGGCAGCCGGATCCCCGTCTCGGCGCGCTCGCTCTGCGTCCACGGGGACACCCCGGGCGCGGCGGCCCTCGCCCGCCGGGTCAGGGCCGCGCTGGAGGAAGCGGGCGTCGCGGTACGGGCGTTCACGTGAGCGCCCGCGCGGTCGGCCCCGGTCCGGTGCGCGTACGACCGGGCGAGGTGTGCGTACGACCGGGCGAGGCGCGTGTGCGTCCGGGCGAGCTGCGCGTCCTTCCCGCCGGGCCGCACGCGCTTCTCGTCGAGCTGTCCGACGGCGAGCACGCCGAGGCCTTCCACGCCGAACTGCTCCGCCGCCGCGAGTGCGGTGAACTCCCCGACGTGCGCGAGATCGTCCCGGCAGCCCGCACGGTCCTGATCGACGGGATTCACGACGGGATCATCGACAGGGCTGGGGCTGGGGCTGGGGCTGGGGCTGGGGCTGGTGCCGGGGCCGGGGCCGCGGAGCGCGCGCCCGGGGTCCGGGACCGGTTCGCCCGCGACCTCGCCTCGTGGCGGGTGGAGCCGTTGCGACGCGGGGGCGGCGACCCGGTGGAGATCCCCGTGGTCTACGACGGCCCCGACCTGGGCGAGGTCGCCGCGCTCTGGGGCGTCCCGGCCGGGGAGGTGGCCGCCCTGCACTCCCGTACCGCGTTCCGGGTGGCGTTCTGCGGGTTCGCCCCCGGGTTCGGCTATCTCACCGGGCTGCCCGAGCCGTTGCACGTGCCCCGGCGCGCGACCCCGCGCACCCGGGTCCCGGCCGGGGCGGTGGCCCTGGCCGGGCCCTACACCGGGGTGTACCCGCGCCCCTCGCCCGGCGGTTGGCGGATCGTCGGGCGGATGCCCGACCCGGGGGCCCTGTGGGACCCGGCCAGGGAACCGGCGGCGCTGCTCGTGCCGGGGACGCCGGTCCGATTCGTGCCGGTGGGGCCGGGAGCGCTGCCCGCTCCCCGGGCAGATGCTTCTCCACAGGGCGATGGCTCCGCAGGCGACCCCCCGGCCGGCGACCCCCCGGTGGGCGCGTGACGCCGCCGCCCGCCGTCTCCCGGCTGTACGTCGTCCGGGCCGGGGCGCTGACCACCGTGCAGGACGCGGGCCGTTCCGGCTGGGCGCACCTCGGGGTCGGGCGCGCCGGGGCGCTGGACGCGCCCGCCGCCCGGCTCGCCAACCGGCTGGTGGGCAATCCGCCGGACGCCGCCGTACTGGAGACCACCCTCACCGGGTGCGCGGTCCGCCCGGACCGGCCGGTCGTGGCCGTCGTCGGCGGGGCGGGCTGCCGGGTGACGGTCGACGGGCGGCCGGCGGCGTGGGGCGCCCCGGTGCGGGTGCCCGCGGGCGCGGTGCTGGACGCGGGCCCCGCCGCGGGCGGCCTGCGCGGCTATCTGGCGTTCGCGGGCGGGCTGGTGCCGGAGCCGGTGCTGGGCAGCCGTTCGGCGGACCTCCTCTCGGGGCTCGGGCCCGCCCCGCTCAGTGAGGGCGACGTACTCCCGCTGGGCGATCCGGCGGGCTGCGGTCCGCCGCCGCCCGCGGACCCCGTCCCCTGGCCGGGCGCCCCCGCCGAGCTGGTGCTCCCGGTCCATCCCGGGCCCCGCCACGACTGGTTCACCGAGGCCGCGCTCCGTACGCTCCTCACCGCCGCCTACCGGGTCTCGCCGCACAGCAACCGCATCGGCCTGCGCACGGAGGGCCCGGCGCTGGAACGGTCCCGCCACGGCGAACTGCCCAGCGAGGGCATGGTGCTGGGCGCGGTCCAGGTGCCGCCCGACGGCCGGCCCGTCGTCTTCCTCCACGACCATCCGACGACCGGCGGCTACCCGGTCGTCGGCGTCGTCCCCGAACGGTCCCTCGCCGCGGCGGCGCAGGCGGTGCCGGGAACCCCGCTGCGTTTCGTACGCGCCTGAGCGCGGCGGGACCGGACGGTCCCGCCGCGCTCCGACTGCGTACCCCGGGCCTCACGCGCCCTTGAAGGTGCGCAGTCGCAGGGAGTTGCCGACCACGAAGACGGAGGAGAAGGCCATAGCCGCTCCGGCGATCATCGGGTTGAGGAGTCCGGCGGCGGCCAGCGGCAGGGCGCCGACGTTGTAGGCGAAGGCCCAGAACAGGTTGGTGCGGATGGTGGAGAGGGTGCGGCGGGAGAGGCGGATCGCGTCGGCGGCGGCGTTGAGGTCGCCGCGGACGAGGGTGAGGTCGCCGGCCTCGATGGCGGCGTCGGTGCCGGTGCCCATCGCGAGGCCCAGGTCGGCCTGGGCGAGGGCGGCGGCGTCGTTGACCCCGTCCCCGACCATCGCGACCGAACGGCCCTCGGCCTGAAGGCGCTTGACCACGTCCACCTTGTCCTGCGGCATGACCTCCGCGTACACCTCGTCGATGCCGACCTCGGCCGCGACCGACTCCGCCACGGCCCGGTTGTCACCGGTGAGGAGGATCGGGGTCAGACCGAGGGCGCGGAGCCGGCGGATGGCCTCGGCGCTCGTGTCCTTCACCGCGTCGGCGACCTCCAGCACCGCGCGCGCCTCACCGTCCCAGGCGACGGTGATCGCGGTGCGCCCGGCGGCCTCCGCGGCCTTCTTCGCCTCGGCGAGGTGGTCGGGGAGACGGATCTCCCACTCGGCCAGGAGCTGTTCGCGCCCGACGAGGACGGCGTGGCCTTCGACGATGCCCTGGACGCCGAGTCCGGGGATGTTCTGGAAGTCCTCGGGGGTGGGGAGGGGGCCGGTGGT
>NZ_JBIWLQ010000019.1:0-170954 GCF_044766265.1 Streptomyces sp. NPDC102283
TCGTCGGACAGGATCAACTCGGCCTTCGGCCGCCCAGTACGCGCCACAGACCAAGCCTATACATCTGAACAGAATTCCTGACTCAGAAGACTAGCTCTCCCCGCGGCGGGTATGTGGTCCTGTGGTGAAGGATCTGCAACCTTCTCCGTGTGAAGCCCGCTCGGGGAGAGGGGGCGGTTGTCAGGCGGCGACCCCATGAGAGATTGTTGCCTTCAGGCAATCGTCTAGTTGATGAGGTGAGGGATCCGTTCAGCGGATCCTCGACATTTGGTACCCACTCAAGCGCAGACAGTCGCAGCCACGGGGTCCGACCTTCCATGGGGTGGGGCCCCGACTCCCGTCCTGATCGCTGACGTCGAGGGTTCTGTGGTGCAGTGCAATGAGGCGGCAGGCCGCCTTCTGCCCGCCGCGGCCCCCGGGACACCGCTGGTGGACGTGGCTCCGGACTGGCTCCGTGCCGCGCACGCCACACTGACCCTCCCCGGCCCGCACGCCGTCCCGGAGACCGCGGGGCCGCTGCGTGGTGTGATCGGCAGCCGTCGTTTCGAGGCCCACCCGACCGTGCGGAAGGACGGCTCCGTGGCGTGGTGGCTGGTGGATGACACCGATCACCAGCTCATCCGGGAAGCCCTGCACGTGGAGCGGGAGCGGACCGCGTTCCTGGCCAAGGCGTCCAATGTCCTGCTCTCCTCCCTCAACCTGGGGCGCTGCATGGATGTGACCGCGCAGCTGGCCGCCGAGAGCCTCGCGGATGCGGCGCTGGCGATCGCGCCGCTTCGTGGGCACCGGCTGCCGGTGGTGACCTGTCTGCGCGGCGGTCCCCCGGTCCTGTCCACCCTGGCGGTTGATCCTGACGACGTGCCAGGCCTGGGGGAGGCGCTGCGAGGGTTCCCGCCGGTGCCCTCGCGGTGGATCGACCCGGCGACCGCGCCCGCGTGGATGGTGCCCGAGGGCTTCGGGCCGGTCGGCTCGATAGTGATCACCCCGCTGCCCGGGCACGGTGTGGCGGCCGGGGCGCTGATCCTGCTGCGCAAGACGGAGAACGCCGCCTTCAGCGACGAGGAAGAGGGCTTCGCCAGGCTGTTCGCCGCCCGCGCCGGGGCGGCGATGTCGGCCGCACGCCTCTACGCGGAGCAGACCGCGATCACCGACGTCCTCATGCAGGAGCTCCTGCCCCCGACCCTGCACCACATCTCCGGAGTGGACTTCGCCGGCCGGTACCGGCCCTCCGCGGACCACGAGCGTATCGGCGGGGACTTCTACGACGTCCACCCCGCCGCCGTCGAGGGCGAGGCTTCGCTGGTCTCGCTCGGGGACGTGTGCGGCAAAGGCCTGGAGGCCGCCGTGCTGACGGGCAAGATCCGCAACACGTTGCACGCCCTGCTGCCCCTGGCCGATGACCACCAACGGATGCTCGGCCTGCTGAACACCGCGCTGCTCAACTCCCACCACACCCGGTTCGCGACTCTGGTCCTGGCCTCCGCCGTACGCCGCGGCAACACGGTGGACCTCAAGTTGACCAGCGGCGGCCACCCCAGCCCGTTGATCATCCGCTCGGACGGAACCGTCGAGGAGGCCGACACCAACGGCACCCTGATCGGAGCCCTCCCGGACATCACGGCGAGCACCGCCGCGGTATCCCTCGCCCCCGGGGAGTCCTGCGTCCTGTACACCGACGGCATCACCGAAGCCAAGGGCGGGCCCATGGGCGACGCCCTGTTCGGTGAGGACCGCCTCAAACGCGTCCTCGCCGGGTGCGCGGGCATGCCGGCCGAGGGGATCGTGGAGCACGTGCAGATGCTGGCCGCCCAATGGCTCGGCAACCGCTCCCACGACGACATGGCCGTCGTCGTGATCTCCGCCCCTCGCACCCACCATCTCAGTGCGGTGAACGGGCGCACCCGGGGCAGGTTCACCGGGTGAGCACCAGCACGCCGCCGTACCTCGCCGGCCTCGAACACGCGGAACACTCGGCAGAACTGCTGTGGAAGGCGGTCTCGGCCGCGGACGAGCGCGCGGCCACCGAGCTGGTGTCGGGCCTGCTCGACGACGGGACCGATCCGGAGAGCGTCCTGCTGGATGTGATCGCCCGGGTGCAGGCCAGAGTCGGTGAGGAGTGGGCGGCCGCCCGGATCGGCGTCGCCCAGGAGCACGCCGCGACCGCCATCAACGAGCGGGCCGTCGCCGCGGTGAGCGTGCACCCCGCCGCCCGCGCCGCTGCCACCGGGGGCCGGATCACGGTGGCCTGTGTGGACGGCGAATGGCATGGGCTGCCCGCCCGGCTCCTGGCCGAAGTCCTGAGACTGCGTGGCTGGCAGGTCGACTACCTCGGCGCCCAGGTCCCCACCCCGCACCTCATCGCCCACCTCCACGGCACCCGGGCCGACGCGGTCGCGCTCTCCAGCTCGATCGCCACCCGACTGCCCACCGCGCACGCGGCGATCACTGCCTGCCAGGCCATCGGCGTCCCCGTCCTCGTCGGCGGCGCCGCCTTCGGCCCCGAGGGCCGCTACGCGAAGCTGCTGGGCGCCGACGCCTGGGCCCCCGACGCCCGGACCGCCGCCCACCACCTCGCCCGGGGGCGGCTGCCTCGGCCGGAGCCCGACCACCAGCGGTTCGACGACCTGCCGCATCTGGCCGACCAGGAATACACCATGGTCGACCGCAACAGTGCCTCTCTCGTCCGGAGCGTCTTCACCGCACTGGAGGACGCCTTCTCCGCGATGCGCTCCTACGACGATCTCCAGCGCGAGCGCACCGCGGAGGATCTCGCCCACATCGTGGAGTTCCTCGCCACCGCGCTCTACCTCGACGACGAGGAACTCTTCACCCGGTTCATCACCTGGACCGCGCAGATCCTCGTGGCCCGGGGCGTCCCCGCCCACAGTCTGCCCCCGGCCCTGGATCTGCTGGCCCGTGAGCTCAAGGACTTTCCCCGAGCCGCCCGTATCCTCCGGGCCGGGACGCGCTCCCTCACCACCGCCCCCTTCACCGCCGCCTGGAACATCGCATGACGACACACCCCCAGCACCTGCGCCTGACCACGCTCGACACCGAGGGCAGCGTCCGTATAGAGGTCCATGGAGACCTCGACTACGACAGCGCCGGCCTCCTTCTGGACGAGGTCACCGCGCAGCTCGCGGCCCGGCCCGCCCTGACGGACCTGCGTCTGCACTGCGCGGAGCTCGGCACCGTCGATTCCACGGGCCTGTCCGCCCTGCTGATGATCAGCCGCCGTACCTCCGGGGCCGGGGTCCGGCTGCACCTGGACGCCCGGCCCGCGAAGCTGGACCGGCTCCTCCAACTCACCGGTACGCTTGACCACTTCACGGCCCCGGCCCCCGGCGGCGCGGTCAGGTCCTCGACGACCGAGGAGAGCGTTGCGGCGACCTTCCCCAACGGACCGGACGGCACCACCTGAGCCACTTCCCGGCCGTTCACCGGGCAGAAGCACACACCGACGGGCAACCATGACCGCACCAGACGCAGCCGCCGGCGGAATCCGGCGGGAGGCAACCGAATCCGCGAGCTTCATCATCGAATTCCTCGACGTGATGTGGGATCACGCCAGAAACTCCACCGCGGGCATGACAGCGCCCGGCTCCACCTCCCAGCTGCGTTTGATGTACGTCGTCGACCGCGAGGACGGCATACGGATGCGCACCGTCTGCGAACGCCTCGCCTCCGCGGCCCCGACCGTGACCCGCATGTGCGACCGCCTGCAGGCCATCGGCTTCCTCGAACGCCTGCCCAGCCCCGACAACGGCCGCGAGATCACGCTGCGACTCACCCCCACCGGCAGAAGGCACCTGCAACGCATTCGCGAGCAACGCGACACGATGCTCCATCAGGCCATCGACAACATGGCGCCGACCGAACGCCGTGCCCTGGCCCATGGGCTCGCAGGTCTTCACACACAGCTCGACACCGCCCAAGGGCAGCGACGCCACCCACCCGGCAGACACTCCGCGGCCTGAACCGGTGGATGCCGCGGCGTTCGGGACCGTGCTCCCCCGCGGAAGCTCGCCACGCCGGAGGATTCAGGCACCCGGCCGAGCCGCACAGGGCGACGCCGCTCGCGATCGCCCGTGAAAGGGCGGGGCGGGTGAAGAAGGCCTGCCGTCCCCGGGCCAGGCCTTACCGCCACTCAGGTGTGAGCGGCCGGGCATGCCGCGTGGGAGAGGGCGCCGCGGGATACGGTCGCCTGGCACCCCGCCCGCCCGGCGTTTCGATGGGAAAGGCGTCGGCTGCGCTCCCACCGCGAGGGTTCGTGTCTGTCCGACCGAGAGGAATGCCGTGCCCGCCGACTTCGACGTCGTCATCGTGGGCGCGGGCGCGGCCGGGATGAGCCTGGCCTACCACCTCTGCGCCCCGGGCAGCGACGTACCTCTGTCGGTCGCCCTCGTCGACGCCCCGCCGGGGCCTCTGCGCGCGCCCCCGCGGACCTGGTGCTTCTGGGAGCCGCCGGGCGGGCCCTACGACGCGAGCCTGGCCGCTTCCTGGCCCCGGCTGCGGGTCCGGGCGGCCGACGGAGCCTCCACCGTGGCCCACCTCCCGCGGCTGCGCTACAAGATGCTGTGCTCGGACGCCTTCGAGGCACTGGTCGACCAACGGTTGTCCCGTGCACCGGACCTGTGCCGGATGGAGGCGACCGCGAGTGCCGTGCGCGACGTCCCGTACGGCGTCGGCGGCGAGGTTCTGACCCGGGCCGCGTGCGGTGAACGGGTCCTCGTGCGGGGCCGTCTCGTCTTCGACTCCCGGCCGTCCCTTGGCCTGCCCCCCGCTCGTACGACGCTGCTCCAGCATTTCACCGGCTGGTTCGTCCGCACCGAGCGTCCCGTGTTCGATCCGGGGACCGCGGACCTGATGGACTTCCGCACGCCGCAGCCCGCTCGTGGGCTCTCGTTCGGTTACGTCCTGCCGCTGGACCCGCACACCGCGCTGGTCGAGTACACGGAGTTCTCACCTGCCCCGCTGGACACCGACGGCTACCGGCGAGCCCTGCGCCACTACACCCACGACGTGTTGAGGCTCGGGCCGCATCACGTCACGGCGCAGGAGCACGGCGTCATCCCCATGACGGACGGCCGCTTCCCGCACAGGCCGGGGCGTTCGGTGTATCGCATCGGCACCGCCGGAGGCGCGACCCGCCCGTCGACCGGCTACACCTTCGCGGCCGTGCAGCGACAGAGCCGGGCCGTCGCCGATCAGTTGCGCTCCGGACGCCCCCTGCGCATGCCGGCCCCGTACGGGCGGCGGGCGCGGATGATGGACGCCGTGCTGCTGCGGGCCCTGGACAGCGGCAGGGTGGACGGTGCGGACTTCTTCGGCCGGCTCTTCCGCCACGTTCCCGGCGAACGGCTGCTGAGCTTCATGGACGGCGGTTCGCAGCTGCACGAGGACCTGCTCATCGGCCTGCGGACACCGATGGTCCCCATGCTGCGGACTGTCCTCGAACTCCCCTTCAGGACCCGGCGTGAACGCTCAGCGGCTCCGTTTCCCCCCGCACCGACCGCCCACGAAGAGAGCGCCCCATGACCCTGTTGCGCGGTGACGCGCTGTCCGAGGCCTTCGACCACGGCTCCACCGTCTACGACCGCCTCGTCTCCGCCAGCCCCGGCTACCACGCGCACCTGCGCCGCTTCGCACGCCGACTGGGCCTGCCGGAGGAGGGAAGCGGGCTGCGCGTGCTCGACCTGGGATGCGGAACGGGCGCTTCCACGGCCGCGCTCCTCGCTGCCGCCCCGGGCGCCCGGATCACCGGAGTCGACGCCTCCGCCGGCATGCTGGACCGCGCGACGGCCAAGAACTGGCCGCAGGGCGTCGACTTCGCGCATCTCCCGGTCGAGGAACTGGCCGGCCGGCTGGAAGCCGGTTCCTTCGACGCGGTGTTCGCCGGTTACCTCTTCCGCAACCTCACCGACCCCGACGCGGCCCTCGACCTGGTGCGCGGCCTGCTCGTACCGGGCGGCCGCCTCGCCGTCCACGAGTACACGCTCGGCGGGTCCCCCGTCCACCGTGCGGTGTGGAGCGCGGTCTGCTCGCTGATCATCCAGCCCGCCGGCCGGCTAGCAGGGGACGCCGACCTGTACCGACACCTCCGGGACAGTGTCGCCCGGTTCGACACGGCTCCCGCATTCGCCCAACGGTTGCGCCGGGCCGGCTTCGCCGACGTACACGTCCTCCCGCTGCCCGGCTGGCAGACCGGCATCACCCACACCTTCGTCGGTCGCACCGCGGTCCCGGAGGTACGGGCGTGATGTTCCAGCAGCACAGCGGCAGGGGGCACCGGCGCGGCCGGGACCGGCAGGCGGCAGTCGTGCCGGCACCGGCCGGCCGCGCCCGATTCACGGGGAACGCTCCCGTGGTGGCGGTCGTCGGCGGCGGCATCGCAGGGATCGCGGCGGCCACCCTCCTGGCGGAACGCGGCGTACGCGTCACCCTCTACGAGCGCGAACCAGGCCTGGGCGGAAGGTTGTCGGGGTGGCCCACCGAGCTCACCGACGGCACCACGGTGACGATGAGCCGCGGGTTCCACGCGTTCTTCCGGCAGTACTACAACCTGCGCGGACTTCTGCGGCGGGTCGACCCGGACCTCGGTTGCCTGACCCGGCTGCCCGACTATCCGCTGTGGCACAGCTCCGGCCTGCGGGACAGCTTCGCCCGGGTGCCGCGCACGCCTCCGCTCAGCGCGATGGGGTTCGTCGCGCTCAGCCCCGCATTCGGTCCGCGGGACCTGATCCGGATGAACCCGAGGGCGGCTGTCGGGCTGCTGGACGTGCGGGTGCCCGAGGTCTACGAACGGCTCGACGGGCTCAGCGCCACCGACTTCCTCCACCGCATCCGCTTCCCGGAAGCCGCCCACCACCTGGCGTTCGAGGTCTTCTCCCGCAGCTTCTTCGCCGACCCGCGTGAACTGTCGGCCGCCGAACTGGCTCTGATGTTCCACATCTACTTCCTCGGCTCCAGCGAGGGCCTGCTCTTCGACGTGCCCGGCGAACCGTTCCCCACAGCCCTGTGGGAACCGCTGCGCCGCTACCTGGAGGTCCACGGCGTCGACGTACGGACACAGACACCGCTCCGACAGGTTCGTCCCCTGCCGGACGGCGGGCTGGACCTCACCACGGACGACCGCACCACCCGGTACGACGCCCTCGTCCTCGCCCTGGACAGCGGCGGCCTGCGCCGCCTCGTCGCCGCCTCCCCCGAGTTGGGCGACACCGACTGGCGCGCACGGATCGCACGGTTGCGCACCGCCCCGCCGTTCCTGGTCTCACGGCTCTGGCTCGACCGGCCCGTGGCGCACGACCGGCCCGGGTTCCTGGGAACCAGCGGCTACGGTCCGCTGGACAACGTGAGCGTCCTCGACCGCTGGGAGGGAGAGGCCGCCCGATGGGCCCGGCGCACGAGGGGATCGGTCGTCGAGCTGCACGCGTACGCCGTCGCACCGGACGCCGACCGTTCCGCCGTACAGGACGAGGCGCTGAGACAACTGCACCGGATCTATCCGGAGACCCGGAGCGCCCGCATCCTGGACGAGCGCCATGAATGGCGGGCGGACTGCCCCATGTTCGCCGTGGGCGGCTACCGGGACCGGCCCGGCGTGCGCGGCCCCGGCCCCACCGTCACCGTGGCCGGGGACATGGTCCGCACCGAACTGCCCGTGGCCCTGATGGAACGCGCGGCCACCAGCGGATTCCTCGCCGCGAACGCCCTGCTGGAACGCTGGGGCGTACGGGGGCAGACGCTCTGGACGGTCCCGCGCGCGGGACGGTCGGCCGTCCTGCGCCGGCTCGCCGCGCTGGCCGACTGACGGAGGGCCGACTGACGGAGGGCCGTGTGGAGCTTCACGAAAGGGGCCGCTCGTCAGCCCGGGAACGTCCCGCTGTCGCGGAGTTCCCAGCGCCTCTCCGCGTACGCCAGGTCGTCCCGCCACAACCGGCCGGCCGTGGCGCGCATCAGAGGGCGCAGCAACGGAGCGGCCGCCCGGGCCACGGCGAATCCACGACGGTCCGACGCCGCGATCAGCGCCTCCGTCACGGCGGTGCGGGGCTTGCCCCGCTCGTCCGGAGCGAGGGGCGTGGCGTGGGTCTCCACGACGGACCCCGCGCCCTCGCCCTCGACGATGTGCATGACGACCGTACGGGGCTCGGGCGCCGTGAAGCGGGCCCGGACCGGCACCACCAGTCGCCCGGCCAGCTTGAAGGAGACGTCGACGGTGAACCCGTCGTCGTCCGCCGGGCCGTCGGCGGGCGTTCCCGTCACCGTCAGGTCCACGAAGGAGTACGGGTGGAACCACGCGCCGTGCCACGGATCCAGGCGGTTGGCCACCACGTCCTCCGGCTCGCAGCGGCCCACGCCGGAGTAGACCGCCTCCACGGCGTCCCGCGCCCCCGGCCGGGCGGGTACGCAGGGACGTTCCGAAGGGGACTCGCCCCCCATGCGGTCGAGCCGCACCCAGAGAAGGACCCCGTCGTCGAAGGCGGGGTAGGGCTCCCATCCGGCGAACGGCCCGCCGTTCAGCGCGAGTCCGTGCCAGTGACAGACCAGCGTGCCGCAGCGTACGGGGCTGTCGCGCAGCGGCGCCCCCAGATGCGGGCAGGCACCCGGGCCGGTGCGCAGCCTTCCCCCGCCGTCGCGCCACGCCACCACTTCGGTGGAGCCGACCGTGGCCCCCAGGGCCTTCCCCGGGGGAAGGTCGCGCGAGGCGCCGATGACGTACCAATTGCCCGAAGGCCTGCTCTGCGCACGCTTCAGTGCCTCCGCGATGAGCGCGGGCCTGGCTTCGCGCCACGTGGGCGCCTGACGCTCCCACGGGACGGGCGCGCGCCGTACCCGCAAGGGGACACGGCCGGATCGTGGGCGTCCTGCCGCGGGGCTCATACGGCGTCCTCCCGCACGGGGGCCGGGGCGCCGGCCGGCCGCGCCGGCCGGGACGGCTCGGCGGACCCGACCGCCGAGTCCGCTCGGCGCCGACGCACCGTGCGTACGGCGACCGCCCGCACCAGCCCGTCCAGCGCCACGGCGGCCCGTCGTCGGCGCGGGACGACCGCCCGGCGGTGCAGGACCGCGTACCCGTCCGCCTCGATCGCGTCGAGGATGCCGCTGTACAGCACGAACGCCGTACGGATGCAGGGCCGCGACACCGGGGCGAGCATCGCGATGCCGGGCAGGGCGGCCCGGTAGACGGCGCGGTTGTGAGCCGCGGCGGCCCGCACGACATCGGTGATCCGGCTGTCCGGCAGCCCCGTACTCCGGCTCCACTCGAAGCGTTCCCGGTCCACCCCGTGCGCGGCCAGCAGATCGGCCGGCAGATAGAGCCGGCCCCGGTCGAGGTCCTCGCCCACGTCCCGCAGGAAGTTGGTCAGCTGGAAGGCGACACCGAGCGCGGCCGCGTGCGGTGCCGCTTCCTCGCGCGCCACCACGGTCCCGAGCACCGGCAGCATCTGAAGGCCGATCACCGCGGCCGAGCCGTGCATGTACCGGCCTAGTTCCTCGTACGAGGCGTACCCGCCGACCGTCAGGTCGCTGCGCATGGAGGACAGGAAGTCGGTGAAGTGCCGATGGTCGATGTCGTACCGGCCCGCCGTGTCGGCCAGGGCACGGATCACCGGCTCGGCGGCCCGGCTCTCCCGCAACCCTGCCTCCAGCTGGGCTTCCAGGGCGAGCAGGGCGCGGGCGCGCTCCCCCGGTGTGGCTGTGGTGTCGAGATCATCGACGATGTCGTCGGCCCGGCGGGCGAAGCCGTACAGGGCGTGGACGGCCGGCCTCCGGCCGACGGGAAGGAGCCGCGTCGCGAGGAAGTAGGTCTTGCCGTGTCGTGCGTTGAGGCCGCGGCAGCGGGTGTACGCGGCCCGTAGCGCGGGGTCGTGGATGCCTGCTGCGTCGAGTTCGTGGTCGGTCATGCGCTGGAACCTCTCGGGGCAGGGCGCGGGGTCCGGGTGATACGGGGGCCGGTGATCCTCTCCGCCGCCAGCTTCCCGGAGATCAGCACGGTCGGCACGCCGACGCCGGGCGTGGTGCCGCAGCCGGCGAGGACGGCGTTGACCGTGCCCCGCACCAGGTTGCGCGGCCGGAAGGGGCCGGTCTGGGGGAAGGTGTGGGCCACGGAGAAGGGGGTGCCCGCCGCATGCCCCCGAGCGGTCCAGTCGACCGGCGTGACCAGCCCCTCCTCCTCGATCGCCGCGCCGAGACCGGGCATCTCGCGGCGCTCCAGCTCCGCCAGCAGCTCGTCCCGGTAGCGGGGTCCCAGCTCACGCCATTCCCGTACGCCGGGCCCGACCTCGGTGTTCGGGCAGGGAGCCAGCACGTAGTGGAGGTGCTTGCCCGGCGGTGCGAGAGAGGGGTCGGTCGCGGTGGGCCGGGTGATGAGGAGCGAGGGGTCCGACATCAGCTTCCCGGTGCGGGTGAGTTCGTGGAAGGTGCTCTTCCAGGCCGCGCCGAAGGAGATGGTGTGGTGCGCCAGGTCCGGCCAGGTGCGATCCGTGCCCGCGTGCAGGATCACCGCGGACGGCGAGTGCCGCAGGGGCAGGGGCCGATGCGGGCTGCGGCCGAGCAGACGGTAGCTGATGGGGAGGTCGGGGGTCAGGACGACCGCGTCGCACGGAATGTGCTCCTGGTCGGTGACGACAGCGGTGACCCGGTCGCCCGAGCGCTCCAGCCGGGTCACCCTCTGTCCGTAGCGGAGACGGGCTCCGGCGTCGGCGGCCGCGTCCGCCATCGCCCGGGGCAACGCGTGCATGCCGCCCCGGGGGAAGTACACACCGGCCACCGTGTCCATGTAGGCGATCACCGCGTACGCGGCCAGCGCCCGTGCCGGCGGCACGCCCGCGTACAGCGCTTGGAAGGAGAAGACCCTGCGCAGCCGTTCGTCCGGGACGAAGTGCGCGATCCGCGCGTCGAGCCGGCCGAAACCGCCGAGCGCCGCGAGGCGGGCCAGGTCAGGATGGGCGAGCTGGAGCGGTGAGTCGAAGTTGGTGTCGATGAAACGGCGCATCTGCACCCGGTAGAGGCGCTCCAGCCAGATCCGCAGCCGCCGGTAGCCGACCGCCTGCCGGGCCCCCGCGAACTCCTCGACGGCGGCCTCCATCGCGGCACCGTCGGTGTGCACGTCGAGCTGGGACCCGTCGGCGAACCGGGCCCGGTAGGCGGGGTCCAGCGCGATCAGCTCCAGCCGGTCGGCCATCCGCTCCCCGACCGCGGCGAAGGCCTCCTCCACCAGGTCCGGCATCGTCAGCACGGTCGGCCCGGTGTCGATACGGAAGCCCCCCGACCGCAGTAGCCCGGCCCGGCCCCCGGGCACGCCCTCCTGCTCGACCACCGTCACGCGGCGGCCCGCGCCCAGCAGGTGCAGCGAGGCGGCCAGTCCTGCCAGTCCGGCACCGACCACCACCACATGGTCGACCGGCCCCTTGACCGTGATCACCCGGTATGACCTCCTTCGGTCGCGATCAGGACCGGGGAGGCACCTGCCGCCCCGGTGCCGCTGGCGTGCGTCTCACCGCCGGTGGGGGAGTGGCCGGTCCGCTCTCCGGAGACCGCGCGCAGCAGACCGAGCAGCTGGCGGCCGCCGTGCGCGTCCACGTCGACGGCCTGGCCCAGACGGCGTACTGCGTGGTCGTGGAGGCGCTCCGCCTTCCGCTCCACATGGGCGCGCGCCCCCGTCACCTCGAGCACGCCGCGTACGTCCGCGAGATCCTCCTCGGTGAGATCGGCGTTGCCGGTGACGCGGCCGAGGACGGCCAGCGCCTGTTCGTCGCCCGCCGCTTCGGCCCACCTCCGGCCGACAGCCAGCAGGTAGGTCGACTTGCCCTCGCGGATATCGTCTCCGGAGGGCTTCCCGGTCAGCGCCGGGTCGCCGAAGACCCCGAGCAGATCGTCCCGCAGCTGAAAGGCGATGCCGGCACACCGACCGGCGGAGCGCAGAGCGTCGGTGGTCGGCTCATCGGCGCCCGCCAGGGCGGCTCCGATCGCCAGCGGCCGCTCGACGGAGTACGAAGCACTCTTGAGACAGGCGGTCCGCAAGGCTTGCTCCACTGATGACCCACCGCTGACCTGGCCACGCAGATCCAGGTACTGCCCGGCGACCATCTCGGTCCGCATGGCCCGCCACAGGGCGCCGATCCGACGGCGCTGGACGGTGGACAGCACGGTCTCCGCCACCGTGTCATCGGCCCAGACCAGTGCGAGATCACCCGCCAGCACGGCAGCCGAGGTGCCGAAGACGCAACCCCGCTCGGAGTCCGGCGAGAGACCGGCACGCTCTGCCAGACCGATGTGCACGGCGGGCTTCCCCCGCCGGAGCCGCGAGCGGTCCATCACATCGTCATGGATCAGCGCGCAGCTCTGGATCAGCTCCAGCGCCACCCCGAGCCGCAGCGCGGCCACGGTCTCCGCCGCACCGCAGGAACGCATGCCCCACCACAGGAGGCGGGGCCGCATCCGCTTGCCGCCCTCCAGCGTGAAGTCGGCGACCCGCCGTGCCAACTCCTCGGAGAACGAGGCGTCGCTCCGCACCGCCTCGTCGATCCGGTCCGCCAGCACCGCCCGTGCGGTGCGCAGGACCGCATCGACCACGTCCGAGTCCACGCCCCGGGCGTCCTCGTGCGACGGGGTGGGGTGGCGGCTTTTGCCCGTCTGGTGGGCCGGGCGCGAAGAATCGCCGAACGAGTGTTTCGTAGGCTGGCGACGGCCCATCTCACGCCTTTCCGAGATCAGTGGTGATGACGAACGACTCGACACTCCGCCCGGGCGCGTGCCCCGATCGCCTGCCTTCGTGCACTGCCGATCGAAGGTTCGCGCCGCGCGAAGGCAGGCACTGACTCAGAGACGATCACGTCGGCCGCGCACTCCCGGTGGAGAAACACCCCGGACACGTCATGACGGCGGTCACCACGCCCGTATGGCCCACGTGAACGGGCATACACCGGCCGGCCCCGGCGGCGGCGCCTCTCTGCCCGCCGTTCCATCCCGGCGCTCGACAACGTGGGCGAGCGTCCTGTGGGCCCGGGAGGAGGACGCCCACGACGGGGAGATCCACGGCTGCGGCCGAACAGGTTCTCCTTGGCGGGACGCCCGCGAGCCGCATATGCCAAAGGTTGTTTCATCGGCCAGCCTGGTCGCACTGCACCTACCGATGACATGAAGGAGAGTGGCCATGATTCGTCGTATCGCGATCACGCTGGCGGCCGTCGCCGCGGCCGGGTTCGTCGCCGCGGGACCGGCTTCCGCGCAGGGAACGAACGGCTGGGACGGTCCGGCCGGCGGCGGCCACGCGGGGATCGAGGGTGGCTGGGCAAGCGGCGAGTACCGCAACCTCGGCGGCCCGTACGGGATCACCTACATCAAGGGCCAGAAGGCCTACTTCGACGCGGAGCGCGGCTACTTCGTCCGCTGACCCCTCGGCCGGGCACACCCGGCCGCGGCTGTTTTGGACACGGGTGAGGGTCCGCTCCCCAAGAGGGACGGTCCCTCACCCGTGCCCTTTCGCGTCAAAAGACGCCGGGGCCGCGCAGGACGCGCCCCGGCGCGCGGTCCGCAAGGGCGAGGACGGGGCGGATGAGATCCCCGCCGCACGCGGGAGCTGGTCGCCGGCGGCCCCGGGCGGCGTGGGGCGTCCCGACGCTCACCAGTCCGTGGATCGCCGGCCGCTCTGCCCTCGACGACCGACGACCGGCGACCGGCGACCGAAGACCGACGGCGCGGTGGTGGCGATCAGCGCCCGGCGTTCTTGCGGTGCGACCCCTCGGCTCCGAGCGATGCCCGGGCGGGCCCTCACCCCCGCTCGGCCCCCGCCGCCACCGCTTTCGCCCACCGGTAGTCCGCCTTGCCGCTCGGCGAGCGCCGGATCCGGTCGGCGAGCACCAGCGCGCGGGGCACCTTGTAGCCGGCGAGCCGGGTCCGGCAGTGCGCCTGTATCCCCTCCAGGGTCAACGCCTGGGCATCCTCGCGCAGTTGGACCACGGCGGCGACCCGGTTGCCCCAGCGCTCGTCCGGTACGCCCGCGACGAGCGCGTCGTACACGTCCGGATGGGCCTTGAGCGCCTGCTCGACCTCCTCCGGATACACCTTCTCGCCCCCGGTGTTGATGCACTGGGAGCCCCGGCCGAGCACGGTGACGATGCCGTCCGCGTCCACGGTCGCCATGTCGCCCAGCAGCACCCACCGCTCCTCGCCCCTGCGGAAGAAGGTGTCGGCGGTCTTGGCCGGGTCGTTGTAGTAGCCGAGCGGGACATGCCCGCGCTGGGCGATGCGGCCCGGCTCACCGGGGGCCACCGGCTCGTACGTCACCGGATCGACCACGGCAGTACGGGCGTTGACCTGCACCCGGAAGCCCTTCTCCGGCCCCGAGTCCGCGGTGGCCGTGCCGTTGAACCCGGACTCCGAGGAGCCGAAGTTGTTCAGCAGCATCACGGTCGGCACGAGTGCCTGGAACTCCGCCCGCACCGAGTCCGACATGATCGCCCCGGAGCTGGAGACGGAGAACAGCGACGAGCAGTCCGTCCCGCGCGAGGGCCCCTTCAGGCAGTCGATCAGCGGGCGCAGCATCGCGTCGCCCACCAGCGACACACTGGTGACCTTCTCCTTCTCGATCGTCCTCAGTACCTCGGCGGGCACGAACTTTCGGTGCACGACCACACGTTGGCCGAAGTTGAAGCCGATGAACGCGGTCAGTGTGGAAGTCCCGTGCATCAGCGGCGGGGTGGGGAAGAAGGTGATCCCGTCGCCGCCCGCGGCGACCCGCTCCGCCAGCTCCCGCGGTGCCTTCACCGGCTCTCCGGTCGGGGCTCCGCCGCCCAGGCCCGAGAAGAAGAGGTCCTCCTGACGCCACATCACGCCCTTCGGCATCCCGGTCGTGCCGCCGGTGTAGATGATGAACTGGTCGTCGGCGGAGCGGGGTGGGAAACCGCGCCCGGCCGCACCCGACGCCTCCGCCTCGGTGAACGGAACGACCGGTACGGCCGGGGTCGCGGCCGGGGGAACTGCGGGTGCGGGCCCCACCCGGATCAGCCTGCGCAGGCCCGGGGCCTGCGGGGCGGCCGCCGCGACCCGCTCGTCGAACTCGCCGTCGAAGACCAGTGCCGCCAGGTCCGCGTCCCGGTAGAGGTAGACCAACTCCCCTTCTACATAACGGTAGTTGACGTTCACCGGAACGATCCGCGCCTTGAGGGCCGCCAGCACCGTCTGGAGGTATTCGACCCCGTTGTAGAGGTGCAGCCCCAGGTGCTCGCCCGGCCGGATCCCCGCGTCGATCAGGTGGTGGGCGATCCGGTTGGCGGCGGCGTCCAGCTCCGCGTACGTGAGCCGCCGCTCCGCGCCCGTACCGGGATGGTCGACGTACAGGAGCGCCTCGCGGCCGGGCACCGCGTCGACGACCGATTCGAACAGGTCGGCAAGGTTGTACTCCACCGTTCCTCCTGACCCAGGGTGACTGGCGACTCGGCCGTCATTAGAGCGCCGGGCGGCACAAGTGGGAAGAGGTGGCGTCGAAACAATCTGACGAGTAGTCAGAAAACTATTGAACTGCGCCCCCTCCTCCTGCAACCTGTTCCAGGTCTGGAGAACAGGAGTCGGTCATGGGCGGTACGGAACACCTCACCGTGCGGCGTGAAGGCGCCACGCTGGTGCTCACCTTGAACAGACCACAGGCCAGGAACGCGTTGTCGCTGCCGATGCTCGTCGGCCTGTACGACGCTTGGCTCGCGGCCGACGCGGACGACACGGTCCGATCCGTCGTCCTGACCGGCGCGGGCGGCGCGTTCTGCGCCGGTATGGACCTCAAGGCGCTGGCGGGCGGCGGAATGGAGGGCGAGGAGTACCGGGAGCGGATGACGGCAGACCCCGACCTCCACTGGAAGGCGATGCTGCGCCACCACCGCCCGCGCAAACCGGTGATCGCCGCCGTGGAGGGCGCCTGCGTCGCGGGCGGCACCGAGATCCTCCAGGGCACCGACATCCGTGTCGCCGGCGCGGGAGCCACCTTCGGGCTCTTCGAGGTCCGCCGGGGCCTCTTCCCGATCGGCGGCTCCACCGTCCGGCTGCCCCGCCAGATCCCCCGCACCCACGCCCTCGAAATGCTCCTCACCGGCCGCCCGTACACCGCCGAGGAGGCCGCCGCCATCGGGTTGATCGGCAGGGTCGTGCCCGACGGAACGGCGCTGGAGGAGGCCCTCGCCGTCGCCGAACGGATCAACGCCTGCGGGCCGCTCGCCGTCGAGGCCGTCAAGGCCTCGGTCTACGAGGGCGCGGAGCTCACCGAGAGCGAGGCGCTGGCCGCCGAACTCAAGCGCGGCTGGCCCGTGTTCGCCACCGAGGACGCCAAGGAGGGCGCGCGCGCCTTCGCGGAGAAGCGCCCGCCCGTCTACCGGCGCGCCTGAGCGCCGGGCATCCCGCTCCCCGTCCTCGGCGCTCCCACAAGGAGGCAGCAGCCATGTCCGACGTCCTCAGCGCCCCGCTGGTGGTCGAATTCCCCTTCACCCGCTCGCTCGGCCCCGTCCAGAGCGCCTTCCTCACCGGTCTGCGCGAACGCACCGTACTCGGCGTCCGCACGGAGGACGGCACGGTGCTCGTGCCGCCCGTGGAGTACGACCCCGTCACCGCGAACGAGATCAGCGACCTCGTCGAGGTCGCCCCCACCGGCACCGTGACCACCTGGGCCTGGAACCCGGACCCGCGCCGCGACCAGCCGCTTCTCACCCCCTTCGCCTGGGTGCTCGTCCGCCTCGACGGGGCCGGCACCGCGCTCCTGCACGCACTCGACGCGCCGGGCCCGGACGCCGTGCGCACCGGGATGCGCGTCCGCATCCGCTGGGCGGCGAAGCGCACCGGAGCCATCACCGACATCGCCTGCTTCGAGCCGTACGACGGCGAGCCCGGCGGCTTCGAACCCGCGCCGCACACCGGGGAGTTCACCGACCCCGTCACCGGCATCGTCACCCCGGCCCGCCTCGACTACGTCCACACCCCGGGCCGCGCCCAGGGCGCCTACCTCACCGCCCTCGAAGACCACCGCATAGTCGGCGAACGCTGCCCCGCCTGCCGCAAGGTCTACGTCCCGCCGCGCGGAGCCTGTCCCACCTGCGGGGTCGCCACCGCCGAGCAGGTCGAGGTCGGCCCGCGCGGCACGGTCACCACGTTCTGCATCGTCAACATCAAAGCGAAGAACCTCGACATCGAAGTCCCGTACGTATACGCCCACATCGCTCTCGACGGCGCCGACCTGGCCCTGCACGGACGCATCGCCGGAATCCCGTACGACGAGGTGCGCATGGGGCTGCGCGTCGAGCCCGTCTGGGTCGGCGGCGGCCAGGGGTCCCGCCACCCGGACCACTACCGGCCCACCGGGGAGCCCGACGCCGACTACGACACGTACAAGGAGCTGGTGTAGATGCGGGACGTGGCCATCGTCGCCTTCGCCCAGACCGCGCACCGGCGGCGCACCGACGAACTGTCCGAGGTCGACCTGCTGATGCCGGTCCTCCACGAGGTGCTCGGCGCGACCGGCCTCAAGGCCAACGAGATCGGGTTCACCTGCTCCGGCTCCGCCGACTACCTCGCCGGGCGGGCCTTCTCCTTCACCATGGCGCTCGACGGCGTCGGCGCGCATCCGCCCATCTCCGAGTCCCACGTCGAGATGGACGGGGCCTGGGCGCTGTACGAGGCCTGGGCGAAGATCCAGACCGGCGAGGCGGACACCGCGCTCGTCTACTCCTACGGCAAGTCCTCGCCCGGCCGGGTCCGCGACGTCCTCACCCGCCAGCTCGACCCCTACTACCTCGCCCCGCTCTGGCCGGACTCCGTCGCGCTCGCCGCCCTCCAGGCGCAGGCACTCATCGACGCGGGCGCCACCGACGAACCGGCCCTCGCCGCGGTCGCCGCCCGCAACCGCACCGCCGCCGCCGGCAACCCGCACGCCCAGCTCACCGGCGACGTCCCCGCGGGCGACTACCTCGTCCGGCCGCTGCGCACCGGCGACTGCCCACCCATCGGAGACGGGGCCGCCGCCGTGGTCCTCGCCGCCGGGGACACCGCCCGTGCCCTGTGCACGCGGCCCGCCTGGATCCGGGGCATCGACCACCGGATCGAGGCGCACGGCCTCGGCGTCCGCGACCTCACCGACAGCCCCTCCGCACGGCTCGCCGCCGAGCGCGCCGGAGCCTTCGAACGGCCTCTCGACACCGCCGAGTTGCACGCCCCTTTCACCTCGCAGGAAGTCGTCCTGCGCCGGGCGCTCCGGCTCGGCGACGACGTCCGGGTGAACCCCTCCGGCGGTGCGCTCGCCGCCAACCCCGTGATGGCCGCCGGGCTGATCCGGCTCGGCGAGGCCGCCGCCCGCATCCACCGGGGCGAGTCCGACCGGGCGCTCGCGCACGCCACCTCCGGCCCCTGCCTGCAACAGAACCTGGTCGCCGTCCTGGAAGGGGAGACCGCTCATGCCTAAGGAGCCCGTCGCCGTCGTCGGCATCGGCCAGACCAAACACGTCGCCGCCCGGCACGACGTGTCCATCGCCGGGCTGGTCCGCGAGGCCGCCGTCCGGGCGCTGGAGGACGCCGGGCTCACCTGGAGCGACATCGACGCCGTCGTGATCGGCAAGGCGCCCGACTTCTTCGAGGGCGTCATGATGCCGGAGCTCTACCTCGCCGACGCTCTCGGAGCCGTCGGCAAGCCCATGCTCCGCGTCCACACGGCGGGCTCGGTCGGCGGCTCCACCGCCCTGGTCGCCGCGAACCTCGTCGCCGCCCGCGTGCACAGCACCGTCCTCACCCTCGCCTTCGAGAAGCAGTCCGAGTCCAACGCCATGTGGGGCCTCTCCCTGCCCGTCCCCTTCCAGCAGCCGCTGCTGGCCGGCGCGGGGGGCTTCTTCGCCCCGCACGTGCGGGCCTACATGCGGCGCACCGGAGCGCCCGACGAGGTCGGATCGCTCGTCGCGTACAAGGACCGCCGCAACGCGCTGAAGAACCCCTACGCGCACCTCCACGACCACGACATCACTCTGGAGAAGGTCCGGGCCGCCCCCATGCTCTGGGACCCCATCCGCTACTCCGAGACCTGCCCCTCATCCGACGGGGCCTGCGCCATGGTCCTCACCGACCGCGACGGCGCGGTCCGCTCGCCCCACCCGCCCGCCTGGGTGCACGGCGGGGCGATGCGCAGCGAGCCGACCCTCTTCGCGGGCAAGGACTTCGTCTCCCCGCAGGCCGGCAAGGACTGTGCCGCCGACGTCTACCGGCAGGCCCGGATCACCGACCCGCGCCGGGAGATCGACGCCGTCGAGATGTACGTGCCGTTCTCCTGGTACGAGCCGATGTGGCTGGAGAACCTGGGCTTCGCCGAGGAGGGCGAGGGCTGGAAGCTCACCGAGGCGGGCGTCACCGAACTTGACGGAGACCTCCCGGTCAATCCTTCGGGCGGTGTGCTGTCCACCAATCCCATCGGCGCGTCCGGCATGATCCGCTTCGCCGAGGCGGCCCTCCAGGTGCGGGGGAGGGCCGGGGAGCACCAGATCGACGGGGCCTCGAGGGCGCTCGGCCACGCCTACGGCGGAGGGGCGCAGTTCTTCGCCATGTGGCTCGTCGGAGCGGAGCCCCCGCCCGGCTGAGGGGGAGCGGTGGGCCCGGTCCCGCGGGGCCCGGTCCCGCGGGGCCCGGGCCCGGCTCCGCAACGTGAGCCGGGACACGTAACATGGGCGGCATGTCCTTCCTCCGCCGCCGTAGCGCCGCAACACCTGCGGGCCCGGACTTCGACGTCCTGGCCATGGATCCCGGGGACTGGCCCGGCAACCTCGGCGCCGGTCTGCTCCCCGCCCCCGACGGCAGCTGTCAGGGCGTCTTCCTCCGTTACGACCTGTACGGCGGCCGGGGCCCGGCCATGATCATCGGCAATCTTCCGGAAGGCTCGCCCGCCCGCGAGACCGAGGAGGGCCAGGTCCCCTTCGAGGTGGCGCAACTGCTCCTCGCCCTGGAGAACGACGAGCCGATCGAGGTCGTCAGCTCCGAGGACGTCCCCGTCATGCAGGGCGACAATCTGCTGATCGTCCGCCGTGTGAAGCTCTCCGAGAGCCGTATCGCCTGCGTCCAGTTCGACCGCAGCGACGGTGTCCTGGTGACCATCGCCAGCTGGGACCGGCCGATCACCGACGACCTGTACACCCTGCTCAAGCCCCTGCCCGCAGAGCTGTTCCAGCAGGGCTGAAACGTCCCTGCGCAAGGCCGTCCGGAAGCGTCCGGGCGGCCTTTTCCATGCCCGCTTCCCTGCGCACGCCCGCGCCCGTGCCGTTCGCATGCTCGTGCCCGCGCCCGTTCCCCTGCCCGCGCGACCCCTGTGCGGCTGATTCCCGCCCTGAACGCGACCGGAAATGCGCGTTGACACGGATGGCGGGGGACCGGCTACGGTGAGAAAATGTAACGACCGTTCAATGTGTAACGGTCGTTCATATTCTTCTTCTTCCCGTCCGGAGGTCCATCCCCATGGCCAACCCCTACGGCGCCCTCTTCAAGGCGCCGGGCTCCGTAGCCTTCTCCGCCGCGGGCTTCGTCGCCCGGATGCCTCTCTCGATGGCCGGCATCGGGATCATCACGATGCTGTCCCAGATGAGAGGGGAGTACGGCCTGGCAGGAGCCGTCTCCGCCGCCTTCACCCTCTCCATGGCCCTCTGCGGCCCCCAGATCTCCCGCGTGGTCGACCGCCGGGGGCAGAGCAAGGTCCTCCTGCCCGCCACCGGAGTCAGCGTCATCGCCATGGGCGTGCTGCTTCTCTGCGCGCGGTACGACGCTCCCGTCTGGACGCTGTTCGTCAGCGCCGTGGTGGCCGGGACGATGCCCAACATGGCCGCGATGGTCCGCGCCCGGTGGACCCACGTCTACCGCGGCTCCGACCGGCTGCACACCGCCTACTCCCTGGAATCGGTCGTCGACGAGCTCACCTTCGTCGTGGGACCCGCGCTCTCGGTCGCGCTGAGCACCGCGCTCTTCCCGGAGGCCGGGCCCCTGGTTGCGGTGGTGCTGCTCACCCTCGGCGTCCTCATGTTCGTCCCGCAGAGGCGCACCGAACCGCCGGTGATCCAGCCGGCCACCGACGGCACCCAGAGCGTCTCGGCGCTGCGCGGTGGACCGCTCGTCCTGCTGGCCCTCACCCTTGTCGCGGGCGGCACGATCGTCGGCACCGTGGACGTGGTCAGCGTCGCGTTCGCGGAGGACCAGGGTTCCCCGGCCAGCGCGGGCATCGTGCTCTCCGTCTACGCGGTCGGCTCGGCCGGCGCCGGGCT
Organism: Streptomyces sp. NPDC102283; assembly: GCF_044766265.1. NCBI lineage: Bacteria > Bacillati > Actinomycetota > Actinomycetes > Kitasatosporales > Streptomycetaceae > Streptomyces > Streptomyces sp. NPDC102283. The sequence goes on from NZ_JBIWLQ010000019.1 coordinate 21,264, forward strand.
GGTCTTCGGCGCACTCAGGCTCACCACACCGCTGCCCCGGCTACTCCTGCTGAGCACGGCCGGCACCGCCCTGACGACGCTGCCGCTGCTGCTCGTCGGCAACATCGCCACGCTCTCGGCGGCCGTCTTCTTCTCCGGCATCTTCTTCGCGCCTACCATGATCGTGGTGATGGGACTGGTGGAGAAGACGGTGCCGCCCGCCGTCCTCACCGAGGGAATGACCTGGGCGATCACCGGCCTCAGCGTCGGCGTCGCGCTCGGAGCCTCGGTGTCGGGCAGTATGGTCGACCGCTTCGGTCCCTCCGGCGGCTTCGCCGTCGCCATCGCCGCGGGCGGCGCGACGGTGCTGCTGGCGCTGATCGCCCAACGGCCACTCGACCGCGGCCTGCGGGAGCGGGCCGAAGTGCCCGCGGACCAACCGGCGGACGAGGGACACGCGAAGTCCGCCCTGTAGCCGCCGGGCCCAGCAGCCGCGGCGAAGGGGGCCGGCCCGCCGCTCCCGCCCCGCCCCGACCACGACGCCCGGAGGGCACGATGCACACACCGCAGACCGATGGACGCCTGCTCAAGGGCGAGCTCCGGCGGCAGGAACTCATCGAGGCCACCCTCCAGGTGGTGGCCCGCGAGGGCGTCGCCGGCGTCAGCCACCGGGCGGTGGCGCGCGAGGCCAACCAGCCCGCCACCGCCGCCGCCTACTACTTCAAGAGCATCGACGACCTGCTCACCGCCGCGCTCACCGTCTGTATGGACCAGGACGCCGAACGGATGCGACTCCTGGCGGAAAAGGCCGACGGCAGCCCAGAGGGCCTGACCGCCCTCGCCGATCTGCTCCGGGACGTCGTGTCGGGCCCCGGCCGCCTGCTCGCCGAGTACGAGCTCTACCTCCTCGCCGCCCGCCGGCCGGAGCTGCGCACCTCGACCGGGCACTGGCTGGACGCCATCGCCGGGTACGCCCACCGCTACACCAAGGATCCGGTCCGGGTACAGGTCTTCAAGGGCGTCATCGACGGCCTGCTCCTCCAGGGGCTGCTGACCGACACCCCGCCGACGGCGGCCGAGTTCGAGGCCGTACTGCGCCACGTTCTGCTCTGACCGCGTGGACTCCGGTCGCCCTACCGCTGGTCCATCACCCCGCCCTTCCCTCCTCCTCCCCGGTCTGCCCCGTGTCCCCGGCGACTCGGCCTGCCCGAACCCGGCATGTCCGCCGGGCGGGACGACGAAGACCCTCCGAAGTGCTTTCCCGGACCGATCCAAGGAGCTCGTGTGAACCCCATCCCCGTGCAGGACTCCTTCCCCGCGGGCGCGACCGACGCCACCCGGCAGATCCTGGTCGACGCGCACCGGCCCACGCTGGAGCGTGCGGTCAAGACCCTGCGCACCCGTGTCCACTGGTCGCCCTATCCCGAGGACCCGGGCGCCTGCGGCGCGGAGGCCGAGGCCGCGGGGGAGCGGGCGTTCCGCGCCTTGCTGGACCGGCCCTTCCCCCTCGAACAACCCGGCCGGGACGGCACCGTGGGCCCCGCACCCGCCGAGGGCGGCGAGATCTCCCCGTACGGCTTCGCCCTCGGCATCAGCTACCCGCACAGCGACCCCGATACGCTACTCGCGTGCGCGGAGGCGGCCGCCGCCGACTGGCGGCAGGCCGGGGCGCTGATCCGGGCGGCGGTCTGCCTGGAGATCCTCGCCCGTATCAACGCCCGCTCCGCCGAGTTCGCCCACGCCGCCATGCACACCAGCGGGCACGGGCCCGTGATGGCCTTCCACGCCGGAGCCGTACACGCCCAGGACCGCGGTCTGGAGGCGGTGGCCGCCGCGTACACCGAACAGGACCGGCTGCCCGCGCAGGTGCTCTGGAGCAAGCCCCTGGCCTCCGGCGAACCCTGCGTCATGGAGAAGACGTTCACCCCCTCGGGCCGGGGCACCGCACTGCTCATCGGCAACCGGATCTTTCCCGCCTGGAGCGGTTACGCCGGTCTCTTCGCCTCGCTCGCCACCGGCAACCCGATCATCGTCAAGCCCCACCCCGCCGCCGTCCTCCCGCTCGCCCTGACCGTCGCCGTCGCCCGGGACGTCCTCGCGGAGGCGGGCTTCGCCTCCGACCTCGTCGCGCTGGCCGTCGAGCACCCGGAGGAAGGGCTCGCCCGGAGGCTCGCCGTCCGCCCGGAGATACGGATCGTCGACTTCACCGGCACCACCGCGTTCGGCCGGTGGCTGCGGGACAACGCGCGCCAGGCCGAGGTCTTCACCTCCACCACCGCCGTCAACACCGTGCTGATCGAATCCACCGAGCACTACGCGGCCATGCTCGACAACCTCGCCTTCTCCCTCGCCCTCTACAGCGGCCAGCTCTGCACCAGCCCCCAGAACATCCTGATCCCCCGGGCCGGTATCCGTACCGACCGGGGGCGCAAGGGCTACCTGGAGGTCGTCGCCGACCTCGCCGCCGCCGTCACCCGGCTCCTCAGCCGCGACGCCCACGCCTGCGACGTGCTCGGGGCGCTCTGCGGACCCGAGGCGGCGGAGTCTGCGGAGCGGGCCGACGCCGGCGCTTTCGGCCCGGTCGTCCTGGCCGGCCGCGCGGTGCTCCACCCCCACCACCCCCGGGCCACCGTGCGCACCCCGACCCTCGTCGCGCTGGACGCGGCCCGGCCGGAGGACCGGGCCACCCTGGCACACGCCCACCCCGGCCCGGTCTTCTTCACCGTTGCCGTCGACTCCGCCGACGACGGCGTCGACCTACTGCTCGACACCGCCCGCATCGCCGGATCGCTCTCCGCCGGGGCCTGGACGCTCTCCGAGGACGTGGAGCACGCGGTCGCCCACGCCTGCGCGGACGCCGGGGTCATGCTCTCCCTCAACATGACCGGCGACTGGTATCTGACCCAGAGCGCCGTCTACTCCGACCTGCACGGCACCGGAGCCAACCCGGCGTCCGACCACGCGTTCTGCGACGGCGCGTTCGTGGCACGCCGGTTCCGCACGGTCGCGGTCCGCCGCCGTGTGTGACCGGTCCGCACGCCCACCTGTGCGGCGGGCACAGGGAAGTGATCAGAGAGAGAGGCCCCACGTGTTACGTGCCCCGCTCGACCTGCCGTTCAGGGGACGGGACGACGAACTGTCCCGGGTCCGCCGTGTGCTCGACCACGCGTCGCGCGGCGGTTGTGCGCTCCTGGTCGTCGAGGGACCACCGGGGACCGGCAAGACACGCCTGCTGCGGGCCTGCGCCCAGGAGGCGGCCCGGCTGGGCTTCCACGTCCCCGGCGAGACCCGCGTACGCCGCCAACTGCCGTCCCTGGTCCGCGGCAGAGGGACCGGCCCCGGCCGCCCCGGCCGGATCGGCCGACCGGGGATGCGCCGCACGCCGGTCCTCGTCCTGGTCGACGAGGCGGACCACCTGGGTTCGGACGCGGTGAACGCCCTGCTGAGGCGTGGTTCCGGACCGCACGGCGTGCCCACCGTCTGGGTGGTCGCCCACCGCTCGGGGCGCGGCTGCGAGAGCCTGGCTGCCGTCCTCTCCACCCGCTGTGGGCTCGTGGAGCGCCTCACTCTGGGTCCGCTCGCCCCCGGCGTCATCGCCGCCCTGGCCGCCGAAGCCCTCGGAGCGCCCCTGTCGCCTCCGCTGCGACAGCTGATCGAGAAGGCCGGCGGCCACCCCCGGCTCACGTCGGAACTGCTCCTCGGGCTCCAGGAGGAGGGCGCGGTCGAGACCGGCTCGGGGCTCGCCCACCACACGGCCACCCGGCTGCCCGAACGGCTCCACCGGCAGGTCGAGGAGACCATGGCCGGCTACTCGCGCGACTGCCGCCAACTCCTCAGCGTCGCCGCAGTGCTGGGCCGGGAACTGGACTACGAGATCCTCGCGCCGATGCTCCGCACCGCACCCTCCGCCCTGATCCCGCTCTGCGAGGAGGCGTGCACGACGGGCGCGGTGGTGGGGGACGGCGGGCGGACGGTGTTCCGCAACGAACTGACGCGGGAGATCCTGGCCGAGGCGGTACCGGCCGCACTCCGGCGGGCGCTGTGCCGGGAGGCGGAGGCGCTGCGCACGGCACGTGCCGCCGGTCCCCTCGTTCCCGTACCGGCCGGGGCCGCCGCCCCGGCCGGCCGGCCGGAGGCGACGGCGGGGATCCCGCTGAACGACCGGCAGGCGGCCGTGGTCCGGTTGGTCAGGGCGGGCCTGACCAACCAGCAGATCGCCCGCCGTCTCGACGTCTCCCCGCACACCGTCAACTACCACCTGCGCAGGCTGTTCAGCAGCTTCGGCGTACGGTCGCGGATCGATCTGCTGCGCGCGGTCGAACAGCGCGTCCAGGCCGTCCAGACCGCCCCGGCCTCCCGGCCCGGCACGGAGTACGCCCGCTCATGACCACCGGCGGGCGGTCCGGACGGACCGGGCCGGGTCGGCCGGGTCGGCCGGACGGCCCGGCCGACCCGGCAGGCGGCCGGTCAGTCCGTGAGCGGCCGGAGATAGCGGTCCAGCACCGGATCCGGCAGCACCCGGGCCAGCACCCCGGCCCGCCGCGCGTCGTCCCCGACCCGGTAGCGGGCCCGCGGCCGCGCCGCGGTGAGGGCCTTCACCACCGCCGCGGCGAAGTCCCCGGGCCGTGTTCCGGCGGCCGCGGCCCCCGCCTCGTTCTGCCGCAGGAACCGCAGGAACGGCACCCGGTACAGCTCCGCCACCGACTCCTCCACGCCGGCCAGCGCCGCCTCGCCGCCCGCCGACACCTTGCTCCAGATCGGCGTCATGATCGCGCCCGGCTGCACCACACTCACCCCGATGCGCTGGGGCCGGAGCTCCCGGCGCAGCACATCGGTCAGGGCCTCCTTGGCGAACTGCGCGGCGGCGTAGGCGCCCAGGTAGGGCAGCGCGACGCTGCCCAGGCCCGAGGTCACGTTGACGATCCGCCCCCGGCTGCGCCGCAGGTCCGGCAGGAACGCCTGGGTGACCGCGAGCTGACCCACCACATTGGTGTCGAGCTGCTGCCGCAGCTGTTCGGGGTCGACACACTCCAGCGGCCCCGAGACGCAGATCCCCGCGTTGTTGACCAGCCCCCACAGCGGTCGGCCACCCCTCAGGGAGGCGATCTCCCGTGCCGCCGAGGCGATCGAGGCCCGGTCGGTGACATCGACGCGGACCGCGGTGATCCGGCCGTGCGTCGACCGCCCGGCCAGCGCCTCACCGTCCGCCTCCTTCCGTACGCCGGCGAAGACACGGAACCCGGCCCGCTCCAGCCGCAGCGCGCACGCCTCGCCCAGACCCGACGAGGCGCCGGTGACCAGCACGGCCCGTCCGTCCGGTGCGGGGGAGGGCTTCCTACCGGCCGCCATGGATGTCCTCCGATACGGAAGAGGCGCGGGGGAAGGTCAGCGCGCCCTCCAGCACAGCGGTGAGCCGCCCGGTGGGCAGGAACCTGAAGTAGGCGTCCCTGACCGGTCGCCGGACCGGATTCACCGACTGCTCGAAGGTGCTGATGGACCGGGAGGCGGCGACGATGCCCCGGGTGCGCTCGCGGCGCTCGTCCTCGTACCGGCGCAGCGCGACCGTGCTGTCCAAGGCCCCGGCCAGGTGGCGGGCCAGGACGACGGCGTCCTCGATCGCCATGCAGGAACCCTGCCCCAGGCTGGTCAGCATGGGGTGGGCCGCGTCGCCCAGCAGGGTCACCGGGCCCCGGCCCCAGCGCTCCAGGAAGGCCCGGTCGCGCGAGGGGACGGCCAGGATCGACTCCTCGGGCGTCCGCGCGATGGCCTCCTGCACCTCCTCGGCCCACCCGGAGAAGGCGCGTCGCACCTCCGCCTTGGACCCCTGCCAGTTGTTCGACTCCTCGGGGGGCATGTTCTTCGTGCCCCACCAGTAGAGGGTGCCGCCGCCCATGTCGACCAGGCCGAACCGCTGCCCGCTGCCCCAGAAATGGGTGACCGAGCCCCGGGTGAAGTTCGGGTGCTCGAACGGAACGAGAGCCAGCCAGCAGATGTAGCCGCTGTCCCGGGACGGTTCGTCCGGGCCGGTGAGCTGGCGTCGGACGGCGGAGTTGAAGCCGTCCGCACCGACGAGGAGGTCGCCGTCCGCCCGGGTGCCGTCGGTGAAGTGCACGCGCACCCCGCCCCCGGGCCGGTCCGGGTCGAACCGGTCGGCCTGCGCCCCCAGCACGATGGGAATGGACCCGGCCGCCTCCAGCAGGGCGGCCTGGAGCGCGGAACGGGTGATCAGAACGCTCGGCACCCCGAGCCGCCCGATGATCTCGGGTAACGGGAACTCCCGGATCAGCCGCCCCCGAGCGGTCCTGACGTGGTACGACTCCAGGACCTGGCCGCGCTTCTCCAGACCGAGATCGATTCCGGCGGAGTCCAGGGCGGCCAGCGCGTTGCTCATGACGGAGAGCCCCGAGCCGGCGGTGCCCAGCTCGGCGGCCCGCTCGTACACCTCCACGTCGAGTCCGGCCCTGCGCAGGGCCACCGCGGCCGTCAGGCCGCCGATGCCCGCACCGATCACGATCGCCTTGCGGCGTGCTTGCGTCATGTCACTCTCCGATCAGTTCGGTGACGACCCGGGCGAGGTGGGCCACATGGGGCTCCTCCATGATGGTGAGGTGGTCGCCGGGCACGTCGATGACCTTCAGTTCGCCGCTGGTCCGCTCCCGCCAGCCGTTCGCCGGGTCCCGGTGCAGGGACTCGATGGCCGTGTGCATCGAGTCCAGGACCTCGGGCAGCGGCTCGGAGGCGTGCACCAGCACCATGTCCTGGTCGACCGGCTCCGGCCGGTAGGCGAAGGCCGCCCGCCAGTTGGCCTCGTACACATGGAAGAGACGCCGCACCACCGCTCCCGTGCTGCCCGCCGGCAGCACACCCTCGTCGACGGCGAGCCGGGCGATGAAGTCGAACTTCTCCTCCAGCGTCCCCAGCCCGGACGGGATGGCCTCCAGGGGGGAGTCCCCGCCACGCTGGAGCCACAGCAGCTCCCAGAAGAACCAGCCCAACAGGGCGTCGTCGTCGGTGGTCAGCCGTCGGCCGGGGTTGAGCGCGGTGGTGTCCAGCAGCACGAGGCGCGCTATCTCCTGTCCCTCCCGCCGCAGTTGGCGTGCCATCTCGAAGGCGACGAACCCGCCGAAGGACCAGCCGCCGATGACGTACGGACCCTCGGGCTGAACCCGCCGGATGGCCTCGACGTATCCGCCGGCGATCTCCTCCACGCTGCGCAGCGGCTCGGTCCCCGCGTCGACCCCGACCGCCTGGAGCGCGAACAGCGGCTGGTCGTCCGGGAGGTGCTTGGCGAAGCGGACGTAGCACAGGACGTTGCCGCCCATCGGGTGGACGAAGAACGCGGGGCGCCGGTCGCCGCCGGGACGGATCGGCACCAGCGGGTCGAACGCCGCGCTCACGCCGCCCGCCCGCAGCCGGTCGGCGAGCTGCGCCACGGTGGGTGCGGAGATGAACTCCGAGAGCGGGATGCTCACTCCGTACCGCTGCTCGATGAGCATCACCAGCCGCATCGCCGTCAGCGAGGTGCCGCCCAGATCGAAGATGTTGTCGTGGACCCCCGGCACCGGCAGCTGGAGCAGCTCGCCGAGGAGATCGGCCAGCGCTTGCTCGTACGCGTCGCGTGGCGGCGTGTCGTCGCCCGCCCGTCCCGCGGTCAGCGGGATGCGGCGCAGCGCCGCGTCGTCGCGCTTGCCGCTGGGGGTGAGCGGCAGCCCGGGCAGCCACTCGTAGTGCGAGGGCAGCATGTACTCCGGCAGGACGGTGCGCAGTTGCTTGCCGAGCTGACCCAGATCGGTGTGCTCGCGCTCACCGACGAGGAACGCCGCGAGGAAGGAGTCGTTGCCCTCGCGCCGCCGCGCGACCACCGCCACGTCGGCGAGTCCGGGGTGATCGGCGCCGAACCGGCCCACGGCGAGCTCCACCTCGGCCGGCTCCACCCGGAAGCCGCGCACCTTGACCTGCGCGTCGGCGCGCCCGAGGCAGACCACCGAACCGTCCGGCAGGACGACACCGAGGTCCCCCGTGCGGTAGAGGCGGCGGCCCGGCGTGCCGTCGGGGTGGGAGACGAACCGCTCGCCGGTCAGCTCCGGTTGATGGAGGTAGCCGTCGGCCAAGCAGGTGCCGCCGAGGTGGATCTCCCCCTTGACGCCCGCCGGGACCGGCCGCATCCTCGCGTCGAGGACCAGCACCTCCGAGCCCGTCACCGCCGTCCCGATCGGCGGCAGCGGCGGCCACGACGCGGGGTCGCCCGTCATCGTGAAACTCGTCACCACATGCGACTCGGTGGGGCCGTACTGGTTCTCCAGCAGCACCCCGGGCAGCGCCGCGCAGAGCCGCCGGATATCCGGGGTGACACGCAACTGCTCGCCGGAGGAGATCAGCGTGGTGAGTGCGCGGGGGAAGACGCCGAGCGTGGTGGCCGTCTCGGCCAGTTGCTGGAGGGCGACATAGGGCAGATACATCCGCTGCACCCTCTCCCGGTCCAACAGCCGCAGCAGCGCGGGCAGATCGCGTCGCTCGGTGCCGGAGAGCAGCAGCAGGGTGCCGCCCCCGCAGAGCGTGGAGAAGATCTCCTGGAAGGAGACGTCGAAGCTCAGCGGCGCGTACTGCACGGTCGTCCCGCCGACCGCCCCGCTGGGAACGCCGTTCTGCCAGGCGATCAGCTGGGCCAGCGAGCGGTGCGGCATCGCCACGCCCTTGGGCCGGCCCGTCGAGCCGGAGGTGAAGAGGACGTAGGCCGTGCTGTCCGGCGTCACGGCGGGCAGCGGCCCACCGCCGTCCGGCCCGGCGAGGGCGTCCTCCGCCAGGAGGACGGGCACACCGTCCGGCAGCAGCTCGCTCCGCGTCCGCTGCGCGACCACCCGCAGCGGCCGGGCCTGCTCCAGCATCGCCGTGAGCCGCTCCCGCGGGTAGTCGGTGTCCAGCGGCAGCGCGGCGGCCCCCGCCTTCAGTACGCCCAGGATCACGGCGACGGCCTCGGGGGAGCGGTCCATGGCGATGCCGACACTGTCACCGGGAGCCGCGCCCAGGGCCAGCAGCCCGCGCGCCACCCGGTCGGACGCCCGCCCGAGGTCGGCGTACGTCCAGCGCTCCTCGGCGAAGACCAGCGCGACCGCGTCCGGGGTCTGCTCCACCCGCTCCCGTACGGCGGTGACCACGTCCACCGGCACGGTGGCGGGCCCGGTCGGCGCGGGCGCCAGGTCCGGGACGCCGGCCCGCAGCGCGGCGTGCGGCGGTTCCTCGGGGTGGTGTGCGAGAGCGCCGAGGAACGTGCCGAAGCGCTCCGCGTACAGCGCCGCCTGGTCCGGGGTGAAGACGCTGCCGCGGAAGTCCATCCGCAGCCAGAGGTGGCCGTCCGCCGGATCGGCCACCGCGTTGACGAGCAGGGCGAAGTTGGTCTCCTCCCAGGCGTGGAAGGCGTCCATCCGCACACCGGGGAGCGACAGGACCGGGGCGAGCTGCCGGAAGTGGATGTAGTTGAACGCGGTGTCCAGCACCGTGGTGCCCAGTTCCTCCTGGACGGCGCTGAGCGGGTAGCGCCGGTGCGGGTGGCTGAGCTGCTCCTGCCGAAACGTTTCGCGGGCCACGTCGAGGAGGCTCTCCCGGTCGGTGGCCAGGCGCACCGGCAGGGTGTTGAGGAACAGGCCCACGATGCGTTCGGCGCCGTCCGTGTCGGGCCGGCCGTGGGTGACGAGCCCTGTCGTGACGTCGGTGGTGCCGGTGAACAGACCCAGGGTCAGGCAGTGCGCCGCGAACAGCACCGACTTGACGGGCAGCGCGTGCTCCCGCGCGAACGCCCGTAGAGAAGAAGCGAGTTCGTGAGGGAGGTCGATCCGGCGGGTGATGAGCTCCTCGCTGCCGGGTGCCGCGTGCGGCCGGAAGCCGTCGAACTGCGGGAGGACGGAACCCGCCAGATACCGCGACCAGTACGTCCGGCTCTCCACGGACTCCAGCGCCGCGCGCTCGGCCGCCACGTGCCCGGCCGCGGACGGCAGCCGGCCGCCGGGCACCGGTCCGATCCCGGCCCCGACCGCGTGCAGATAGTCCTGGAGCAGCTCGCCGACCACGTTGGCCACACTGCCGCCGTCCAGCAGTGCGTGGTGGAAGTTGAGGACCAACTCCACGCTGTCCGGCAGGAGATGGGCGCGGAAGTGGTAGAGCGGGGCGTCGGTGAAGACGTACGGGTGGTAGCGCCGCTCGGCGACGTACGCCGCGATCTCCTCGCGCGCCGCCTCCGGCCGCAGCCCCCGCAGATCCCGGACGGAGAGCCCGCGCTCCGCCTCCTCGTGGACCAGTTGCAGCGGCTCGGAGAACCGGCCGAGGTCGAAGGAGGAGCGCAGCGCCGGATGGCGGGCCACCGACCGGTCGAAGGCGGAGCGGAACGGCCCTTCCTGCCAGGGGAGGCTCAGCGAGTACTGGAAGACGTCGCGGTAGACGGCGGACGCCTCCTCGGCGCGGCTGTGGTAGATCAGGCCGAGCTGGAGGCGGGAGAGCGGCTGCGCGTCCTCGATGCCGGGCGTGCCTTCGAGCCGGGCCACATCGACCCGGGAGACCAGGGCGAACGGCTCGTACCCGCTCTCCGCCGGAGCGGCGGGCCCCTCGGTCACCACCGCGGCCAGCTCCGCGACCGTCGGGTTGCGGATCAGGTCGGTGAGCGAGAAGTGCAGCCCGAGCTTCTCGGCGGCGGCCCGCACCCGCAGCATCAGTATCGAATCGCCGCCGAGCGCGTAGTAGTTGTCGTGGATCCCCACGTCGCCGACGTCCAGCAGCCCGGCCCACACCTGGGCCAGCAGCCGCTCGGTGCCGTTGCGCGGAGCGGTCGCGGTGCGCGGTGAGCCGGCCTCCGCCGCCGGTTCGGGCAGCGCGCGCCGGTCGGCCTTGCCGTTCGGGGTGAGCGGGACGGCGTTGATCCTCACGAAGTGCGCGGGGACCATGAACCCGGGCAGCGTCGCGGCCAGAGCCGACCTCAGCGCGGCGTCGTCCAGGGCGACATCGCAGACGTAGTAGCCGACCAGGTAGGTGCCCCGGGCGGAGGAGAGGCGGTCCACGACGACCGCGTCGCGGACGCCGTCCACGGCGGCCAGCGCGCTCTGCACCTCGCCCGGCTCCACCCGGTTGCCGCGGATCTTGACCTGCCCGTCGATCCGCCCCAGGTACTCCAGCGTCCCGTCGGCCAGCAGCCGCGCCAGGTCGCCCGTGCGGTAGAGCCGGCCCTCGCCGGAGAACGGGTCGGCGGTGAACCGCTCGGTGGTCAGCTCCTCGCGGCCCAGATAGCCGCGGGCCACCTGCACCCCGCCGATGCACAGCTCACCCGGCAGCCCGGGGGGCTGCTGGTTCCCGGCCGGATCGAGGACGTAGAGCTGGGTGTTGTCGACGGGACGGCCGATCGGGACCCGGACCTGCGGCGTCCCGTCCGGCGCTCCGGGCAGATCCTGGAAGGAGACGTCCACGGCCGCCTCGGTCGGCCCGTACAGGTTGACCAGCAGTGGACCGGAGCCGGCGGAGTGCGGGCCGAAGACCCGGTGGAACTGGTCCACCCGGGCTGCCGGCAGCGCCTCCCCACTGCAGAAGACCCGGCGCAGCGAGGCGGCGTCGGCGCGCAGGGCGGGGTTCTCCTCCAGCAGATCGAGGAAGGGGCCGAGCATCGACGGCACGAAGTGCAGGGCGGTGACCCGCCGCTCCCGCACGGTCCGCAGGATGTCCCGGGGGTCCTTCTCTCCGTCGACCGGCAGCAGCGCCAGGGACGCCCCCTCGACCGCCCACCAGAACAGCTCCCACACCGACACGTCGAAGGAGATCGGCGTCTTCTGGAGCAGGACGTCGCCCTCCCCGATCGGATAGCGGCCCTGCATCCAGGCCAGCCGGTTGACCACCGAGCGGTGCTCGACCATGACGCCCTTGGGGCGGCCCGTCGAACCGGAGGTGTAGATGACGTACGCGAGGTGGCGCGGCCCGGCGGTCGGCGGCAGCGGACCGGACGGCCCACGCAGCAGGTCCCGTACGGTCAGCACCGGTACGGCCGGGTCCACGGCCGTCGGCAGCGGCTCGCCGGACGTCAGGACGACGCCCGCCCGGCTGTCCCGGAGCAGAAAGGCGATCCGCTCCTGCGGGTATCCCGGGTCGACCGGAACGTACGCGCCGCCCGCCTTGAGGACGCCGAGGAGCGCGGCCAGCAGGTCGGGACCGCGCCGCAGGGCCACGGCCACCCGGTCGTCCGGGCCCACGCCCCTGGCCCGGAGGGCGCGGGCGACCTGATTGGCCCGCGCGTCGAGCGTCGCGAAGTCGATCCGCTCCCCGGTGGCGTCGTCCACGACCGCCGTACGGCCGGGGTTCGCCGCGGCCTGCTCCTCGAAAAGCCCGTGCAGCGTCCGGTCCGCCGGGTGGGGGACGTCCGGCCCGCGCGCCGCCCGCACCAGTTCCGCCCGTTCCGCGTCGTCGGTCAGGGGGAGGGCGGAGGCGGGCAGCTCAGGGGTCTTCGCCGCGCCCTCCAGCAGCCGGCGCAGCCCCTCAACCACGCCCGTGACGGGGAGGTCCTCGTCGAAGACGTCCAGCGCGTAGTCGAGGGCCACCCGCAGCGAGCCGTCGCCCTCGTCGGCGTGGACCGTCACCGCGAGTGCGTCCCCGCGATGCACGGGCGCCAGGATGGACGCCACGCGCGTGATCCCCGCGGGGACCTCGACGGCCGGGAACCGTACGTACGACAGGGTGATGTCGAAGAGCCGGCGCGCACCGCCGGGCAGCTCCCCGACCGTGCGCAGCACCTCGCCCAGTGCGAGACGCTCGTGGTCGCGCAGTTCCGCGGTTCTCGTCCTGACCTGCTCGGCGAGATCGGGCAGGGACGCGTCCGGGGTGAGATCCACCCGCAGCGGCAGACTGTTGGCGAACTGCCCGACGACGGAGCGCGTCCGCTCGTCCTGCCGGTTGAGGAACGGCACACCGAGCACGATCTGCTCGCTGCGGTGCACCCGGGCGAAGTACGTGGCGAACGCGGCGGCGACGTGGCCGAAGGGCGAGCCGCCGCCGTCCCGTATTCGGTCCACCAGCGACGCGTCCACGCGGAACCCGTATCGCGCCCGACCCGGTCCGGCTAGGGCCTCGGCAGCCGCGGAGCGCGGGAAGAGCGCGGGGACGGTGTCCCGGTGGGCGTCGCGGTGGAAGGCGAGGTCGCGCCCGTGGGACGCCGATTCCCGGTAGGCGGCGTCGGCCTCCACCACCACGCTGTGGGGGAGCGGGGCCCCGTCCGCGCCGCCCCGGGCGTACGCCTCCCACATCTGACCGCTCACCACGTTCAGGGCCCAGCCGTCGACGACGAGATGATGGGCCTTCAGCGCCAGGTGGACCGTTCCCGCGCTCTCCCGGACCACCAGGGCGGAGACGAGCGGGGAGTCCTGAACGGTGAACGGCTCGGCGAGGAAGCTCTCCAGCCGGGCGGTGACGGCCGCCGCCGGGTCGCTCTCGGCCGACAGGTCCTCGTCCGGCACCCATACGTCGGGCCACGACCCGGCATCACCGGACCACTGGAACGGTATCCCTTCCCGCTCACCGAACCGGAGCCCGAAGGCCTCGTGGCCGCGGAGGGTCCGGGTCAGCGCCTCGCGCAGCGCGTTCGTGTCCACGGGACCGGTCAGCCGTTCATGCTGGACCACATTGAACTGCGGGTCGCCCGGCGTCCTGGATTCGGCGGCCCAGATGTCTTTCTGGTAGGACGTCAGAGAAATCTCACGGTGCGTACTCACGGGTTCTCCCATTCGTCGGCACTCCGGTGCGCATCGCTCAGGTCGATTCGTCCGGAACGATAGGCATCCGGTGATCGGCGAAACCACTACTCGAATAGGTAGGGGTCGGTGCGCTCCCGGGGCCGAGCCGAGTGCTACTCGTGTGAGCAGCGACAACGGCGGAACCAAGGGGAGAACAAGGGCCGTTGCGATGGAACTGTTCACGCCCGCTTCATGATTCTCGCCATGTATGTCACGGGAGGAAACACAAGGGCGGGGAAGAGTGGCCTTCGGTCGTGGTGATCGAGGAGCGCAGGAATACGGCCACGGCCCGCCGTGAAGTTCTCACGACGGGCCGCATTCCCGGAAGCCGGGTCTCCCGCGACACTCCGTCCGGGACGGAAGAGAAGCTCTACACCCTGCTGCCTGCCAGTTCGGCCATCATCCGGGTCACCTGCGCCGCCGAGGTGCCCAGACCCGTGGGGCCGCTCAGATGCCAGGGGGTGTCGTTGCCCTGTCGCAGGTCCTCCTCGCGGTAGCGCCGACAGCCCCGGTGCCAGATCAAGATCCCCGCGATCCAGTGCTTGAGCTCCTGCACATAACCCGCCAGAACCTCCCGCGCCTCGGCGTCCAGGCCGAAGTCGTCGTACAGCACGGGAAGTTCGACCTCGGCGACATGCAGGAACTGGCGCAGCCGCGAGTTCATCAGGTCGTGCACGATCGCTACGCCCGTCGGATAGTCCACGCCGAAGAAGTTCTGCACGACCAGGACGCCGTTGTGGACCTCGCCCTCGTACTCGATCTCCTTCTGGTACGAGAACAGGTCGTTCATCAGGCACGCGTAGTCCGCCGCCGCGTTCTCCAGGGAACGCATCGGACCACTGCGGTAGACCTCGTCGGGAACCTTCCTGCCGTGCCCGAGCCGGCACAGGCTCATCGTCAGGTCCGAACCGAACGTCGCCCGACGCATCTCCACGTAGTCCACCGGATCGGGGATACGGTTCTGCGCCTGGTTCGCCAGCTCCCACAGCCAGCTCTCGGTCATCGACTCGATCGCCGTCCGGAAGGCGCGCCGTCCGCTCGGATCCATCGGAGCGGCCGTCCTGCGCCACAGATCGCCCAGACTCCGCTCCAACGCGTTCACCGGCTCCGGTGTCCCCTCGGCGTCCAGCGGCATGAACAGCGAAAGCCGCTCGTTGGCCAGCCGTGCCCCCGCCAGGTCCCGGGCCCGCCCGTGCACCACCGGGAACCAGTCGTCGCCGTACGTACCCCAGGCCAGCCACCCCGAGGACAGGTCCAGTTCGTCCGGGGTCGCGTCCGGATCCAGGCCCGCCGCGCACAGCGGCAGGTCGATCGCGACGATCCGCCGTTCGTCCCAGATGTGCGAACCCGGCACGCCCGGCTGGGCCTCCAGGATGCCCATCCGCCGCGCCCAGTCGACGATCCTGACCCGGGCTCCCTCCAGGTGCGGGCTCAGCGTCGTCCCGAACGGCAGGTCGAAGTCCGGCAGCAGCGAGGGTCCCACGTGCTGGTACGGCACATGGCTCTGGCTGCGGGCCCGCGCGGTCTCGGAGCGGAGCGTGAACCTGATGGAGGCGGCGGACATCCCGAAGCCGGCCGTTGCCACGCCCGCGCCGCCGCCGTTCGTGTAGCGGCTGGAGCGCATGTGCCACTCGTGGCCGCCGGACTGCCAGTCCTGGAGCCCCTTGACGTACGCCAGCACGGCGGCGGCCTCGGCCGGGTCCAGGCCCTTGCCGGCGCAGAGCGGGCCGAGTTCGGTCAGCGCGGTGTTCTCGAACTGCTGGAGCCGCGAGGTCAGCAGGTCGTTGACCGCCTCGGCGGCCTCCTGCGTGGAGCAGCCGAGGAACTTCTCCAGCACCAGAACGCCGTTGCTGTTCTCCCCCTCGTCCTCCACCTCACGCTGGTAGGAGAAGAGGTCGTTGCGCAGATGCACCCCGTCGGAGAACGCGTCCCGCAGCACCCGCAGCGGGCGGGCGTCGGCGACCGACGCGGGCACCTCGGCGTTCGCCGCGTACTCCACCAGCCCCGCGGACCATGGCGCGCCGCCCACTTTGCGGCGCATCTCGATGTACTCGACGGGGTTCGCGATGCGGCCCTCGTGGATGTTCGCGAGCTCCCACAGGGACTCGTTGAGGAGGTTCTCCGTCGCCTCCGCGAAACGGGCCCGCCAGGCGTCCGACATCGAGGGGACCGTGCGCGCCCACAGATCGGCGAGCCCCGCCTCGACGGGGTTCTCGGGCTCCGGCGTCGGGGCGCCGCGCTCCATCGGCATGAAGGCCGGGAGACGGTCGAGATACCGCTTGCCGCCCTCCCGGTCGGGCGTGCGCTTGAACAGTTCCAGGAAGTGGTCGTCGAAGAAGAAGACCCACACGTACCAGTCGGTGACCAGAGAGAGGGCCTCGGCCGAGCAGTCGGGGTGCGTGTAGGCGCACAGGAGGGCGTAGTCGTGCGCCTCCAGGTCCTTCTCCTCCCAGATGCCGGATCCCTCCAGCATCCTCATGGAGCGGGCCCACGCCCTGGTGTGCGTGCGTGCCACTTCCACATGAGGGTTGAGCCGCGCCGGATACGGAACATAGAAGTCCGGCAGTGAGAAGGGCTGTGCCATGTGCGTCAGGCCTTTCCAGAAGCCTCCGCGCGGGGAAACGCGCGGACCGGTGGTGTCCGCGCAGCACTACCCTTCGGCCATACGGAGCACGCACGGCGGCGATTAGTCACATAATCGCGGCGTTGGTGCGTGCTCGAGAGGCCGTCGTTCGGATGTCGGTCGTTCGGTAGCCGGTCGCTCAGTAGCCGGTCGCTCAGTAGGCGGAGTCGACGTTGTCGATCGAGCCGTACCGGTCCGCGGCGTAGTTGGCGGCGGCGGTGATGTTGGCGACCGGGTCGGTGAGCTTCTTCGGGGTGCCCTTGACGTGGTAGGTGTCGAAGGTGGGCTGGATCACCTGGAGGAGACCCTTGGAGGGAATGCCGTTCTGCGCGTTGATGTCCCAGTCGTTGACGGCGTTCGGGTTGCCGCTGGACTCGCGCATGATGTTGCGGTGCAGCCCCTCGTAGGAGCCGGGGATGTTCTTCTTCTCCATGATGTCGAGCGACTCGCGGATCCAGCCGTCGAGGTTGTTCGCGAACTTCTTGGGCGCGGATGCCTTGCGCTCGGTGGAGCGGTTGGCGGCCTGCTTCTCGGAACGCGCCTCCGCGGCGTCCTTCTCCGCTGTCGCCTTGCGGGCCGCCGCGGCCTTCTTCGCGGCGGCTTCCTTGGCGGCGGTCTCCTGAGCGGCCTTCTTGGCCGCCGCGTCCTTCGCCGTGGGGATGCCTGCGGCGGCGACCGGCTCCACGGAGACGGAGGACCGGGTCGCCGTGGTCTGCGCTTCGCTCGGGCCGCCGGTGGCGGCTATGGCGCTGACGGAACCGGCCGCGACGAGCACGGCGGTGGCGATCTTGTGCGAGCGGGTGATGCGCAGGGTGGAGATGCGGGGCATGCGTGAGCTCTTCCTATGGGGGACGGGCTTCGCGGCCTTCGCGCCGCGTCGGCAGGAACCGCAATGTCCGGGCCGCGTTCGCCGGTGTGCGGTCGACGCCGGTTCGGACTCGGTGCTTGCCGGGATCCATGGTTAGCGGGCACCGACATAGGAAGCAATGACCGCATTTACTACTCTTCATCGTGAGATGCCAATTTATGAGCCATATGGGCGGTTCGTTACGCCGGATGGGAGGGCCCACGCCTACTACCGGAGGTCGTAGGTGACGTGGGTCTCGTGGCGGGCCTCACCCGCGAGGGGCCCCGGGGCGGCACAGGGTCAACGCCCGGTCACGGGGAGGTGCGGCCCGGAAGGGCTCTGGTGGCCGCCGTAAGCATCGGGCGACTCCGTCCCGGAGCATCGGGCCACTCCGCCCCGGAGCGTAGGGCGATTCCCTCCCGGAGCGTCGGCGTCAGCTCTGCCGGGAGGCGGCGGACAGGCCCGGAACGCACAACAGCGCGCTGCGGGACCGGTGTGTCGGCACCGGTCCCGCAGCGCGCTTCTTCTTCACAGTGGTCCGGTCACTGTGGATCTCGGCAGGCGGGCCGTATCCCCGCCGCTTCCTCGTCCGGTCTCAGCGTGTGCCGACCGCGGCCCGCACGGCCCGTCGCGCCATGGCGCAGTCGTCGTGCAGCCTCCGCAGCAGCAGCCGCTGCTCCTCGCCCGAGGAGAGCGCGCCGGGCCGGTCGGCCCCCGCCCCCACCGCGGGCGCCTCGCGCATGGTGCGCTGGACCGCCGTCTCGTAATTGCGGATCTCCCGGGTCAGCACCAGCATCAGGTTCACCAGGAACGCGTCCCGCGCGGCCGGCCCCCTGGCCTGGGCCAACTGGCTGATCTGGCGGCGCGACACCGGGGCGTCGCCCAGCACCGCCCACAACGTCGCCAGGTCGTACCCCGGGAGATACCAGCCCGCGTGCTCCCAGTCGACGAGCACCGGCCCGGTCGGCGACAGCAGGATGTTGGAGAGCAGGGCGTCCCCGTGGCAGAACTGCCCCGTACCCTGCCTGCCGCCCGCGTGGGCCAGACCGTGCAGCAGCTTCTGCAGGTCGCCGAGGTCACGGTCGGTGAACAGGCCGAGTTCGTGGTAACGCGCGATCCGCGACGCGTAGTCGAGCGGCGCCTCGAACAGACCGGGCGGCGGCCGCCAGGCGTTCACCCGGGCGATCGCTCCGAGCGCGGCCCGGATGTCGGCCCGCGGCGGCGCCTCCGCCGGGTGCCGGGTGAGGGCGGCGACCCGGCCGGGCATCCGCTCGATCACCAGCGTGCAGTTCTCCGGATCCGCCGCGATCAGCCGGGGCACCCGAACCGGGGGGCGGTGCCGGACGAACGCGCGGTATGCCGCTATTTCGTGCCGGAACCGCTCAGTCCACGCCGGCGAGTGGTCCAGTAAACACTTCGCGACGGCGGTGGCCCGCCCCGTGGTTCCGACGATCAGGACCGAACGGCCGCTGCGGCGCAGTACCTGGACCGGGTTGAACTCGGGGCAGATGCGCTGCACGGAGGCGATGGCCATCCGCACCTGCGCGCCCTGGGGCCCGGACAGGTCGATCCTTCCGCTGAGCGGTCCGGCGCCCGGTCCCGCGGCCCGTCGGGCCCGGCCCGGACCCTGCGCCGGTGCGGCGGCGTGAGGAGCGAGATAGGGCCCGCCGCCCGCGCCCATCGGGCGGAGCGGACGGGGCGGGGCGGACACGGAGGACGATGCTGTGTACATGGGCGAGACAGATCCCTTCGTGCGCCGACAAGATACGTGCGCCAACCCGGCCGACGGCCGTTCGGCACCCTGGGGAGTACCTAGGGCTGCCGGGCGGGGTGGCGCTTTCCTACCTGACACCGGACCGCGGGTGGCAGACCATCTGGCGGACCCTGGCGAACCCTGGCGAATAGTCACAGCGCATCTGACAGGGGGTTAGTGTCAAGTCAGCCGAGAACCTGGGGGCTTGAAGTGACCGGAGAACCCAACACCCGTCTTTCCGACCTGTTCGGCCTGGCCGGCTGGTCCAAGGGCGAACTCGCGAGAATGGTGAACCGGCAGGCGGCGGCCATGGGCCATCCGCAGCTGGCCACCGACACCTCGCGTGTCAGGCGCTGGATCGACATGGGGGAGTCCCCCCGTGATCCCGTGCCCGGAGTGCTGGCGGCTCTGTTCACCGAGCGGCTCGGCCGTGTCGTGACCATCGAGGACCTCGGGTTCGGCCGACGCGGGCGTGTGGGGAAGCGGCGTGACTCCGGGACGGAACACGATCCCGATCAATTGCCGTGGGCGCCCGAGCGGACGGCAGCGGTCCTCACCGAATTCACGGGAATGGACCTCATGCTCAACCGACGTGGCTTGGTGGTGGGTGCGGGTGCCGCGCTCACCGCCGGCTCAACCATCGCCGGCCCCATGCGCGACTGGCTGCACAGCGATCCCGCTCCGGCGGCCGACGCTCCACGCGCCAACGATCCCCTGCACGCCGATCCCGTTGGTCTCGACCGGTACGAGGCCGCACCGGTCGGCTCCGAGGAGATCGAGGCCCTGGAGCATTCGGTCGAGGTGTTCCGCGCCTGGGACGCGTCCCGGGGCGGCGGACTCCAGCGCAAAGCGGTCGTGGGCCAGCTCAACGAGGTGGGCGGCATGCTCGCCTACCGCCACCCCGACCATCTCCAGCGCCGCCTGTGGGGCGTCGCGGCCAACCTCGCCGTCCTGGCGGGCTGGATGTCGCACGACGTCGGCCTCGAACCCACCGCCCAGAAGTACTTCGTCATCGCCGCCCACGCGGCCCGCGAGGGCGGCGACCGGCCGCGCGCCGGAGAGGCGCTCTCCCGGGCGGCACGCCAGATGGTGCACCTGGGCCGCCCCGACGACGCACTCGACCTGATGAAGCTCGCCAAGTCCGGATCCGGCGACGAGACCCTGCCCCGTACGCAGGCGATGCTGCGCACCATCGAGGCCTGGGCACAGGCGTCGATGGGGCGCGGGCAGGCCATGCGGCGCACCCTCGGCGAAGCCGAGGAGCTCTTCACCTCGGACAAGAGCGATGTGCCGCAGCCCAGTTGGATGCAGATGTTCGACGAGGCCGATATGCACGGGATGCAGGCTCTGGCCTTCCGCACTCTGGCCGAGCACGACCAGGGGGCCGCGATCATCGCCCAGCGCCATGCCAAGCAGGCGCTGGAGCTGCGGGACAAGGATCGCCGGCGGTCGAAGATCTTCGACTACATCTCGCTGGCCTCGGCCTGCTTCATCGCCAACGACCCCGAACAGGCCGACCGGTACGCCCGGCTCGCGCTGGTGTCGATGGGGGAGACCTCCTCGCACCGCACCTGGGACCGGCTCCGCGAAATGTACCGGCTCACCGGTCAGTTCGCCGGATACGCGGGGATCCAGGATCTGCGCGAGGAGATCGAGCTGTCGATGCCGCCGAGCCAGAAGAAGGCCAAGGGCACGCGCATCTGACCCGGCAGCGCCACTTCGCGCTCACCCACGCCCTGACACGTCCGCCCTCACTCCCGCCCTGACACGTCCGCGCTTCCTCACGCCCCGATGCGGGCGACCAGCACGCACGCGTCGTCCAGGCGCTCGGTACCGCCGAACTCCTCGACGACGCTCCGGACGCACTCCTGTGCCGTCCGGGCCTCTGCGAACCGAGGGGCGAGGGCGAGCAGCGCCTCCGGGCCCGCACCCCGGTCGCCGCGTCGTGCCAGGCCGTCGGTGTGCAGAACGAGCACGTCACCCGGACACAGCCGCACCTCGTCCTGCTCGAAGACGACGTTGGACGCGGCACCGAGCAGCATCCCGTCCGGCGGGGGCAGGAGCCGTCCCGAACCGTGGCGGAAGAGCAGCGGTGCGGGGTGTCCGGCCTGCGCCCAGGACAGAACGGAGGTACCGGGGTCGAAGCGGCAGCACAGGGCGCTGCCCAGCGCGGGCTGTACCGATGTTTCGAGCACCTGGTTGAGGTGCCCCATCAGCGCGCCCGGCTCGATGCCGGCGACGGCCATGCCACGCAGCGCTCCCAGCATCATCGCCATCGCCGAGGTGGCGGGGACGCCGTGCCCGGTGAGGTCGCCGACGGTGAGGAGGGTGCGCCCGTCCGGCAGTTCCATGGCGTCGTACCAGTCGCCGCCGATGAGGCCGCTCGACTCGGAAGGGAGGTAGTGCGCGGCGATGTCCAGGGCTCCGGGGCCCTGCGTCGGGAGCCGCAGCGATCCGCGCCACGGGGGCAGGACGGTCTCCTGGAACTCCACGGCCATGCGGTGCTCGGTGCGCTCGATGTGCTCCTCGCGCCGCACCGACGCGCGGCTTCTGCTCACGGCCTGCTCGCTGCGCCGCAGCTCGCTGACGTCCCGCAGGACCGCCCACATGGAGGCGGTGCAGCCCTCGGCGTCGAGGACCGGCTCGCCGGTCATGTGCAGGGTGCGTGTGCGGCCGTCGGGCCGGACGATACGGAACTCGCCGTCCATCGGCCGGCCGTCGACGAGGCAGCCCGTCACCATGGCGGTCAGCACCGGCTGGTCCTCGGGCAGTAGCACGGACGGCAGGTCGTCCAGGGAGAGGGGCGTGGACCCGGGCGGCCTGCCGAAGATCTCGTACAGCTCCTCGGACCAGCTGGACTCGTCGCTGAGGAGGTTCCACTCGGCGCTGCCCACCCGGTTCAGCAGGGAACCGGCCCTCGGGTCGTCCGGGACCGCGACAGCCCTGGGGGCTTCGTCGGGGCTCCGGTCCGGCAGACCCGCCCGGAGCTGCCCCAGATGCTCGTCGAGGTTGTCCAGGTGCTGCACGGCAAGCTCGCACAGAGCGCGCTGCCAGCGCAGCTGGGGGTCGTCCTCGTCGAACACGACGGCTTCCCGCCGCACGGCGTCCACGTCCCCGCGCAGCCGGCGCGTCCGGTGGATCAGGGCGTCGACGGCTTCGGGCGCGGGCAGCTGTGGTGCGGGGCGGTCCGCGAAGAGAGGGGACGGCATCTCGTACTCCGATACGGGCGCGGCCTAGCCGGTTCTGAAGGGTGGACCGCTCCCGACTGTCGCACAGGGTCGGGCGGGCCGTAAGGGATTTGGCAACACTCGATGCGTTCTTGCGTCTGGCATATGCCAGCGGCTCTCCGGGGGTGGCGGCGATCCGAACAAGCTTACGGTCAAGGGTAGTTGACCACACGCTTCGGAGGGTGGGGCGGGGTGGGAATGCCGAGGGGATGGCGCGCGTTAGCTCACCAGAACGAAAACGAATCCCATTCTCGATATGAGAGCGGGGTCGGCAGAGGTGTCGGGAGGCGCCATGGCACGCAGTGAGACCAGGCCGGTCGTCACCCTCCGGTCCACCGTCGGTACGGGCCGGAGTTATGTGACACGCAAGAACCGCCGCAACGACCCCGACCGGCTGGAGCTCCGCAAGTTCGACTCCGCCGTCGGACGGCACGTCCTGTTCCGTGAGGTCCGCTGACCGCCCGGAAGAGGCCCGCCCCTATGCACGTCACCGCTGTCCGTGCGGCGGTGAGGAAGGAGCGCATCGATGAAGTCCCGAATCCACCCCGTCTCCCGTCCCGTGGTCTTCCGTGACCGTGCGGCCGACGTCGCCTTCCTGACCCGCTCGACCGCCGACTCCGGCGAGCGAGTGGCGTGGGAGGACGGCAACACCTATCCCGTCATCGACGTGGAGACCTCGTCGGCGAGCCATCCGTTCTACACCGGCGGGGGCCAGGTGCTCGACACGGCGGGTCGCGTCGAGCGGTTCCGGCGCCGTTACGGCACCGGCGAGACGCCCGCTAGCTGACCGGGCGAACTCCGAGCTGGAGGACGCCACGGGAGTCCGTGCCATGGATCACATCCGTGGGGTCGGGCTCCCGGGAACGGCCCAGGATGGTTTATCGTTCATCTATACGTGGGAGTGAGGGGGACGGAGTCCCCGGGCCTCACCTGTAGCCCACGGGGAAGACCGCAACGCCGAAGCCCCGTGGAGCCCTCCGCCGAGAGGCGACCGCCCTTCACCCCCGCACGTGAGCCGCCCCGGCTGGATTCCCCCGATCCGGCCGGGGCTTCCCCCTGCCCGGCGCCGCGAGCGCCGCACAGGAGGACGAACACGCGCCCGCCGCGCCGGGGACGGCGAACGGCGGGAGCAGCGCCCGCCCCCGCCCGCCCCCCCGGCACGGGTCACTCGATCTCGTCGAGGTCCTTCGCGTAGTGCTCGATCGCCCGTCGGTACTGCTGGACGTACGGGTCCTGGCTGGTCGCGGCCGTCAACTCCAGCAACAGGCGCATCGCCTCATGGTGCTCGTCGGTGTTGTACAGGGCCATCGCCAGGAACGTCCGGAACGAGCCGTCGTCCGGGAACTCCTCGACGCCCCGGCGCAGCGTCTCCACCGCCTGCCCGTACCGCCCGAGGGTGCGGTACGTACTGCCCAGTCCCAGGAGCGCCCCGCGCCGGTCCTCCGCGGCCAGCTCCGGATTGGCCAGAGCGCGCTCGTAGTAGGGCACCGCCTCCGACTCGAGGCCCAGCACGTCATGGATCCACGCCGTCCGGTAGGCCACCTCCGCGTCGTCGGGGTGCTCGGCGGTCAGGGCGAGAAGCCGCTCGCGCGCCTCCTCGGGCCGGCCCTCCTTACGCAGCCGGCCGGCCTCGTCCAGCAAGTCCCTCTTCTTACGTGCGCTCATGCCGCACATCGTCGCAGGCGGGCGTGGACGCCGCGGGGAATTTCGCTCCAAGGGGCCGGTAAGGCGTGTGTTCCGACCGGGCCGGGGCATCCGTCGGCCATGACAGCAGAGGCGAATCCCCGTACACGCCAGGGGACATGGGTACGTGTGCTGGTGCGCGGGGCGGTCCTGACGGTGGTGCTGTTGGGACTGGTGGCGTTCTCCGTCCTCCTGGCCAAGGTGACGCTCACGCCCTCACCGGCCTCCGAGGACCTCGTCACCTCGAATCTCCGCCCCGGGCGCTCGCTGCGCCAGTACGCCGAGGACTACACCTTCCTCGCCGCGTGCAAACAGGCGGGCGGAAACCTGCTGCTCGGCGTGCCGTTCGGACTCCTGCTGCCGTTCTTCGTGCCACGGCGCCTCCGCATGATCCGGACGACGCTGCTGACCGCCCTCGCCATGGTCGTCGTCGAACTGATCCAGGGGGCCCTGGTCGAGGGGCGCGCCTTCGACATCGACGACGTCATCCTCAACACGGCGGGCGCGCTGCTCGGGTACTTCGTGCTGGGCCGCCGGATCAGCCACCGCTACTACACCTACACCGACGACACGGGCTCACCGGGCCCGACGGCGGAGGAGCCCGCGGCAGAGCCGCAGAGCACACCGAGGCCGACCGGCCGCACGAAGGACTTCCGCACGAGGATCGCCCGTACGAAGGAATCGCGTACGAAGGACTCCCGCACGGCGACCGCTACCACGAAGGCCGCCCGTACCGAGGCCGGACAGCGGGCCCGGCCGAAGCCGACGGCCGCGACCCCGGCGAAGAAGCGCGGCTCTCGCACAGGGAAGCCCGACGGCCCGGCGAGCGGCGGCCGGAACACCGCGGGATCCGGCGCCGTCCGCGGCCTGCTCGGCCGGCTCCGCGGGCGCTGAGCCGGGCACCCGTTCGGGCCGGGCCGTTTGCGGGCGGCCCGGAGCGGACGCACGGTGGGGACACGTCCTGCGCGCGGATGCCGTACGGATCCCCTGCCGAGGAGGAGCGACATGGCCGAAGGCCAGTGGAGCCCGGGTCGCACGGAGCCGGACGCGGACGAGTTCCGGCCCGTCCTGGACATCGTCGAACCGGCACGCCAGCGGCGGCTTACCGTGTTCTTCCGACTCCTGCTGCTCGTCCCGCACTTCATCGTGCTGTTCGTCCTTCACATCGCGGCGTTCTTCACCGTGATCGTCGGCTGGTTCGCGGCCCTGGTGCTGGGGCGGCTGCCCGACCCCGTCTTCCGCTTCCTGACCGGTGTCCTCGGCTACGACATGCGCGTCTCGGCCAGCGACATGCTGCTCATCGACCGCTACCCGCCGTTCGCCCTGACCCCGCCTGCCGACTACCCGGTGCGGATCGAGGTGCGGCCCACCCCGCTCAACCGCCTCGCGGTGCTGTTCCGCGTCTTCCTGATGATCCCGGCGGCGATCATGCAGAGCCTCGCCGTGTACGGGTGGTGGGCGCTGGCCCTCGTCTGGTGGCTGATCACGCTGTGCCTCGGCCGGATGCCCCGGCCTCTGTTCGAGGCGACGGCGGCCACCCTGCGCTACCGGATGCGGTTCTCCGCGTACGTCATGATGCTCACCCCCGCCTACCCCAAGGGGCTGTTCGGCGACGACGACCTCGCCGTGGCCCCGGAGCGGTCGCGCTCCGCCACCCGCCCGCTGGTCCTGAGCAGCGCCGCCAAGTGGCTCGTGGTGCTGTTCCTCGTGCTGGGCCTGGCGGGCCACATCGCCTCGTCCGTGACGGCGTCGACGTCCGACGACATCGACGACACCTACGCAATGCGTCTCGTGGGTTCCTGAGGGCCGCCGGGTCCCGTACCCGCCGCGTCGGCGAATCGGCGGGCCAGAAGGGCGAACGCGTCCCTGAGGTCGTCGGGTCCGACGACCTCGATGCCCGCGTCGAACCTGCCGAGTTCGGCGGCGAGGCCCGGCCACGACCAGGCGCCCAGGACCACGCGGCAGCGGTCCGGGCCGTACTCCTCCACGACCCCGTCGCGGACATGGCCGGCCATCGCGGAGGCCGGCGCGTCGAGGATCACCTCGCCGCGGCAGGGCCACGCGCCCGGGGCGTCGGAGCCCTGGAACCGGGCGGCGACGAAGGCGGCCACATCGCCTCCGGGCACCTCGCGCGGCGTGAACCGGGGGCCCGTGGGAGTGCGCGGGGCGATCCGGTCCGCGCGGAAGGTCCGCCAGTCGTCGCGATCCAGGTCCCAGGCGACGAGATACCACCGCCCGCCCCAGGTGACCAGGCGGTGCGGCTCCACCCGCCGCACGGCGGGCGGGGCATCGACGGCGTCCGGCGCGTACGCGGGGGAGTGGTCGAAGCGCAGCACCTCGCGGGCGTGCACGGCAGCGCTCAGCGCCACGAGCACCCGCGGATCGGCCTGCGGCCTCGGCGGGCCTCCCGTGCGTTCGACGGCGGTGACCCGCAGCGCGTCGACGCGGTGGCGCAGCCGGTCGGGCATGACCTGCCGGACGGTGGTGAGCGCCCGGGCGGCGGCCTCCCCGATCCCGGCGCCCGTCGCGGCGGCGGTCCGCAGTGCGACGGCGAGCGCGACGGCCTGGTCGTCGTCGAACAGCAACGGCGGCAACCGCGCGCCCGCGTCCAGCCGGTATCCGCCGTCGGGCCCCTTGAACGCCGCGATGGGATAGCCCAGCTCCCGCAGCCGGTCGACGTCACGCCGCACCGTGCGCGGGCTGACCTCCAACCGCTCGGCCAGCAACGGACCCGGCCAGTCCCGGCGCGCCTGGAGCAGGGAGAGCAGCGCCAGCAGTCGCGCTGAAGTCTTCGGCATGACGCCAGTATGACCCGGGAAGCGGCCACACCCTGGCCTCTTCCCTTGCGAGGGTTCGACCCGTAGCGCACGACAGGAACACCGGAAGGGACCCGATCACCATGACCACGGACTCCACCTCCCCCGACGCCGAGCGCACCGACCTGCTCGCCGCCCTCGCAGACGCGCGGACCGCCCTGATCCGCTCGGTCGAGGGCCTCGGCGACGAGCAGGCCGGTGAGCGCCCGACCGTCAGCGCACTGTGCCTGGGCGGCCTCGTGAAGCACGTCACGGCCATGGAGGAGGGCTGGCTGAACTTCGTGACCGAGGGGCCGTCCGCGATGCCCTTCGACCTGCCCGAAGGAGTCACCTGGGACGATCTGGCGGCCGGCACCGCCGCTGAGTTCCCGCAGTGGGCGATCGAACGGGAGAAGGAGTTCCGGATGCTGCCCGGCGAGACGACGGCCGGGGTCCTCGGCGCCTACGCGCAGGTCGCCGCCCGCAGCGAGAGGATCATCCTCGCGGTCCCCGACCTCTCGGCGACGCACCCGCTCCCCGAGGCGCCCTGGAACGAACCCGGCGGCGAGTGGAGCGTGCGGCGGGTGCTGAGCCACGTCCTCACCGAGACGGCCCAGCACGCCGGGCACGCGAATATCCTGCGCGAGACGCTCGACGGGCGGCGGGCGACCTGACCACCGGCGCATCGCGCGAGGACGCGCGGAATCCGACGACAGGCGACCGAGAAGGAGAGACCACACGGTGACCGTCCTCGACAACCGGGCGCTCAACCGCGCCATGCTGGCCCGCCAGTTGCTGCTCGACCGGAACGATCTGCCGGTCGTGGACGCCGTGGCCCACCTCTGCGGCCTCCAGGCGCAGGAGCCGCAGGAGCCCTTCGTCGGGCTCTGGTCCCGGCTGACCGCCTTCGATCCGGCGGTCCTCTCGGACCTGCTGACCCGGCGGAGTGTGGTGCGCACCCATCTGATGCGACGTACGGTCCACCTCGTCACCGCCGACGACGTCCTCGCCTGGCGGGCCCGCCACGACGCGATGCTGCGCCAACGCGTGCTCGGGGTCTACCGCGACGAGCTGGGAGAGGTCGACCTCGACGCACTCGCCGCGGACGCCCGGGAGCTGATGGCCGACGGCGAACCCCGTACCGCGGCCGAGATCGTGGCCGCGCTCGCCGGGCGCTGGCCCGGCCCGGGGCCCCGCCCCCTGGGCGAGGTGGTGGTCGCCGCTCTCGTCCCGATGGCGCAGGCGCCGCCCCGAGGGCTGTGGCGGGCGAAGGGCGGGGTGCGCAACGTCGCCCTCTCCTCCTGGCTGGGGCGCCCGGTGGACCCGCCCGCCCCCGACGGCGCCGACCCGGTCGGCCGGGCGCTGGTCCGGCGCTATCTGGCCGCCCACGGACCCGCCGCGACGGCCGACCTGCGCGCCTGGTCCGGGCTGGCCGGACTGCCCGGCGCGGTGGCCGCCGCACGCGACGAGCTGGTCGGCTTCCGCGACGAGCGGGGACGGGAGCTGCTCGACCTGCCCGACGCGCCGCGCCCGGACCCGGACACTCCCGCCCCGGTGCGGTTCCTGCCGGCCTTCGACAACGCGATCCTCGGCTATCAGGAGCGCGGCCGGATCATCGACGACGCCCACCGCGGCCTCTCGGTCGCCGGCGAACGCGTCGTGCTGGTCGACGGCCGGGTGGCTGCCACCTGGCGCGTCACCGACGAGGCCCTCACGGTGGAACCCCTGCACGCGTTCTCCCGGGCCGACCGCGACGCGGTGGCCGACCAGGGGAGGGAGCTGGCGTCGTTCCTGACCGACGGCGGGAGCGATCGCGTACGGGTGGCCGCCGCGCCGGGCTGAGCGGACCGGTACGGCCGGGCAGACGCCCTCGCGTCTGCCCGGCCGTACCGGAACAGGCCTATTTTGTAGGGTAGTTCCTTCCGGATTCGGGAGCAGCCGGACTGAAACCACCGGTCGCGGGTCACACGGTGAACATGACGTCCAGCGACGTAACCACAGAGCCCGCGCCGCACGGCGACAGAAAGCGCGACACGCGCCGCTCCCGCAAGTGGCCGATGGTCCTCGGGGCCACCGCGGCCGTGCTGGTGCTGCTGTTCGCCGGCAGCCGACTCAGCCTGCTGCCGGGATTCGACGACCTCTTCGGCGAGGAGACCCACGACCGCTCGGGCCCCGCCGTGCTCAAGTCGATCCAGGACATGAGCGCGTACGAGGCCGCCTCGGGCAACTTCCAGGTCGTCGTCGATCTGGAGAAGGACGCGAAATTCGTTCCCGACGCCCTGCGTGGCACCCGCACGCTGTTCGTCGGTGCGGGCACGGTCGGCGCCTCCGTCGACCTGGGCAAGGTCACCGGGAGCGGCGTCGTGGTGAACGAGGACCGCACCACCGCCGAACTCCGCCTGCCGCACGCGGTGCTGGGCAAGCCGGCCCTCGATCCCGACCGGTCCTACGCGGTGTCCAAACAGCGCGGTCTCCTCGACCGGCTGGGCGACCTCTTCTCCGACAATCCCGGCAGTGAGCAGGCGGTCAACAAGCTCGCCGTCCACCACATCTCGGAAGCGGCGGAGGAGAGCGAACTGACCGCCCGCGCGGAGAAGAACACCGCCGACATGCTGAAGGGGCTGCTCGGCTCCCTCGGCTTCGAGCGCGTCACGGTCCGATACGGCGACGACCAGGGATGATCGCGTCGCACGGGCGGCCGCGTGGGATGCGCGTGCCGCCCGCGCGGCTCGGAGCGGCGGCCCGCCCTCCCTCCATCGCCCTTGACGTGAACGCGTCCGTGGGTATGGTCTAGTCCAAGTGCAAGGCCTTTCCGGACACCTGGCATCAGGCTTGTCCGGTAAGGGACTTGCAGCCCTTCGCGCCTCGTTGGCCCCACACTCGCGAGGCCTCGCCGTCGAAGCCGGGCCCCCCACGGCCCGCCACCGCGCGGTGCGGTCTCATGTGAAGGAGAAACATGCACACGAAGAGGAAGACCGCACTCGCCGTCGGCGCCATGCTCGCCCCGGTCCTCGCCCTGAGCCTTCCGGCGAGCTCCGCCAGTGCCCACGGCTACATCTCCAACCCGCCGAGCAGGCAGGCGCAGTGTGCCGCGGGCACGGTCAGCTGCGGTGCGATCACGTACGAACCGCAGAGCGTCGAGGGCCCCAAGGGGCTCACCAGCTGCAGCGGCGGTAACAGCGGCTTCGCCGAGCTGGACGACGACTCCAAGGGCTGGTCGGTCACCCCGGTGAACCGTTCCCAGCAGTTCCAGTGGAAGCTCACCGCACGCCACTCGACCAGCACCTGGCAGTACTTCGTCGGCGGCCAGAAGATCGCCGAATTCGACGACGGCGGCGCGCAACCCGGCGCGACAGTGACGCACCAGGTCGACTTCGGCAACAAGACCGGCAAGCAGAAGGTGCTCGCCGTCTGGAACGTCGCGGACACCCCGAACGCCTTCTACGCCTGCATCGACGTCAACGTCAGCTAGGCGCCGCGTCGGTCGGGCTCCACGGCCCTCCGTCCATCACGCCCCGGTCGCGCATCGTCGCGGCCGGGGCGCGGTGCTGTCCGCGGTGGCCGGAAAGCGGCATGGCGCGAAAGCCTCAGGTAGTTGAGCGGTTACCCTACGTCAGCTGTCCTGATTGATCATCAGTGCCCGAGGGGACTCCTGAATGAACCGCATGCGTACCGTACTCGCCGCGCTCGGCATCACCGCCGGACTGATCTCCGCCCCGGCGGCCACCGCCGCACCGGGGCCCGCCCGGCCCGCGCCCGCCGCCGAGCGCCACGAACCCTGCACCGGAGAGTTCCGCGGCGACGCCCGCCTCGGCCCCAAGTGGCTGCCGAACAAGCGGCTCGCCCCGGTCGGCCCGCTCCTGAAGGGCTGGCAGCGCACCGGTGACCTCGCCCCGAAGGACTTCCTCAAGAAGTACTGGGAAGGGCCCGCGGACACCGGCAGCTGGAAGTACCCGCCCAACGACGGCTTCGCCGAGGTGAACGGCGAGATCGACAAGGAGCCCGTGAAGCTCCGCACCGGCCAGCGCCTGGACCGCTTCGGCTCGGAGTACGGCGGCTACCTCGCGCCCGCGGGCGACGCCTACGCCGAGCGCGCCCTGCCCCCGCAGAATCTGAACACCCGTGACGCGGCCAGCCCTTGTGACTACCGGGTCTACAAGGTCGCCAAGCCCTTCTGGGTCTGGCAGGGCGGCATCGCCCCGTGGTTCGAGCAGCCCGGTGGCGGCCAGCAGATCAAGCTCGACGCGGTGTTCCTCGACCCGGGCGAGGGGCAGCGGCTCAATGTGAAGTGGCTGCTGGACAACGCCTACCTGACGCCCGCGGGCGCGTAACCCGCCATGGACCGCCGGGCGTTGCACGCCGTACTCGTCGAGGCACGTATCCCTGGCGGTTACTACCGGATCGAAGGCGTCCACGAGCCCGTTCCCACCCCGCCGGACTTCCTCTTCGTCCGGCGGGGCGAGGGCGGCGGCTGGGAGACCGGGGCGTTCGAGCGCGGCACCCACGAAGTCCTCGCCCACCACCCGGACGAGGCCGCCGCCTGCGCTCATCTGCTGAGCCTGCTCGTCTGAAGCCGGTCCCCGCCCCATTGTTTTGCCGGAACGGCAAATATCCTTGTCCGTGCGGTCGCGTCGGCCGAATGATCGTGACCGGGCGGCCGGGCTCCTGCCGGGCCGCCGCCGAAGCGTCACGACCGCCCCGCCCGCACGGGGCGCCCGAGGAGGAGCCATGCCGGAGCCCACCCCCGTACCCCCGCCGTCCGCAGACCGTGCAGCCCGCCCCTCCGCCCTCCTGCCCGGCGCGACGCACCGGACGGTCGACGTCCCCGGCGGCCGGATCCACTGCGTCGAACAGGGCACGGGTCCCCTCGTTCTCCTCGTCCACGGCTTCCCCGAGTCCTGGTACTCCTGGCGCCACCAGCTCCCCGCCCTGGCGGCCGCCGGATACCGGGCCGTCGCCATCGACGTACGCGGCTACGGACGCTCCTCTGCCCCCGTCTCCATCGACGCCTACCGCATGCTCGCCCACGTCGCCGACAACACCGCCGTCGTCCACGCCCTCGGCGAGGAGACCGCCACGGTCGTCGGACACGACTGGGGCTCGCCCATCGCCGCGAACAGCGCCCTGCTCAGGCCGGACGTCTTCACGGCGGTCGCGCTGCTGAGCGTCCCGTACGCGCCCCGGGGAGGCCCCAGGCCCACCGACGGCTTCGCGGGCATCGGAGGCGAGGAGGAGTTCTACGTCAGCTACTTCCAGACCCCCGGCCGCGCCGAGGCGGAGATCGAACCGGACGTACGCGGCTGGCTCGCCGGCTTCTACGCGGGACTGACCGGAGGCACGCCGGCCCCCGCCGACCACGGCAGGCTCTTCTTCGTGCCCACCGGTGGGCGGATGGCCGACCGGTTCCCCACCGGCCGCCTCCCCGGCTGGCTCGACGAACGGGACCTCGACGTCTACGCGGAGGAGTTCGAGCGCACCGGACTGACCGGCGCGCTCAACCGCTACCGCAACGTCGACCGGGACTGGGAGGACCTCGCCGCCTGGGACGGAACACCCATCAGCCAGCCCTCGATCTTCATCGGCGGCGCCCTGGACGCCTCCACCACCTGGATGTCCGACGCCATCGACGCCTACCCGCGGACTCTCCCCGGTCTGTCCGCCGCCCACATCCTCGAAGGCTGCGGCCACTGGATCCAGCAGGAACGCCCCGACGAGGTCAACCGCCTGCTGGCCGACTGGCTGCACGGCCTGCGCTGAGGGCCGCCCCGGCCACGACGCGCCCGCGTCAGCAGGCCGGGCCGCGGGTCGCCGCCGTCGCCCGCAGCAGATCGCGGACGAGTGCGAAGTCGATCTTCCCCGGGTCGCGGAAGCGCAGGCAGCCCTTGCCCATGTCGTGGGAGGCAAGCCGGTCCGCGAACGCGTCGCGGACGTCCGTGCGCATCAGGTAGAACGAGATGTACTGCTTCTGGTCGGCGAAGGCGATCTCGCCCGTCCCGTCCCGCTCGTAGGCGGGCATGCCGTACGCCATCACCTCGCCGAACCCCGTCAGCTCCTCCCGGCACAGCGCGCGCAGCGCCGTGAGCGCGGCCCGGCGGGCCTCCGGGGCCTCGGCGAGGTACTGATCGACGTTCTGCGCGCTGCTTCGGACCATGAGCGGATCGTACGGCGACACACCGCCGGTCCGGCGGTGTGTCGCGCCCGGGAGCCGCGGCCCTCCGGGCCATGGTGGACGGATGAACACCGCAGGCATGCTGGCCGAAGCGTTCGACCGGGTCGCGGAAGCGGTCCACGCGGCGGTCGAAGGACTCACGCCCGACGACCTCAACGCCCGTGTCGACGCGGGGGCGAACTCCATCTCCTGGCTGGTCTGGCATCTCACCCGCGTCCAGGACGACCACATCGCCGACGCCACCGGAACCGGACAGATCTGGCTCACCGAAGGCTGGGCGGACACCTTCGGGCTGCCGTTCGACGAGACGGCGACGGGCTACGGACACCGTGCCGACGAGGTCGCCGCCGTCCGCGTGGACTCCGCCGGACCTCTTCTCGGCTACTTCGACGCCGTGCACGAGCGGACCCTGGAATTCGTCGCGGGACTGGAGGGCCACGCGCTGGACCGGATCGTCGACGAGGGCTGGTCACCTCCGGTGACGCTCGGGGTCCGGCTGATCAGCGTCATCGCCGAGGACCTCCAGCACGCCGGCCAGGCCGCCTTCGTCCGGGGAATGCTGGAACGCGCCTGAGCGGCGGTGGCGGAACCGGGCTCTCGCACACCCGTGCGCAGTCCCACCGGCGGTGCCATACTCGGAAGGAGTCGGCTGGACAGGCTTGCCATCGTCCGAAAGGTGACCGTCATGAGCTGGGCATCTTGGACGACCAGCGGGGTCTACGCGGGAACCGGCGGAGTACGCACCGAGGAAGCGGGCATCCTGAGCGGCGATCTCACGGTGCACACGACCTGGTCCGAAGGACAGGCGTCGGTGGCCGTGCAGTACAGCGGCTCGTCGGACTGGTTCACCCTGACCGGCAGCCCCGTGCCGTGCCCCTCCGAGGAGGAGAGCCGCACCTTCCACCAGAGCGTGGTCGAGGCCGTCCGCGCCGGCGAGGGCGCGACCGTCCCTCCGGTCGGCGCGGGACCCGCCTGACCGGACGGCCCCTGGCGTCCCTCTCCGCTCAACACGCCCCATAGAGTGGATCTCCGGATCCGTTCCCCCAGGGACGGGCGGGCGGTACACGGGGCGAGGAGCGGTCCAATGGGGCGAGCGGGAGCACGGCGGTCGAGGACGCGGAAGAGCCGGCCGTTCTGGGTGGAGCTGCCACTCCTCGTCGGCGTCGCCCTGGTGCTGGCGCTGCTCATCAAGACGTTCCTGGTGCAGGCCTTCTCCATCCCCTCGGACTCCATGCAGAACACCCTTCAGCGGGGCGACCGGGTCCTCGTCGACAAGCTGACCCCGTGGTTCGGGTCGGAGCCGGAGCGCGGTGAGGTGGTCGTCTTCCACGACCCGTCGGACTGGCTCGCGGGCGTGCCCGTGGACCCGCCCAACACCGTGCAGAAGGTGCTCAGCTTCGTCGGCGTGATGCCCTCCGCCGAGGAGAAGGACCTCATCAAACGGGTCATCGGCGTCGGAGGCGACACCGTGGAGTGCGAGGGCGACGGGCCGGTGAAGGTCAACGGCGCCGCCCTGGACGAGCCGTACGTCTTCCCCGGCAACACTCCCTGCAGCGACGACGAGGACGGCGGCCGGTTCAAGGTCACCGTGCCCGAGGGCAAGATCTGGGTGATGGGGGACCACCGTCAGGCCTCCGCCGACTCCCGCTACCACCAGGACGACCCGAACCAGGGGATGGTCCCGGTCGACGAGGTCGTCGGCAGGGCCGTCGTCATCGCCTGGCCGGTCGGCCGCTGGAGCACCCTGCCGGTGCCGGGCACCTTCGACAGCGTGCCCGAGAAGCCCCGGGGCCCCGCCGCTCGCTAACGCGCGAAGGTCCGTACGTAACGGCGCTGCCAGGGCGTCTCCACCGCGCGCGGGTGGTAGCCGGCGCGCACGAACGTCACCGCCTCCTCGGCGGGGACCCCGTCCAGGACGGCCAGACAGGCCAGCGCCGTCCCGGTGCGGCCCATCCCACCGCCGCAGGCCACCTCGACCCGCGTCCCGGCGGCCCGGTCCCACACCTCCTGGAGGAGGTCCCGCGCCGCCGCCCGGTCCGCCGGGAGCCGGAAGTCCGGCCACCGCAGCCACCGCGACTCCCAGGCGACCGGGGGCGGGGTGCGCCCGAGGAGGTATACGGCGAAGTCGGGTTCGGGGCCCGCGGGCAAGGGCTTGCGCAGACCCCGGCCGCGTACGAGCCGTCCGGACGGCAGGGCCAGGACAGCCGGGTCGGCGGCGTTCCACGTCTCGGTCATGTGTCCCAATCTATCGACACGGCAGCCGCCGACGGTTCGCATCGGAGAAGGCGACCGGGGGTCAGACCGCGGCGTCGAGATCCCGCGCGAGCAGCTCGGCCAACTCCTCGACCGCCGCCCGCGCCCCGTTGCCCTCGGCGCTGAGCACGACGATCTCCCCGTGCGGGGCGGCCAGGGCCAGCACCGCGAGCATGCTGCGCGCGTCGACCGGGTCGCGGCCCTCACGGGCGATGGTCACCTTGACCGGCTGACGGGCGGCGGCCTTGACGAACAGCGACGCCGGACGCGCGTGGAGCCCGCTGCGGGAGGCTATGGCGACGGTCTGCTGGTGCATGGATCACTCCTTGGGAAGGGGCGTGCGGGAGGAGGGGCGGACACGGAGCTCAGGCGGCGACGGTGACCCGGGAGTCGTCGGAGCCCGTGTGCCCCGCCTCCCCGGCCGCCTCCGGAGCCGTCCTGCGTACGCCCTTGAGCAGGACGACGAGCGCGGTCGCGACCAGCGTCCCGGCGGCGACGGCGAGCAGGTAGAGGAACGGCTCGCCGATCAGCGGGACGACGAAGACGCCGCCGTGCGGAGCGCGCAGGGTCGCGCCGAAGGCCATCGACAGGGCGCCGGTGACCGCGCCGCCCGCCATCACCGACGGGATGACCCGCAGCGGATCGGCGGCGGCGAACGGGATCGCGCCCTCCGTGATGAACGAGGCGCCCAGCACCCAGGCCGCGCGGCCGTTCTCGCGCTCGGTCTTCGTGAACAGCCTCTTGCGTACGGTGGTGGCCAGCGCCATCGCCAGCGGCGGCACCATCCCGGCCGCCATGACCGCGGCCATCACCTTGAGGCTGCCCGGCGTCGGGTCGGCGAGACCGCCGACCGCGAAGGCGTACGCCACCTTGTTCAGCGGGCCGCCCATGTCGAAGCACATCATCAGCCCGAGGACGACGCCGAGGATTACCGCGTTGGAGCCCGACAGACCGTTCAGCCAGTCCGTGAGGGCGTTCTGCAACGAGGCGATGGGCTTGCCGACCACGATGAACATCAGGAACCCCACGACCGCCGACGCGATCAGGGGGATCACCAGAACCGGCATGATGCCGCGCAGGGTCGCGTGGACCGGGACCCGCTGGATGGCCATCACCACCGCACCGGCCAGCAGACCGGCGACCAGACCTCCGAGGAACCCGGCGTTGACCGTGAGCGCGATGGCCCCGCCGACGAAACCGGGCACCAGCGCAGGCCGGTCCGCCATCCCGTACGCGATGTACCCGGCCAGCACCGGCACCAGGAACCCGAAGGCCGCCGAGCCGATCTGGTTGAGCAGCGCGGCCCAGCTGTCGGTCTCGTCCCAGACGAAGTGGTCGGCGACCGACTTGGCGCTCGCTATCTCATAGCCGCCGATGGCGAACGACAGGGCGATCAGCAGTCCGCCCGCAGCGACGAACGGCACCATATAGCTCACGCCGGACATCAGATACGTACGGAGCCGGACGCCGAAGTGCGCGTGATCCGCACCTGATCCGTTCCCGTCCCCGCCCAGGTCCCCGTCCTCGCGGCCGGCCGACGTGTCGGCTTCGGGCGCGGCGGCGATCTCCCCGCGTTCCGCCTTGCGGCGGGCCTCGGCGATCAGCTCGGCCGGCCGGTTGACGCCCGCCTTGACCCCGACGTCGACCAGCGGCTTGCCCCGGAAGCGGGCCTTCTCCCGGACCTCCACGTCGTGCGCCCAGATCACGGCGTCCGCCGCCGCGACGACGGCGGGGTCCAGCTTCTTGAAGCCGGCCGAACCCTGGGTCTCCACGGTCACCTCGACGCCCTCGGCGCGGCCCGCCGCGGCCAGGGACTCGGCCGCCATGTAGGTATGGGCGATACCGGTGGGGCAGGAGGTGACGGCGACGATCCGGAAGGGGACGCTCTCGGCGGCTTCGGCGGCTTCTGAGGCTTCCGCCCCCGTTCCCGCCTGTTCCTGTTCCTGCTCCTGCTTCTGTTCCTGTTCCTGTTCTCGGTTCTCCGCCTCCATCTGCTCCTGCTCGGGTTCCTCCGACTGCTCCTCGCCCCGGATCAGCGCGGCCACCGCTCGCGGATCCGTTCCGGCGCGCAGGGCGGCGGTGAACTCCGCGTCCATCAGCCTGCGGGCCAGGCCCGACAGGATGGTGAGGTGGTCGTCGTCGGCCCCGGCCGGTGCCGCGATGAGGAAGATCAGGTCGGCCGGCCCGTCGGCCGCCCCGAAGTCGATGCCCGGCCCGCTGCGCCCGAAGGCCAGCGTCGGGGCGCTCACATGCTCGCTGCGGCAGTGCGGGATGCCGATGCCGCCGTCGAGGCCGGTCGGCATCTGCGCCTCGCGGGCGGCGACGTCGGCCAGGAAGCCTTCGAGATCGGTGACGCGGTGCGCGGCCACCATCCGCTCGGCGAGCGACCTCGCGGCGGCGTCCTTCGTGGTGGCGGACAGATCGAGGTCGACCAGTTCCGCGGTGATCAGCTCACTCATCGCGGTGCTCCTTGCTCGGGGACCGCCGTGCGGCGGCTCGGGGTGACAGGGCGGCGGGCCCGTACGGGTGGGGTCCGTACGGGAGTCGCGGGAGGTGCGGCGGCGATGGCGGTACGGACGGGGGCGGTACGGACGTGGGCGGTGAAGGGAGGTACGGGGTCATGGGGCGCGCTCCGTCAGCGCGCGGTCCAGGGGTACGTCGGAAGTCGTCACGACCGACGGCAGATCGAGGTGGGCCGGGGTGGGCATGAGGCTTCCGGCCAGCTGCACGGCCGCGGCACCGTGGGCGACGGCCGAGGTGAGAGCCTCCGGGCCCTGCCCGCCTGCCGCCAGGAAGCCGGCCAGGGAGGCGTCCCCGGCGCCGACATTGCTGCGCACGGCGGCCACGGGTGCGGTGGCGAAGTAGGCACCCGAGGCCTCGACCAGCAACTGCCCGTCGGCGCCCAGGCTCGCCAGCACCGACCGGGCACCGCGCTCACGCAGCTCCTCGGCGGCCCTCAGCGCGTCGCCCACCGTGGCGAGCGGCCGGCCGACGGCCTCGGCGAGCTCCTGGGCATTCGGCTTGATCACGTCGGGTCCCCGCTCCAGTGCGGCGGTCAGCGCCGCTCCGGAGGTGTCCAGCGCGATCCGCGCTCCGGCCCGGTGGCTCCGCTCGACCAGCTCCGCGTACCACCGCGGCGGCAGTCCGCGCGGCAGGCTTCCGCAACAGGCGATCCAGTCGGCGGCGGCCGAGTGGACCCGCACCGCTTCCAGAACGTCCTCCGCCTCGGCCGGACTCAGCTCGGGGCCCGTCGCGTTGACCTTGGTGAGGGTGCCGTCGGGTTCGACGAGCGTGACGTTGATCCGGGTGTTCCCGGCGATCGGCACGCCAACCGCCTCGATCCCCAGATCGCCGAGCAGCCGGGTGAGCAGCGCGCCCTCCGGGCCGCCCATCGGGGCGACGGCGACGGTGCGGTGTCCGGCCGCCGCGACCGCGCGGGAGACGTTGACACCCTTGCCGCCCGGATCGACGCGGTCCGCGGTGGCGCGCAGCACGCCGCCACGGGTCAGAGCCGGCAGCTCGTAGGTGCGGTCCAGGCTGGGGTTGGGGGTGACGGTGAGGATCATGCGCGGACCACTTCCGTGCCCCGGCTCTCGATGGAGCGGGCGTCGTCGGGGCTGAGGCCGGTATCGGTGATGAGCAGGTCCACATCGGCGAGATCGCCGAAGCGGGCGAAGTGCTCCTGCCCGAACTTGCCGGAGTCGGCGAGCAGGACGACCCGGCGGGCCGCCCTGATCACGGCCCGCTTGACCGCGGCCTCGGCGAGGTCGGGCGTGGTGAGGCCGCTGTCGGGGGAGAAGCCGTTGGTGGCGAGGAAGACCACGTCGGCGCTGATCTCGGCGTACGAACCCAGCGCCCAGGCGTCGACCGCCGCGCGGGTGCGGTGCCGGACCCGGCCGCCCACCAGATGCAGCGCGATGCCCGGGTGGTCGGCGAGACGTGCGGCCACCGGCAGCGCGTGCGTCACCACGGTCAGCGTCGCGTCCACCGGTACGGCGGCGGCGAGCCGCGCTGTCGTCGTACCGGCGTCCACGATCACATTGCCGTCGACGGGCAGTTCGGCGAGGGCGGCCTGTGCGATGCGGTCCTTCTCGTCGGCGGCGACGGCGTCGCGTTCGGCGAGGTCGGGCTCGAAGTCGAGTCGCCCGACAGGAATCGCCCCACCGTGCACCCGGCGCAGCAGCCCCGCCCGGTCCAGGGCCTTGAGGTCGCGCCGAACGGTCTCGGCCGTCACCTGGAACTCCTCGGCCAGGGACAGTACGTCGACCCGGCCGCTCTCCTGGGCGAGGCGGAGGATCTCCTGCTGACGCTCCGGTGCGTACATGTGGTTTTGTTTCCGTTTCATGCCCGAGTTTGTGGTTTCGCGCTCAGATTACGTCCGAGGTGCGGGAATGTAAACACAATCGGGCGAAGGATAGGCATGAACGGAAAGGTGGGCTCGCGCGCGGACATGCGCGCACAGCAGGGCGGGGCGCACCGTCACGCGGTGCGCCCCGCCCGGGCTGGTCCGGTCACCGCGTTCGGGGCGCGTCCTCGCTCAGAGGCCGGGCCAGCAGGGGAGTGCCGGGGACCTGGTGGCCGCCGCTGGCGAGCATGCGGACCTCGCCCCGGTCGCTGATCTCGGCGCGCACGATCCCCGTCTCGTCCTCGTACACCGGGAATCCGCCGGCCCCCAGCCGGTCGGTGAGCCGGACGCGGACCACATCGTCCGCGGCGCCGGACAGCTGGAAGATGAGCTCGTAACGCTCGGTGTGCACCATGTGATCCATGACGGCCTCCCGGCCGGGCGCGGAGGGTAGGGCCCTGCCGCCATTGTTTCGCACCTCGGCGTCCACCGCCCGGGGAGCGACGGCCAACGGGCGGACCCGCCCGGTCGATCGGGTGACTCCCCGGTGCGACAACATGACCGATGGTCCGGGCGGCTAGACATGCGTGCATGAGACTTGAGCCTCGACGAATGAACAGTGCCTCCTCCCGTTCCCGCACCCTCAAGACGGTCGGCGCCCTCGGCATGGCCGCCGCAACGGCCGTTCTGATGACCGGATGCGGTCAGAGCTCGGACAGCGCGACGAGCGCGGCCACCTCCGAAGCCGCGAAGGTCGTCCCGCAGAAGCAGACGACGTCGCCCTCGGCCAGCGCCCAGCTGACCGAGGACCAGCAGGAGCGGAAGAAGGTGCTGGACGCCACGAAGGTCACTTTCGACGACGCCGCCACCACCGCCGCCGGCGAGGTGGCCGGGGGCAAGCTGGTCGATCTGGACCTGGAGGGCGTGGACGACGACGACAGGGACCAGAGCCCCAGCCCGACCGGATCCGGCAGCCCCACCGGCTCGGCCAGTCCGAGCGGTTCCGCGAGCCCGAGCGGAACCGGTACGTCCAGCCCGAGCGCGAGCCCGGGCTCCGAGGGCCCGGTCTGGGTCGCGGAGGTCGCGGAGAAGGACGGCACGGTCCACACCGTCCGGATCAACGCGGTCGACGGCAAGGTGATCGAGGCCCGTGTCGACGCTGATCAGGACGCGGACGACAAGAAGCAGACGGCCGACCGGCTCGCCCAGGCCACCCAGACCCCGCAGCAGGCGGCCAAGGTCGCCACCGAGAAGAAGAAGGGGAAGGTCACGTCCGTCGGCCTCGACGACAACGAGGGCGACGGCGTCATCTGGCAGGTCGACGTCGTCGGCTCGGACTGGAAGAAGACGACCTTCGACGTGGACGCCAAGAACGACACCATCGTCCGCGAGGAGACCGACAACGACTGACCGCGGCCCCGCCCGCCCCGCCTGACCGCCCGACCCTCGAAGGGGTACGCCGAACGCCTGGCGTACCCCTTCCCGCCCTTCTAGCGCGTTCCGCCCGGCTTCCGGCGGTCGAGCAGCCGGCAGACGAAGTCCTCCTGGAGCTCGCGGAGGGTGGCCAGCAGGCGAGGATTCGTGGTGCTGTTCACCTGGGAGGTGAGGGAGACGGTCAGCGACCGCTTGCCGTCCTTGGTCCCCGCGGCCAGCTGCGTGTAGCCGGGGAGGTTGCCGGTGTGGCCGTACACGGTGCCGCAGCGCGTCGCGTACGAGAACACGGCGAGACCGGCTCTGTTGCGCCCCGGGCCGGCCGGTTCGGAGCCGCCGGCCACGAAGGACAGCTGCTGTCGGCGGACCTCGGGGCCGAGGCCCAGCCCGCCGGCGTAGCCGCGGATGAAGCCTCCCAGGTCCCGAGGTGTGGAGACGATGCCCCCCGACGCCCAGATGCCCGACGTGCCGAGGGCCGTGCTGACGTCTTCCGGCGCGTCCGGCGGGTCCACCGCGTAGCCGTGCAGATAGGGCTCGGGAAGGCGGTAGCCCTGCGGGAGGCTGGTGTCGCGCAGGCCGAGCGGCCGGTACACGAATTCGGCGAGGAGCTTCTCGTACCGCTGCCCCGTAGCCGCCTCGGCCATCAGCGCCACGGCGATGTTGTCGGAGTTGGAGTAGTGGTACGCCGAGCCCGGCCGGAATCGCAGAGGGTCCCCGGCGACGTAGTTCAGCAGTCGGCGGGAGTCGAAGCGCCGCCGCGGGTCGGCCGTCAGCTCGGCGATGAAGGCCGGGGCCTCGGTGTAGTCGGGCAGACCGCTGGTGTGGTTCAGAAGCTGGCGGAGCGTCACCCGGTGCCAGGCGGCGGGGAGCCGGGGCAGCCGTCGGCCGATCGTGTCGTCCAGGCCGAGCGCGCCCCGCTCGGCCAGCTGCAGGGCGACCGAGCCGCTGAAGGCCTTCGCCGCGCTGGCGATCCGCATGTGGTCGGTGGTCCTGGGCGGACGCCCGGTGCCGAGCTGCGACGTACCCGCCCGGTACACCTCGCTCCGGCCGTTCGACGTGAGGACGGCGATGGCGCCTGGCGGCCCTCCCGGGGTGTCCACGAGTGCCTGGAGCCTCCGCCGCAGCGTGGGGTCGACCGGCCCGTGCGGGCCGTCGCCCCCGTCGCCGCCCGCGTGGGCCGGGCCGGTGATCAGCCCGGCGAGCGATGCGGCCGCCAGGGCCGCGACGACGGCTCTTCGCCGCCGGGACCGACGGCGGGGGAGCGGGGCGTCAGGATGAGAACGTACGGGCACGGGGGCCTCCTGAAGGCGGTGCGCGGTGCGCGGTGGGCGGAGCGGTGGCGTCCGCTCCCGCGAGCCCCAGCATCGGGCGATCGGGCGGGGCTTGCCCCCGAGGTGGACCATCCGGCCGATCACCGCCACACCGTCGGTGCCGGGCCGTGCGCCGGCCACCCGCCCGCTCCACGTCGCCGCATCCTCCGGCGGCGCCGCTCAGCGGGTCGGGGGAGCGCCCCCGCTCAGATCCAGGACGTACCGACGCCCGGGGCGGTCGCCGAACATGACGTCCTCCAGCGGCTCGAACCCCGAGTGCGCCAGCACCGCGCGGGATCCCGTGTTGTCCAGCGTCGTCTCCGCGCGCAGCGCGGTGAGCCCGTACTCCCGGACCGCCAGGGCGCAGACCTGCTGGACCGCCCAGGTGGCCAGCCCGCGCCCCGCGGCCTTCTCGGCTATCCGGTAGCCCAGCTCGGCCGAATTCTCCCGCACCCCGAGG
Organism: Streptomyces sp. NPDC102283; assembly: GCF_044766265.1. NCBI lineage: Bacteria > Bacillati > Actinomycetota > Actinomycetes > Kitasatosporales > Streptomycetaceae > Streptomyces > Streptomyces sp. NPDC102283. The sequence goes on from NZ_JBIWLQ010000019.1 coordinate 63,893, forward strand.
AGGTTGATCCGGCCCAGGACGCCGTCGTCGTCCTCGATGAGGTGGAAGTGGTGCAGCCCCGCGTCCTGCTCGGCGAGCAGCTCGCGGTGGCGTTCGGCGAATGCGGCGAAGTAGTCGTCGCCCCGGTCGGGAATGGACGCGGCGAAGTAGGCCCGGTTCTCGCGCTCGAAGGCGAGCAGAGCCTCGGCGTGGTCGGCTCGGAGCCGGCTGATGGACGTCATACGGGGATGCTAAGTGGTGCCTCGACGGAGTGTCCGGGGCTCGGGGCCGGGGGCTCGGCCTTCAGGGTCCGGTGTCCGGGATTCGGGTGTCCTGGTTCCCGTCCGGCCGCCGGGCGGGAACCAGGCGAGGCGGACGGGCGGGGGCCGGTGCGCCGGGCTTCTCCCGCTATCCGGGATTCCCGCGCTCCAGCGCGTGGGCCAGGCCGCGTTCGGCGTCGTCGGCCGAGGCGCGCCGGTAGGCCCGCTCGTACGCCGAGTCGCCCGCGACCTGCCGCGCCCGGAGCTCCCACTGCTCGCGGATCGCCCCGAGCTCCGGGGTGCCCCGGTGCGGGTGGCCGATCATGCGCCAGTAGGCGTGTCCGGTGCCGGAGGCACGGGCCGCGGCCACTCCGTTCCCCTGCGCGGCGATGGAACCGGCGAGCAGATCGAGGCCGAGCGCTATGCCGAGGCTGTCATGGAGCTCGTGCTTGCTCGCGAGCATCGCGCGCGCGTGGCTCTCGGCGTGACGCGGGCGGCCCTGGAGCAGGTGGATGAGGGCGAGTTGATGATCGGCGTACGCCCGTGCCCAGTGCTCGCCGAACCGCAGACTGATCCGCTGGAGCCGCATGGCCTCCTCGTACGCCTCGTCGAGCCGGCCGAGCGCGGACAGCGCGAACAGGCGTATCACGCGGCAGCGCAGCTGCGAGGGCGCGTCGGCGGGGTCGCCGTCGTGGTGGCTGAGCGCGCGGTCGCTGACGGCGTACGCGGTGAGCGGCCGGCCCATCATCAGATACGTGAAGCTCACGGAGTGGGCCGCGAGCAGCACCGCCTCGGGGTCCTCGTCGCGGTGCGCCGCGTGCCGGCACTCCTCGCCCGTGCGGCGGGCCGCCTCGTGGTCGCCCTGGAGGGTCAGCGTGATGCCCAGGGCCCATAGCGCCCGGGTGCGGTGAGGACCGGCGGAGAGCGGCAGGGCGAGCACCCGTTCCAGATACGCGCGGGCCTGGTGCAGGTGACCGCAGCAGCTCCAGAACAGGCCCGCGCACCCGGCCATCTCCATCGCCATCTCCGGGTCCTCGGCCAGCAGGTGGTCCAGGGCCGCGCACAGGTCCGCGTGGGTGTCGGCGATCCGGTGGTACCAGAGGACCTGCGAGGGCCCGAGCCAGCCCGCGTACGCCTGGACGGCGACATGGGCGAAGTGCCGGGCGTGGCGGTCCGAGAGGAGTGCGTCCTCCCCGAGCTCCGCCAGCCACATCGCCCCGTACTCGCGCAGCGTGTCCAGCATCCGGTAGCCGTTCTCGGTCCGCCGGAGCACGGACTGGTCGGCCAGGCGTTCCAGGGCCGGGGCGACGGCCCCGGCCTCCAGCGGCCCGCCCGCGCACACCGCCTCCGCGTCCGGAGTCGTGATGACGCCGCGGAAGACGGAGAGCCGCGCCCACAGCAGCCGCTCCAGCGGTGCGCAGAGCTCGTGGCTCCAGCCGATCGTGGTGCGCAGGGCACGGTGGCGGCGGGGCCAGAGGGTGTCGTCGGCGAGCTCCTCCATCCGGGAGGCCAGCCGCCCGGCGATCTCCTGCGCGCTGCTCTCGCGGAGCTGGACGCAGGCCAGTTCGACGGCGAGCGGTATGCCGTCGAGCCGACGGCAGATCTCGGCGGCGGCGGCCGCGCTCCCGGGGTCGTCGAGCGAGAGGCCCGGGGCGACGGCGGCCGCGCGCTGGTGGAAGAGCCGGACGGCCTCGTCACCGTCGTCGCCCGCGGCGAGCGGGGGCACCTCGACGCGTTTCTCGTCCGCCGCGCCCAAGGGTTCCCTGCTGGTGGCCAGGACCGTCAACCCCGGTGCCGAGGCGAGCAGTTCGGCGACGAGCTGCCCGCAGGGACCGACGATCCGCTCGCAGCAGTCGAGAACGAGGAGCAGACGGCGGCCGGACAGCCATTCGGCGAGCGCGGCCACGGGCCGGCGGGGGCTGTGGTCCAGGAGTCCGACGCCGTCGCAGACGGTGGTGGCGAGCAGTTGCGCGTCGTGCAGATGGGAAAGGTCGGCCCACCAGACGCCGTCGGCGTACTGGTCCCGGGCACGCTCGGCGGTGCGCAGGGCCAGCCGGGTCTTGCCCACCCCGCCGGGGCCGGTGAGCGTGACCAGCCGATGATCTCGAAGTGCCCGTTCGACGCTGACCAGTTCGTTGTCGCGTCCGACGAAGCTGGTCGTCGCGACGGGGAGGTTGCCCATCACGGGGACATCCTGCCTCGCCGCGGTCCACCGCCTCCGTTCATAGCGAAAAGCAGTCAGAAACGGCCGACAATGCATCCTGCTCGATCGGCAAGTCGCTTGGATCGAAAGGGTGTGGCGTGCCTGCGCCCCGATGTCCCGTGCCGGTGCTGCGGCCGGCCCGTCCGCGGCCGAGGGGACTGTCGTACTCCTGCGCTACGTTGCTGGCATGACGCAATTCGTACGGGTGGCGGGGGCCTGGCTCGGCCCGTGGGCGTGGCGCGACGTGGAGCCCGGCCTGCGCGCGGCCGGTCACGGGGTCCACCCGTTGACCCTGTCGGGCCTCGCCGACAAGCAGGAGGCGGCGGCGGGGCAGCGGACGCGCGTCCAGGACATCGCCGACGAGGTCGAGTGCCTCGGCCTGCACGACGTGGTGCAGGTCGGCCGCGGCTGTGCGGGCATTCCGGTCGGGCAGGCCGCCGAGCGGATCGGCGACCGGCTCGCCCGCGTCGTGTTCGTCGACTCCAGCGTTCCGGTCGACGGCGAGTGCTTCGTCTCCGGCCGGCCGGACGACCGGGCCGGCGTCGAGGCCGCCGTCGCCGCCGACGCGGGTTTCTGGCCGCCGCCGGCCGCCGCCGACTGCGCGGACCAGGGCCTCACCGAGGAGCGGCTCGCCCGGTTCCTCGGCGGCTCGTCACCTCACCCCGGCGCCACCGTCACCGATCCCGCCCGGATCCTGCTGGACGCCGCGGGAACGGAGGCCGGACGATGACGACCTCACCCCGCCCGGAGCGGCGTTCCCCGGACGAAGCGGCCACGGAGCACCCGGAGATCACCTACATCGGATGCGCGCGCTGCGGCACCCTGATCGCGGGCCTCGACGGGCGGTACGCCTGTTCGGGCTGCGGTTGGGTGAACGAGTGGACCGAGGGTCACCGCCCCCTGCCCGAGGCCCGGCGTCGGCGCTCGGCGGGCACCACCTAGAGCACGGCCCGGCCCCGTTCACCGGCTCCCGTTGCACTCCGTGCCCCGGCTCCCGGTTTCCACCGCGAGCGCCCGCTCCCGGCCCGATCCCGGCCCGATCCCGCTTCCTCGGAGGAGAGCACGACATGTCCGACCCGCACGACGCCGACGCGATCCGCACCGCCCTGGCCGAGATCGCCTCACTGCTCGCCCCGGCTCACCCCGCCGTGGCCGAGGAGGTGCTGCGCGCCCACGACCGCCCGCACGACTACGTTCGCGCCTTCGAGGGCCGCCTGGCGGACCGGGGCATCGACGAGCCGGTGGACGGCCTCGCCCGGATCGCGCTCGTCGACGCGCTCGACACACACGGTCTGCTCGCGGAGTTCGACTGGAAGGAGGACGCGCAGGAGATCCGGGCCCGGCTGCGGACGCTGGGGTCGCGGCCCTCCGTGGATCCATGGGTGCTGTTCGAGGCCGAGGAGATGCTCCTGCCGACCGAGGAGTTCCTGCACGCCTGTGGCCGCCGCTACCGGGAGGTCGGTGCGGCGCTGGCCGTCCTCGACATCGCGTCCGACTGCTATCCGGTGGTGGGCCTGCGGGCGTTCCGTGTCGATGAGCTGACCGCGCTCGCCGGCCGTGCGGGCTTTCCTGTGCAGCACCTCGGCACGGGCCGCCGCAGGCGGTGACGGAGCCGCCGTCCAGCGCTCTCCGGGGCCGGGACGGGGAGCTTTTCCAGCAGGTGCGGCGAGGTCCGCGCGCCGGAATGGAATCGCGACCGCCGCCGCCCACCACGTACACTCGCCCCCGCCTCCGCCGACCGGCAGGGGCTTTTCGCACCAGACCGACGGGGAAAAACCGTATGAGTTCCGCAGACAGCACCGAAGCACCGATCTACGCCGGCCTCGTGCAGGAGCACGGCGACGTGCCCGCCGAAGTACGCAGAGTGGCCGAGGAGGTCCTGCGCGAAGCCGACCGCGCCATCGACTTCGGCACGGTGCGGACGGCCGCCGCGGCCCGCTGAGCGGGGTCCTGGAAGACGGCCCGGAACCTCGGTCGCAGCCGCCTCCGGGCGGGCATGTCCATCACGGGACGATAAACGTCCTGCAACTATTGCCATATTCTTGCGTTCGTGACGCGATGGTTTGCTGAAGAGCTGTCGCCAGGGGAACCGGCTGAGGCCGCGGAAGGCCGGGCGTGCGACATCGCGCCCGATGCCGCCGCGGCCCCCGGTCCACCCGCCGCGACCGCCCGGCGGCCGTGCTTCGGTGAGCGGTCCACGCAGCCGCGTGGAGAGCGCTCCCAGCCGGCCGCCGAGGGGTGGCGCGGCCGCAGGGTCGGAGCGGCGGGCGCCCCCGGGGGGCCTGCGGTTTCCCGGGCGGGCTCCTTCCCCTGTTTCCCGTGGTGACCCGCCCTCTGTGGCCGCTGCCCCCGCTCGCGGGCGTCGCCTGCGGGCACCGCGCGTCCCGCCGAGGGCCACCCGGCGGCGGCTGTCGCCCCGCTCCCGCCGTCAAGGCTCCTGCCGCCCGCCGTCTCCGCGTGCCCGGCCGCCCGGCCGGGCCCCGGTCCCGCGCGGTGTCCGCGGCCCTCGGGCGACATCCCGTACGAGGTTCCGGCAGCACGTTTCTCCACGGTTTCGTCAGCCGCCGAGGCCTGTGCCGAGCGAGAGCTGTCAAAGATTTACGAAATCAACGTGACATCTTGCGGACATTCGTCGGCGGTGGTTGAGTGTGGCTCGCCGCACAGCTCGGGGCTGTGGGCTTCCCGCACTCCTGCCCTAGAGGGGTCCACCGATGAGAAGTTCTGTTCTTCGTCGTACCTGCGTCACCGCCGTCGCCACCGCGCTGACCATCACCGGCCTGGCAGCCTGCAACTCCGAGGGCGACAGCGCCGCGGACGGCAGGACGGGCATCACGGTCAACTGCTGGCCCCAGCCGAGTGCGAAGATCGACCACAAGCGGTTCGACGAGGACGTCAAGACGTTCGAGAAGCAGAACCCCGACATCGACGTCACCGCGCACGACGCCTTCCCGTGCCAGGACCCCAAGACCTTCGACGCGAAGCTGGCCGGCGGTCAGATGGAGGATGTCTTCTACACCTACTTCACCGACACCGAGCGCGTCGTCTCGATCAACCAGGCCGCCGACATCACCGAGTACGTCAAGGACCTCAAGGCGTACAAGGACATAGCCCAGCCCCTGCGCGACGCCTACACCGTCGACGGCAAGATCTACGGCATCCCGCGCACCAACTACTCCATGGGCCTGCTCTACAGCAAGCCGCTCTTCACCAAGGCCGGACTCGACCCGGACAAGCCGCCGGCCACCTGGGAAGAGGTCCAGGCGGCGGCCAAGAAGATCGCCGCGCTCGGTGACGGCACCGTCGGCTTCGCCGAGTACAGCGCCCAGAACCAGGGCGGCTGGCACTTCACCGCCTCGATCTACTCCCAGGGCGGCGCGGTCGTCAGCGAGGACGGCAAGAAGGCCACGGTCGACACCCCCGAGGGCAAGGCCGTCCTGCAGAACCTCAAGAACATGCGCTGGCGCGACGACTCCATGGGTGCCAAGCAGCTCCTCATCATCAACGACACCCTCCAGATGATGGGCTCCGGCAAGCTCGGCATGTACCTGGCCGCCCCCGACAACGTCCCGCGCATCGTCAAGGAGGCCGGCGGCAAGTACGAGGACCTCGCCTTCGCCCCGATGCCCGGCGGCAAGGGCACCCTCATGGGCGGCGACGGCTACATGTTCAACAAGAAGGCCACCCCGGAGCAGATCAAGGCCGGCCTCAAGTGGCTGGAGTGGACCTTCCTCACCCCGGGCCAGGGCTACATGAACAACTACGCCCGCGCCGCCGGGGACAAGTCCCCGGTCGGCCTGCCCGAGCCGCGCCTGTTCACCGGCGCCACCGACGCCGAGGACCAGGAACTGAAGAAGGCGTCCGCCAACGTCCCGGTCGAGAACTACCGGGCCTTCATCGACGGCGGCCAGCAGCTCGACATGAAGCTGGAGCCCAAGCACGGCCAGCAGATCTACGCGGTCCTCGACGGCGCCGTCTCGGCGGTCCTGACGAAGAAGGACGCCGACATCGACGCCCTGCTGAAGGACGCCCAGTCCAAGATCGACGGAATCCTGGCCCGGGGCTGAGCGAGCCATGAAGACCACGTTCCGACCCGCAGTGCCCGCGAGGCCGCGGTCCGCCGTCACGACGCCTCCTGTGGGGGACGCGAGCACGGCGGGCCGCGGGCCCCTCGGCCCGCTGCGCAGGAAGATCGCCGACCAGGCCACCGCCTACGGGTTCCTGATCGGCGGCCTGCTCTGCTTCATCCTGTTCTCCTGGTACCCGGCCGTCCGGTCGGTGATCATCGCGTTCCAGAAGTACACCCCCGGCTCCGACCCCGAGTGGGTCGGCACCGCGAACTTCTCCCGCGTCTTCCAGGACCCGGAGTTCGCCGCCGCCTGGCGCAACACCCTCACCTTCACCGTGCTGGCCCTGGTCATCGGGTTCGCCATCCCGTTCGTCATGGCACTCGTCCTCAACGAACTGCGGCACGCCAAGGCCTTCTTCCGGGTCGTCGTCTACCTCCCCGTGATGATCCCGCCGGTGGTCAGCGCCCTGCTGTGGAAGTGGTTCTACGATCCGGGCGCGGGCCTGGCCAACGAGGTGCTCGGCTTCCTCCACCTGCCGACGTCCAACTGGACCAACGGCGCCGACACCGCGCTCGTCTCGCTCGTCATCGTCGCCACCTGGGCCAACATGGGCGGCACCGTCCTCATCTACCTCGCCGCCCTCCAGGGCATTCCCGGCGAGCTGTACGAGGCCGCCGAGCTGGACGGCGCGTCCGTCTGGCAGCGGGTCCGGCACGTCACGATCCCGCAGACCCGCTTCATCATCCTGATGCTGATGCTCCTCCAGGTCATCGCGACGATGCAGGTGTTCACCGAACCGTTCGTCATCACCGGCGGTGGCCCGGAGAACTCCACCGTCACCGTGCTCTACCTGATCTACAAGTACGCCTTCCTCTACAACGACTTCGGCGGCGCGTCCGCCCTCAGCGTGATGCTCCTGCTGGTGCTCAGCGCCTTCTCCGCCCTGTATCTGCGACTCACCCGCACCGACTGAGAGGAGCGTCGCCCGCCATGACACAGACAGCTCCGCCCCCGGTACAGAAACCGCCCACCGTCCGCGCCGGCAAGTCCGGCGACGCCCCGGCCGAGCGGTCGGTGCGTACCGTCATCTCGCCGCTCGCACTCGCCGGACGCCGCGGCAAGGTCGCCTACTGGTCGGTGTTCACCCTCGTCGTCCTGCTCTTCGCGTTCGCGTTCCTCTTCCCCGTGTACTGGATGGTCACGGGCGCGATGAAACCGCCCGAGGAGGTGGTGCGCACCCCACCCACCCTCGTCCCCGAGCAGTGGCGGGTGAGCGGCTACACCGACGCGTGGGACCTGATGCGGCTGCCGACCCACCTGTGGAACACGGTCGTCCAGGCGACCGGCGCCTGGGTGCTCCAGATCGTCTTCTGCACCGCCGCCGCCTACGCCCTGTCCAAACTCAAGCCCGCCTTCGGCAACATCATCCTCGGCGGCATCCTCGCCACCCTCATGGTCCCCGTGCAGGCCCTCGTCGTCCCGAAGTACCTCACCATCGCGGACATGCCGCTGATCCACGTCAACCTGCTGAACGACCCCCTGGCCATCTGGCTGCCGGCCGTCGCGAACGCCTTCAACCTCTACCTGCTCAAACGGTTCTTCGACCAGATCCCGCGCGATGTGCTGGAAGCCGCGGAGATCGACGGGGCGGGCAGGCTGCGCACCCTGTGGTCCATCGTCCTGCCCCTGTCGCGACCCGTCCTCGGCGTCGTGTCGATCTTCGCGCTGGTCGCCGTGTGGCAGGACTTCCTCTGGCCGCTGATGGTCTTCTCCGACACCGACAAGCAGCCGATCAGCGTGGCGCTGGTGCAGCTCTCGCAGAACGTCCCGCTGACCGTGCTGATCGGGGCCATGGTCATGGCGAGCATCCCGATGGTCCTCATGTTCCTGGTCTTCCAGCGGCACATCATCGCCGGAATCAGCGCCGGCAGCACAAAAGGCTGACCACGCCGGACGGCACCACCCGTGCCGCCCGCCCGGACCCGCCGCCGCCCCCGGCCTTCCCGCCCCGCTCCGGGGCGGCGGCGTCAGAACCTCCCGCCCTCTGTTGCGCGGACCGGCCCACACCTCGCCGGCGACCGTGCCCCGCCCGAAAGGAACCCGCCTTATGGAAGGCAGCCAGCTTGCCGCCGACGACTGGTGGCGCTCGGCCGTCATTTACCAGGTCTACGTCCGCAGCTTCGCCGACGGCGACGGCGACGGTACCGGCGATCTGACGGGCGTGCGGTCCCGGCTGCCCTACCTGGCCGAACTCGGCGTGGACGCCCTGTGGTTCACCCCCTGGTATCTGTCCCCGATGGCGGACGGCGGGTACGACGTGGCCGACTACCGGGCCATCGACCCCTCCTTCGGCGACCTCGCGGAAGCCGAGAAGCTCATCGCCGAAGCCCGCGAGGCGGGGATCCGGACCATCATCGACATCGTTCCCAACCATGTCTCCGACCAGCACGTCTGGTTCAGGGCCGCCCTGGCGGCGGGCCCCGGCAGCGCGGAGCGCGAACTCTTCCACTTCCGGCCTGGCCGCGGCGAACACGGCGAACTGCCCCCCAACGACTGGGAGAGCGAGTTCGGCGGGGTGCCCTGGACCCGTGTCGAGGACGGCGAGTGGTACCTCCACCTCTTCGCCACCGAACAGCCCGACCTCAACTGGGCGCACCCGGCCGTACGCCAGGAGCACGAGGACGTCCTGCGCTTCTGGTTCGAACGCGGCGTCGCCGGGGTGCGCATCGACTCCGCCGCCCTCGTCGCCAAGGATCCGGCGCTCCCGGACCTCGACGGGCACCAGGGGCCCCACCCGTACATCGACCGGGACGAGCTGCACGACATCTACCGGGGCTGGCGGGCCATCGCCGACGCGTTCGGCGGCATCTTCGTCGGCGAGGTGTGGCTGCCCGACTCGGAGCGCTTCGCCCGCTACCTCCGCCCCGACGAACTGCACACCGCCTTCAACTTCACCTTCCTCAGCTGCCCCTGGGACGGCGCCCTGCTGCGCCACGCCATCGACGAGACCCTCGCGGAACACGCCCCCGTCGGCGCCCCCGCCACCTGGGTCCTCTGCAACCACGACGTCACCCGCACCGTCACCCGCTACGGCCGCGAGGACACCGGCTTCGCCTTCACGGCCAAGGCGTTCGGCGTCCCCAGCGACCTGGAGCTCGGCACCCGGCGCGCCCGCGCCGCCGCCCTCCTCTCGCTCGCCCTGCCCGGCTCGGTCTACCTCTACCAGGGGGAGGAACTGGGTCTGCCCGAGGCCGACGTACCCCTGGACCGCATCCAGGACCCCATGTACTTCCGCTCCCAGGGCCGGGCGCCCGGCCGCGACGGCTGCCGCACCCCGCTGCCCTGGGCGGCCGGCGAACCGTTCGCCGGATTCGGCTCCACCGTCGAACCCTGGCTCCCGCTCCCCGCCGACTGGCCGGCCCGCGCGGCCGACCTCCAGGCGCGGGACCCCCACTCCATGCTGGCCCTCTACCGCGAGGCCCTGCGGCAGCGGCGCACCCTGACCGCGCTGCACACCGGACCACTGCGCTGGCTGAGCGACGAACCCGGCCTCCTGATGTTCGCCCGCGGCGAGGGCCTCGTCTGCGCCGTCAACGTCGCCGCGAGCCCCGCCGGCCTCCCCGCCCACACCGAGGTCCTGCTCACCAGCGGCCCCCTGGACGCCGAAGGCAGGCTGCCCCGGGACACGGCGGTGTGGCTGGCCCTCTGAACCGGCACGGCACACGGCTCGGGCGTCCCGGCACACCGGGAGGGCCGCGAAAGCGGGGGCGAGCGACCAGGGAGCCTGAGTACCCGCACTCAGGCCCCACGCCCCGGTCGCCACGACGATGAGGGTGTGGCGGGCGAAGCCGGGAACGGCGGACCCCGCACCGCCGTCACCAGGACGGCCTCGCCCGCCGAACCCCGGGAGAACCGTGCTCAGCCGTATCGCCGCCACCGTCGTCCCCTCGCTCGGACGCCTCACGGTCACGTCCGACCACGCCACGGCCCCGGCCGCCGGCAGCATCATCGTCGCCAACCACACCTCCCTGGCCGACCCGGGCATCGTCCTCGCCGCACTGCTGCGCCTCGGCGTCGAACCCGTCGTCATGGCCACCGCGGGGCTGTGGCGCATACCGGTCCTCGGCCGTCTCCTGGAACGCGGCGACCACGTGCCCGTGCACCGGAACACCGACCGGGCCGCGGCCGCCCTCGACGCGGCGGCCGAGGCGCTCAGGGGCGGCCGTCAACTGCTCATCTACGGCGAAGGGCGGCTGCCCTGCCGCACGGATGCGGCGGAGGCTCCGCCGGAGAGTTTCCGCAGCGGCCTCGCCCGCCTCGCGCACGCCTCCGGCGCGCCCGTCGTGCCGCTCGGCCAGGCGGGAGCACGCCGGGTGACCTCGGGCCGTTGCGTCAAGCAGATCTCCGGGCTCCTCACCGCTCCGGCCCGCCGCCCCCGGCTCCACGTCCACGTCGGCGCCCCGCTCCATCTCCCGCCGGAGGTCGAGGAGGCGACCGCCACGGCCCGCGAAGCCGTCACCGCCGCCTGGCGCACCGCCGCGCACCACCTCGGCGAACCCGCGGCACTGGCGCGTCGCTGAACGGGCGACGTGATCGGGGGGAGCGGCTACCCGGCCTCCCGCGCCACCCGCTCCAGGCGCTGCCGGTACTCCTCCCACCAGGCGCGGTCGCCCGGCGGCATGTTGTCGGTGCCGGACCGCAGCCCCACCGTCCCGTCGACGAGCTCCCGGACGATGTCGGCGTGGCCGGCATGCCGCTGGAGGTCGGCGATCACATGGACGAGGATCTGGTGCAGCGTCACCCGGTTCCGCCCGTCGGGCCACCACCGGACGTGCCCGACCGCGTCGAGCGGCAGCTCGGCGATCGTGGCGTCCGCGTGCTCCGCGACCCGGCGGTAGAGGGCGAGGACGTCCTCGCGCGACTCGTCGGCGGTCGCCCACATGTCCTGGTTCGCCTCGGCGTCGTCCGCGTAGGCGGGAGGCGTCTCGCCGAACGGCCGCCGGAACGTCTCGCCGAAGTAGCCCAGCTCCACCCCCGCGGCGTGCTTGACGAGCCCGAGGAGATTGGTTCCGGTCGGCGTCAGAGGGCGGCGGAGGTCGTACTCGGAGAGCCCTTCGAGCTTCCAGAGCAGGGCGTCACGAGCGGACTGCAGATAGTGCTGGAGGTCAGCCTTCGGCTGCGAGACGGTCATGCGGGCAGTCTGCCACCGGGCACTGACACGGCTCACCCGTCCGGAGGCGGCCGGGCCGTGCGCTCCGCGCCGTTCCGGGACGCGGCCCGGGTGGCGGGCGTGACCCCGGCGGCGTAGGTATGGAGGCGTGCAGCTCCGGAGGACGTCGGACGCCGCGGAGCGCACCGGCCTGCGACGGCCGGTGACCGAGCAGGCCCACCCGCCGGACCGGCGTCCGCGTCCGGCGGCTCGCCACCGGGGACGAGGAGACGGATCCCGATGACCGCCGCAGAGCAGAGCACCCCGGTGCACGGCGTTCCGTGCTGGGTCAGTCTCATGACCCGGGACCTGCGGGCGACCCAGGACTTCTACGGGACCGTCCTCGGGTGGACCTTCCGCTCCGGCACCCTGGGCGAGGGCTTCACCGTCGCCCACGTCGACGCCCTGCCGGTCGCCGGGATCGGGCGGATCGCCCCGGGCCTGCCCACGGTCGTCTCCTGGACCCCGTACTTCGCCGTCGATGACGTCGACGCCACGGCGGCCCGGATCCGCGAACGGGGTGGCACCATCGCCGTCGGCCCGATCCGGCTGGGCCCCGGGAGGGGAGCCGTGGCAGCCGACCGCGAAGGGGCCGCCTTCGGCTTCTGGGAAGGCCGGACCCCTCCCTGGTCGTTCGGCCGCGACCACCCGCCCGCCTCTCTCGAACTGCGGACGAGCCACGCCTTCGACTGCGCGATCTTCTACTCCGAGGTGTTCGGCTGGGCCTCTCAGGAACCCGGCGGCTGCGAGGTCGGCTACGCGTACCAGCAGGACGCGGTCGTCGTACGACAGGGCGGTCGCACCGTGGCCACCCTGCGCGGGGGCGGCGACGCGACGTCCCCCGATCCTCGGCTGCGGCCGCGCTGGCACGTCCGTTTCCCGGTCGCGGACCTGGAAGCGGCCACCGGGGCGGCCCGCGCGGCGGGTGGCACGGCCGGCCCGCCGGTGGACTCACCGGCCGACGGAACCGAAGCGGTGATCAGGGACCCCGACGGCGGGATCTTCACCGTCTGCGCCCACCCGCCGGACGCCCCCTGAACCCCGACTGCGCCCCGGGGCCCGTCAGCAGGTGCGGAACACGTACCCCGGCTGCCCGGCCGGCCGGACGTCGAGGTCCCGGCGCACCACCGAGACCTTCGCCCCCACGGACGAGCACGCCTTCGCGAAGTCGCGGTCGGTGTACTCGACGACGAACACCCTGTCGCCGTACGCGGAGGCGTAGTCGGCGCACTCGTCGTACCGGCCGCACTCCTCGGCGACGGCGAAGTCGAACCCGATCGCCTCCCGCCGCTCCAGCAGATCGGTGGTGTTCTTCTGGCCGATCGCCAGCCCCGCGGTATGCGCCCGGTCGGCCAGGAGCTTCGCGAAGGCCGCGTTGTGCGCCCGGGTCAGCAGGCCCTCGGAACGCTCGTAGGAGTCGAGGTTGTCCGGCTCCACCGCCTGGAATCCCGACTCCGCGCAGCCGTCGACCCAGGCCCCGACGATGTCCGCCAGCCGGGTGCGCTTGTCCGCCGTCGAGGTGTCGAGCAGCGCCTCGTCCCACTCCTCGTCCTTGACCGGGCCGCCGTCGCCGTCGCGGAGCAACAGGTCGGGGTTGTTCTTCTCCCACCAGCCGAGCGCGTCGGGCTGGGTCTGGAAGGCGTTGACGTAACAGACGTTGTACAGGCCCTCGGCCGGCTCGTCGTCACGGTCGCGGGAGACCGCGCCGACCCCGGCGGGCGGGGTGTACGCGCCGCCGATCTGGTAGTCGAAGACCACATCGGCCCTGGGCGGCACGACCTCGGGCGCGGCCTCGTCCGCGGACCCCGAGGCGAAGGCGTGGGACAGGAGCAGTCCCGCTCCCGTCGCGACCGCGACGCCGCCGGCCAGAGCGGCGAGCGTGCTTCGGCGGCGGAGGAACGGACGGACGGCGTGCTGGGACATACGTGACTCCCGTGCGTGGACTTCGGAACCTGCCCCGCCATCATGGACGGCCGATCATGAGCGAATCGTGAGCGTCCGCCCGGTGCCGCGCCGCCGGCCCCGCCGCGCCCGGTCGGGCGCGAGCCGCAGGACGAATTCCGCGCCGCCGCCGGTCCGGGCCCGGACGGTGAGCGACCCCCGGTGGGCCTGCGCGATCCGCCGTACCAGCGAGAGGCCGATGCCCGTTCCCCCGCCCGGCGAGCTGAACCGCTCCGTCAGCTCCGGCAGCCGCGCCGGATCCACTCCCGGGCCGCGGTCGGCGACCCACACCTCCGGACCGCGTACGGTCACCAGCAGCCCGGCCCGCTCCGGCGCGCCGGGATCCCGACCGTGCCGCACGGCGTTGTCCAGCAGATTGCGCACCGCGACCCGCACCAGCGCGGCGTCCGCGTGGACCACCGACTCCTCCAGACGCGACTCCACGCCGTGCCCGCCCTCCGCCACGTCCGCGCACACCTCCTCGACGAGCTGGTCCAGACGCAGCGGCTCCGCCCGTACGACGTCCACGGCGGCCTCCAACCGCCCCCGGGTCAGCAGGTTCTCCACGACATCGGCCATCCGGTCCGCCGCCCTCCGGATCCGGGGCAGATGCGCCTCCAGTCCGCCCGGAGCACCGGCGGCCACCTCCACCGATCCGCGCATCACCGCGACCGGGGTACGCAACTCGTGTGCCGCGTCGGCCAGCAGCCGCTCCTGCTGCTCCAGAGCCTCCCAGGCCGGCCGCATGCTCCGCCCGGAGAGCACATGCCCGGTCAGCGCGGCCAAGGCCGTCAGCGCACCGGCCCCGACGACGAGGGAGAGGACCAGGCTGCGGTGCTCGGCCGCCCCGCGCCCGGGATCGCCGACCGCGACGGCCGCGCCCGCCACCTCGTCGGTGGCGTCGTGGTAGAAGGGCACGGCCAGCAGACGCACGGGCTCTCCCGTGCGGTCGCGCGCCTCGGCCCGCACCGGCCCCTCCTCGCCCATCGCCGAACGGGTCACCGCCAAGATCGCCGTGTCCCGCACGGCGAACTGCGCGGTGCGGCCCCGGAAAACGGTGACCGGATCACCGCCGGGCCGCCCCTCCAGCACCAGGACCTGCGGGGTTCCCGAGGTCGCCTCGTCGTCCGCGAGCCCGTCCAGCCGGATCCGGCCGTCCTCGTAGTAGACGAGCGAGGCCGCGACGGAGGCCCGGCGGCGCATCTCGTCGTACTCGGCGTCCAGGCGCGCCCGGTCGTCGGTACGGATCACCAGCCAGGACAGGCAGGCCAGCCCGACGACGGTGATCAGGGTGTACGCGGCGGTCAGCCGCAGCCGCAGCCGGTGCAGCCGCCTCCGGGCCGGGGAGCGGCGGGGCCGAGTCGGCTCAGCCATCAGGACGGTCCCGGCTCCGCCGACAGCAGGAATCCCTGACCGCGCACGGTGTGCACCAGGCCGGGGGAGCCGAGCTTGCGCCGAAGTCCCGCGACGACGGCGTCCACCACATTGGAGACCGGGTCGGCCATCTCGTCCCAGCAGTGCTCCAGCAGCCCGGTGCGGGTGACGACGGCGTCCCGGTGGACGAGGAGCTGCTGAAGCACGGCGTACTCCTTCGGGCTCAGAGACAGCAGCACACCACCGCGCCGCACCTCGTGCCGCGCCACGTCCATGACCACGTCCGCACAACCCAGGAAGGAGGGGAGCCGGGCCGGCGCCCGCCGGCTCAGGCCCCGGACGCGCAGGACGAGCTCGCGCATCGAGAACGGCTTGGCCAGGTAGTCGTCCGCACCGCTCTCCAGTCCCCGCAGCCGCTCGTGCAGGGAGTCCAGGGCGGTGAGGCACAGCACGGGCACCGACCAGCCGGCCCGGCGCATGCCCTCCAACGGCGCGAGGGTGTCGCCGGAGGGCACCATCCGGTCCAGCACCACACAGTCGTACGCGCTCACGTGCAGCAGCACGTCCGCCTCCGGCCAGTCCGACGCGCTGTCCACGGCGAAGCCGCCGTCCCGCAGCCCGGACGCGATCACGTCCCGCAGGTCGTCGTCGTCCTCCACCAGCAGCACACGCATGGGGAGGATGCCTCCGACTCTTTTCCGGGGGGAGAGATCCGCCATCCTAAGGCGTCCCGCGCGCCCGTATCGAGGCGGCCCGTCGGGCCGGTGAGGCCTCCACGAGCCGGAGGAGGTCGGGCGGGCGCTGCGGTCAGTCCGGCCGGTCGCCGCTGTCGAGAGCTTCGGCGGCCTCCGCCGCCACCGCCTCGGCGACGGCCGCCAGCGCGGGTGATTCCAGTTTCCACTGCTGCCAGTACAGCGGGACGTCCACGGTGTGGTCCGGGGTGAGCCGCACCAGCCGGCCGCTGCTCAGCAACGGCTCCGCCTGGACCTCGGGCACCATGCCCCAGCCCATGCCCGACGCCACGGCGTTCGCGAACCCCTCCGAGGTGGGCACCAGGTGGCGCCGGTCGCTCGCCCGGGGGGCGGGACCGAGCCGACGCACGAAGGCGTCCTGGAGGTCGTCGCGCCGGTCGAAGCCGATCACCGGGGCTTCGCCGATCACCTCACGCAACGCGGCGCCTTCCCGCCGCCCCAGCCACCGGTCGGCGAAACCGGGGCTGGCCACCGGGAGATACCGCATCCGGCCCAGCCGGCGCACCGAGCAGCCCGTCACCGCCTCCGGCGACGAGGTCACCGCGGCCATCGCCAGTCCCTCCCGCAGCAGGGTGGCCGTATGGTCCTGGTCCTCCCGGCGCAGCTCGTAGCAGAGCCCCAGCTCCTCCGGCACGCGCCGCAGGGCGGGCAGGAACCAGGTCGACAGGGAATCGGAGTTCACCGCGATCGCCAGGAGCGTCGGCTCGCCCGGCCCGGACATCCCGAGCGCCGCCTGCGCGTCGTGCTCCAGCCTGGCCAACTGGCGGGCGAAGCGCACCACCACCTCACCGGACTCGGTGGGCCGCACCGGCTTCGTGCGCATCAGCAGCACTCGGCCCGTGCGCTGCTCCAGGGCCTTCACCCGCTGGCTGACGGCCGACGGCGTCAGCCGCAGGACGTTCGCCGCCGAGTCGAAGGTGCCTTCGTCGACCACGGCCAGCAGGGTTCGCACCTGGTCGAGAGGAAGCTCAGACATCATGACAGCTAATGTTACGTAAGAATCTTTAGCTGGACACCAGGTTTCCGCGCTCCGTAGCGTCGGCCGCATGACGAACGCACTGACCACCGCGGCCGCCGGCTTCGGCACCGGCCTCTCGCTCATCGTCGCCATCGGAGCGCAGAACGCCCTGGTGCTGCGCCAGGGCGTCCGCCGCGACGGCGTCCTCGCGGTGGTGGGTATCTGCGCCCTGTCCGACGCGGTGCTCATCGCGCTGGGGGTCGCCGGGGTCGGCGCTCTCGTGGTGGCCTGGCCGTCGGCGCTGACGGTGGTGGGGCTGCTCGGCGGCGTGTTCCTGATCGGCTACGGCCTGCTCGCCGCGCGCCGTGTGCTGCGCCCTTCGGCCCTGCACGCGGGGGACGCTCCGGCCGCCTCCCGCCGGGGCGTGGTGCTGACCTGCCTGGCGATGACCTGGCTCAACCCGCATGTGTACCTCGACACCGTGTTCCTGCTCGGGTCCGTCGCCGCCGACCGAGGGCCGTCGCGCTGGATCTTCGGCCTCGGCGCGATCCTCGCCAGCGTGTGCTGGTTCGCCGCGCTCGGGTTCGGCGCACGGCTGCTGAGCGGAGTGCTCGCGCGGCCCTCCGCGTGGCGGGTGCTGGACGGGCTGGTCGCCGTGATGATGATCGGCCTCGGCGCGAAGCTGGCGCTGAACGTCTGAGCGTCTGAACGCCCTCCAGGGTCCAGGGCCTCCTGGGCCCTTTACGCGTCCAGGAGTCGGGACGCTCGCCCGGCGTACGATGCCATGATCGCCGTCTTTCGACAGGATCGGTGCCATGGGAAGCGTGCAACGGGCCGTCGTTCTCGCCCTGGACAGGGTGTGCCCGTTCGTGCTCGGCACCTTGAGCCGGCAGTCGATAGGCGCGCGGGAAAAGGAAGCGGATACCGCCTTTCGCGCAGTCGGCGCTTTCGGGAATTCCCGTACTCGTCGCGGCCCGGCAGCCGCATTTCCCGGACGCCCGCGCCGCCGCCACCCGGATTCCCGCGCAGGGCCCGGGAAACGGCCGGGAGGGTGTGGAGGCCCCGCCCAGGCATGGAGAAAAAGTGATTATTCTGTATCTTGTCCTACCAGTACGCGCATCGCAGGAACGGCTCGCCACTACATGACCCCTGGGGGGAGTTATGCCCGAAGCAGCAGTCTTGATCGATCCGGTGCCGACTATGGACGCGGAGGCCGAGGTGGTGCACGCCGTAGGTATCGACATGGTGCACCGGATCAGGCCTGAGGACGCCTTTCCGCGGAACTGGGTACGCCTGGGGCACGACCGGTTCTCGGTGGGGGCGGTTCTTCCGCACGACCATCCGTTCTTCGCTCCGGTGGGTGACGACCGGCACGATCCGCTGCTGGTCGCGGAGGCGATGCGGCAGGCGGCCATGCTCGCCTTCCACGCCGGGTACGGGATCCCGCTCGGCTACCAGTTCCTGATGACGGGACTGGACTACGTCTGCCATCAACAGCACCTGGCGGTGAGGGGCGAACCCACCGAGATCGACGTGGAGGTGTACTGCTCCGACCTGAAGTGGCGGGGCGGGCTCCCGGCGCAGGGACGCGTCGGCTGGGCGGTGCACCGGGACGGCCGGCTCGCCGCGACGGGGATGGGGATGACCCGGTTCAGTACCCCCAAGGCGTACAGGCGGATCCGTGGCGACGTCCCTGCCGAGGGGATATCCATACCGGAGACCACGCCGGTCCCGGCCGTGCTGGCGGGCCGAGCCCGCGTCGAGGACGTGGTGCTCTCGGAGACCGGGCAGGACGGAGTCTGGGAACTGCGCGTGGACACCCGGCACCCCACCCTGTTCCAGCGGCCCAACGACCACGTCCCGGGCATGCTGCTGCTGGAGGCGGCCCGCCAGGCGGCGTACCTGGCGGCGGGGCCCGCCGGAATCGTTCCGGCGGAGGCGCGCACCCGGTTCCACCGGTACTCCGAGTTCGGCAGCCCGTGCTGGATCGGGGCGGTGGTCCTGCCGGAAACGGACGAGGATACGGTGACGGTCCAGGTGACAGGCCATCAGGACGGCGAAACGGTCTTCTCGACGGTTCTGTCCGGCCCCCGGGCCGACGGCTGAGAGGTGTCTCGGATGATTCTCGTGACGGGTGCGACCGGAGTGGTGGGCCGTGAGGTCGCCGGACAGTTGGCCGCGGCCGGCCCGGTACGGATTCTCGCCCGCCGTCCCGAGCGTCTCACGGTACGGGGGGAAGGGGTCGAGGTCGTCGAGGGTGAGTACGCGGACCGCGCCGCTCTCGACCGGGCCCTGCGGGGTGTCGCCTCGGTGTTCCTGGTGACGAACAGCCCCACGGAGCCCGACGACGAGCGGGTCGCCGCGGCGGCGGCCGCGGCGGGCGTACGCCACCTGGTCAAGCTGTCCATGATGGCGGTGGAGGAGCCGGGCGCCGACGATTTCATCACCCGGCTTCAGCGGGGGAACGAACAGGCGATCAGGGACTCGGGTGTCCCCTGGACGTTCGTGCGCCCCAGGACGTTCATGTCCAACACGCTGTCCTGGGTCCCCGGCATCCGGTCGGCGGGGGTGGTGCGCGCCCTGTACGGCGACGCTCCCGTAGCGTGCGTCGACCCGCGCGACGTCGCCTCGGTGGCCGTCGCCGTGCTCACCGGTACGGGGCACGAGGGCAAGGCCTACGCCGTGTCGGGCCCGGAGGCGATCACCGCGCGCGAGCAGACGGCTCAGCTCTCCCGGGTGCTGGGGAGGTCGTTGCGCTTCGAGGAACTGGACGTGGGCGCCGCGCGTACGGCCCTGCTGGCGAAGTATCCGCCGCCCGTCGCGGAGGCGTTCCTGGAAAGCGCGGAGCGGCAGCGGGGGGGAGCTAAGGCGGCCGTCCTGCCCACGATCCAGGAACTGACGGGCCGTCCGGCGAGGCCGTTCCGGGTCTGGTCGGCCGACCACGCGGCGGCGTTCGCGCCGGAATAGGGCCGCTTCGCGGGTGAAGGAAACGCCAAGGCGCCTTGCGGGCCGCGGATAAGCGCGAAGACCCACATATTCCCTTTCCGGTCACCCTTTATCGCATGCGGGTGAGGCGTGACCGGAAAAAAATACGGGAGTATCTGTCGCCTTCATCCGTTTCCCGATAAGGAATACCGGCGGGTAGGCTCGCGCGTAGCGATCTCCGGGTACGCGGATCCAGCTCCGCGCGGCCGCGCCGACGACAGCACCCAGTACCCTCCGGCGCATGGCTGACGAGATTTTCGTGCATCCCCGGCTTGCTGCTCTCTACGACCCGCTCGATCCCGACCGCGGCGACCTGGAAGCGTACGTCCGCCTCGCCGAGGAGTTCGGTGCGCGGCGAGTGCTGGACATCGGCTGCGGGACGGGCGTGTTCGCCCTGCTGCTGGCGGGCCGGGGGATCGAGGTCGTCGGGGTCGACCCCGCCCGGGCCTCGCTCGACGTGGCCCGCGCCAAGCCGGGAGGCGACCGGGTCCGCTGGATCCGCGGTGACGCCGCGGCCCTTCCGCCGTTGCGGGTCGACCTGGTCACCATGACGGCCAACGTCGCGCAGGAGATCGTCGACCCGGGCGACTGGGAGGCGACACTGCGCGGCGCCCACGACGCTCTGCGGCCCGGCGGGCATCTGGTCTTCGAGACCCGGGATCCGGCCCGGCGCGCCTGGGAGGCGTGGAACCGGGAGAGTTCCCACCGCGTCACCGAGATCCCCGGCGTCGGCGCCGTCGAGACCTGGGTCGAGGTGACCGAGGTCGTCGGACCGCTCGTGTCGTTCCGCTGGACCTATGTGTTCCGGGGCGACGGGCAGGTGCTCACCTCCGACTCCACCCTGCGCTTCCGCGAACTTCAGGAGGTCGAGGCCGGCCTGAGCGCACAGGGATTCGTCGTACGCGACGTGCGCGGCGCACCCGACCGCCCCGGCCGGGAATTCGTCCTCACCGCTCGCCGGCCGGACCCCGGCCCGCCTCGCTGATCACATCGGCCCGGCCCGCGTCCGCGCCCCAGCTCGCCAGCAGGCGCAGGGCCTGGGCCGACTCCGAGCCCGGTTCCGCGTGGTAGGTCACCAGGTGCTGCTCCTCGTCGTCCGGGAGGTTCAGCGTCTCGTAGGACAGGGTCAGCTCCCCGACGAGCGGATGCCGCAGCAGCTTGATGCCGTGGCCCTTCTCCTTGACGTTGTGCGTGGCCCACAGCCGCCGGAACTCGTCGCTCTTGACCGAGAGTTCACCCACCAGCGCCGACAGCTCCGGATCGTCGGGGTGGCAGCCCGCGTACAGCCGCAGATAGCTGACCATGTCCGAGGCCTTGGAGTCCCAGTTCACGAACAGATCCCGGTAGGCGGGGGAGAGGAACACCAGCCGCGCCCAGTTGCGTTCACCCGGCGGCAGCGCGCCCCAGTCGCCGAACACCGCCGCCGCCGTCGGATTCCAGGCCAGCACGTCGGAGCGCGCGCCGGTCACGTACGCGGGGATGCCGTCCATGCTGTCGAGCAGGTACAGCACGCCCTTCCGCACGCGCTGCACCCTGGCCGGGCGGCGCTTCTTCTTGTGCCGGGCGGGCTTGGCCAGGTGGGTCAGATGCGCGCTCTCGGCGTCCGTGAGCCGCAGCGCACGCGCGATCGCGTCCAGCACCTCGGCCGACACATTGCGCCCGTTGCCCTGCTCCAGACGCGTGTAGTACGCCACGGACACCCCGGCCAGCTGCGCCAGCTCCTCCCGGCGCAGACCGGGCACCCGGCGGTGCCGGCCGAACTCCGGAAGTCCCACGTCACCCGGCTGGAGCTTGGCCCTCCGGGTGCGCAGGAACTCGCTGAGCTCGGCGCGCCCGTCCAGCGGCTCGGGGGCGGCGGCCTCTGGTCGATCGTCCATGGTTTCCATTATTCCTGTGATTCCTGGTCGCAGGGGCCGGAGCCTGTCCCCGTCAGTAGTAGGAACGCTGGATGTAGGCAAAGCGGTGACCTGGGTAAATCTTGGTCGCGGCGTGATGCTGGGAGACGTTCCTACCGCATCACCCAGAGGAGAACCTCCGGCATGACCACCGTTGCCGCCTATGCCGCTCCCCGTGCCAAGGCCCCGCTGGAGCGCACCACGATCGAACGCCGCCCGGTGGGCGAGTTCGACGTCCTCATCGACATCAGGTTCGCCGGGATCTGCCACTCCGACATCCACCAGGCCCGGGACGGCTGGGGCGAGGGCATCTTCCCGATGGTGCCCGGCCACGAGATCGCTGGGATCGTCGCCGAGACCGGCTCCGGGGTCACCCGGTTCAAGGTCGGCGACCGCGTCGGCGTCGGCTGCATGGTCGACTCCTGCGGCAAGTGCGACGCGTGCCTGATGGGCCGCGAGCAGCACTGTGCCGAGGGGAACACCCAGACGTACAACGCCCTCGACCGTGGTGGCGAGCCCACGTACGGCGGCTACTCGACGCACATCGTCGTGGCCGAGACGTTCGCCCTCTCCATCCCCGAGGGCATCGCCCTGGACGAGGCAGCGCCGCTCCTGTGCGCCGGCATCACCACCTACTCCCCGCTCAAGCGCTGGGGTGCGGGCCCCGGCAGGAAGGTCGCCGTCGTCGGGCTCGGCGGTCTCGGCCACATGGCCGTCAAGATCGCGCACGCGCTCGGCGCCGAGGTCACCGTCCTCTCCCAGTCGCTGCGGAAGAAGGACGACGGGCTCAGGCTGGGCGCCGACCACTACTACGCGACCAGCGATCCGCGGACCTTCGAGGAGCTGGCCGGCACCTTCGACGTCATCCTCTCCACGGTCTCGGCCCCGCTGGACTTCGGCGCCTACCTCGGCCTGCTGCGCACCGACGGCACCCTGGTCAACGTGGGCGCCCCCGAAGAGCCGATCTCGCTGAACCTGTTCTCCCTGATCCTGGGCAACAAGTCGATCGCGGGTTCGGCGATCGGTGGGATCGAGGAGACCCAGGAGATGCTGGACTTCTGCGCCGTGCACGGGCTCGGCGCCGAGATCGAGGTGATCGGCGCGGGCCGGATCAACGAGGCGTACGAAAGGGTTCTCGCCAGCGACGTCCGCTACCGCTTCGTGATCGACACGGCGACGATCTGAGGATCGGCCGCCGGGCGACACACGACGCGAACGTCCGCCCCGAGCATCCCAGGTGCTCGGGGCGGACGCGCCCTCATGCCCGGTCCGCCCGGTCCGGTGCGCCGGCCGACCGGCGCGCCCCTTCCAGGACGGCCGGGAGCAGCCCCGGGAAGAGCGCCTCCAGGTCGTCCTCGCGCAGCCGGCTGAGACGGGAGGTCCCCTCGTAGTGCTGGCGGATGACGCCCGCCTCACGCAGCACCTTGAAGTGGTGAGTGGTGGTGGACTTGCTCACCGGGAGGTCGAAGGCGATACAGGCCATGTCGACGTGCCCGTCCGCCAGCTCGCGGGCGATGCGCAGCCTGATGGGGTCGGCCAGGGCGTGCAGGATCGCCTCCAGGCGGATCTCTTCCCTGAGCGGATGGGCGAGCTGTCGCCCGGACGCGGCTCCGCGTGCTGTGGTGGACATGGGTGGACAGCCTCCTCGGGGTCCCTATCAAACTACGATGAACATCGTAGTTTGACAATCGGCGTACTACGATGTCTATCGTACTTACCTCGGTGTCGCCGTCCGGCGACGAAGCCCCCACGTGAGGAGACGTACCGGTGAGTGCCTTGTTCACGCCCCTGACCCTGAGGTCCCTGGAGATCCCCAACCGTGTGTGGATGTCTCCGATGTGCATGTACTCCGCGGCGCCCGACGGGCCGGAAGCGGGCGTTCCGACGGACTTCCACCTCACCCATCTCGCGGGCCGCGCTGCCGGAGGCGCCGGACTCGTGATGGCGGAGGCCACCGGTGTGCGCCCCGACGGCCGGATCAGCCCGTGGGACCTGGGCCTGTGGAACGACCGCCAGCAGGAGGCCTTCACCCGGATCGCCGCCGCGATCACCTCGCACGGATCGGTGCCCGCGATCCAACTCGCCCACGCCGGGCG
Organism: Streptomyces sp. NPDC102283; assembly: GCF_044766265.1. Classification (NCBI taxonomy): domain Bacteria; kingdom Bacillati; phylum Actinomycetota; class Actinomycetes; order Kitasatosporales; family Streptomycetaceae; genus Streptomyces; species Streptomyces sp. NPDC102283. Next base: position 87,612 of record NZ_JBIWLQ010000019.1, read on the forward strand.
CAAGGCCTCGACCGACAGGCCCTGGCTCGCCGACCGCTACGTGCCCGAGGAGGAGGGCGGCTGGACGTCCGTCGCTCCCAGCGCCGTCGCGTTCGAGGGGCTGCCCGTGCCGCACGAGCTGACCGGGGACGAGATCCGGCAGCTGGTGCGTGACTTCGCCGCGGCCGCCGAACGGGCCCTCGCCGCAGGCTTCCGGGTGGTCGAGATCCACGGCGCACACGGCTACCTGATCAACTCCTTCCTCTCCCCGGCCGCCAACCGTCGCACCGACGCCTACGGCGGCAGCTGGGAGAACCGGCTGCGCTTCCCCCTCCAGGTGGTCGACGCCGTCCGCGCGGTGTGGCCGGACGATCTGCCGGTCCTCTTCCGCGCCTCGGCCACCGACTGGCTGACCGAGAACCCCGAGGACCCGCGCGAGGGCTGGACCGGCGACGACACCGCCCGCCTCGCCCAGGAACTGGCCGCACACGGCGTCGATCTGCTCGACGTCTCCACCGGCGGCCTCGTCCGCGACGCCGCGATCTCCGCGCACCCCGGCTACCAGGTCCCCTTCGCCGAACAGGTCCGGCGGACGGCCGGCATCCCCACCTCCGCCGTGGGCCTGATCCGTGACGCGGACCAGGCCGAGGAGATCGTCGCGGCGGGGCGGGCGGACGCGGTCATGATCGGCCGCGAGATGCTGCGCGATCCGCACTGGGCCCACCACGCCGCCGACGCCCTCGCGGCCGCACCTCGCTGGCCCGACCAGTACGGCTACGTCCTGGGTCGCCGCGCCACCGCCAAGGCCTGAACCACCCGTCGGCCTGCTCCCGGCAGCGTAGGGGCCGACTCTCCGTGGAGGATGCCGGGCACCCGCCCGCCCCGTACCGTCCCACGAGTCGGGCGAGGTCCGGCCGACGGTGTCGGGAGGTCGCGGTGATGAGTGTTCGGCGAAAGGCGGTCGTCTGGATCGCGGTCCTGCTGCTCCTCCTCCTGGGCGCCACGGCGCAAGCGGCCCCGCCCGATGGCGGCAGCACGGGCATCCGGGTCACGGAGGAGCGGTGGATCGGCCACCGGCTGCTCGAACTGACCGTGCGGTCAACGGCGTTGGGCGGCCCCGCCAAGGTCCGGCTGCTCACGCCGGACGGCTGGGAGGAGCGCGGGGGCGGCGAGCGGTGGCCGGTCCTGTATCTGCTGGCGGGTGGCCACGGCGACCCCGAGGCCTGGACCGAGGACTACGCGGTGGAGCGGCTCCCGCAGCTGCGTGACGTGCTCGTGGTCATGCCGTCGATGCCGGTCTTCGGGTTCTACAGCGACTGGTGGAACCACGGCGCCGGCGGCGCGCCGCGCGTGGAGACCTTCCACCTCGACGAGGTGCGCCCGCTGCTGGAGCGTTTCTACGGCGCGGGGGACCGGCGGGTCGCGGCGGGGGAGTCGCAGGGCGGCTTCGGAGCGCTGGCCTACGCGGCACGGCACCCGGGCCTGTTCCGCGCGGTGGCGGCCCTCAGCGGTTACGTCCATCCACTCCAGCACCCCCGGGCGGTCCGGGCGGGACTGGACTACCTCGGACTGGACCGGCTGGCCCTGTGGGGCGACCCGGTGGCCCAGCGGCGGATCTGGCAGGACCAGGACCCGTACTACCGGCCGGAGCGCCTGCGTGGCGTCGAGGTCCACCTCTCCAGCGGCGACGGCCGGGCGGGCGTGCTCGACCCGCCGGGCACCGAGCCGGACCCGCACGTCCCCGGCCTGGAGGATCCCGAGGACCCCTTCCCGAAGGACGTCCTGTCCCCGACCGAGGCCATCATGGAGGCGGAGAACCGGGCGATGGCCTCCCGGCTGAGGGCCCACGGCGTGGCGGTCACCACGCACTTCTACCGGGGCACCCACTCCCCGCCCTACTGGGAGCGCGAGTTGCGCGGCGCGCTGCCCGCGCTGCTGCGCACCCTCGGGCGGTGAGGGGGTCGGGCCCTACGCCGACGGGACCGGTGCGCCGGCCCCGTCGGCCGGGGCCCCTGCCTCCGGGGAATCCTCCACGAGCTGCTCGCGGAGGTAGTTCCAGACCACCCCGAGCACCGCAGCCACCGGTACGGCGAGGAGGCTCCCCACCACACCGGCCAGGCTGCCGCCCAGCGTGACGGCGAGCAGGACCGTGGCCGCGTGCAGACCCAGCCCACGGCTCTGGATCATGGGCTGGAACACATTGCCCTCCAACTGCTGCACCACGACGATGATCGCCAGCACGAGCAGGGCGTCCATCGGCCCGTTCGAGACCAACGCGATGACCACCGCCACGAATCCGGCGAACAGCGCACCCACGATCGGCACGAACGCGCAGACGAAGGTCAGCACCGCCAGCGGCAGGACCAGCGGCACCCCCAGGATCCACAGGCCGAGTCCGATGAAGACCGCGTCCAGCAGACCGACGAACGCCTGGGACCGCACGAACGCGCCCAGGGTGTCCCAGCAGCGGGAGGCCACCTCGGGGACGTCGGCGGCGAGCCGGCCGGGAAGCTGACGGGTGAGCCACGGCAGGAAGCGCGGGCCGTCCTTGAGGAAGAAGAACATCAGGAAGACCGCCAGCACCGCGGTGACCAGCCCGTTGACGACGGTGCTCACCCCGGTGACGGCGGTGGTGACCACGCTGCCGACACTGTCCTGGAGTTGCGCGGTCGCTGTGTCCAGGGCGCCGGTGATCTGGTCGTCGCCGATGTTCAGCGGCGGACCCGCCGCCCACTCGCGGAGCTTGTCGATGCCCTCGACCACTCCGTCGGCCAGCTCCCCGGACTCACCCGCCACCGGCACCGCGATCAGCGCCACGATGCCCGCCCCCACGAGCAGGGAGAACACCGTCACCACCGACGCGGCGAGCGAGGGCCACCAGCCGAGCCGACGCAGGAAACGGGCGAGCGGCCAGGTCAGCGTGGTGAGGAACAGACCGACTATCAGCGGCCATACGACCGACCACATCCGGCCCAGCACCCACAGCGCGACCGCCGCCGCCACGAGGACCAGCAGCACCTCTGCGGAGACCCGTGCCGACGTGCGGAGAGCGGCCGCGGTCTTTGTCGAACTCAATGGCGAAGACATGGCGTTACCCTATGGCTTCGCCGGCCGTGTTCCGGCCACGTCCGCGGCCCGCCGGCGCCGAGCGCCACGAGGGCGGGCCGCCCTGCCCCGTCAGCGCAACGCCGGGGGCAGCACCTCCCGGTGGACGATGCCCAGGCGCTGGGTGGCACGGGTGAGCGCCACGTACAGATCGCTCGTGCCGAACCGGGCGGGCTCCACGACCAGCACATGGTCGAACTCCAGCCCCTTGGCCTGGCGCGGATCCAGCAGCACCACCGGGTGCGTGAGATCGGGGGCCTCGCCTGCCGTGACGCCGTCGAGCGGGGCGGCGATCTCCTCGTGCAGCGCACGCGGCGCGATCACCGCGAGGCGCCCCTCCCGGGGCGTCAGCTCCACGACCGCCCGGGCCACCTCGCCCGCCAGATCCTCTCCGGCATCCCGTGTCCACGGCTTCTCGCCGGTCGACCGCACCGAGACGGGGGCGGTGAACGCGGGGCCCCTCTCCCGCAGGACCCCGGCCGCCAGCTCCATGATCTCCGCGGGCGTACGGTAGTTGACCTCCAGCGTGACGTGCTCGAAGCGGTCGCCGACGTACGGCCGGAGGATCTTCTCCCACGACCCGACGCCGGCCTCCTCCGAGGTCTGTGCCGGGTCGCCGACCAGCGTCATCGAGCGGCTCGGCGCCCGGCGCATCAACAGCCGCCACGCCATCGGCGAGAGCTCCTGCGCCTCGTCGACGATGATGTGCCCGAACGCCCAGGTGCGGTCGGCGGCGGCCCGCTCGGCGGCGGTGCGGTGGTCGGCCTCCTCATGCCTCTCCGCCATCCGCTCGGCGTCGATGATGTCGTGGGCGGCCAGGACCTCGGACTCCTCGTCCTCGAACTCATAGCTCTCCGAGCCGCGCGACAGCTCCAGCACGCCCTGCGCGTAGCCGACCCGCTCCTGACGGGCGGCCTCGGCAGCCGCCTGCTCCGCGCTGTCGTCGACGCCGAGCAGCTCGGCGGCCTCGTCGAGCAGCGGTACGTCGGCGGGCGTCCACGCCTCGGCGGTGGCCGGGCGCCGGATCGCGTCGGCGTCCTCGTCCGGTACGTACACCGGGTCGGCCAGGTAGTCGGCGAGGAAACCCTCCGGGGTGAGCGGCGGCCACAGCTCGTCCACGGCAGCGTGTACCTCCTTGCTCAGCGCCACGTCCCGGCCGAGCTGGGCCACGTCGTCGGGGCCGAGGAAGTTGGGCCCGCCGTAGGGGTCCGCGCCGATGCGTTCGACGAGCTGCGCGGTGAGCGCGTCGATGACGCGGAAGACGAAGTGGGGGCGGGCGAGATTGTGCGGGAGGCGGGTGTCCCTGGCCGCCTGTCGGGCCTCGTACGCGATCTCCCAGTCCAGGACCAGGTCCCCGCCGTCCTCGTGCGGGACGACCATCGCCGCCCCGGGCTCGGGCAGCCGCTGCCGGTCGCGTACGGCCAGGGCGAGCGCCTCGGCCATCGGCTCGCCGCCCTTGACGGTCGCGGCGCGCGCGGAGTCCGTTCCGGTGGCGTGGACACTGGGGAACAGCTCGGCCTGCGTCGCGAGCAGCACCCCGGTCTCGCCGAGCGCGGGCAGCACCTCCGCGATGTAGCGCAGGAACGCCGGGTTGGGCCCCACGATGAGCACGGCCCGCTTGGCGAGCAGCTCGCGGTGCTCGTACAGCAGGAAGGCGGCCCGGTGCAGCGCGACGGCCGTCTTGCCGGTGCCGGGCCCGCCCTCGACGACGAGGACACCCCGGTGCGGGGCCCGGATGATGCCGTCCTGCTCCGCCTGGATGGTCCGCACGATGTCGCCCATGCGTCCCGTGCGCGCGGAATCGAGTGCCGCGAGCAGCACGGCGTCACCGTTCGGATCCTCGAAGCCGGTGCGATCGCGGTCCCCGAGATCGAGGATCTCGTCATGGAGCTCGGTGACCCTTCGGCCCTCGGTCGTGATGTGCCGGCGCCGGCGAAGACCCATCGGGGTGTGCCCCGTGGCGAGATAGAAAGGACGCGCCACCGGTGCACGCCAGTCGATCAGAACAGGGGTGTGCTCCGCGTCGTCCTCACGAATCCCGATACGGCCGATATGGTGCGCGAGCCCGTCGGAACGGTCGATGCGCCCGAAACACAGCGAGCCGTCCACCGCGTTGAGCGCGGCGAGCAGACCCGAGCGCTCCGCGACGAGGATGTCGCGCTCCAGCCGCGCCTGCTGGCCCGTCCCGACCGGCGTCAGCGCGTGCTCGACGCCATCGGCGGCCACCCCGCGCAGGGCGTCGACCCGGGCATGGAGCCGGTCGATGAATTCCTGCTCTTCCCGCAATTCGTCGCTTTCCCGGTTTGACAAAACGGCTCCCCGCCAGATATATTCGTACTCATAAGGCCCCCCAGCGGGGCCTTTCTGCGTGAGCGCAGAAGAATCCAATATACCCGTGATAAACCCCGGACCGCCATTACGCGCCCCGGGGATTCTTCGTGCCCGGCGACTACGTCCGCAGCGCGGCGGCCCGCGCCTCCCCGTCCGTGTCGATCGGCGTTCCCGCCGCCAGGTCCCGCGGGGACAGCGCCAGCGACCGGGCGGCCGTCGCGCCCACGTCGGCGAGGCTCCGTGCGTCCGGCAGCAGCTCCACCCCGGCCCCCTCGGGGCGGTGGATCAGCACCGGCACGTACTCCCGGGTGTGGTGCGCGTGCCCGATCGAGGGGTCGTTGCCGTGGTCGCCGGTGACGAACAGCCGGTCCCCGGAGTCCGTGAGCAGTGCCAGAAGCCCGGCGAGCCCCGAGTCCACCCGCTCCAGCACCTGCCCGTAGCGCCCGGGGTCCTGCTGGTGCCCCGCCAGATCCGTCTCCTGGACGTTCGCGACCACCAGGGCGTCGCCCCCGGCGCGTACGGCGTCCAGGGCGTACGCCAGGACATCGGCGGTGGCCACGGCCGGCCGCCGGTCCGCCTGTTCGCACACCAGGATGTCGGCGGCCTTCCCCACCAGGGTGACCGGGATGCCGGCCCGCGCCGCGAGAGAGGGGAGCTGACGTGTGTCGTCGAGCGGGGCGCCCAGGTGCTGGACCTCCAGGCCGCCGTTGCGGTAGAAGCCGGTGGCCGGGGTGTCAAGACCGACGGTGCCCCCGTCCCCGCCCCGTACGTAGGAGCCGAGCGGACCGTCCGCGTGCCCGCCCACCGCGATGACCCGGGCGACCGGGGCGACCGCCCGCACCGTACGGGCGACGGCGAGAATCCCGCCCGGACCGTCGAACGGCAGATCCTCCAGGCGCCCCGACGCGTTCCAGTTGATCCCGGGGTCGGCCTCCAGGTTGTCGTGGACCAGCACCGCCCCGTCGACCAGCAGCAGCGGCTTCCCGTCGAGCCGCTCCGCCCGGTGACCGGCCGCCGTGAGCGCCTCGGTCACCTCGTCGAGGTGGTCGGCGAGCCGGGCCACGGTCACCCGGCTGAAGTCCGCGCCCATCATGGTCTGGTGGCCGGCGAACGTGTCCGCGCCCGGGTATCCCAGGGCGGCCCGGCCCGCCGCCACGGGCAGTCGGGTGCTCCGCGCCAGGTCCCGGTGAGGGTGGACCAGACCGAGGCCCAGCGCCCCGAGCACCGGGAGCCGCAGCGGCCGCCCGAACGCGGCGCGGGCGTGGTCGAGTACGTGCCCGCAGGTGTCGGCGGCGAGGTCGCCCGGGCGCAGTGCGCCCGCGTCGGGCATGGCGCCGACGCCGAACCCGTCGATGACGACGATGACGGTCCTGGCCATGTGATCGCTCCTTACAGGGCTCGGCCGTGGGCGTCGTAGAGCCCGTTCAGCCGGGGCCTGCCGGAGGCGAGTCCGGAGACGACGGCGACGGTCGAGCGGGTGACGAAGATCTGGGTGCGGAAGGCGAGCAGCGCGGTGTCGCCCAGCCGGACGTCCGAGCCGGACGGGGGCGCGTCGAGCAGCCGGTAGTAGTCGATGTTCTCGGCGGGGGCGTCCTGCACGCCCAGGCGCGCGCCGGTGCGTGGCAGGAGGGCGCCGCGGATGTGGGAGCGCGCGTAGAACCCGCCGCCGAACAGGGCAGGGCGGCCGTCGTCGAGGGTGTGCGCGACCTCGCTGACGTACACGTACGCCGGCTTCTCGGGCTGGGCCGGGTCCAGGGCGTGCAGCGGAGTGGTGCCGGTGAGGGCGTGGCCCGGCTCCCCGTGCGTGGCCCCGCGCTCGGCGAGCAGCGGGAGGGACGCCATCGAGGTGGCGCTGGGCGCGCTCAGCCTCAGGTCGAGGTGGCCGCGCGCGGCGAGGAGTTCGCGGGCCTTGAGCGCCAGGTCGAAGGTGGCCGTGGCGGCGGGCTGCCCCGACTCCGGGTCGCAGAGCACGCACGGGAAGGCGGTGACGCCCGCGATCCGGATGCCCGAAAGCGCCTCGGCGGCCTCGGCGAAGACGTCCAGCCGTTCCAGCGGAACACCGCCCTCCTGGCCGGGGTAGACGGCGCCTTCGGCCCCTTCGAGCCGGATCAGGACGTCCTGGACGAAGCCCAGCTCCCGGGCCGCGTCCGAGACGGCACGGGCGTTGGCCAGGTCGAAGACCGTGACGTTCTCCGGCCGCCACGCCAGCATGCCGGGCAGGGCCCGCCGGGGGATCTGGACGAGGTGGCCGAGGTTGCCCGCCCTCGCCCCGCTCGCGTGCAGGGTCCGGGCCTCGGCCGGGTCGATGGCCGCGGAGCGGGGGATGTGCCGGGCGACGGCCCGGATCAGTTCGGGATTGCGGCCGATCTGCTTGACGACGAACCACAGGCCGATACCGAGGCGTTCGCCCTCGGCCGCCAGAGCCGCCGCGTTGGCCTCGACGGCGTCGAGGTCCATCACATAGGTGTCGGGCGGGATCTCGCCCCGCCGGTGCAGAGCGGCCGCGGCGTCGACGAGCTCGGGGTTGCGGGTGAGCACGGTGTCGAGAAACACGGTCAGAGGTCCTTCGGGTCGGCCATCGCGGCGAGCGAGCGGCGCAGGATGTCGATGACGAGGTCCGCACCGGCCCGCATCGGGTTGACGCGCACGGTCCAGTCGGCCAGCCCCGGGGCGTCGTCCAGGGCCGAGCTGGACATCCGGTAGAAGAGCGGTGCGATCTCGTAGCGCGAGTTGGAGCCGACGGGGTACGGTGCGGCACCGAACCGTGCGGCGACGGACGGCAGTTCGGCCGCGACGGGCCGGTCGAGGCGGATCAGCAGGCAGCGGTCCTGGGCATTGGCGACGCGCACCTCCGCCACCCCGTCCACCTCACCGGCCGCGAGCCGTTCGGCGACCTCGGTCCCCACCCGGGACTGCACGGCCCACAGGAGTGGTACGTGGGTGAGGGCGCGCAGCGCGTCCAACGCCTGGTGGCCCTGGACCTGCCCGCCGCCGGAGTAGTTGTCGCGGCGGACGCCCTCGACCAGGTCCCGGGCGCCCACGACCAGGCCCACGCCCTCCGGCCCGTGGAGCTTGAAGAGCGAGAAACAGGAGGCGTCGGCGCCCAGTTCGACCCCGGCGGCGGGGGTGCGCATGACGGCGTAGTTGTCGTCCACGATCGTGCGGACCCCGGCCGCCCGGCAGGCGGCGATGACCTCGGCCGGATCGTAGGAGTCGGCCAGCCGCTGCCGGGTGTGCTGGACGTACGCCCACCGGAACCGCCCGGACGCCAGAGCGGCGTCGAGCGCCGCCCGGTCGTTGAAGTCCGCCTCCGTGGTGCGCACGCCGATGCCCCGGAAGGTGACCTCGGTCGTGCGGTAGACCGGGGCCCGGTGGATCAGCAGATCGTCGCCCGCCCGGACGACGGCGTTGAGCGCGGCCCGGATCGCCCCGGTGCCCGCGCCCTGTACGAGGGCGGCCTCCTCGGCGCCGAAGAAGTCGGCGAGGACCGCCTCGACGCGGGCGGTGGTGCGGGGCCTGCCGAGGCCGGGGACGACTCCCGCGTCGGCGGAGAACAACTGCTCGCCCTCGAAGTGCGCGGCGGTGGCCTCCAGCAACCGGAACTGCCGGGCCGCGGCGTCCTCCAGGGCCACCGTCGGCAGCGGAAAGGTCACGGGGAGCGCGGGTGGGGGCGCGGGGCTCATGTCAGTTCTCCTCCACGGTCGCGCCGGTCAGGAAGCGCACCGGATTGCGGCGGGTCAGCAGGTCGATCAGGTCGTCGTCGGCCCCGGCCGCCCGCAGCCGGGGCAGGAAGTCCGAGAAGAGGTGCCCGTACCCCTGGCCGCCCTCGCCGCGCAGATAGCCGTGGCGGGAGATGTCGCAGCTGAGCAGGGCCCGGTCGGCGTGGCCCGCCTCCAGCAGTGCGAGCAGCAGCCGCAGCCGGGTCCCGTCACTCTGGTACGCGGTCTTGCCCACGGTGTCGAACGCGACGTACGCCCCGCTCGCCGCCAGCTCCCGGTGGACGCCGGGGTCGTCCAGGAGGTCCTGGTGCCCGATGCTCACGCGGTGGGCGGGCAGGCCCTCACCGGTGAGCAGCTCCAGCTGGGCGAGGCCGCCCCGGCCGAGCTGCGCGTGGGTGGCGACGGAGAGGCCGGTGGCGAGCGCCGCGCGTGCGCCGGCCCGCAGCACCTTGGCCTCGGCCGCGGTGGGTACGTCGCCGTGGCTGCCGATCTCCCCGAGGACGCCGGGCCGGACGCCGCTCCCGTCGATGCCGTCCTCGATCTCCCGGACGAGGACGCCGGTGAGCGCCGCCACGTCGAGGGCGTCGATCTCCGCTGTGTGGAACGGCTCGTAGTACCAGCCGGTCGCGGCGACGACGGCGATACCGGTCTCCCGGGCGATGCGGGACAGCGCGCGGATGTCACGTCCCATGCCCCGGCAGGTCAGCTCGACGACCAGGGCGAGGTCGAACTCTTCGCGCAGTGCGGCGAGTTCGGCGGTCACGGCCGCCGCGTGGCGCTCCGGTCCGAGGACGGCCGCGCCGTCGCCCACCCGGTCCAGATCGAGGACGAGGTGCTCGTGGGCGAGGGCGGGGCCGCGTACCGAAGCGGCCCGGAGCTCTCCGGTGACGGTGCGCAGGGTGTGCGGTGCGGGGTGGTTCATCGTGGGGCCTCCTGCTCCATGTACGGCACGGCCTTCTCCGCGTACGGCACGGCCGGATCCGGGGTCGGACGTCAGCCCTTGACCGGGGTGAACAGGTCGAGCCAGTAGAGGACGTTGAGGAGGACACCGCCGACGATCACGGCCGCCGGGGCCGCGGCCATCCTCACGACGGGCCGGCCCATCGACTCGTTCAGCAGGTAGAGCCCGCCGACGACGAGGATGCCGAGCCCGCCGCCCATGGCGTTGGCGGCCATCAGCGAGCCGAACAGGATCGCGAGCTGGAGGGTGTCCCCGATGGCGCTGCGCAGGTGCTCCGAGGAGTCCCGGACGCTCGGCAGCTTGCCGAGCACCTTGCCGATCCAGGAGAGGGCCAGCACCTCGACGGCGAACACGAGCGCACCGACGACGGCGGCCAGGAAGGGGTTCGGCATGAGGTACCCGATGGGGTACACCAGGGTGAAGCCCGCGATGCCGTACGCGCCGGAGGCCAGGGCGGTCGTGGCGATCAGCGGGATGAAGCCGAAGACCCGGTAGAAGTCGACCTGCGCCGCCTCGGCGTACTGCCCCTTCGCGATCAGGAAGCTGGTCGCCTCGCCGCCGCCGAACACGTGCATCTGGGCGAGGACGCACACGCCCGCGCCCAGCAGCATGAACAGCGGCAGGTACTTCCGCAGCCGGGTCGCGCTGGCGCTGAAGAGGGATGCCATCGGGTCGTCCCCGGTCACCTCCTCCACGACGCCCGCCGCCCGGTCGGCCCGGCGCTGCCGCAGGTCCTTGGAGACGGCGAGGCCGATGAGCATCAGCACGCCCACCGCCATGGCCAGCGCCCCGGCGAACATGTCGGGCCACAGCTTCATCGTCAGGACGACCAGGGCCAGTTCGAGGACGCCCGCGACGCCGCCCCACCTGCGGCCGAACTGCTTGGTGATGGCGAGCACGGGGAAGAGCGTGAACAGGAACAGGATCGGCGTCGACATCTGCTGCATCGCGGTCAGGAAGTCGACCGGCAGGTCATGGGCGACGTCGTTGGCGCCGTTCAGTCCGAAGACGACCACCGCGCCCCACGCGCCGCCGAGGATCGGGGCGAGCCACTTCTTCGGTGACAGCATTCCGAGGATGTCCGTGGGCAGGAAGAGCAGCCACGGGTTCAGCACACCGGTGGACAGGGCCATCGGCGCGCCGAGCCCGAAGATGAACCCGGCGGAGAGCCCGAACGAGACGGCCGTCGTCGCGCTGCGGGTGGTGCGCCCCTGGATGAAGTCCAGCAGGAAGGGGCGCACGCCGTCGTTGAAGACGGCCAGCGCCATGTGCGCGATGAACGCCGTGAGCGCGCAGAGGGCTATCACGGTCAGTTGCTGGGCCAGCGAGAAGTCGAGTTCCGCGCCGGCGGCGAGAGTGGTGCTCACGAGTCACTCCTTGGTGCCCGGGACGATGAGAAGGAGGCTGTGATCAGCCGCGGGCCGCGATGGCACGGGCCATCAGCGGGGCGATGACGTCGATCTGGTCCATCGAGAAGCCGAAGGCCTTCTTGCCGTCGGCGAGCAGCGCGGCGATCGTGTCCTCGGTGGGGACGCTCCGGCCGAAGGTGTGGCAGGAGGCGCTGCCCAGGAGGCCCACGAGCACGCCCAGCGACGCGCCGGCACCGGTGTGGCAGGTGCCCAGGTAGTAGTCGGCCTGGCCGACCCGCAGCTTCATCGCGGCGTCCATGTCGCTGGAGGGGACGACGTCGAGGGAGTCGATGCCGAGGCTGCCGATGGCCTGGGTGACCTCGACCTTGCCGACTCCACCGGTGAGGATCTTCGTCATGGCTGTTCTGCTTTCTGCGTGTTCCTGCGGGGCGTAGGGGAGAGCGGGGCGTAAGGGGGCGCGGGGAGTGGTCAGGACGTCGAGGCGGGCGGGGACTGCCGTGCCAGTACGGCCAGGTGCATGCCGAGGAAGTTGATCTCGGATCGTGGGAGAGCGGCCCCCAGCTCCCGCTCGGCCCGTGCGGCGACCTCGCGGGCGCGGGCGACCGCTTCCGGATGGTCCGCCAGTTCGGCGGCGACCTGGTCGTCGGTGAGGAACTGCTCGATCGGCTCGCCGTTCAGCAGACGGCCGATGGCCATCATGAGATGGCTGGTCAGCATGCCCGCCGTCGCCTCGGTGACGAGATGCCCCTCGGCTTCCAGGGCGGCGAGTTCCGCGGCGACGAAGTCGGCCACCCCGGGTTTGACCTGACCGCCTTCGCGGAACAGCTGGATCCGCAGTGCGAGCTGGTCGTCCATGGCGCTCCTCCTCAATCAACAATAACCAGGATTCTGTATTTTCAGGCTGTGCGACGCTCCGGACCTCCGCGCCGCATCGGCCGGGGCGGCAGGCCAGGTCAGTACGAGGGGACGCGTTCTCCCCGCAGCACCTCACTCTGCAGCCGCGTCACCGTGGACAGGTCGAGCGACTCGCGGACGGCGGCGAGCGCCTTCGCTCCGTCGGTCCGTCCGATCACGGCGGCGGTGGAGTTGCGCAGCGCCAGCTCCCGGGTGACCTCGTCGCCGAGCGGCACCACGTCGACGCCGAGCCCGAGCCGGTCCTGCGCCTCGTCGAGGTTCCAGACGGTCGCGTCCACCTCGTTCCGTGCGAACAGGTCGTGCAGTTGCATGTAGGAGGCCTCCCGCCATTCGATGTCCTCCCGGCCGGCGAACACCCGCTCCACGAGCATGCGCAGATCCTCCGAGGCGTGGTCGATCGCCACCCGGAGTCCCGGCGCCGCCAGGTCCGCCCCGTGCCGTACGAGCATGCCGTGCGCGCCGACGTAGGTGGCGGGGCCGAGGTCGGCCACCAGCTCCACCGGATGTTCGGCGATCAGTCGGTCGGCGGCGAAGCGCGACAGCACCACCAGGTCGACCTTGCCCTCCAGCAGGGCGGCCGTACGGGCCCCGGCGCCCCGCATGAACGTGATCGCGAACGGCGCGCCCGCCTCCTCGAAAGCGCTGCGCAGTCCGGTCGCCAGCCCCTCGTACCTGCGCGAGTAGGGGAGCGGCATGGCCGCGAGCAGGGTGCCGAGACCGGAAAGCCGCCACAGGACGGTGCGGTCGGAGCGGACCAGGAAGGTTCCCAGGTGGCCGCGCGCGGTCGTGGAGATCGCCCCGGCCTCCTCCAGCAGCTGGAGGGCCGCCTGGACGGTTCCGTTCCCGCAGCCCAGCTCCTCGGCGAAGTCGCGCACCCGGGGCAGTCGGGTGTCCGGCTCGTGGTGCAGAAGCAGGACGGCCAGCTGCCGGGCGGCGAGGCCGTTGCGCGTGAGGAGTCGGTCGTCGAGGTCGTTCACGAATCAAACAGTAAACAGGATTCTGGATACTGGCAAGGGTCGTGCCGCCGGGCCTGTGTACGGCCGCCCCGGGTCGGTCTCAGTCCGGCAGGGGGACGCGGATCACGGGGTCGAACGGGTGCTTGTTGAAACCGCTGCGCACGTTGCGGCAGTTCGGCGCCTGGCACATGAAGAACTCGTCGGCGCTCCGGCGGCCCGTTCGGCTGCGGAGCCAGGTCTTCTCGTCGGCGGTAAGGGAACGGTGCTGCTCATCGGAATCGCACGTGTAGCAGTACATGGCGCGGGCCGGCACAGGACCTCCTGAAGCGGGTGAACTGGCAGAAGGTGAAGCATATGAGGGCGCGTGGGGCGTGAGCGGGGTGCGGCGCGCGCGATTATGTCGGTGGCGGCGCGGGGGCGCGTCCGCGGGTGCTGGACGCTCCCCGGTTGTCGGCCGGGGTCAGCCACGCGCTGATGCCGTCCAGTGCGCCTGGCCCGTAGTCGGAGGCGACGTCGGCGGCGAGGTCGGCGACGGTGGTCGAGCGGAGGGACTCGCGCCAGGCTGCCTCGGCCCGGCCCATGGCGCGGTTGATGGCGCAGGGAGTGGTGCAGGCTTCCGGGGGAGTGGCCATCGGGCCGCGCTGCCGGATCTCCGTGCAGACGAAGGCGGGCCCCGGCCCGTCGACCGCCTCGACGACGTCGAGCACGGTGATGAGCGCCGGTGAACGGGTGAGGACGTAGCCGCCCGCCTTGCCCTGGACCGACTGGACGAGTCCGGCCCGCGACAGGGCTTGCAACTGCTTGGCGAGATAGCTGGGCGATACGTCGTGCAGCTCCGCCAGTCGCGCGGCCGGCGCGGGTTCCTCGGTCGAGGTCAGCACGACGCAGCAGTGCAGTGCCCACTCGACGCCACCAGACATTTTCACTTCTTCACTCTAATCCACGGCTACCGATACCCGGATAGCGAATGTCCGAGTAGCATCTCGGACAGAAGATGTCCGCGTTCGGTGGCGGGGGTGGCGGAGATGCCCTCCTCGGGTGCCGGACGGGACACGCCATCGAGGAAGGGCAGGGCCATGCACATCGCTGTCATCGGCGGAACCGGACTGATCGGATCCCGGGTGGTGCGGGATCTCGACGCGGCCGGTCACCGCGCGGTACCCCACTCCCTGTCCACCGGGGTGGACGTGATCACCGGCGAAGGGCTCGACGCCGCCCTCGCCGGTGCGGACGTGGTCGTCAACCTGACCAACTCGCCGACGTTCGACGACGCCTCGCCGGCGTTCTTCCGTGCCTCGATGGACAACCTCGTCGCCGCCGCCCGGAAGGCGGGCGTCGGGCACTTCGTCGTCCTGTCGATCGTCGGGGTCGACCAGGTGCCCGAGCTGGACTACTACCGGGCCAAGACGCTCCAGGAAGAGATCCTGCGGGCCGGGCCCGTGCCCTACTCCATCGTTCGCGCCACGCAGTTCATGGAGTTCATGGACGCCGTCCTCTCCTGGACCTCCGACGACGACATCGTGCGCCTCCCGCGCACCCGGCTCCAGCCGGTCGCCGCCGCCGATGTCGCCGCCACCGTCGCCGAGGTCGCGACCGGCGCACCGCTGCGGGGCACCGTCGATCTCGCAGGGCCCGACGCCTACCCGCTGGACGAACTGGGCCTCATCACCCTCCGTGCCAAGGGCGACAGCCGCTCGGTGACCACCGACGACACCGCCGGAATGTTCGCCGCCGTCAACGGCGACGTCCTCACCCCGAAGGGCGACGCCCGCATCGCCCCCACCCGTTACGCCGACTGGCTGGCGCGGCAGGCCTGACGGGGGAGCAGCCGAGGACGCGCACCTCGGTGGCCCTCCGTCCGGAGAGCCGCCGAGGTCCCGGTCGTCCGCGTCAGCGGGCCAGGGTGAACGCCTGGGCCGGGGAGCCGGAGCACGGCTGCTGGGACAGCCTGGCCCCGTCGGCCGTCGAGGAGTCGTCGATACCGAGGCACTTGCCGCTGTGGCGGGCGACGAAGCGGTACTGCCCGCCGCCGGCCAGGGGCTCCGGCCGCCACTGCTGATTGAGGCCGCCCTCGTAGGACCACAGATGGACCCTGGTGCCGTCGGCGGTGGCCCCGGAGCCGCCGTCGACGTCCCAGGCCTTCGCGTTGTGCCGGTTCACCACCTGGTAGTGGCCGCCGTCGGTCGGCCGGAACTGCCAGCCCTGGTTGGCCCCGGTCCCGCAGGCCCACTGCTGCAGGGCGGTGCCGTTGGCCGTACCCCAGTCGGCCGCGTCGAGACAGGCCCCGCTGTCGGCGTTCCGCACCTGGTACCACGCGGCGGGGTCGATGGAGCCCACGGGCGGCTCCGTCGTACCGCCGCTCCCGACCCAGGTGAAGGTGGCGACGGCCCCGGCGGGCAGCGTGTACGCGAGCGACCTGCCGTTGTCGGTCAGGGAGAACCGCTGCGCTCCGGAAGCGGTGTTGACGACCACGGCCGCGCGGCTGCCGTCGCTGTTCTGGAAGGCGACATTCCGCACTCCTCCGGCACCTTGGCCGGTGGAGCCGATCCGGACCGCGCCCGCCTCGACGAACTTGGAGACATGACCGAGGACGTAGAACTCGGCATTGCGGGTGACCTGGCCGCCGTTGATCTCCACGATGCCGTTGCAGCGGTCGGTGCAGTGACCCTGGTGGGGGCCACCGTTCCGATCGAGGGCGAGGTTCCAGTTGATCACCGTCTCGCCGCCGTTGCGCATGTTCTGCACCACCAGGTTCTCGGTGTGCCACTTGAGCGTGTCGCCGAACGTCGTCGCCGGGTTCGCGCTGTCGGTGCCGGAGCACTCCGTGAAGAAGACCCGCTTCCCGGCGTCGGCGATCTGCTTCTGGGCGGCGGGCGCTCCGCCGTAGCAGTGGAACGCGGCGCCGATGATCCGCTGGATGCCGCCGGTCCGCGCGAAGACATCGAGCGGGTAGTCCGGGTGGTCCCAGTTGTGGTCGTAGGCCAGGATGTTGGTCGGTAGGTTCGCCGCGGTGAGCGCACCGTCCAGGACCCGCAGGAAGTCGGCCTGTTGGGTCGAGGTCATGCTCATGGACGGGTAACTGGTCGCGAATTCCGGCTCGTTCTGCGCCGTGAGGTCGGTGAGGGCGATGCCCTCCCGGCCGTACGCCCTGATCGCCTTGACCAGGTAGTCGGCGTACGTCTGATAGTGCTCGGGCCGCAGACTGCCTCCGTTGAGCGAGTTGTTGGTCTTCATCCAGGCCGGCGGCGACCAGGGGGAGCCCATGAACCGGATGGCGGGGTTGATGGCGGTGGCCTGCTTCAGAACCGGGATGATCTGGCTCCGGTCCCGGTCGATGGAGAAGGCTCCCCGAGTGTCCTCGTAGGTGTACGTGTCTGCGTTCGCGTCGAAATCGGTGCTTCCCAGCGGCTGGCGCAGGTAGTTGAGCCCGATGCCGTCGCCCTCCGTGGAGAACAGCGACTTCAGCACCGCCGTGCGCTGCGTCTGGGGGAGGCTCTGGAGGAGACGGGCGGACGCGCCCGTCACCGAGGCTCCCGCGCCGGTGAACTTCTGGCCCTTGTCCGCGGCGTCGATACGGATGTCGACCGCCTGCGGGGCCCCGGTGAAAGGGACGGTTCCCTCCGGGGTGAGCTTCTTGGAGCCGTCCGGAGTGGTGACCCACACCTGTGCGGCCGGGTCGGCCGCCCGGGCGGTTCCCGCGGCGCCGTCGACGCCGAGTGCGGCCACGGCGAGGACGAGCGCGGCGACTGCCGCGCGCGCTCCGGAACGAGGGCGAGTGGAGGTTGGCATGGTTGCGGCTCTCCTTGGGTTCGTACCTGCTGACAGGTTGCACCCCGGCCGACGGAGGGCGCGGCGGACGCCTCGCTCCGGGCGTGCCGGTCACAAGAGGGCGGGACAACGGCATGAAAGCACACCCACTAAGTGGTTAGTAAGTAGTCGGCTCCGGTGTTCTTCCCTCCGGCCCGGAAGATCTTCACCCGGGCTTCGGCAGGCTTAAGGTGAACCGGTGAGCAACCAGTCAGTGGGCAGGCCGGCGCGCGGTCCGGCCAAGCCCCGAACACCGCGCAGCCCGGAAGCCCGGCAGCGGCAGCAGGACATCCTGGCCATCGCCATGGACGCCTTCGCCGCCCGTGGTTACAACAACGCCTCGCTCGCCGAGATCGCGGACCGGGTCGGCCTCACGCAGGCGGGGGTGCTGCACTACTTCCGCTCCAAGGCCCTTCTGCTCACCAGCGTGCTCGAACTGCGCGACCAGCGGGACATCGAGCACCTGGGTCCGGACCGCCCGCAGGGGCTGGATTTCCTGCGGCACCTGGTGAACACGGCACTGCGCAACGCGGAGCGCGAGGGCATCGTCCGGCTGTACGCGGTGCTCTCGGCGGAGTCCGTCACCGATGACCACCCCGCCCAGGACTACTTCCGCGACCGCTACCACGGGCTGCGCGCCTTCGTCGCCGACGCCCTGCGCGAGGCCTGTGGACCTCCCGCCGGCCGCGAGGACCTGACCGACAACGCGGCCAACGCCATCATCGCGGTCATGGACGGCCTCCAGGTCCAGTGGCTCCTGTCGCCGGAATCCGTGGACATGGCCGCGTCGACCGATCTCGTGGTCACCTCACTGCTGGCGACTCTCGACCCCGAGCGCTTCGGCCCGCACGCCGCCGACTGACCGCTTCCGGGTCGGTCGCCTACTCCAGGCCGTTGCGTGCGGCGAGTCTCAACAGGACACCGATCAGGGCGGGTTCGAGCCCCAGCGCCGTGAAGGTGAGAGGCGCTCGGCCTCGTCGTTCGACCTCGACGCGGTGGGAGGCCATGAGGAGGGACGCGCTGCTCGTCCTGCGCAGGCCGGTCACCTCCCGCCATATCACCGCGTCCCGCACCCCGCCGAGCGGGCCGGTGACGGCGATGCCGCCCCGGTGCAGTCGGCACTGGTTGCCGCCGCATCGCGCGGTGACGAAGCGCCACACCAGGCGCAGGCCGAACAGGACAAGGACCACGGTCGCGGCCACGGCGCCCTTGAGCAGCGCGGAGTTCGGTCTGATCCACACCAGCGCGACGATCAGGACCACCACCAGCAGGGTGACGGTCCGCACCGCGAACTGGGCGAGCGCGCCTGCGAGCCCCACGGCGTGGTACGTGCCGATCCGCTGCCCCAACTCCGGTCCGCTCCTGGTCTGTCGCACGATGAACCGCCTTCTCGGGATCAAAGCCACTGGTGCCCGCCCGTCCTCGGCTGAGCGAGTGGCGGGCCAGGACGACCGCGCTTCCGCCCCTCGGCGCCGCCGTGGACCCGACGCTATGGCTGCCCGAGACATGACACCAGCGACCGAATCACATGGAACCCATGCGCGACCGGAATGTGATCGGGGAGGATGCCGGTGTCCGGGCGACGAGCGCGCGGTGAGAGGGGGAAGACATGTGGGACAACGAATCGCTCCGGTTGCTCGTCGCCGTGGCCGAGACCGGATCGTTCACCCGGGCGGCGGCCCGGCTCGACTACACGCAGTCCGCGGTCTCCCGGCGGATCGCCGCACTGGAGCACCGGGCGGGCGGGCCGCTGCTCGTACGCCTCCCACGCGGTGTACGGCTCACCCCCGCGGGGCGGGTACTGCACCGGCACGCCGTTGATGTGCTCGACCGCCTGGCCCGGGCCGAGCGGGACCTCGCCGTGCTGCACGCGGGAGACGGCGGGACCCTGCACACGGGCGCGTTCGCCACCGCCGGCATCGCACTCCTGCCGGCCGCGCTGCGCGCCCTCAAGGACGCCCGGCCGGGGGTCGAGGTGGTGGCCGTCGAGAATCCGACCGGCACGCTGATGCGGCAGCTCGCGGACGGGACGCTCGACCTCGCCGTCGTGAGCGACTACCCCTACGGTCTGCCCTCGGCCGACGGGATCACGACCACCGTGCTGTGCGAGGACGAACTGCTCGTCGCCCTCCCGCGCCGACACCCCCTGGCCGGGGCCGAGGTGGTCGACCTGTACGAACTCCGTGACGAGACCTGGATCCAGAGCGCCTACGGCGACCGCCCCACGATGCTCGCCGACGCCTGCGCCCGAGCGGGCTTCACCCCGGGAAAAGTCATGCGGATCGCCGGGTGGGCGGGCAAGTTCGGTTACGCGGTCGCCGGGCTCGGCGTGGCCCTGGTCCCCTCGCTGGCGGCGCCGGCGGTCCCCGGCGAGCTCGTCCTGCGCCCCCTCACCGACCCCGCTCTGCGCCGGACCGTGCACGTGGCGCTGCCCGACACGCCGCTCGCAACTGCCCTGGTCCTGCGGGAGTTGCTGCTCGTGGCGGTCGCGGAGCGCGAACAGCTCCGCTCACCGGGGTGATGCGGCCCGCGCCCCGTCCGGTACGCCCGTTCCGGGGGAAGGGGCGACGGAGCCGGGCACCCGCACGTCCACGCCGTCCGTCGCCTCCAACCGCGCGTCCAGGCAAGCCGGAAGCCGGTCGTGCGCGGAGCCCGGAGTCGGCTCGGGACGGTCGCCGGGAGCGCTGATCACCACGGCCGTCAGGTCCGAGGACCGGTCGACGCGCGGATCGGAGGCGAGCCGGCCGGTCACGGCGGTAGCCAGGCGTGTCGTGGGCGTTGTACGTGGACGCGTACGTGTCCACGAACCCGTCGAGCGCCTCGCCGGGAGAGTGCTCCGCACCGCCGACGCGGTGGAGCGGGTGCGCGCCGATCCGCGGGTGGACGCGGCTCGGCCCGTCCGACGGGGCGCGCGAGGCCGTGCACCGCGCGGTGACCGCGGTGCCGGGTCGCTTGAAAGGGTGACGCCCCATGCGCGGGGCGATTACTCGATGACCAGCTGGACGTCGATGTTTCCCCGGGTGGCCCTGGAGTACGGGCAGTAGGCGTGAGTGGCCTCGACCAGCTTCCGCCCGGCCTCGCCCGCGAGGGAGTCCGGGAGTTCCACGCGCATGACCACCGCGAGGCCGAAGCCGTCGCCGTCCTTGCCGATGGAGACCTCGGCGGTCACGGAGGCGTCCTTCGTGTCGACCTTCGTCTCGCGACCGACCGCGGCCATCGCGCTGGCGAAACAGGCGGCGTAGCCGGCGGCGAAGAGCTGCTCGGGGTTGGTGCCCCGACCGTTGCCGCCGAGGGCCGGGGGCATGGCGAGGGGGAGGTCGATCTGACCGTCCGAGCTCACGGCACGGCCCTCGCGGCCGTTGGCGGTGGCGGCGGCGGTGTACAACGCGTCCATGGGTGATCCTCCACTGGAGCCCCGACCGGGATGGTCGCGGCGACAGAAGAAAAGATTGCACACAACTAATTTGTGCACAACTTAATCGCGTGGTCGGCGGTACGCTGGTTCTCATGACCACTGCTCCGGGCGCCTCGCCCGATCTCTCCGACGTCCCCGACGCGGTGCTGCTGCGACTGGACCACCAGGTCTGCTTCTCGCTGCACGCCGCGTCGCGCGCGTTCGGCGGCTTCTACCGGCAGGCTCTCAAGGACCTGGGTCTCACCTACTCGCAGTACCTGGTCATGCTGGTCCTGTGGGAGCACGGCCCCCAGCCGGTCAAGGGCATCGGAGAGCGCCTCCGTCTGGACTCCGGGACCCTCTCGCCGCTGCTGAAGCGGCTGGAGGCGGCCGGACTGGTCCGGCGTGAACGCGGCCGCGAGGACGAACGCTCCGTTCTGATCGACCTGACCGGCGAGGGCGCGCGCCTGCGTGACCGCGCGCTGGCCGTTCCCCGTGGCGTGCTGGACGCCACCGGTCTGTCCCTGGACGAGGTTCTCGGGCTGCAGGAAGTCCTGGGCCGCCTCACCGCCGCTCTGGGCGAGGCTGCCGACGCGTACTGAGCCGCCGAGGGCTGCGTGGCCGGTGATCAGCTGTCGCGGTGACTCAGGGCGTCGGCTATGCGGTCGGCGACGGCCCGTCGCATGTCGGGGTCCAGTCGCTCCGCGGTCAGGGATTCGTACAGCCACAGCCCGTCGGCCGCGAGGCGGACGATGAACCGGTCGAGCGCGGCCGGGTCCTCGGCCGCCGAAGCCGGGGACGGCGCCCACCGTTCCGTCACGGCTTCCCACACGGCCGCGTGCGCGGCGTTCGTCGAGCCTTCGAGCATCAGCAGGAGCTCGGCCCGCGTGGCGCTCTGGATGGCGACCCTGGCGTAGGCGGCGAGCCGTTCCCCCCGAGTGGCGTCGGCCGCGGACTTTCCGGCCGCCGCGACCAGGTCGGCCTCCCACCGGTCGGCCAGATGCTGGTGGATCGCCTGGACGAGGTCGTCGCGCGAGGCGAAGTGGTAGAGGAGGCCGCCCTTCGTCAGCCCCGCCTCCGCGGCGACGGAGTCGAAGGTGACGCTCTTGACGCCTTCGCGCTGCACGACACGGGTGGCGGCTTCGAGGATCTGGGTCCGTTTGCTGGTGCGCATGCGTTGCTCCCGTGTCGTCGGGTCGGCGGTGTGCGGGACTCGGTGGTGCACGAAGCTCAGTGGTGCGTGGGGCCGGACAGCGCCGAGCCGGGGCCGTGGCGTCGCAGCAGGACGCCGGTCGCGAGGGCGCCGACGGCGAGGACGGCGGCGACCACGATCATCACGGCGAGGTACGCGCCGTCGAAGGCCTCGGACGCCGCGGTGACCAGCGCGCTGTTGGTCCCTGGCTCTTCCCCGGCCAGGGCGAGCGCGCTGTCGAGGCTGTCGCGCGCCCGCCCTGGCACCCCGGCGGGGAGGTCGATGGTCGCGGAGTACACGGCGGTGAGCAGGCTGCCGAGGAGGGCGACCGCGACCAGGCTGCCGAACTCGTAGGAGACCTCCTCGACGGACGAGGCCATGCCCGCCCTGCGGGCCGGGACGTTGCCCATGATCGCGCTGGACGCGACGGACATGGCCGCGCCGAGTCCGCTGCCGGTGATGATCAGCCCGGTGACGAGGAGGCCCGTGCTGGTGGCGAAGTTCATGAGCACCAGCACGGTGCCCGCGGCCCCCAGGGCCAGGCCTCCCGTGATGAGGGGCAGCAGGCCGACCCGGTGGAGGATCGCGCCTCCGAGCATTGCCGTGGGGAACGCGCCCAGGGCGACCGCCGCGACGAGGAACCCTGCCCGCAGTGGGGTGAAGCCCTCCACGAGCTGGAAGCGCTGGGTGGTCACGAGCTGGACGCCGGCGATGGCGAACATGGCGAATCCGGCGGCCAGCACGCCTGCGAGGAAGGCGCGGTTGCGGAAGATCGCGAAGTCCAGCAGAGGGTAGGGCAGGCGGCGTTGGCGCCGGGCGAAAGCCCACCCGCCGATCGCGGCCGAGAGGACGGCGGCGGCGATGACGGCCGGAGCCGGACCGGCCTTCGCCGTCTCCTTGATCGCGATGACGAGGCCGACCAGGGCGACGAGCGCCAGCAGCGAGGAGAGCAGATCCCAGCGCTTGGTGGGGTCCGGGGCGTCTCGCGGAGCGACGAGCAGCGTGGCCACGACCGCCGCGAGGACGACCGGGATGTTGATGATGAAGACCGATCCCCACCAGAAGTGCTGCAGCAGGATTCCACTGATGATCGGACCCAGCGCGCTGCCCACGACCGCCATGGTGCCCCAGACCGCGATGGCCATGTTGCGCTCGCGCTCGTCGTCGAAGGTGACGCGGATCAGGGCGAGCGTGGCGGGCATCATCGCGGCCGCACCGACGGCGAGGAAGGCCCGCGCGGCGATCAGCGCCTCCGGGCTGGTGGAGAAGGCCGCGACGAGCGAGGCCGCGCCGAAGACCGCGAGGCCGATCAGGAACATCCTCCGGTGTCCCACCCGGTCGCCGAGCGTGCCGCTCCCCAACAGCAGGCCGGCCATCACGACCGGGTAGGCGTTGATGATCCAGAGCCCCTCGGAGCTGCTCGCGCCGAGATCCTCCACGAGCGTCGGCAGGGCCGCGTACAGGATGGAGTTGTCCAGCGTGATCAACAGAAGTCCCGCGCTCACCACGGCCAGGAGCAGCCAGCGCCGCTTCGTGCTGATGATCATTCCTGGTGAGCCTCACCGTGAGAGCCGATCCGACTGCGTAACTGTACCTTACGAAAGGTATAGTTACGGAACACGTGACAGGCGACGCTGTCGCGTGACTTAAAAGACAAAAAGAATTGCGGATCGATCTCGCGACAGTTAAAGTTGTCGCATGGATGATTCGAAGGCGATCCCGACCCCTGACCAGAGCGATGAGAACTTCTGGGCCACGGTCCTGACCCCGGTGGATCCCGCCTGGAACGAGCCGCGCGACGACGACACGTTCGCCATGGACGAGCAGGTGCTCGCCGCGGCCCGGTCGCTGGCCGAGCGGATCTCGACGCGTGCGCTGGCCTACCGCGCGGCAGGCAAGCCCTTCGACGCGGCCCTCATGCCCGCGCCCGACGTTCAACTGGCGATGCTGCGGTCGCTCTACGAGGCCAAGCGGTCCGTCGACCGGCTGGCCGAGAGCGCGGCCACCGTCGCCGGACGCGGAGGATCCAGCTATGCGCAGCTCGGCGCGGCCTGGGGCGGCATCAAGCGCCAGTCGGCGCGCCTCAAGTGGCCGCACGCGGTGCCCAAGAAGTCCGCCAGCGAGTCCATTCCGCTCCACTACGCGGGCGGCGACGCCGTCATTCACCATGACCCGGGCGCCGACGCCTGGTGGTACACCGCCACGGGCGCGGACCTGCGCGAGGACGAGTCGGAGGCCGTTTACGGCACGTCCGCCGAGGCCATCGCGCGGGCGACCGAGTTCCTGCTGTCGCACGACCGGCCCGAGCGACACGAACGGGCGCGACACGAAAGCGCGTGACGGCGCGTGACGGCGGTCATCGGACACCGTCCAACTCGCGTGCTCCCCTGTCGCACTACCGTTACCGACGTGGACCTCTTCTCACGCTCGTGGACAGCGCTGCGCACGACGGTCGCCGGACTTCCCGTCGAGGACTTCGAACAGCCATCGGGCTGCGAGGGCTGGCTCGTACGGGATCTGGTGTGCCACCTGATCATCGACGCACAGGACGTCCTGATCACCCTGGTGACGCCCGCGGAAACGGAGCCGACCCGTGACGCGCTGACCTACTGGACCGTATCCGGCACGCCGCCCACGGGTGCCGACCCGCTCGACGCCCTGACCGTGCGGCTGGCCGCCGCCTACGAGGACCCGGGCCTGCTCACGTTTCACCTCGACGACGTGGGCTCCGCCGCGGGCCGCGCCGCCCGGCTCGTGGATCCCGACCTCCGGGTCAGCACCCGCGGCGAGGTCCTCACCGCGGGCGACTACCTCTCCGTGTACGTACTGGAGTGGACGCTGCACCACCTCGACCTGGTCAGGCACCTCCCGGACGCGGCAGGACCGCCCCCGGAGGGGCTCGCCCGGTCGAGGGAGCTGGTCGAGGGGATCTGCGGGGCTGTGTTCCCCGCGTCGTTCTCCGACGAGGACGTGCTGCTGCTCGGCACCGGGCGGCGGGCCCCGACCGGTGCCGAGACGCGCGAACTGGGCGACCTGGCAGCCGCTCTCCCGTTCGTCCTCGGTTAGCGCTGCGACCGCCGTCGAGGGGCGTTCGTTCAGATCCCGTCCGCTCCGTGGCGGAAGCCCCAGGCCTCGATGTCGCGGTAGTGGATCGGTCCCGGTCCCCGGCCGATGTTGCTGCCGACCAGGTGGAGGCGCCCGGCCTCCCAGCTCCGGCCGGCGAACGCGGCGAGCCCCGTCGCGGCCTCCACCGTGGCCGCGTGGTCGCCCCGGCGGGACCGGGCCAGCGTCAGATGGGGCCGGAGAGGCCGCTCGGGGAAGGAGACACCGCACTCCCGGACGAGGGCGCGTACGTCGGTGGCGAGGTGGTGCAGCCCTTCGAGGTCCCCCGTGACCCCGGTCCACAGCACCCGCTCGTCGAAGTGCCCGCCGCCGTGCAGCGCCAGCCGCAGGGGCCTTCGCCGCGCCGCGAGCCCGGCGAGCGGAGGCATCAGGGGCGGGACGGCGGCGACCGGCAGCTCCCCGAGGAACGCCAGGGTGATGTGCCAGTCCTCGATACGGTTCCACCGCATGCGGGGATAGGCGTCGTAGGCCGGGCGCAGCGCCCGGGCCAGCTCGTCCTTCGCGTCGTCGGGCGGCGCGAGCGCCAGGAACACGCGGGTCGTCGTGGCCCGGACGCGTTCGTCCGCAGGGGGGCCGGTCACGGCTTCGAGCGGTTCGTTCACCTGCCGTACGGTACGTGCCGGCCGTGGCCCCGCCGTAGAACGGGGCCCGACGACGGACTCGGGCGCGGGTCGGCCGACTCCGTAACGTACGGCGCGGGCATCGGTTTTTGGCACGCGTCACGCCGTGCCTCGGAGGTCGGGCATTCCACAGATCAGGACGCAACCCCCGTGCGAGGATGGCCGCATGCGAGCGCGACTGCCGTGGGGGGACGACTTACGGGCCGGACTAGGCGCTCCGGGGCGCTCCCGACGACTGAGCAGCAGCCCCCGCTCACGCGTGTGGCGGGTGGAGACGGCCGGGGCGCCCGTGGTGGTGAAGCAGGTCGTCGACGGCCACGACGCCGACGAGCGGTACGCCCGTGAACTGGCCGCGCTGCGACTCGCCGCCGGAGCCGACCCGGCCGTGGTGCCCGCACTGCTGGGCACCGCCCCCGACGACCGGGTACTGGTCCTGGAGCATCTGGACCACCGACACCCCTCCGGCGACTGGATCGTGGACTACGCGGCGGCACTGGCCAGGCTGCACGCAGTCGCCCGCCCCGAGCACGCCGGAGTGCTGCCCCGCTGGCAGGGTCCGGACGCGGCCGACGCCGCCTCCTTCCTCCGGCTGGCCCGGGCCCTCGACGCCTCCGTCCCTCCCGGAGTGCCCGGCGAGCTCGACGACCTCGTGCGCCGACTCGCCCTGGCGCCCGGGCACGCCCTGCTCCACGGCGACCCGTGTCCCGGCAACGACCTGCACACCACCGGCGGGACCCGGTTCATCGACTTCGAACAGGCGGCCCTGGGCAGCGGGCTGGTGGAACTCGCCTACCTGCGCATCGGCTTCCCGACCTGCTGGTGTGTCACCGCGGCGCCCGCCCCGCTGCTGCAACGGGCGGAGGCCGCCTACCGCACGGCATGGCGCACCGAGACCGGCGACGAACTCCACGACGATCTCACCGACCCCTGTGCGGGCTGGCTGATCCGGGGCGACGCCCTGGTCCAGAGGGCCCGTCGCCAAGGCGCCGATCACCTCGCGCGGATCCCGGTCCGCGACTGGAAGTGGGGCACCGTGACCGCCCGGCAACGCCTTGTCCACCGGCTCGGCGTCGTCGTCGGCATGACCGCCGGCCACGACGGCCTGAGCGGGCTGAGCACTCTCTGCGCGGACATGCGCCGGCAGATGCTGGCCCGTTGGCCCAGGCTCCGGCCGGTCCCCACGCAACGCCCCTGAGCCGAGGCCGCCCGCCGCACGGACCGGCGGCCGCCGGCCGCCGGCCCGGAGCAGCAGCGGGCGGGCCGCGTTTCGCCGACAGCTCAGCGGGCCCAGCCCGGAGTCCATCTGTCGGCCGGCGGCTCCGGCCGTACCCGCACGAGGTGCCTGCGCAGCGCTGCCAGAACCGGGTGAGGGTTGCCCGTCCGGTACAGGAGCACATGCGGATAGACCGGAGTAGGGCCCACGACCGGGATCCGCCGCAGGTCGTGGGCGGTCGGCCACACGTACCGGTCCCGGGAGCCGACGAGTGTGGCCAGCGCCGCGGAGTCGGCGATCGAGTCCATCAGCGCCTCGGTCCCGAAGTCGGGCCCGACCGCGTCGACGCGCAGACCGAAGTCCTCTGCGAGCCGGTCGTAGTAGGCGGCCCACTCGGTGCCCTGTCTGATGCCCGGAATCCAGATCCGGTGCCCGGCGAGGTCCGCCGGGGCCAACGACCGGGCGGAGGCGAGCGGGTGGCGCGGTCCGACGAGGAGCTGCAACGGATCGTCCAGGACGCGTTCGGCGCTGATCCCTTCGGGCAGGGCGCCCGCGGGCACGGCGCGGAAGGTCGCGTCGATCTCGCCGGCCCGCACCGCCTCGGCCGCCCCGGTCACGTTGGTGTCCGCGAGCGTCACCACGTCCAGGTCCGTGCCTGGATGGGCCTGGTAGAAGCCGCGAACGGCCAGCGCCGGGGCGATACGCCGGTGGAGCACGTCCACGCGCAGCACCCGGTCCCCGGGGCGTACCGAGGCGGCGGCCCGCTCCACGGCCCTCAGGACCTCGCGGGCGTGGGGCAGGAAGGCCTGCCCGTCCAGCGTGGGGCGCGCTCCGCGGGCGGTGCGCACGAACAACGCCACCCCGAGCACGCGCTCCAGGGCCGCCACGCGCTTGGAGACGGCCTGCTGGCTGACGCGGAGGTCCACGGCGGCCTCCTGGAACTGCCCGGTGTCCGCGACGGTGACGAAAGTGCGCACGGCTTCGATGTCCACGTACTGAACTCTATGTGGCCACAACCGCGGGTTGTGGCTCACCGATCACCCGGTTGTGGGATCGCGAGCCTGTCCGGCCATGCGCACACTCGTCGTCAACGATCGGTTGTGGCGGACGGTTCACTTCGTGGCACGCCAAGGCCCCCCGGTGCGGACTGCGGCATCGGAGCAACAGCAGGGTGAGGTCCCACGAGGTGTCCGGGGCTGAGCGCACCTTGCCTCACTGGCATACGCTTATGCTCATGACGCAAGATGACGGTGAGCTGGACAGCCTGGTACGCAAACGCATCCGCGCCCTCCGCGTGGCCCAGGGCTGGTCCCTGGAGGAGCTGGCCGCCCGGGCGAAGGTCAGTCAGTCCACGCTCAGCCGCATCGAGAACGGTCGGCGCCGACTGGCCCTGGACCAGCTGGTCACTCTCGCCCGCGCCCTGGACACCTCACTCGACCAGCTGGTCGAGACCGCCTCCGACGACATCGTCTCCAGCCCGATGATCGACGGAGCCCACGGTCAGCTGCGGTGGCCCATCAAGGCGGAACCCGGCATGACCGTCATCCGCCAGCGCCTGACCGAGCCGCCGCCCGACAACCCTTCCCGGCTCCGCGCGCATCCGGGAAGAGAGTGGCTCGTCGTCCTCTCCGGCACCGCGATCCTGCTCCTGGGCAACCGGCGCCTGCGGATCGAGACGAACCAGGCGGCGGAGTTCCCCACGATGCTCCCGCACGCGATCGGCGCCGAGGGCGGGCCGTGCGAGCTGCTGGGCGTCTTCGACCGGGACGCCCGCCGCGGCCATCAGCGCGGCGAAGGCGGGGAGAAGGCGAACCGCCCGCCCCCGCCCGGACGGAGCCTTTCGTGACGAGCGCGCGGTGGCGCGTCGGGGTGCCTGCCCTGCGGTCGGGCCCGAGCCCCCTCGCGTACGGCCGGACCATGCGGCAGGGGCCCACCGATCGTCATGATCGGCGGGCCCCCGGCATCGGTCCGCGCAGCTGACCGGCCGTGCGTTTCAGCGGCTCACGCGGGGTCGACGCGCGAGACGGCGCCGGCGCTGCCCAGGACGTACAGCTCGCCGTCACCGCCCTCGACGAACGAGATCACCTCGCCGCCGCTGACACCGAGGTCGCCGACGCCGGTCACCTCGCCGTTCTCCAGCTGGAGCGTACGGAGGGTGCCGTCGCAGTAGTCGCTGAACACATAGCTCCCCCGAAGGCCGGGGAGTGCGTCGCCGCGGTAGACGAATCCGCCGGTCACCGAGCAGCCGAGGCCCGTCCGGTCGTACTCGTGGACCGGCGGGACATGGTTCGCGGGCTCCGTGCCGCCCCGGAAGGGGTGAGTGCCCTCCATGGAGGACCAGCCGTAGTTCTCACCGCCCTTGCTGTCCGCCGGGGCCCAGTCGACCTCCTCCCAGTCGCTCTGGCCGACATCGCCGATCAGCAGGTCGCCCGTGCCCGCGTCGAAGGAGAACCGCCACGGATTGCGCAGCCCGTACGCCCAGATCTCGTCCTTCGCGTTCGCGTCGTCCACGAAGGGGTTGTCCGCCGGGATCGCGTACGGCTCGCCTCCGCTCGGGTCTATCCGCAGCAGCTTGCCGAGCAGGGTGTCGAGCTTCTGCCCGTTGCCGTGCGGGTCGCCGCCCGAGCCGCCGTCACCGAAGGCGATGTACAGATAGCCGTCGGGGCCGAACTTGATGTCCCCGCCGTTGTGGTTCGCGTACGGCTGCGTCTGGGTGAGGACGGTGCGCCGGGTCTCCGGCTGGAGCCGGCCGCCCTCCACGGCGAACTCGTCCACCGTGCTGGTGCCTTCGAGGTCCGTGAACGAGATGTAGAAGTGCGCGAAGGTCTTGTCGAACGCGACGCCCAGCAGGCCGCGTTCGCCGTCCGTGGTGGTCTCGTCGGATATGTCGAGCACCGGTGCGCCGAGGCCCGAACCGTCAAGGACCCTTACGGTGCCCGCGCGTTCGGCGATCCACAGCGCGTCATCGGGCCCGGCGGCTCCGGCGGACGGCCCCTGGGCCCTGGCCACTTCGGTCAGGGACGCGGTCACCGGCTGGATCGGTGCGGCCGGCTCGTCGGCCGACGCCGTGGCCAGCGCCAGTGACGTGACGAGGCAGAGCGTGCCGATGATCGCCGAGCTTCTGGTGCGAAATTTCACCGTGGCCTCCTGGAGGCGGCGAATGGGGGAGGTCACCCGGCTGCTCGAGCGGAGTTGAGTGGGGGGCACGAGCCGGCAGGCAACCTGGGTGGGGGAGTTGGTGTGTCACCGGCTACAGGTGAGGATAGGGGGACGGACGTGGCCTGGCCTAGACCAGCGTTACGGCGTCTTCTTCCGCGACGGTCCTTGCGCACACCGCAAGTCGATAGTCGGCCAATCGTCGACGCGAACTCGACCGGTGATGCATTCGTGTCGCCTGTTCGGTCGTTGATGGGAGCGCTCCATCTCTCACCAACTGCCGCTCCATACAACGTTATTGCGCCGTAACGCTTGACAGTCATCGAATGCCACGCCAGTTTGGGAGCGCTCCCACACGCACGGTTCCCCACTTGAATCCCTTACCTCCCGAGCGTCACGGACCCCTGAACCCGTCCGTCGATACCCCTGACGGACGTACGAGAGGAGCACGGAGCCGCAATGAGAATCAGAGGCACCACCCCACACGCACCTCACGCACTCCGCAGAAGAGCGGCCGCCGCACTGTCCGCACTGGTCATGGGCGCCGCGCTCGCCGTGGCCGTGCCCGGACAGGCGTCGGCCGCCGCCCGCGTCGACAACCCCTACGCCGGCGCCACCGCGTACGTGAACCCCGACTGGTCCGCCAGGGCCGCCGCCGAGCCCGGCGGCGACGTCATCGCGGACGAACCGTCGTTCGTCTGGATGGACCGGATCGCCGCGATCGGCGGCACACCCGGCGCCCGGGGCCTGCGCGCCCACCTCGACACGGCCGTGAGCCAGGGTGCCGACCTCTTCCAGGTCGTCATCTACAACCTGCCCGGCCGCGACTGCGCAGCCCTCGCGTCCAACGGCGAGCTCGGCCCCACCGAGCTGAGCCGCTACAAGGACGACTACATCGACCCCATCGCCGGCATCCTCGGTGACCCCGCCTACGCGAGCCTGCGCATCGTCACGCTCATCGAACCGGACTCGCTGCCCAACCTCGTCACCAACGCCGGAGGGACCGCCGGCTCCACCCCCGAGTGCGCCACGATGAAGGCCAACGGCAACTACGAGAAGGGCATCGGATACGCCCTGCACGCCTTGGGGGCCATACCCAACGTCTACAACTACGTCGACGCCGCCCACCACGGCTGGCTCGGCTGGGACTCCAACTTCGTCCCCGCGGCACAGCAGTTCAAGAAGGCCGCGACGACGGAGGGCGCCACCGTCTCCGACGTGCACGGCTTCATCGTGAACACCGCCAACTACTCGGCGCTCAAGGAGCCGCACTTCGCGGTGACCGACTCCGTGAACGGGGCCACGGTGCGCCAGTCGCGCTGGGTGGACTGGAACTACTACGTGGACGAACTCTCGTTCGCGAAGGCCCTGCGCACGGAACTGGTCCGTCAGGGCTTCGCCTCCGACATCGGCATGCTCATCGACACCGCCCGCAACGGCTGGGGCGGCTCCTCCCGGCCCGCCGGCCCCGGCCCTCTGACCAGCGCCGACGCCTATGTCGACGGTGGCCGGACCGACCGCCGCATCCACGCCGGCAACTGGTGCAACCAGAGCGGCGCGGGTATCGGCGAGCGCCCCACGGCCGCCCCCGAGCCGGGGATCGACGCCTACGTCTGGGCCAAGCCCCCGGGTGAGTCCGACGGCAGCAGCGAGCCCGTCGACAACGACGAGGGCAAGGGCTTCGACCGGATGTGCGATCCGACGTACACCGGCAACGGCCGCAACGGCTTCAACCTCACGGGCGCGCTGCCCGACTCCCCGGTGGCCGGGCACTGGTTCTCCGGACAGTTCCAGGAACTGCTCCGCAACGCCCACCCGCCGCTGGACGGCGGCGGAGGCGAGGACGACACACAGGCGCCGACCGTGCCCACGAACCTGCGGGTGACGGCCAAGTCCAGCAGCAGCGTCACCCTCGCCTGGACGGCGTCCACGGACGACACCGGCGTCACGGGGTACGACGTCCTCCGTGACGGCACCCGCGTGGGCACGACGGCCACGACGACCTACACCGACACCGGCGTGAGAGCCTCGACCGCCTACAGCTATTCGGTCAGGGCCAAGGACGCGGCAGGCAACGTCTCGGCAGGGACCCCGGCCGCGCAGGTCACCACCGAGGCGGGCGGCGGCACCGGAACGGGAGCGCTCAAGGCCGAATACCGCAACACCGACAACTCCCCGACCGACAACCAGATCCGGATGTCCCTCCGCCTGGTCAACACCGGTTCGGCCGCGATCGACCTGTCCACGGTCACGGCCCGCTACTGGTTCACCTCCGACGGCGGCGCGAGCACCTTCGGCACCGCCTGCGACTACGCGGTGCTGGGCTGCGGCAACGTGACGCACGGGGTCCGACCGGTGAGCACACCGGCCACCGGCGCCGGCCACTACCTGGAGGTCGGTTTCGGCGGCGGCAGCCTCGCGGCGGGCGCCACGTCCGGAGAGATCCAGCTGCGGATCAACAAGAGCGACTGGTCGGCGTTCCAGGAGAGCGACGACTACAGCCGCTCCGCCAACACCGCCTTCGCCGACGCCCCGAGGATCGGCGTCTTCACCGGCACCACCCTCGCCTGGGGCACCGCCCCCTGACCCGCTCCACCACCGGCACGGCTTCCGCCACCGCCGCTGCCCCTCTCCCCGGACGACGGGAGAGGGGCAGCGGCGCGAAGGCCGGGACGGACAGACCTGCGTCAGCCAGGTCGACCCGGGTCAGGCAGGTCGACGCGGGTCAGCGTACGTCGACCCGGTCGCCGGAGCCGGTCGTGCCCAGACGGGACGACGTGGCCTTGAACTGAGCCTTCCAGGTGCCGTCCTTCTTGGCGGTGAACCCCTTCGAGAACACGCCCTTGCTGTTCGTACGCACAGTCGCCAGCTTGCTCCACTTGCTGGAGCCGTCGGCCCTGAACAGGATGATCACGGACTGGCCGGAGGTGTTCTTCCAGGTGCCGTCCAGGCTGCGCAGAGTGCCCTTGACCGTGATGGTGCGTCCCTTGCGGACCGGTTCGGGGGACGCGTTGAACCCGGAGACGGCGGTCCGCAGCTTGACGTCCACGTTGTCGGAGGTGCTGACGGCCGCGGCGCGGTCGGCGGTCCCGGCGTAACGGGCGCGCCAGGCACCGTCCTTGACGGCGGTCACGGACACCGAGACGACGCCCTTGCCGCTGGTGTCGACCGTGGTGGCCCGGCTCCAGGTCTTGCCGCCCTTCGTCCGGAACTCGATCACGACGGGCGCCTTGGCCAGCGGCCGCCAGACGTCGTCCGTGGCGCCGGCGGTCTGGAGCGTGGCGACCACCTTCAGCTTGCCGCCCTTGGCGACCGGCTCGGGAGAGGCGTTGAAGGAGACGATCCGGGCGGGTACGGCGGACACCGTGAGCGCGGCGGCCGAAGTGGCGCTCTCACCGGACGCGTTGACGAAGACGGCGCGGTAGCGGTGGCCGTTGAGCGCGGCCGAGGCCTTGACCGGCAGGGTGGTGGCGGTGGCTCCGGGGACGGTGCTCCAGGTCGCGCCGCGGTCGGCGCTGCGCTCCCAGCGGACCGAGTCCGCGCCGGTCGCGGCAGCGGTGAAGGTGGCGGTGGCACCCGAGCGGGCGGTACGCGGCGCGGGGTGCTGGGTGACGGTGGCGGCGGGGACCTCGACGCCGAACTTGATGGGCTGGGCGACGTCCTGGGCCCGGGAGGGCATCCAGGTGGGGTCGCCGCCGTCGTGCGAGTTGAAGCTCGTGACGAAGCAGGCGGTGGTCCGGCAGTCGACGACGGGAGCCCCGGAGGGGGTAAACGTCTCGGTGAGCTTCGCCGTCACGGTGAACGTACCGTCCGCGCCGACCTGGCGGACGTACACGGCGTTGCCGAAGACGCTGGGGTAGGTGGTGCCGGGCATGGCTATGGACTGGGCGAGGTAGAGCCCGCGCCCGGGCCGGTAGCCCTTGCCCGTGATCGTGACCTCGTTCTCCGCGCCCAGGGCCGTGACCTGGCTGACCGTCAGAGTGGGGACGCTGACGCCGCCGCTGACGGCGAGCGGGTCGAGCGCGGTGCCGGCCGGGTACATGGGCCGGCCCTGGAAGGCGAAGATCTCCGCGCCCTCGGCGGTGAGCGCGGTCGTGATCCCCCGCCAGTCGACGGCGGACCCGTCGAGGGCGCCGGCCGCCGCGGTGAGGGTGGCGAGTGGCACACCGGCCGTGGTGACCGGGGCCTCACCGGCGACGAGATCGGTCGTCACGTCCGCGTGGAGCGTGCCCCGGCCGTCCTTGATGAGGACGCGCGGGCTGGCGAGGGTGATGGCGGTGATGCCGTGGCTGGGCACCGCGTAGGTGACGGAGCCGCCGAAGCGCACGTCCGCGGAGCGCTCGGCGGGGTTCACCGAACCGTGCTTGACGGGATAGCCGATCAGTCCGGCCGCGTCCTTGGTGGCGCCGCCGGCCACGTTCACCGAACCGCCCGAGGCCGTGACGTAACGGACCCAGGACTCCTTGAAGCCCCACGATGATCGGCCGGACGCCAGGATCGGGGAGGCCGCGGAGGTGCTGCCCGCGGCCTGTGCCGACGCGGCGGCGTGGACGCCCGGGGCGGCGGAGGCGGGGACGGCGAGGACGCCGGCGCCCACGGATACGACGGTCAGGGCGGCGAGAGCGGCCAGGCGGCCGCGACGGGGCATGGACATGCGCTGCATGTCTCCTTCGGGGGAGGGGCACGGCGCGCGTCTGGACGGAGCCGTTCCCGGGAGGCGAACGAAAGAAGGGGGGATACCGGCTTCTCGGCGTGTGGGGACCCGAAGACGACACAGCAGATATTAGGTGAGGCTTACCTAATTGTCACGATGGGGGTGTGAGGCCGGGAACGGTGACGGCGGGCGGGCTCCAGCGGCGGGCGCGGGACGCCCCGGGGGAGACGCCGTACTCCTCCTTGAGCTGTTCGGGGATGGCGTAGTGCATCACGCGGCCGCGCGTGAGGGAGGACAGTTCGAGGACGGTGGTGAGGTGACCGAGACGGTCCAGGGCCCAGGCGCCCAGGGGGGACCGGTCCTCGACGGCTTCGAGGACACCGAGAAGGTGGGGCACGGCCTTGACGACGGTGTCCCACGAGGTGCGGGGCACCTGGAGCCAGTCGGCACAGGTGCCGCCGACCAGATGCCGGATGAGCGCGGAGACGATCGGGTCGAAGAGGGTCCCGGGCACGACCTCCTCGTAGAGGTCGATGAGCTGCCGGGTCAGCAGCGCGCCCTCCTCGGAGGGCCCCATGTGCCGGATCATGTACAGGTCGAGGAACTGACGCGCCTCGTCCAGGGACCGGGGGGCGGTCTCCTGGCCGACGCCCAGCATCGCCCCGACCACACGCCAGGCGTAGTAGTAGGCCGCCGCGCCTTCCTCCGACATGTGGATGCCGAGGCGATGCAGGCTGTCGAGCACGAGCAGAGAGAAGAACATCTGCCCTCCGATCATGTCCTCCTGGCAGATCGGCGTCCCGAGCGCGTCGGAGTCCCATCGTTCCTCGCGCAGGAGGTGATGGCGGATCGACGCGTGCAGAAGTCGGACCTTCTGGGCGGCGGGGATGAAGCGGCCCCCGGCCTCGAAGGCGTCGGGCCGCATCAGGTGGACGGTGAACTGGCCGGTCTCCGCCATCCGTTTGGAGGGGTACTTCAGTCCGTGGGAGGCGGACAGGAGCTTTGCCACGTGCGGGACCACGTAGCAGGCCGGCATGGAGGCGAACGACAGTGCGGTGGAGATGTGCACGTTGTTGTCGATGAAGAACAGCCGGGCCTTCTCCATCTCCCCCCAGTCGACCCAGGCCGGCGGTGCACTCGTGGCCTGGAGGTAGTCCCGGGCGACATCGGGCAGCCCGTCCGGCAGGGGTGCGCCGGCGGTGGAGACGTAGCGCATCAGCGTGTTGAACCTGCCCACCTCCCCGCGCTCGAAGAGCGCGGCGACGGTGGCGTCGGCCAGTTCGTCGCCGCCGTGCCGCAGGGCGTTCATCGAAGCCTCGGTGTAGGTCAAGACGGACTTCCCCGTTCTCGGTGCGGTGCGGTGTAGGGGTGTGGGGGTCAGGTGGGCGGACGAAAGGTCAGGACAGCCGGACCGTCGCCGAGTTCGCCAGTGCGGTCAGGGCGTCGGCCGCGCCCGGCGGCACGTCCAGCTCATGGAGGGCGTCGAGGGCTTCCGCGACGCGCGCCGTGATCATGCCTTCGACGAGACCGGGGGCCTTCAGCCCGCGCATGACTTCGCGCACCGCGTCCAGCCCGTCCTCGTCCAGGTCGCGCCGGCCCAGGAGGGCCCGGAGCCGGTCGCGGTCGTCCTCACCGGCGACCCGCCAGGCCTCCGCCAACAGGGTGGTGGGCCGGTGGCCGCACACGTCGTCGGCACTGGCCTTGCCGGTGCGCCCCGGGTCCCCGAACAGCCCGAGCAGATCGTCCCTCAGTTGGAAGGCCTCGCCCAGCGGCAGCCCGTAGGCGGAGTAGCCCTCGCGCAGCCGGCCGCCGGCCCCGGCCAGGGCACCGCCGATCAACAGGGGCTGTTCCACGGTGTACTTGGCCGTCTTGTACCGGATCACCTTCAGCGAGGCCGCGGTGTCCGGCTCGACTCCGGTGCGCAGGATCTCCAGGCACTCGCCCGCGATCAGTTCCCGGCCCAGAACCGTCCACAACGGGCGGGCCCGGCCCAGATAGGCGGCGGGCAGACCGCTGGTGGTGAACAGCTGCCCGGCCATTCCCATCAGCAGATCGCCCACCAGCATCGCCAGCGACCTGGCGGCGGCGGCGGAACGCGGGCGACGGCGCACGGCACCGCGCAGCGCGATGTGCGCGGTGGGGCGGCCGTGCCGCAGAGCGCTGTCGTCGATGAGATCGTCGTGTACGACAGCGGCGGCGTGGATCAGCTCCAGGGAGGCCGCCGCCCGCACCAGCGCGGCGCTGTCCGGCTGACCCGCCGCCCGCCAGCCCCAGTAGCAGAACGCCGCCCGCAGCCGTTTGCCGTCCGCGACCACCGTCTCCACCTGCGCGGCCACCGGGGCCAGGTCCGGGTCGATGGCCGCGAACAGTTCGGCCTCCCGGGCGACGAACGGGCGCAGTACCTCGTCGACCCGGCCCTTGAACGCGGCCGCGTCCCACCGGTCAGGCATCATCGCCCGGCCCGCCGGGCCACAGCGTGCCGGGCGAGCAGCTCCAGATGGGCCGGGGGCGGGGCGGCGTACCGGTCCAGCACCAGGCGCCCGCGCGCCGTCAGCTCGTGCTCGGCATCCGCCACCAACTCCGAAGCGTCCGAGCGGCGCAGCAGCCCGCGTACCGCTCCCAGGGCCGAACCCACCGCGCTCACCGTCAGATCGGCGGCCCCCGCCACGAGCAGGACCACCCGCTCGTCCAGGCCCCCGTCACGCCCCGCTTCTCGCGTCATGCCACTCCCTCCCCCGGAACCGCCGACGGCGCAGGTCGCGCGTCCGTCCCACAGCATCGCGAAACATAGGGCGCCGAAGGGGCGGAAGTCACGATCGAGTGATCGACTCGCTCGGCCGTACGGTTCGCCGACTGTCCGCCGGAGCCGCGCGAGCAGAGTGGACGCGTGGCTGCCGAGCCTGCGCGCGTTCGGTGCGGAGTTCTGGGAGGACTCTCTCGCCAACCCGACGCTGGAGATGCTGCGTTGTCGCGCCTGAGGCGTGCGCCGGACCGGTCGCGCACCTCCGGACGCGGTGGGCGCGGAGGGCGCGGTCGATCCGTCAGCGTCGGAGACCGGCGTTCAGCCGGGCGGCCTGGCGCGTGAGGTGGTCGCGCTCGGCGAGCGTGGGTGCCTTGTGGGCGGCCTCCGCGTACAGCCGGGCCGCCTTCGGCAGATCGCCGTCGCGCTCGTGGAGATACGCCGACACCGCCGTGTGGCGGGGCAACGTGTCGCTCAGCGCGGCGAGTTGGTTCAGTCCGGCGCGCGGTCCGTCGGCCTCTCCGACGGCTACCGCACGGTTGAGCCGGACGACCGGGCTGTCGGTCAGGCCCGTCAGCTCGTCGTACCACTCGACGATCTGCACCCAGTCGGTCTCCCCGGCGCTCGGCGCGTCTGCATGGAGCGCCGCGATCGCGGCCTGGGCCTGGAACTCGCCCAGCCGGTCGCGGGCGAGGGCCGCCTGCAGGATCCCGACGCCTTCGGTGACCGCCCCGGTGTCCCAGCGGCCCCGGTCCTGCTCGGAGAGCGGCACCAGACTCCCGTCGGGCGCGGTCCGGGTGGCGCGGCGGGCGTGGTGGAGCAGCATGAGGGCGAGCAGCCCCGCCACCTCAGGGTGGTCGATCGCCGCAGCGAGCTGCCGGGTGAGCCGGATCGCCTCGGCGGCGAGGTCGACGTCGCCGGAATAGCCCTCGTTGAAGACCAGATACAGGACGCGCAGCACGGTCGCGACATCGCCGGGCTGATCGAACGGCACGCCGGAGACGGTGCGCTTCGCCCGGCTGATCCGCTGCGCCATGGTCGCCTCGGGCACCAGATAGGCCCGGGCGATCTGGCGCGTCGTGAGCCCGCCGACGGCCCGCAGGGTGAGCGCGACGGCGGACGACGGGGTCAGCGAGGGGTGGGCGCACAGGAAATAGAGCTGGAGCGTGTCGTCCATCGTCGGCACGGGGCCGGGCGCGGGCTCCTCGTCGACGAGGTCCTCCCGCCGCCGCCGGGCGGCCTCCGCCCGGGTCGCGTCGAGGAACCGCCGCCAGGCCACGGTGACCAGCCAGCCCTTCGGGTCGCGCGGTCGCTCGTCCGGCCATACGCGGACCGCCTCGACCAGGGCGTCCTGCACGGCGTCCTCGGCCGCCGCGAAGTCTGCTCCGCGACGGACGAGGATTCCGAGGACGCTCGGTGTGAGGCTCCGCAGGAGCGCCTCGTTCATCGTGGCGTCACTCCGTGACGGTGGGCGGCGCGGACAGGAACGGGCGGACCTCCAGCCACTCGTGGATCGGCTTTCCGCCCGCCCCCGGAGCGGCCGACAGCTCCCCGGCCAGTTCGACAGCGCGGTCGTAACCGTCGACGTCGATGATCATCCAGCCGGCGATGAGGTCCTTGGTCTCGGCGAACGGCCCGTCGGTGACCGGCGGGCGGCCCTCGCCGTCGTACCGGACCCACGTGCCCTCGGGGGCGAGCGCCTGACCGACGACGAACTCACCGGTCTTCTCCAACCGGTCCGCAAAGTCCTGCATGTACTGCATGTGCGCCGAGATCTCCTCGGGCGTCCACCGGTCCATCGGTACGTCGTTGACCGAGGCCGGGGCTCCGCGGTAGTGCTTGAGCAGAAGGTACTTGGCCATGGTGGTACTCCTCGGTGCTGTGCGGCCCATCGCGGCCGCTCTCACTCCAGGGACGGAGCCGGATTCGGGTTCTCGACATCATGGCCCGAGAACCTCTCGAAAATCTCTTCGGCGGGCCGGGGACGAGCCCGCGGTCCCTGCTCGCGCGGGTCCCGCGGACGTAACCGCTCGGGCTCCGCATGGCGGCCCGCGGGACCGCGGCGCAGACTGGACGGAGAACGGGGACCACGAAGGCGACTGCCCCGGGGAGGCCCGGAACGATGGGTGAGTACGCGGATCTGCCCGGTGTCAGGACCTGGTACGAGACCGGGGGGACCGGTGACCCGCTGGTTCTGCTGCACGGCGGCTTCTGCACCAACGACACGTGGGGAGCGCAGCGCGCCGACCTCGCCGCCGCCCATCGCGTGTATCTGCCGGAACGGCGCGCCCACGGGCACACGGCCGACGTCACGGGGCCGCTGACGTACCAGGACATGGCCGATGACACCGTGGCCTTCCTGGAGCGGGTCGTCGGAGGGCCGGCACATCTGGTGGGCTGGAGCGACGGGGGAGTCGTCGCGCTGCTCGTCGCCATGGACCGTCCCGACCTCGTCCGCAGGGTCGTGGCGATCGGGGCCAACTTCCGCCCGGGGACCGAGTGCTTCGTCGAGCCGTCGATGCTCGACGTGATGACCCCCGCCGCGCCCGATCTCGCGTTCTTCCGGGAGATGTACGAGCCTGTCTCACCGGACGGCGCCGACCACTGGCCGGTGGTGGCCGCGAAAGTGGTCGACATGTGGCGCACGCAGCCGACGCTGACGGCAGTGGACCTGGCCCGCGTCGAGGCGCCCACCCTCGTCATGGTCGGCGATGACGACCTGATGACGCTGGAGCACACGGTGGCTCTGTACCGCGCGATCCCGGACGCCGGGTTGGTCGTCGTTCCCAGGGCCTCCCACCTGGCCCCGCTGGAGAAGCCGGCGCTGGTCAACCGGCTGATCCTCGACCACCTCGCACAGGACCCGGTGGAGACGATGATGCCCATCCGGCGGGCGGAGACCGGGGCGGCCCCGGAGGGCACCGTGATCTGATCCGACGGCGTCGAGGACCGCGGGGTTCATTCCTCCGTGCAGCTGAAGTCCTGCGGGGAAGTCCGCAGCCGGCCCAGCAGCCGGCGCAGCGTGGCCCGGTCGCGCTCGGACAGGTCCGCGAAGAGTTCGTCCTCCACGGTGTCGAGTGTTGTGTCGGAGGTCCGCAGCTGCGCGGCGCCCCGCGGAGTGATCTCGACGATATGGCGGCGCCGGTCGGCGGTGTCGCGGCGACGGCGAACGAGATCGTCGCCTTCGAGGTCGTTGAGGAGGGCGACGAGGACGCTGGGGTCGACGTCGAGCCTCTCGATCAGTGCCTTCTGCGTGACCGGCCCGTCGGCGAGCTGCAGGAGCGTCTTCATGTGCCGCGGGGTGAGCCCGGTGGCCGTGAGTGCCTTGTGGATCAGGGTCTGCGTCGCGTTGCCGTGGTAGGCGAGCAGGAATCCGAGGCGGTGGACCGGATCGCCGGGAGACGTCGAAGGCCCTGCCGATGGCTGGGCGGCCCTGTCCTGAGCTGGCATTCCACCACGTTATCAGGACGCACATGGTGGAATCTGAGAAATCGTTTATAGTCATCAACGATCTAACCATTTACATCATTGATGATTTCGAGGTAACCATGTTCATCGCCTACGCCGTGGTCGGCGTCCTTCTCGCCTTCGCCCTCGGCGCCTCCGCCGCGCTGACGTTCACGCGTAACGAGGCCGTCACCGCCTCGATGGGCAAGGTGGGCGTCCCCGGCACCTGGTTCCCCTGGCTGGCCTCGCTCAAGGCGGCCGGCGCCCTCGGCCTTCTGATCGGCCTGGGCGTGCCGCTGATCGGAGCCGCCGCGGCCGTCGGCGTCGTCCTCTACTTCATCGGGGCCGTCGTCACCCACCTGCGCGTCAAGGACTACGAGATCGCGCCGCCCGTGGTGCTCGCCCTGCTGGCCGCCGCCGCGCTAGTCCTGCGCGTGCTGTCGGCCTGAACGCCCCGGCCGCTGCCGGGCGACCCGCGGGTGGCCGGTGGCGCGGCGACTGGCACCGGGCGGATGTCAGCAGTGGGCGAGATGCAAACATTTATGCTGGATCGATGTGATCTGCTCCCTGGTGGGCCTTGGTCTCCTCCGGATGTGCCCCGCCCTTCTGGTCGGCTCCTGGACGATTGCGCAACTGCGCCAGGGGCCGGATTACGACTCCGCGAGGCAGACCCTGAGCGTGCTGGCCTCCTACGGTGCTGCCGGTTACTGGCTCATGGCGGGAATGCTGCTGGTGCTGGGGACGAGCGCGAGCCTGGCCCCGTGCCGGGGGCCGATCCTGTTCAGCAGCGGATGCGCGCCGGTACCCGGAGTCCCGGGGCCGTCCCGCAGGTCGGGTGGGGGCGGGACGTGGCACCGAAGGGGACGAGCGGACCGTCGACGTCGAGGAACAGCAGCGGACGCTGCGCGGCGCGAGTCACGGGAAGACGATAGTGGTGGCCCCACCGGTGGGGCGTGCGGTGGGAGCGCCGGTGCGGACGGCGCCGGGGTGGCAGCCTGCCGCTGCCACCCCGGAACCGTACGTCGAGCCCGGAATCATCCCGAACGGGCTTCCCTAGGTGAGCGGTTCCACCCACACGTTGCGGTAGCGGACCTTGCTTCCGTGGTCCTGGAGCTTGATCGCCCCGGCTGTCGGACCCTCGGCCGCTCCGCCCCCGGTCGTGCCGTCCACGGCCACGTCGTCGTGGACGGTGACACCGTTCCACACGACGGTGACCCGGGCGTCCTGCGTCTTCGCGCCCGAGGCGTCGAAGCGGGCGGCGCGGAAGGTGATGTCGTACGTCTGCCAGGTCTCCGGGGCCGTGGCGGCGTTCACGTCCGGGGCCTTCTTGGTGTAGATCGCCCCGGCCTCGTTGTCGGCGAGCGTGGTGTCACCGTACGAATCGAGGATCTGCACCTCGTAGCGCTCCTGCAGGTACACGCCGCTGTTGGCGCGGTCCTGGCCGGTCACGTCCGGAGGGAGGTTCGGCAGCCGGAACTCGACGTGCGCACGGAAGTCCTGGAAGCCCTGCTTGGTACGCAGGTCGCCGCCGGCGACCTCCATCTCCCCACCGCTCACGGGCCATTCGGGTGTGCGCCCGTCCGGATGCTGCCAGGCCGCCTGGTCCGTGCCGTCGAAGAGCTGGACGCGGGCACCCTTCGGATGGACGGTGATCATGTCCAGGTTCACATGGCCGGTGTCGCCGCTGTCGTAGGAGTAGGTGATCGTGTTGCGTCCCTTGCGCAGCTCCAGCTGTTCCGTCCCCGTCGACCAGGTCTTCCAGTCGGTGGTCGACAGCAGCTCGACCTGCCGGACCTTCTCACCGTTGACATGGACGCTCACCGTCTTGGTGCCGGGCGCCGGATCCGGCCCGTTGGAGTAGCGCAGACCCACATCGTGCGTACCCGCCTTCCCGGCCTCCACGTCGAAGGCGACTGCCGCTCCCTCGTTGCCGAAGCCGTCGACGAAGCCGCCGCCCGAGTAGCCCGCGTGCTCCGTGTCGAAGCCCGCGCCCCCACCGAGGGCTGCCTCCTCCGCCTCGTACCGGGTGGCCGGAGGCTGGTCGCCGGGGAGGGCGTTGAGGGTGTACCAGGCCTCCGTGCTCCACAGCTCCGTGCCGCCGGCGGAGCTGAAGGGGCGCGGCGAGCGGATGTGGACCACACGGTTCGCCTTGAGCCCGGGGATGGTCAGCGTGACCTTCTTGCGGTCCTCGGAGAGGGTGGCGGTCCCGACGTCGAGGGACTCCTCATCGATTTTGGGGCCGCCGTAGGCGGGGGTCGGGGCGTACGTCCACTGCTCGACCCGGTAGCTCTCGGCGAGCTTCGCTGCCGTCTCCTCGGAGAGAGGCTGGGTGTACTCCAATGCGAAACCACCGGGCTTTGCGCGCATCGCCAGGATGTCGAAGGCCTTGTCACCGCTGGGGGAGAGCTTCTGGAGCCCGTAGGTCAGCTTGCCCTCCTGGCCCCAGTTACCGCCCGCGCCGAGGCCGCCGGCGTAGATCGCGCCGTCCGGGCCCTTGCTGATCCGGTTGACCCCGGCCTCCAGGCCCTGGGTGAAGCGGAAGACCGCCCCCTGGTACTCGCCGTCGACCTTCTCCAGATAGGCGCGCTGGATACCGCCGTACGTGACATCACCGAACAGCATCTGCCCGGCGAACCGGCCCTCATCCAACTGCAGCGGAGTGCTGGGGGAGTTGGCTATCTCGTTCTGCGGCAGCCACAGCACCGGCTTGGTCACCGGCTTCGCGTCGAAGGGACCCGACGGGTTGGTGTAGTGGTTGAAGAAGCGGTCCTGCTTGATGTGGAGCAGCTTCGAGGAGGGCAGCCAGCCACCCTGGTTGTCGAGGACG
Organism: Streptomyces sp. NPDC102283; assembly: GCF_044766265.1. Lineage (NCBI taxonomy): Bacteria > Bacillati > Actinomycetota > Actinomycetes > Kitasatosporales > Streptomycetaceae > Streptomyces > Streptomyces sp. NPDC102283. The sequence continues at coordinate 131,121 of NZ_JBIWLQ010000019.1, forward strand.
AACATGTCGCCCTCCGGGCCCCAGCCGATGCCGTTGGGCGTACGCAGGCCCCCGGCGATGTAGTCGACCTCGCCGGTCTCCTTGTTCACCTTGATCGTCGAGCCGCGGTTCGGCGCGGGTTGCGGGTCGGTCGTCGCCCCGCCCAGATCGATCGCCACGGACAGGTTCAGATAGAAGTAGCCGTCCCGGTAGAGCAGGCCGAAGGCGAACTCGTGGAAGTTCCCGCCGTACGGCCAGGTCGCCACCGTCCGACGCTCATCGGTCACGTCGTCGCCGTCGATGTCGGTCAGCTCGGTGAGTTCGTGCTTCTGCGACACGTACAGTTTGCCGTCGACGGCCTTGATGCCCATCGGCTCCTTGAGCCCCTCGGCCACCTTCTCGGCCGTTACCTCGCCGGGACCGGTCTCGCCCTGGACGTCGTCGAGGAGATAGACCTCGCCGGTCGTGTTGTCGGTGCCGCCCCAGGTGGTCACGGCCAGCCGGCCGTCCGGCAGCCAGTCCATCGCGGTGACCTGTGGTTCGAAGCCCGCGGGCCGCAGATCGGTGAGCGCGTAGTCCGGGTGCGTAGAGGTCAGCGGCAGCCCGTCGCCGGGGGAGTCGAGGGCTCCCTCGCACTCCTTGCGGCCCGGCGCCGTCACCCGTACGACGTCGGCGTCGGTGCTCAGCGCGGTGTTCGGCACGACGGCGAAGTCCCCGGCGCCCGGCGGCTTCCATTCGAGCGTGACCTGCTGACCGCCGGTGCGGTCGAAGTGGTCGATCCGCAACGAATGATGACCTGCCGTCAGGTCGATCGATCCGTCCTTGGGCTCCGCGCCGTGCAGCCCGTCGTGATCGATGACGGTGGAGCCGCCGATCCGCAGCCGCGAACCGTCGTCGCTGGTCAGGCGGAAGACGTACGCACCGTCCTCGGGAACGGTGAGGTTGGCGGTGGCCTGGGAGACGAAGTGGTCACCGAAGCCGAAGTCGTCCGGCGAACTCCAGTCGATGCCGGGCATCAACTTGTCGACGTTCGGCGTCTGTCCGGTCTTGATGTCGCACAGCTCGCCGAGGGGGACCTGCACATCGAAGACGCGCAGGGTGACGCCCGGCTCCTGCGGCGGGAGTTCGTCCGGCGGCGCCGGCGCGGCAGCGGCCGGCACGGCGGAGAAGGCGCCGACGAGAAACGCGGAGACGAGCAGGCCCGTGAGATGTCTGCGGCAACGGTGGAACGGCCGTGGATGCATTCTTCCTCCTGGCCCCTCGCGGCGAGGGGCACGTCGCGGCGGTGGGTGGGGCCACCCGGCGCCCGGGGGTGAACGTTCGGCTCGTGCGGTGGGGGCAGCGCTGTGTCCGGACAGGGACTCCGGTGGCTGCGCCGAGAACAGTAGGAGGCTTCTACCGGCGGCGTCCATACTTCGTCACCACAGTGTTCAAAGTTCGCCGCTGTTGATGCAAAGTCGTCAAACCTATTGTGGTGCAGGGCATGTGACGATCAATCATCAATTGAGGAGGCTCGGGGAACGCACTCCGGGGAGGTGTTCTCACGCGCCGATGAAGCGGGCCCGCGCGGCCCGCTTCATCGGAGGTGAGTCATCGGAGGTGAGTCATCGGAGGTGAGTGAATCGGAGGTGGGTCAACGGCAGGGCGAACGGGCGCTACCGGCCCTCGCGGCCCTCGGCGGAGGCGAAGCCCAACCAGGTATGGCGGTTGCCCCACCAGCACCAGCCGACCTTGGGGGCGTTGCGCCGCTCCTTGCCGTCCCGCCCGGTGCCGTTGCTGATCCAGATCGCCGGCGTGCGCGCGTCCAGGGCGCCGTTCGGCTTGCGCAGCCGGGACCCGATGGTCATGAAGCAGAGGTTCCGCTCGAGCACCGCCGGCTGCTGCAAGACCCAGTGGACGCCTTCGGTGAGCAGCAAGGGGCTGCGGCTCTGCTCGGTGAGGGCGGGCAACGCCTCCTCCGGGCTCCAGTTGGCCATGTGGTCGCCGCGGTCGGGCCCGGCGACGAAATAGAGAGGCGCGTCGGGAAGTTCGACCCCGTTGGGGACGAACAGGTCGACGTCGGGCATGTCGACGACGACGAAGCCGGGCTTGCCGTCACGCAGGAGCAGTGGCGCGAGTGTGGAGGCGGGGGCTCGGTCCGGATGGACGGCGAGCAGAACGTCACGGCCAGGGTCGGCCGTTCCGGCGAACGCGCGGATGTCATCGGCGGGAATCCCCGCGATCGCGTGCACCCCTAGCTCGATCAACCGCTCCGCCTGCGCGGCGGGCGAAGGGAGCTGGTGCACGGCGTCGGCAGTGGAAGCATCGGGCAAGGCAATCCCTCGGATTCACGTTTCGCGGAAGTGGGCCGGAGGTCGAACGACAGAGATCACCGGGGTGTTCCCGAGGCGACCATGTCCCGCTGGGCGGATCCGTTTCCGCGCTGCCCGAACACGGTCCGCTTCTCCTGGTCGCCCGGCTCCGCCGCACAGGCCACGTCCCGCGCCGGCCGCTGCCCGGTGGTCAGGAACGCCGTCACCGCGTCATGCGCGCACGTGTTGCCGCCGAACGGGTGGACACCGTGACCGCCCTGGTCGGCCGTCACCAGCGTGGCCCGCTGACCGAACGTCCGCCGCAGTTCCCGGGCGCCGGCCAGCGGTGTCCCCGGGTCGCGCTCGTTCTGCACCATGAGGATGTTCGACGGACCCCGGTCGCCGATCCGCACCGGCGGCTCGACCCGCTCCGTCGGCCAGAACGCGCACGGCCCGATACCGGCTGTGGACCCGCCGAGCATCGGATACCGCAGCCGGTCGAACGCGACGTTGCGCTGATACTCCCGAACGGTCCTCGGCCAGCGAGAGTCGCCGCAGATCACATAGAAGCGCGCGGCCATGAGGTTCTCCAGGTGCGGCGGCACGGGAAGAACCGGCACCGGCCGGCCCGTGTCGACCGCCTGCCAGAACTCCGCCAGGTGAGGCATGAGGGCATCGACATAGAGGCGTTCGAACGTGACCGCGCGGAACGCGGTCCCGTCGATGCCTTGAACGGGCTTCTCGTCCAGCCGCTTCGCGAGTTCGAAGAACTTCGCGGTCACCTGCTCCGTGGTGGCCCCCAGACCGTACCGGGGGCGCGCGGCCGCGAACGCGGCGAAGTCCGGGAACCGGTCCTCCAGCCCACGGGCGAACGACCGCATGGCTGTGACGTCATAGCCGCCGGGGCCCAGACTGCTGTCGAGCACGACCCGGTCGCCAGGCTTCGGGAACATCGTCGCGTACACCGCACCGAGATGGGTGCCGTAGGAATGGCCGAGGTAGGAGAGCTTCGGCTCGCCCAGCGCCGCCCGGATCCGGTCCATGTCGCGCGCGGTGTTCGCGGTGGTGATGTGCGGCAGCATCGACGCCGTGCGCGAGGTGGCGCACTGCTTCGCGACGGTTCGCGCGTACCCCGCCTCCCGTGTGACGTCGGCGGCGGTGTGCGCGTACGGGGCGAAGTTGCCGCGATACTGCTGCTCCCGCGTCAGATCGCAGGTCACGGGCGTGCTCCGGCCGATACCGCGAGGGTCGAAACCGATCACGTCGTAGGAGTCCAGCACCTCGCGAGGCAGCCCCGCACCGGCCAGCACCGCCGGATAGTCCAGCCCCGCGCCCCCGGGACCGCCCGGATTCGTCACCAGTACACCGCGGCGCTTCGACGGGTTCTCGCTCGCCAGTCGGGAGATCGCGATCTCGATCCGCCGGCCGTCCGGGCGCCGGTAGTCCAGGGGGACGTCGAGAGTCGAGCACTCCAGCCGGGGCGCGGTGACGTCCTCGGGGCACGGACCCCACCGCACGGGGTCCGGACTCGGCTGCCCGACGGCGCCGGGATCCACCCGTGCGGTGGCCGGAGCCGCCGCGGACGCTCCCGGCACCGAGGCCGCCACCGCCACCGCGCCGACGGCGAGAGCAAGGGACAAGGCTGTACGCATCTGACGTCCTCCTGAAGAAGGGGGCGCACGGGACGCCGGAACCACCGGCTCCCGGAGCACCGCCGCCGATCTCTGTGACGTGGCCGTACGGGCTACCCGCACCCTCGGCCCGCCGTCCGGACGAGTCTGTCCGTGCGGGCCCGGGCGGCACATCGGCCCGGCGGCCCGGAGCCGCACCGACCAAGGGCGAGGCGGAGGTACGACTCCGGGCCGGCCGGCCTCCGCCCCTGGGCCGACCCGTCGGCCGTAGGGCTTCGCGACAATGGAGGGGTGAACACCTACGGCACGCCACCGCTCGGACGGTGGCAGCAGACCTGGCGACTGACGGCGGCCGCCGCGGTGAGCGTGCCGATCTGGCTCTACATCGGAGTGCTGCTGCACGGGCAGGGCGCCGGCCCGGGCCCCTGGTTCCGCATCGGTGATCCGCTCGTGGCCCTCGGCTGCCTGACAGCCCTGTTGTGGCGGCGACGCTTCCCGCTCGCCGTCGCCATGACGGTCGCGGTCGCCTCGACCGCGTCCACGCTCGCCACCGGCGCGGCTCTCCTGGCGCTGGGCTCGATCTCCACGCGTCGACGCCCGGTCGAGATCGGAGCCGTTGCCGTGGCCCATGTCGCCGCGTCGCAGTTCGGGGGCGGGATCTACCCGGTCCAGAACCCGCCCGGCATGCTCTGGTTGCAACTCGCGTTGCCGGCCCTGACCGCGGGTATCGCGGCGGCCGTGGGCATGGCCATCGGCGCTCGGCGCGTCGAGGTGCGGTCCTTGCGGGGCCGTGCGGAGAGCGCGGAACGGGAGCAGGCGGCACGAGCGGCGCAGGCACGGGTCCTGGAGCGCAACCGGATCGCCCGCGAGATGCACGACGTGCTCGCGCACCGGATCTCGCTGGTCGCCATGCAGGCAGGCGTGCTGGACCACCGCGGCGACCTCGGAGCCGAGGAGAGCCGTCTGCTGGTCCGCGGCATAGCCGAGGGCTCCCACCAGGCACTGGAAGAACTGCGCGACGTCCTCGGAGTGCTCCGCGCCGACCCGGGCCACCCGGAACCACCGCAGCCCTCTCTCGACCGCGTCCCCGACCTGGTGGCCGACGCCCGCGCGTCAGGACTGGACGTCACCCTGAGCACCGCCGTGACGGGAACACCCGCCGACGTCGTGGGACGAACCTGCTACCGGGTGGTCCAGGAAGGGCTGACCAACGCCGCCAAACACGCCCCGGGCGCGCCCGTCCACATCGCCCTCGAAGGCACGGAGGGCACCGGGCTCGGCGTCGACGTGCGCAACTCCCCGGCCACCACGAGAACCGGCCACCGGCCACCGGCCTCGGGATTCGGACTGCTCGGCCTCACCGAACGGGTCGGCCTGGCCGGCGGAACACTCCGCCACCACCCCACGTCCGACAACGGCTACATCCTCAGCGCGCGACTACCCTGGCCCAACCCCACCCACGAAAAGAGAGCATGAGTGGACAGCGAGCGGGAACCTGTGCGGCTCGTCATCGTCGACGACGACCAGTTGGTGCGGATGGCGCTGCGCCTCGTCATCGACGGCGAACCGGATCTGACCGTCGTGGCGGAGGCGGCCGACGGGAACGCCGCGATCACCGTGGTGGACGAGCAGCGGCCGGACGTCGTGCTGATGGACGTACGGATGCCCGGCCTCGACGGACTCGGCGCGACCCGGGAGCTCCTGACCCGGCCGTCGCCGCCCAGGGTGCTCATGCTGACGACCTTCGACTCCGACGACCTGGTGCTCGGCGCCCTGCGGGCCGGCGCTCTCGGGTTCGTCCTCAAGGACACTCCGCCGCAACGCATCATCGACGCCGTGCGGGCCGTGGCGGACGGCAGCCCCGTGCTGTCACCGGCCGCCACGGCACGGGTGATCGCCGCGGCCACCGGCCCGCAGTCCTCCCACGCCCGTGACGCTACCCGTCGGGCCGCGCGGGAACGACTGTCGGCACTGACCGAACGGGAGCGCGAAACAGCTCGGGCCATCGCGGACGGACTGGGAAACCCGGAGATCGCGCGGAAACTGCACATCAGCGTCGCGACGGTCAAGGCGCACACCGGCAGCCTGTTCGCCAAGCTGGCGGTCCAGAACCGGGTTCAGATCGCCCTGCTGGTCCGCGACGCGGAGGAGTGACCGGGGCCCCCGGAGTCGCTGCGCCCAAGGCAGCAGGGCCCATGGGGTGACAGGGCAACCGGGTAAAAGGAAAGGCAAGGAGGGAGACCTCTCCTTGCCAGGCTCAACTTATAGCTCACCGGGGGGCTTGCGGCAAGCCCCGGGTGACGGCGCAGAATCCTCGGGTCGCTGCCACCACCTGCGGGAACGGTGACACGACGTGCACACGCCAGCAGGATCTGCCGGTCCACCAGCCAGAGGGAAGACAACCAGGAATGAACGCGTGTCCGACAAGAGGTTCGACGGAGGGCGAGGCGCCGATGATCCGATCGGCCGTCGCAGCGCAACGGCACACGACGGCCCCGGAGGTGTCGCGATGACGGACCCGTACGTGCTGGACCTCGGAGAGGTCGACGAGACGCGCGTCGCGGCCGTCGGCGGCAAGGGCGCGCACCTGGGCGGACTGTCGCGGATCGAGGGCATCCGCGTGCCGGACGGCTTCTGCGTGACGACGGACGCCTTCCGGCGGGCCATGGCACACGTCCCGTCGATCGACGAGCGGCTCGATGAGCTGTCGCGCCTGGGCCCGGAGGACCGGGAGGCGATTCGCGCGCTCAGCGGACGGATTCGCCGCCTCATCGAGGAGAACGCCGTCCCGGGGGACATCGAGGCGGCGATCTCCGGCTCGCTCGCCCGGTTCGGTGAGCAGGCCGCGTACGCCGTCCGCTCCAGCGCGACGGCGGAGGACCTGCCGACGGCCTCCTTCGCGGGCCAGCAGGACACCTATCTGAACGTCCTGGGGCCGACCGCGGTCCTCCAGCACATCAGCCGGTGCTGGGCATCGATGTTCACCGAGCGGGCCGTGATCTACCGGCAGCGGAACGGCATCGACCACCGTACGGTCCACATGGCCGTGGTCGTACAGCGGATGGTCTTCCCGCACGCGTCCGGCATCCTGTTCACGGCGGACCCGGTGAGCGGCAACCGGAAGGTCGCCACCGTGGACGCCGGGTTCGGCCTCGGGGAGGCCCTGGTCTCCGGTCTGGTGAATCCGGACGTCTTCACCGTCCGGGACGGCGAAGTCGTCACCAGGACCATCGCCGCCAAGGAGCGCGCCGTTCACGCCCTGCCCGCCGGCGGTACACGGGAAGTGGCGGTCGACGCACGGCAGCGGGAGCGGCCCGCGCTGACGGATGAGCAGGCCGTGCGCCTCGTGGGGCTCGGCCGCCGGATCGAAGCGCACTTCGGCCGCCCGCAGGACATCGAATGGTGCCTGGTCGACGGCGGGTTCCGGATCGTGCAGAGCAGGCCGATCACCACCCTTTTCCCTCTCCCCGACATCGAGAACGGTGACGAGGGAAAAACCGGCGGGGACGCCGAGGGAAGCGCCGAGAGGAAAGACGGGGGCGATGGCGGAGGCAATGGCGGAGGCGATGACGGGGGTAATCACGTCTACGTCTCCGTCGGCCACCAGCAGATGATGACCGATGCCATGAAGCCCCTCGGGTACTCCATGTGGCAGCTGACGGCCATGGTGCCGATGCACGAGGCGGGTGGGCGGCTGTTCGTCGACGTCACCCGGCGACTGGCATCGCCCACGAGCCGCGACGGCCTCCTGGACGTCCTGGGGAAGGGCGATCCGCTGGTCAGGGATGCCCTGGAGACCGTCCTCGAACGCGACGGCTTCGTGCCCTCCCTCCCGGACCCGGCCCCCGGCGGGCCGCCGTCCACCGGTGCGCCCGCCCCGGTCGAGACCGATCCGGCCGTCGTCACCGACCTGATCGAGCGCAGCCGGACGTCCGTCGCCGCCCTGGAACGTGACATCCGGACGAAAGAGGGCCCGGCGCTGTTCGACTTCCTGTTGGAGGCCTTCGAGGAACACAAGAGGGTTCTGGCCGATCCGCTGAGCATGCGGGCGATCATGGCGGGGATGGACGCCACCTGGTGGCTCAACGACAAGCTGCTGGAGTGGCTGGGCGAGAAGAACGTCGCGGACACGCTGACGCTGTCGGCCCCCGGCAACATCACGTCGGAGATGGGACTGGCGCTGCTCGACGTCGCGGACGTGATCCGCCCGTTGCCGGAGGTGCTGGCCTTCCTGCGGGACGCCGAGCGCCTTGAGGACGCGACTTTCCTGGACGAGCTGGCGAAGACCGAAGGCGGAGGCGAGGCTCGCGCGGCCATGGAGGCCTATCTCGACCGGTACGGCATGCGCTGCGTCGGGGAGATCGACATCACCAGGCCACGATGGCGCGAACGCCCCACCACGCTCGTTCCCGTGATCCTCGACAACGTGGGGAACTTCGGGCCGGGGGCCGCCGAGCAGCGCTTCGAACAGGGCCGGCGGACCGCCCGGCAGAAGGAACAGGACGTGCTGTCACGGCTGCGGTCCCTGCCGGACGGGGACCGGAAGGCCGACGAGACCCAGCGGATGATCGACCGCGTCAGAACCTTCATCGGATACCGGGAGTACCCGAAGTACGGCATCGTCAGCCGCTACTTCGTGTACAAGCAGGCCCTGATGGCGGAGGCCGAGCGACTCGTGCGGGACAACGTGCTTCCCGAGAAGGAGGACGCCTTCTACCTGACGTTCCGGGAATTCCACGAGACCGTACGGTCCAACCGGGTGGACGAGCAGCTCATCCAGCGGCGCAAGGACGCGTTCCGGTCGTACCAAGCGCTCACTCCGCCCCGGGTCCTCACGTCGGAGGGCGAGGCCCTCACCGGCGCGTACCGGCGTGACGACGTGCCGGCCGGCGCGCTGACCGGCCTGCCGGTGTCCGCCGGGACCGTCGAGGGAAGGGCCCGTGTCATCCTCGACATGGCGGAGGCCGACCTCGAAGCGGGCGACATCCTGGTCACGACCTTCACGGACCCCAGCTGGTCACCGCTGTTCGTCGGAATCGCCGGCCTGGTGACGGAGGTCGGCGGCCTCATGACCCACGGCGCGGTGATCGCCAGGGAGTACGGCCTGCCGGCCGTCGTGGGCGTCGAGCGGGCCACCCGGCTGATCCGGGACGGGCAGCGGATCCGCCTGCACGGAACCGACGGGTACGTAGAGTTCCTGCCCTGACCGCCCACGGTCAAGGAGCCTCGCCTCCGACGCGGCCCTCCCGTGACGTACGACGTGCACCTCGGCCGGGCCGCGTCAGACGGCTGACCAGCCGTCGTCCACGGGCAGGACCGCGCCGTTGACGAAGGAGGCCGCATCCGACGCGAGCCAGACGATGGCGGCGGCCTGTTCGTCCGCCGAGCCGATGCGGCCGATGTTCGCTCCGATGAGGCTCCCGACGATGGAGGGGCCGTGCGCGTCGGGGCGGCTGTCGACCCCCATACCGGTCGCGGTGGGGCCGGGCGCGATCACGTTGGCCCGGATGCCCTGTGCGCGGTACATCACCGCCAGGTTCTTCACCAGCCCGGTGGTCCCGTGCTTGGCGGCGGTGTACGCGGCTCCGGCGGCGCCGCCGCGCAGGCCGGCCTCGGAGCCGGTGAAGACCAGGCACCCGGAGCCGGCGGTCAGCATGTGGGGGAGTACGGCTCGGGTGAGGAGGAAGGGAGCCGTGAGGTCGACGCGCAACACCCGGTCCCACTCGGCGTCGTCGGTCTCGTGCGCCGCCGACATACGGTCCATGACTCCCGCGTTGTTGACCAGGACGTCGACCCCGCCGAACTCCGCCACCGCGCGGGCCACCACGGCGTCCACCACCCGTTGCTCAGCCAGGTCCCCGACGATCGTCCGGGCGACGCCCCCAGCGCCTGTGATCCTCTGTACGGTCTCCTCGACGCCGGCCGCGTCGAGGTCGGCGGCCAGGACGCGGTCGCCCCCCGCGGCGAAGGCCAGAGCGGCGGCCCGGCCGATACCGGACGCCGCCCCGGTGACGATCACGCTCCGCCCGGCGTGAGAGGCGATGTCCGGCTCGGATACAGGTGCGTTCATGGCTCGGTCCTTCCGACACTGCGAGGGCTGAGGGCTGAGGGCTGGGAGTTGGTGCTTGGTGGTTGAGGAGGGGGCGGGCGTGCCGAGCCGCGGTCAGGTCGGGAGAGCCGTCCGGCTCCGGAGGACCTCCGCCATGGACTCGTCGCGCCAGCGCTCCAGGAGTTCGTGGAAGGCGACGGCCCCGTGCGGGTAGGCGATGGGGCCGTTGGGCCGACCGCGCCCTTCACGGTTGTAGTAGCCCGGGGTGCACTCGGCGTGGAACCACTCGTGGTCGGGCGCGCCCTCGGCCAGGACGGCGATCCAGGCGTCCTCGATCTCGGACGAGGGCTCGATGAGGGCGCCGGCGGCCTCCGCGGCTGCGATGAGGGCGGCGGCGTGGATGGCCTGCTCGTCCAGGATGTGGGTGAAGTTGACGCTGCTGGCGTTCTGGAGCGGCCCCATCTGCAGGAGATTGGGGAAGCCGTTGCTCGTGAAGCCGTGGAGCGTGCGCGGGCCCCGTCGCGCCCACCTGTGGAGCAGCTGGACGCCGCCCCGGCCGTGTACGGGGAGTTTGCCCGAGTGGATGCCGGAGGTCCCGACGTTGAACCCGGTGGCGAAGATCAGGCAGTCGAGCTCGTACGTGGCGCCGCCGACCGTGACGCCGTGCTCGGTGACGCGCTCGATGCCGTGGGTGTCCGCGGTGTCGACGAGAGTGACGTTGTCCCGGTTGAACGCCGGGTAGTACAGGTCGGAGAAGGTGGGGCGCTTGCACGCGTAGCGGTACCAGGGCTTGAGCTTCTCCGCCGTCCCCGGGTCCGTGACCGTCTCTTCGACGCGGGCGCGGAGCTCGTTCATCTTGGCGGCGTCGGCTGCCTCGTAGGCGGCTTCGAAGGCCTGCCGGTCGCCCTGCCGCCGGAAGCTCGGCAGGAGCTTCTCCAGCAGGCCCGCCGACGTCGTCCACCGGTCCGCCACCAGATCCTGGTCGGCGCCCTCGCCGGAGACGATGCGGAGGTAGTTCTCCCGTCGCCCCCGGGCCCAGCCCTCGCGGTCGGCGCCCACGTCCCGGGCGGTGGTGCGGCGGTTGCCGCGTACGTCCACGGTGGAGGGGGTGCGCTGGAAGACGTAGAGGTGCGCGGCGTCCTCGGCCAGCATCGGGATGACCTGGATGCCGGTGGCTCCGGTGCCGACGATGCCCACCCGCTTGTCCGCGAGGCCGGCCAGGCCGCCCCGGGGGGAGCCGCCGGTGTAGGCGTAGTCCCACCGCGAGGTGTGGAAGGTGTGGCCTGCGAAGTCCTCGATGCCGGGGATCCCGGGTAGCTTCGGATCGGTGAGGGTGCCGGTGGCGTTCACGACGTAGGTGGCCCGGAAGGAATCGCCGCGGTCCGTGGCCACGATCCACGTCTCGGAAGCCTCGTCCCAGGTGAGTTCGGTGACCCCGGTGGAGAACAGCGCGTCCGCGTAGAGGTCGAACTTCCGCGCGATCCGCACCGCGTGGCGGCGGATCTCGTCGCCGGGGGCGTACTTCCACTCCGGTACATAGCCGGTCTCGTCGAGCATCGGCAGGTAGACGTGGGACTCGACGTCGCAGTGGACGCCCGGGTATCGGTTCCAGTACCAAGTACCGCCGAAATCACCGCCCTTCTCGATGACCCGGACGCGCTCGACGCCCTGCTGCCGCAGGTGCGCGCCCGTGAGGATGCCGCCGAATCCGCCGCCGATCACGGCGACGTCGACGGTGTCGAGGAGAGGGTCGCGCCCGAGAGGCCCCTCCGTGTACGGGTCCGCCGCGTAGTAGCCGAACTCGGCGTCAGCGTCGCGGTACTGCGCGGCTCCGTCGGGACGCACACGCCGTTCGCGTTCGAGTCGGTAGCGCCGCCTCAGTGCGGCGAGCTCGTGGGGAGCCGGTGGTTGAGGAGTCGTCATGTGGGGTCCTCGATCCGGATGGTGGGGCGGCAGCGGCCCAGGGCGGGCGGCCGTCCGCTACGGTAACAACTACCGGACAGTGTTGTCCGGTTGTGGTCCGGTCAGGACGGCGACATTCGGCCAGAGGCGTTCACCTCTCGCCGCGGCCTGCGTCATCCCGCCCACGGAACCCGCCCACGGAACCCGCCCACGGAACCCGCCCACTGCACAGCCACTGCACAGACCGCACAGGAAGAGTGATCCACATGCAGCGACTTTCGGCCCGGTCTCTTTCCGTTCTCGCCGCCACCGGCGCGCTGATCCTCGCCGGATGCGGTACGGAGAGCGGCGATCCCGGGGGAGAGGCGGCGTCGGCCTCCGCGGGCAGGACCATCCGGGCGCAGAAGGTCATGCAGCTGACCCAGGTGCACGACGAGACGGGAATGACCTTGCTGGAGGGACCCGTGTTCGGCGAGGACGGCGGCCTGATCGTCGTCGACGTCACCGCGCCCGAGGGCGAGCCCAAGGTCATACGTGTCGACGTGGCGAAGAAGACGTCCCGCACGCTCCACACCGATGGCAAAGGGGCGTACACCTCGGCGCAGTTCAGCCCGTACGACGGACGGCTCTACCTCAGCGACTTCGCGCACGGCGAGATCGTGAGCCTGGCGCCCGACGGCGGCGACCCGCTGACCTTCTTCTCCGGCGAGGTCGACGGAGCGCCGATGAACCCCGACGACATCGCCTTCGACCAGGAGGGCAACCTGTACGTCAGCGACTCACGCGGTCTGACCGAGGGCAAGGCCCACGGCCGTGTGGTGCGGATCGACCGGGAGGGCGGCGGGGCCACCGTTCTGGCAGAGGACCTGGCCGCGCCGAACGGGATCTCCTTCGACGCGGACTACCGAGGGCTGTGGTTCAGCGAGCTCACCGAGAACCGGATCTCCTACCTGCGTCTCGACGAGAAGGGCGGGGTGACGTCCCGGCACACCGCCATCCGCGTGGACGGCGGACTCGCCCAGACCGACTCGATCGCCGTGGACGCGGACGGAAACCTCTACCAGGGGCTGCACGGCCGGGCGGCCATGGCCGTGTACGACCGACACGGTGAGCGGCTGGCGACAGTGGAGCTTCCCTCGCGGGCCGAAGGCCTGGAGTCGGCGACGAACGTGGCCATCACACCCGGCGGTACCAAGGCGTACATGACCGTCAGCGGTCCCGCCGGGGGCTACCTGTACACCTTCGACGCGCTCGCGGAAGGCATTCGGCAGTCCAACGGCGGCTGACCCGGACCTCGGATCAGCAGCCGAAGGCCCGCACCGGCCCCACCTCGACGTCGAGCAACCGCCAGGCGGCCAGCGCCCGGTGCTCGCGTTCCTCGCGCGTGGGACCGATGACGGCGGCGGAGACCATGGCCACCGAGAGCACGAGGTCGTCCCCCGCACTCAGCCGGTGACCGCGGGGGAGGTGTTTGCGCAGTGCACACTCCACCCGCTCGGACAGGGCAAGGGCGTGCGCGCGGATGCCCGAGCGGCCGCCCGCCCGGTCGGCGTGCAGAAGACCGATGAAAGCCGCCGACTCGGCAAGATGCCACGTCAGCACACCGAGCACGGCGTCGAAGGTGGCGTCCTCGTGCGCCGCGGCCTGCTCGACCTGCCGCACGTTCTCCTCCAGGACCGCGACCACCGCGGCACTCCGGTCGGGAAAGTGCCGGTAGAGAACGCCCTGCCCGACCCCGGCCCTGCGCGCGATCGCGGAGAGCGGCGCCTCCAGACCGTGCTCCGCGAAGATCTCCCGGGCGGCGGTGACCAGAGCGGCCCGGTTACGAGCAGCGGCCCTCGGCCCGTCGTTCGCCGGCCGCCGCCCGTCCTGCTCGATGTGCTCCGTCACCCCGGCAGAGTACCGGCCGGGCAGACGCCCTTCGACCTTCCTCCCCGACCGACCGACCGACCGACCGACCGACCGACCGACCCGCCAGCCGACCGACCGGCCGCGCCGCATCGGGGCATGGCGATTGCTCACGGCAGGTTGGACGAAGCAGCCAGCGCCCGGCAGGAGTTTCCTCGTACGGCCAGCGCGCCGGGAGTTGGAAGACGGCTCCGCGCGCGATCTCTTCCGGATGTTGGCTGAGCAGGGTCCCCTTCAGGGCCGACTTGCCGTCGAGCAGTCCGCCCGGCGTGCCTGACGCGGTTGAGGCCTTATCCGGAGGTGAGCCGGGCGCCAAGAACAGGTCCGTTGACCAGATCGTCGTGCGGCAACCCGAGACCCAAGCCTTCCCCGAGACGGAGGAAGAGGCCCAGACAACCCAAGGGGCCGTAGTCGCCGGTGTCCGGGCTCGCACCGTGGGCCCGCAGTTCGGAGTCGAAGCGTGACGGTTCGGCTCCGAAGCGACCAGCCGGCCGGAGACCGCTGTACGAATCGAATGCGGAGACCAATCGGCCACCCTCGGCATACCAGAACTCCACTCGGCCGTTGGCGTAGTGCAGGACGACAGCAGCAGTTCCCCGGGAAACACTGCCGATCAGTCCGACATCCTCAGTACACCGCCCACTGGCATGCTCCCAGGCCCATGCCCAGTCGCCGTACCTGCCGGCGCTGACCGGACAGGTGTCGAGTTCGTCGGGGCCCTCGAACTCCCCGCGGAGATCATCCTGGCTCCGGACGGCCAGGGTCGCGGGATCGGCACCCATCCGTTCCAGAAGCTGCCGAGCCGTAAGGCCCCGCGCGAACGTGAGACTCAACAACGGCAGGTCTCTCCCATACATCCAGCCCAAACCTGTCATCGACTCTCCTCGACCTGATCGAACTACGCCGCGGCCCGGCCACGGCAGTCTGCGCCCCCGCGCGTGGACATGGCCACAGAACTCCACGGACTGCGCCGACCCAACGGAGTTACGGTGACCGCGCAGCAGCCGGGCCAAGTGCTCGGCCGTGGATCGCTTCACATCGAGCACCACGGTGTATGCGCCACAGATCGACACGTGAGACCCCTTGGCCAGGATGATCGGCCGCAAGATCGTTCCTGTCCGGGACCGTACAACTGCTCACAGTCGAGCGCTATATGAGCCGCAGCATCCGACACAGCGATAACAGTGGGCGACTTCTGTTCACCGGGAACGGATCACCTGTTTACTGGCAACGGCTCACTGGCCCGTGTGAAAGGACTGAGGACCGCTCGTGGACGTGGAGAGTATGGCGGAGAGTACGGCGACACGGTTGGTACGCCGATTCGGCCCGCAGGTTGCCGAATGGTGTGCTGACGCGCCCGATCTCATTGCCCGGCTGACGTCCCAGTGGGGACTTTCACTCGCAGAGCCCCTCCCTGACGGAGCTCCGTCGGTCGCGTTGCGGTGCCGGTGGCCCGACGGCACTCCCGCGGTGCTGAAGATCAGTCCGGAGCGGGCGCTCATGGCCGAGCAGGCCTGAATGCTGGAGTGGTTCGCCGCCTCGGGTCGGGTGCCTTCCGTGCTGGCTGTCGATGAGGAGGCGGGGGCGATGGTGTCGGAGGAGATCATGCCCGTGACGCAGGCCGGGGACTTGCCCGCTCCGCCGCTCCCGGGGCAGTGGTCGGAGCTGCTCGCCGCCCTGCACGAGGTCACGCCGCCCGCGGTGCCGACGCGAGTGCTGCGCGGCCGCTGCGAGGAGGCTTTCGCCCGGGTCGGCAGGCGGCTGTCCGAGCCTGCGATCGGTGCGCGAATAAACCTCAGCGCGTGGGACAGGGCCATTGAGCGGTGCGAGCGGCTGCTGGACACGGAAGCGACGACTCCTTCCCGGGGTAATCGGTGAGGTCCGGCTGCACTGAGGCCGTTCCGGTCTAAACACGTGCCGTTGGATCCGGTCTCCACCGTACAGCCGGCCCACGGCCGCAACCTCGGATCGTGTGCCGGTCGGGATGCCCCGTCCGGATGCGAGGCACCGAACCTCCGCAAGTCCCCCTGGCCGGAAAGCCCGGCTACGCGCTGCCGTCGATCCGGCGCACACGAAACCAGTTGACGGGGTCGGCAGAATGCCTGTCATGGGTACAGATATCAGCGGCTTCATCGAGTACCGCGAGCCACAGGCTGATCAGCAGCCGATCTGGCACGCCGCAAACGACCTCAACTCGCTGTGCGAGGAAGGTGGCTACGATGCGTTCGGTTGTCTTTTCGGCGTCCGCAACTACGCGAACTTCCGCCCCCTGGCCGCATGCCGGGGTCTGCCTGCCGGCATCTCGACGACCGTGAGTGCACGGCTTGCGCAGCTGTCCGAGTGGTACGGCGAGGATGGACTGCACAGCACCACATGGATCACCTGGGCGGAGGTGAAAGCGGCCGACTGGGATGAGCTTGCGGAGAGGCCTGACAGTCGACTCCACGAGTATCGCCGGTTTTCCAACGAGTTCAGGATGACGGGCAAAGCGTCTTGGAATCCTGAATTCGCTGAGGCTGTCGGTCTCGAAAGAGGCGAATGCCGGGAATGGCCCGAAGGAAGTGAGTGGCTCATCGGAGACACGCTCTACAGGTCAGTCACCATGCGCCGCAGAGAAGCCGTCACCGAAAGCGGTGAGTGGCAACCTGTCTGGGAGACCATGAGGGCACTCGCGGCACAGCACGGCGACGACAACGTGCGCCTCGTCGTCTGGTTCGACGACTGAGAGGCCGTTGAACCTCCTTACGGTGTGGTGCACGACTGAGGTCGCAAGGTGCCGGTCTGGCGGTTCGGTTGTTGGGCCATCATCACACGGCTGTGCGGTCAGAGGCAGGGCCGGCGATCGCGAGAAGAGCGATCGCGAGATGAGTTTCGTCGTGGTACGCGCGACGTCCGATGTGCCGCTGAAGGGCCCGCCACTGCTTGTGCTCGGCATGGGCATGCTCCACGCGGATCTGCTCTGAAGACTGCGGCTTGCGGCCTGTTCCCACGCGCCGGCCTCCGCGGCAAGGGCCTCCCTTCCGGGCTTCTTCGGCGGTGCCTGGACCTGCTCGGGAATTTTTCTGGCCGGGCCCCGGTGTCCGGCGTTGACTTTCGCCTTGACCGTGGGATGCCGCTCAAACAGGTTGCCGATCCCCTCGGTATTCATCACCGTCCGATCGTGCATACGGCCGGGCCGGATCGCCTCCGTCCACAGAATACGACCCCTCGCGTCGGTGATGACGTTGGCCTTCTTAGTGTTCTGCCGCACCTCTGCCGGAGACGAAGGCCCGGCGGTCTGAATGGCGTCACTCGGGTGCCGTACCCGCTCCTCGGTGGCGTCGAGCCGCGGCTCGACGCCCGCGCGTAGGCGTGGGCGAAGACATCGGCCATCGTACGCAGCCGCAATCCGGTCTCGCCGAAGACCGTGAAGCCGCACACGGCCAGCAGTGGGCGGATCTCATGGACAGCGCGGGTGATGGCGGAACGGCCGACGCCGCAGAGGACGGCCAGAGCCGCACGTGGGAGCTGGATCCGCAGGACCACCAGCGCGGCGATCGCCCGGTCGACGGATATGAGTTGATGGCCAGGCCCGCCTCCTTCGGCCCGCAGGCGGTCGCGACCTCGGCGTTCACGCGGCCGGGACTTCTGCCGTGCCGTCCACGCGACAGCCAACTCGACGATCAGCGAACCGAGTTGCTTCCTCGGGATGCCGGTGCGGACGAGGTGCGAAGGCGCCGTACGGACCAAGACGGGCGTCACGATCCCCTCAACCTGTACGGCTCCCCTCGCGCCATGACCAGGCACGGCCTTCATTTGGACAGGCCGGGACCGGTTGCAGCCCTTCACCACCGGAATTCACCGTCGTAGAGGCGTCGGTGCCACCATTCGCCGTGCCACCGCAGGCGCCGGTAGGCGTGTGGGTCGGGCAGGGTCCGGCGGCTAAACTCTGCGTCCAAACGCGCTACCACCCGCCCAAGTTCGGCGCGGGACGGCTGTGGAAGCGAACGCAAGGCCTCTTGCAGAATGTCCCGGGCGTTCGCCGCGTCGACGAGGGAGGACTCGGGATGAGGAGAGGCCGGGAAGTGCAAGTCCAGGTATCGGCCGGGCTGTCGAAGAAACGCCTGGTAGTGCCTGAGCGCAGACTCCACCGACCCATCCCACAAGCCGTCCCACAGACCGGCCCAGGAATCACCGTGATCACGCTCCGCGCGCTGGATCTCGGCGCAGGTGCGCTCGGACAATCCGGGGATTCGATAGGTCCAAGGGCTCCAGACGGGCGGGTCCGGATCTTCGGCGCGAAGCGCGCCAGGCCGTCTACGCGGCATGAGCCTTTCGATTGGTCATCATGCCCGCGATCATGCCGGACGGCCTGACAGCCCGCAAGGGCCCGCAGGCCCTCAACATCTCCCGGCGAACTCGCAGCATCCATCGTCCCGGATTGCGCTCAGCAAAATCCTGCTTGTCGAACAGAGTCGAACGGGACTGCCATGCGCAACAGCACACACCCCACCCTGCTGCGGACCTCTGACGTCATCCACGCAGGGCAGAGAACCGCCGCCGCTGTCGTGCACGCCGCAGTGAGTTGGAGATGTGATCGATCTGAAGCGTGTCGCAGAAGTCCGGTGCTGGGCAGGCGACGCCGGGTTCTGGTGTCGTGTGGATCATGCGGCCAGGGCGTGGTCGTGCAGGGTGGCGACGGCTTGGACTGCGTGGTGGAGGCTGTTCCGCGTTGTCGGGTGCCTCGCCCGGCAGGAGTGGGCGGCCAGGGCGTTTGCGGTGAAGGACGATGAGGCCGGTGTCGATGTAGGCGCCGTGCCGAGCACGGCGACGCGCGCTCGAAGAACTGGCGGGCGTTGGCCCATCACCTCCTCCGCCGAGAACACATGGACGACACCGTCCAACCCGTCGCCGGCCTACTGTCCCAGCACCGGTCCGCAGACCGCATTTCTGCTCGGACGTCAGCACCGGGGCCCCGCGCACCCTTTCGACCTCCCACCGCCAACCGCGCACGGGCTCGTTAAAGGGGTTGCCAGGAGCTGAAGGGCCTATTCGGCCCGCCCGTAGACGGCTTCCAGGACGGATGAAATCGGCACACGGATGGACAACTGACCTGGTCGAGGGTGGTCGGAATCGAGCTATATCGCCCTCCTCGCACCTTTTACTTTCGCTCTTTCGTGGGCAACGGATGCCGCATGCAGCCGACTTGACCCGCGTGCAGTGGGCGTTGACCGAACCACTGGTGACGAGGAAGCAGGGTGCGGGGTCGCGGTCGGCGACCCAGCCCCAGGCTCCTGCGATCCATGCGATCCCTCCCTGGCTGGAGGGGTGGTGGTTGTTTTCGGCCATTGGTGTGGGTTGTGTTCTAAACCATACATCCGTTTTGTTAGCGTGTTTGTTCTGTGTTGGTTGGTTGGTGGCGATCTCTCGGAGCGGCAGTATGGCGATGCAGGACCGTGCGGTTCGCACGCGTCGGGAGTTGATTCGTTCGGCGGCGGAGGCTTTCGGGCGGCAGGGTTTTGCTACGTCGTCGTTGTCGGAGATCAGTAGTGGGGCGGGGGTGAGTGCGGGTGCGTTGAATTTTCATTTTCGTAGTAAGAGGGAGTTGGGGGAGGCGGTGGAGGCGGCGGCGGTGGGGGTGTTGCGGTGTGTTGTGGGGTGTGTTTCTTCGGGGCGGTCGTTGCCGTTGCAGGTGTTGGTTGATGGGACGCATTTGTTGGTGCGGGGGTTGGAGGAGGATGTGGTGTTGCGTGCGGGGTTCGGGCTGGGGAGTGATGCGACGTGGAATGTGGGGTCGGGGGCGGTGTTGTGGCTGGAGTGGCGGAGTTGGGTGAGGGGGGTGTTGGTGGCGGCGGGGGGTGAGGGGAATCTGGCGGCGGGTGTGGTGGTGGAGGATGCGGATGCTGCGGTGACTGCGGCGGTGGTGGGGTTTGAGGTGCTGGCGCGTGGTGATGCGCGGTGGCGTTCGCGTGGTGCGGTGACGCGTTTTTGGGATCTGATGCTGCCGGGGTTGTCGTCGGAGGCGGTCAGGGCGGAGCTGGTGGCGGCGGGGGTGGTGGTGCCGGCCTGGGGGGAGGGTTGTGCGGGGGTGGGGGGTGTGTCGGGTGGTCCGGGTGGTTGAGAAACCGATCGAATGGTTTTTTGTTCGGGGTTCTGTGTGGGTGGTTGGGCGTTTTTCAGTCAGGTTTGTGTTGGCGGGCGGGCTCGGGGTGGGTGCGGGGTGTGCTGTCCGTGTGGTGCCGGGGTTCTGGAGGGTTTCGCTCCGGTTGTCTGGTGCTGTGGCGGGGGTGGTTGTTTCGTCTGGCCGTCCGCGGCGCTGTTTCCCTGTCGCTGGCGCTGGGCGGTGACCGCAGTCTGTGCGAGTTCGTGGATGCTGGCGCGCCGCTGGGGTCGGGTATCGGCGGGAAGGCGGTCCTGCTGGGGGGCGGGGGGAGCCGGGTCTTCGTCGAGCAGGTACGGCTGACCGCTCTGGAGCGACGGCCGGAGTAGGTTCACTCCACCGCGAATCTGTTCGGACTCCCGGTCTTCTGTCGCTGCGGCATCGGTACCATCGGCGCCTGGGGGTCCGGCGCCTGGGGGTCCGGCGCCTGGGGGTCCGGCGCCTGGGGGTCCGGCGCCCGGGGGTCCGGCGCCCGGGGGTCCGGCGCCCGGGGGTTCTGGGCCTGGGGGGACTGTGGGCGCGCATCATGGTGATGAAGTGGGTGATCGCCGGGGGTCACGGGGTTTTCCTCTGATGTATTACTGGTGGGTGATACCGGACTCTGGCCGGCCGTTTTTCGAGGTACTGGCCGGTGTGGGCCGAGCTGTCGTCTGGGGCGTGTTTCGAAAGTTCCGCCTGCTCGGCGGCGTCTGGTACTTCCTCGGGCTCTCGGCTTCGCTCGAGCGGGGGAGGCCCCTTTCCTCGCCGCGTTGTCGGGGTCGCCCCGGTGTATCCGGTATCGGGGCGGCCCTCCGCCGTGTGATCGCACGTGCCGGACGCCGCTGCGCCGGCCCTCCGGGCGGAGGGCGCTGCTTTCGAAACGCGCCCTGGTGGGGAGGCGGGCCGGTGGTATGTCGGCGGGTCGGAGCTCTCCAGCAGTTCATGGCAGGCCTGGTGCTGTTCCTGGAGTGCGTTCCGCGGAATGTGCACGACTGGGTGGGTGTCCGGATGAGGGCCGGTGAGGAGGCGGTCGAGCGGGCCTGTGTTGTGGTCGGGGGCGAGGTGGAAGCCGGAATGGCGTTCATGGACGTTTGTGGGCTTGTGTTCTTCGACGTCCGCTTCGGGAGCATTTTCACCGATGGTGACCGGCTCTTGTTCACCGGCTAGGGCCTCGTGGTGTCCTCACGCTTCGGTCTCGTACGGGGCGAGGCGGGCTTCTTCGGCCGGCACCGCACCTGCGGCGAGTGCTACGCCGTTACCCACCTGGTGAACTGGCCGGCCGTGGCTCTCTGCGGGTACACACCGGAAGAACGCAAGGCGTTTGTGCATACGTGCGGCCAAGGGGGCCCCGTGCAGGGGCCCCGTGCAGGGGGTTTCCGCGTTGATCGCGTCGCTCCTTGTGTGTTGCGCACCGGTTGCCGTGGTGATGGGTAGCTTCTGTCGCGAGTTTCTGCAGGAGAGCCGAGCGGCTTCCTGTCCGCTGGCAACGGTTTGTGGGATGGAGCGGCGTGCGTGATCGTCTGGACCCGGTCTCAGGCGGGTGGTGGACCGGCCGTCGGGTGGTTTCCGGAGCGGGCCGCGGTCGGGGAGTCTGATCAGTTTCCCCGTGGCGGTTCCTGCTCGGCCCGGGCGCTGACGTCCACTTTCAGCAGCTTGCCGGCCTGCCGGGCCGTGACCGGTCCGCGGCCTGCCGTGCGGCGGCGAGCATGCGCTGGTGGTCCGGCGGGAGCAGGCTCTCCTCCACATCAAGGGTGCGGTGCGGGATCAGCATGACCGCCCGTCCGCCCACCTCTGTGGGCGCCGGCGGGGCCGAGACGGGCTCCTGAGCGGTCTGTTCGCTCACCCGGCTCCGCGCCGTCATGGCCGGGCGGGGAGGGCGAGGTGGTGTTGCGGGATGTTTTTGCTGCTGACGGCTGGGTCGGGTAGGGGGCGTGGTTTTTTGGTGTTGCCGGCGGGGGGGTGCCCCTATGGGTTTGGTCAAGCGCCACGATCCATACTGGGCATTGAATGTCTCGGGGGGATTGATGAGCGGGTGGGCAGGGCTTGGTTGGAATCTGGTCTTTGGGGCCGCCACTTTGCTGGTGGCGTTCAACTGCCGAGATGTTGCATGGCGGATCCACGGCTTCATGGCGAACACGGTGGGGATCAACCGGCTCCTGACGCCGACGTTGGTCAGGGTAACTTGTGGTGTTCTGGCCACCGTTTCGATAGTGGACGTCGCGGTTGTTCTCGCCCGGTCCTGAGTGGCTGACGAGGGCGCGCAGGTATCTCACGCGGTCGTGGTCGCTCGGGCTTCATAGAAGGTGCCGTCGCGGAGCATGGCGAAGAGGACGTCGGCCCGGCGTCGGGCGAGGCAGAGCAGAGCCTGGGTGTGGTGCTTGCCCTGGCCGATCTTCTTGTCGTAGTAGGCCCGGGATGCCGGGTCGCCGAGGGCTGCGAAGGCGGAGAGGAAGAAGGCCCGTTTGAGCTGTTTGTTTCCTCTTCGGGATGGCTGTTCGCCTCGGATCGAGGAGCCTGAGTTGCGGGTTGCTGGGGCGAGTCCTGCGTAGGCGGCGAGGTGGGCGGCGGAGGGGAAGCTGCTGCCGTCGCCGACTTCGATGAGGATCCTGGCTCCGGTCCTGATCCCGACTCCCGGCATCGAGATCAGGACCTGGGAAAGAGGGGGGGCCTCCAGCAGTTCCTCGATCCGCCCGGCCAGGAGTTTGCGCTGGTCGAGGACGGCGGCGAGCGAGCCGGCCAGGCTCGGGACGATGAGTGCGGCCGCTTCGGTGCCGGGAACCACCACGGTCTGCTCGTCCAGCGCGGTGAATATGTCCTCGACCAGGCGTTCGGCCATCCGCGGTGCCTTCGGCCGCAGCAGCGTGATCAGCCGTCGGCGGCCTGCCTTGCGGATCTGGGCCGGTGACCCGAATCGTTCCAGCAGGGCCAGGACGGCCGGGTGTTGCAACCGCGGGCCCAGCACCCGCTCCAGGGACGGGTGGATCTGGGTGAGCAGGCCGTGGAGCCGGTTCGCGACGCGGGTGGCCTCACCGGTCAGGTCGTCGTCGAAGCCGACGATCATCTCCAGCTCGGCGATCGTCTCGTCTGCGAGGTCGACCGAGCGCAGGGTGTGAGGCATCGCGCGGGCGGCGTCGGCGATGATGAACGCGTCCTTCGCGTCGGTCTTGGCCTCGCCGGGGTAGAGGTCGGCGATCCGCCGCATCGTCAGGCCGGGCAGGTAGGCGACGGGGCAGCCCATGTCCCGGGCGACCGCGAGCGGCAGGGCTCCGATCGAGGCCGGCTGGTCGACCACGACCAGCACCGTCCCGTGCTTGGCCTGGAGTTTCGCGAACAGCTCGCGGAGCTTGGGCTCGGTGTTGGGCAGGCGTTTGTCGAACGCCTTCTTCCCGGCCGGGGTGACGGCGGTGGCGTGGTGTTCGCCCTTGCCGACGTCCAGGCCGAGGAAGACGTCGATGTCGCCGGTCTCGATCACGTGCATCCTCCGGTCGTGCTTCTGCCCGGCCTCGTCCACGGCACCGATCGCCACATCCACATTACGAAGAGCCTCCCGACCTGCGAAGAGTCGGTGGTCATGCCTCTAATCAGCGGTCAGTCAGTGCCTCCGGGCCCGGTGACACCACCCCCCGGATCATGGTTAACAAGGGGGGGGAAGTCATGCCGGGCCCGGAGGCCGGTAGCCCCGTTGCGGGGCCACCAAAAAGGTAATGGGGGGGCTGGGCGGTGTGGTTGTTGTCGTGGTGCCTGGTTTCGGCTGGTAGGACTGCTCCGACCGTCTGGCTGCACTGGTCCGTCCGCTGTTCGGCCGCTCCGAGGGGCTGTTCTGTCTGGTCGGGCGCCCAGGGGTTGTGTCCCGTCGCGGTCACGAGGTGTTCCCGTACGGGTGGCGGGCCTGGGCGCCCGGCGGCCTCGGGTGCGGCGACGGGGCGATCGCCGTGGCGGTTCCTGGCCGCCTCTGGTCCGGTCCCCGGATCGTCGGGTCGGGGCCGGCCGTCTCGGGAGGGCCGGCGGTTGTGATGGTGGCGCCGATGAACTGCGGGCCGTGGGCACGGTCAAGGCGCGTGAGGTGCTGTGCGGGGTCCTGGTCCTGCGGGGGCGGGCGGACGGGGCGATCGCCGTCCATCCCGTGGTGGCGGAACAGCGCGTTGCCGAGTTGAGGCCCAGGTCTGTCCCTGGGGGCGGGTGCGGGTATTCCGTGGAGCCGCCCTTGTGGGGATTGCTCTTGGTTTCGCACCGGCATCAGGAGTGGGGCGTGGGTGACTGCTACTTCGCGGGGCTGGGCGGTGTTGGCGTGGCGGGTGGCGTTGTCGCGTCACTGCTCGAGGCGGGTGAAGGGCCGTTGCGTGGTGTGGCGTCGCTTGTGGGTCTGCTTGTTGAAAGGGGGCGGGCGGCTTTCCTGGCTGCCGTGCCGGTGGCGGGTCCGGGCCTGGTCGGCGCGTTCGGGGGCGGTGTGTCCGGTGCCGCGCCGTCGGAGCCGGGCTCGGACGGGCTTGGAGCTGCGGTCCTTGTCGCTGGAGAGGTGACCGGGCCGGACGCGCGGCCGTCCGGGCCCGGGCCGTGGTACAGGTATCGGCTCCATCACGGTGGTGAACCGGGTGCGGTCGTTGGTATGGCGGCCCGTGGCGGCCCGTGGCGGCCCGTGGCGGCCCGTGACGGCCCGTGGCGGGCGGGTGGCCGCGGCCGTCACGGGTCGGATGGATCTTGCTGGTCGCCCCGCATCGCGGCCCGGCGCCGGGCCGTGATGCCCTCTCTTTTTTCGGGTCCCGGCGGCATGCTGGTGGGCCCGGACGGTGCTGGAGTGGGGCCGGGGCCTGCCGGTCGGTGTTTCCGGCGGTGTCTGTTCGCACGGCCACGGTTGATCACGCCGTGTGACCGGCCGGCGGGGCTTGTGGCGGGCCTGTGGGTTTCCCGTCGCGGACAGCGGGGGCCCGGTGGCGGGTGTCCCGTCCTCGGGGTGCCGGGGCCGGGCCCGGGGGTGCGCCATTTTCTGGCGGAGGGCGGGGGTGGTGGTGGGTGTGTCAGCGGTAGGTGCCGGTGAGTTTGGTGTGGAAGGCGGTTCTGCCGTTCTGGGTGCCGGTGATCAGGAGGGTGGTTTCGGTGGTGCTGGGGGGAGGGGTGGGCTGGGCTTCGATCCAGCACGGTGTGTCGAATTCGACGTACCGGTCGAAGGAGGTGAGGACTTCGGTGGGGTGGAAGGCGGCGGGGGTGCCGGTGGCGTGTGCTGCTTGCAGGGCTGCTTCGATCAGGACGAGTCCGGGGACGTGGTCGACCGGGTGGTCGTAGAGGAGGGTGTTGGCGGTGTCGTTGCGCAGTTGCCAGCAGTGGGGGGTCGCGGTGGGTGCGAGGAGTACGTCGGTGGGGGCGGTGTGGCCGACGGTGGGGGGCGGCACGGGGCTGGGGACGTCCCACTGTGCCCAGTCGACCGTGTGGTGGTCGCCGCGGAGCCGCCGGTAGGCGGGCGGGGACACCCAGCCGAATGACGAGTCGGCGTGGAAGAGGGTGATGCCGTCCTGGAGGATCTGGATGTCCAGGGTCAGTGCGGTGGTCGCTCTGCCCTTCTGCTTCTTCCCTGTCGCCCTGACCTCGACGGTCAGCGGCAGGGGGCGGCCCCGGGGGGCGCGGAAGCCGGGTGCGGCACGGTAGTTGAAGGTGTAGAGCAGGGTCTGGTGGGTCAGCGGGGCGCCGTACTCGGCGTGGGCGACGACCAGTCCGGCCTGCCGGATGGTCTGGGTGACCAGGCGTGCGTCGTAGGCGCTGCCGCCGGTGGGTGCGGGCCACAGGGCGGTGAGGCGGAACGCGTCGGGCTCCCGCCGGGCCCAGCTTCCTATGAGGACCCTGTCCTGGTGGCGCAGGTGCGCGTACTCCTTGGGTGCCACGGGTCCTGGGCCCTCGGTGCCGGTATGCGGCGGAGTCAGGCAGGAAGTTGTTTCGGACATGATCGGTCCCCCCGAGATGCGACAACTTGATGCAGGAGTTGCGCTGTTAGAATACCGATCCACCGGTCTTTTTCAACCGTAGGTAAAGGCCAGGTCAAGTATGGGGAATCAGTTGGCGAGACAGGAACGTGCAGTCCGGACGCGCAGAGTCTTCCTGGAAGCGGCCGCGGAAGTCTTCAACGAGTTCGGTTACGGGGCGGCGTCCATTTCCATGATCCTTGAGCGGTCCCAACTCACCCGGGGAGCGCTGTACTTCCATTTCACGTCGAAGGAGGAGCTGGCGCGGGGCGTGCTGGCCGAGGCGGTGACGACGGACGGTGTCGCCCCGCAGGCGCTCAAGGTCCAGGAGTGGATCGACGCCGCGCTCGTCCTGGCGCACCGCCTGCCCGGCGAGCCGCTGCTCAGCGCCTCGGTCAGGCTGTCCGTCGATCCCCGGGCCAGGGATCTCTTCGGCACTCCCTGGCCGGGATGGACCGAGCTGGGGACGCGGCTGCTCACCGAGGCGAAGCAGCGCGGCGAGCTGCAGGTGCACGTCGAACCCCGGGTGACGGCCCGGCTGTTCGTGGGGGCGTGGACCGGTGTGCAGATGGTGTCCGAAGCGCTGCCCGAGCGCCCGGGCCTGTCGGCCGAGATATCGGAGCTCTTCCACCTCGTCCTGCCGAACCTGGTGACTCCGGGGGTGCTGGCGAAGCTGGACCTGTCGCCGTACAGGGCCGAGCGCCTGCTGGCGGACTTCCGGGCGGCCGACGGCTGACGCAGGGCCCGGGCGGGGTGTTGGATCGGGGCGGTTCTTCCGTGCACCTGGGACAGAGGTGCACGGAAGAACCGCCCCGAGGCTTTTCCGCCCGCTCCGCTCCCGTTCTCCTCCTGTCCTTTGGGAAGCGTAAGCAGCGTGTTAAATAACAGTCGGTATGTTTACCGCCCCCGGGATGCCCTGGATGACCGCCTCCGCCGCGGTGTAACCCTTCACGACCTGCGGATACTTCTGCACAACCGCGGACGGGCCGTGTGCGCGACGGGTCCCGGATCGAGAAAAGACCTACTCAAAAAACCGATTGAGTGGTTTATTTGTGCTGGGCGGCAGGTCACGCTCGCAAGCAACGGGGGATGGGTGATGAGGATGGGTGCGCGCGAACGCAGGCCGCCCGGGCGCGAGGTCGCACGAGCTCCCGGCCCGGCGCCGCGGCCGCTCTTCGCCCCGCCGGGCGGCGGCACGCGGCCGCAGGCGCGGCGGTACGCGGCGGCGGGGCCGGGCGCTCCGGGCCGCGGCGCCCTGCGGAACACGGCCGCCGGGGCACGTGCCGCCGCCGGGCTCCCGCCCGGGCCCGCGATCGCGGGTGCCGCAGGGGCGGACACGGCCCGGACCGCCCGTCAGCTCCCCCCGGACACCCGGGAGTCCGCCGCCCCGGCCTGCCCCCCGGCCCGCCCGGGAACCGGCAGCTTCGTACGGCCCCGGTACGGGGGGAGTCACCGCGGTGCCGGGCGGGCGGCGGCCGCCGCGCCCCCGCCGCGCCCCCCGGCCCGGGCGGGCGCGCCGCACACACCGGCCGCCGCGGCACCGCCCTCACGTGCGGCGCCGCACGCCCCGCACACGCCGTTCGTGACGCATACGCCGCACGTGGCGGGGGCGCCGGGGTGTCTGCCCCGCGGTCCGCGGAGCCGGAGGGCGGAGTCGACGGCCGGACGGCCGGCGGGGGAGGGCGGTGGCCCCGGTCTGCGGCCGGCCGGCGCCACGGGCCTCCCGCCGGCCGGCCCGCCGCGGCAGGCCCGCCCTCCGGGCACCGCCGCACGGGACCTCACCCCCGCACCCACCCCCGCACCCGCACCCACCCCCGCACCCACCCCCGCACCCGCACCTGCGCCCACCCCGGCATCTACCCCTGCGCCCACCCCCGCGCTCGCCCCTGTGCCCACCCCGGCACCCGCGCCTGTTCCGGCACCCGCGCCCACCCCGGCACCCGCGCCTGTTCCGGCGTCCGCCTCTGTGTCCGGCCCGGTGTCCGATCGGGTGCGGGGGTGCGGGACTTCGAGGGGTGTTCCCTCGGCGGCCGGCGGTGCCGCGCCGCGCCGTGATCCCTCGCCCGTGTCACGGCTGTGCTCGCGAAGGGGGAGTGCCGGCCGGGGCGGGCGCGGTCCCTGGCGGGCGGGCCGGTGACGTCAGCCACAGAAACATACCTACCGATCGGTACCCTGGCA
Source organism: Streptomyces sp. NPDC102283 (assembly GCF_044766265.1). Taxonomy (NCBI): domain Bacteria; kingdom Bacillati; phylum Actinomycetota; class Actinomycetes; order Kitasatosporales; family Streptomycetaceae; genus Streptomyces; species Streptomyces sp. NPDC102283. The sequence continues at coordinate 159,128 of NZ_JBIWLQ010000019.1, forward strand.
TGGTTGAGCACTGCCACCAGGTTGCCCGCGGAAGTCGTTCGCCGTGCCCCACGTCACGTTGGGTTACGCACTACACGGGCGCCTGAGCCCCGGAACAGGAGTGTGTGCAGTGCAGTTCAACCTCATCGGTCCGTTCGAAATCGTCGCCGATGACGGCAGGCGGTATGCGCCCAACGCGCCGAAGATCTCCCGGATGCTCGCGCTGCTCGCGCTCCAGCCGCGCGAGGCCGTCGCGACGGACCTGCTGATCCAGGAACTGTGGGGGCAGAGCCCGCCGCGCAGCGCGCTCAGAACGCTGCAGACGCACGTCTACCACGCACGCCGGATGTTCGAGGACGAACAGGTGACGTCGCCGGGCCGGAACCTGCTGGTCACCAAGGCGCCCGGGTACGAGGCCCGGGTCGGCGACGACGAGGTCGACGTCAGCACCTTCGAGCAGTACGTCAGACGCGCCCGCTGGGAGGTCGACCAGGGCCGGCTGGAGTGCGCGGGCGACCACTTGAACCGCGCCCTGGCCCTGTGGCGCGGACCCGTACTGAGCAGCGTCCCGTTCGGGACCGTGCTCGCGGGCCGGATCGCCCGGGTCGAGGAGCTCCGCATCCGCGCCCTGGAAATGCGCATCGAGGTGGAGAGCGGACTCGGCAGGCGGCGTGAGCTGCTGCCCGACCTGCGCTCCCTGGTCGAGGAGTTCCCGCTCCACGAGTGGTTCCACGGCCAGCTCATCACCGGGCTCTACCACGCCGGCCGCAGGGCCGAGGCGCTGCAGGCCTACCGGAACCTCTACCAGATCCTCAAGAGCGAGCTGGGACTCGAACCCTCGTCCGACCTGCGCAGGATCCAGTCCGAGATCCTCAACGCCACCGGGCGCGACGAGCCGTTGCGGCTGCGCCGCAGGGACCAGGGGCAGGAGCTGCGCTCATCGGTCGCGTCCCTGCCCGCCCGGCTCCCGTCCGCCTACGCGAGCTGACCGGCACGAAAGCCGGTCCGCGTCGCTCTCGGCCGCACGGCGCGCGGCTCCGGGCCCGGACTGCCGCACCAGCTCCCCGGAGGCCGGCGGGCGGTGCCGTGGGCGGCCTGGACGGTCAGCTCGCGCAGACGGACGCCGCCGGCCCCGCCGCGCCGTCGCGTACACCTCGGCACCGACGAGGTGCCGCACCGCAGGTCGGGGACCCGGGCGGGCCACGACCCTCCCGGCCGCAGCCACGGCCGCAGCCACAGTGGCTGCGGCGGCTGCGGCCACGGCGGCTGCTGCGGCGACGGTGCTGGTCGCGGCGACGGTGTTGGACGCGGCGGTGGTCACGGCGGTGCCGGGGGCGGCGGCTGCTGCCCGGCACAGGCCCGGGCGCCACCGCCGGGCATCCTCGCGCACGGGACACCGGTCCGGTCATCGCAGGGCCCGCGTCCATGGGTCTGACCGTCAGCAGCCCGCTGTGCGGGGACCGTACTCGCCGCAGGTCCGCTCACACCACCGCCCGGTGTCCCGGTCCCGGTCTGCGCGCAAACCACCGATCTGCGCTCAGCGCCGCCCGATTTGATCCGGTCCGGTCCGGTCGGGTCCGGTCCGGTCCGGTCGTGGACACCGTGCGGAACCGCGTGTCGGGGCCGGGCACCCTGGCGCCGGCTCCGTCGAGCCCGGCCGCGCGGTGAGGGACAACGTCTGCCGCGCCCTCGCCGCAAACGCCCCCGCCCGGCCTCGTACCGGCGGTGCGGCGGGCCCGTGGGGCGGCGGCGCCGGTTCCCGGAGAACTCCTCGCGCCCGGGCTGCCGCCGTGCGCCGGATCGCCGAGCAGACCACCGGCCCGCCCGGCCCGGCCCCCCGCCCGGCCCGCCTGGCCAGGGTGAGTTCCCGCGGCCGGTCCAGCAGCCCGGTGTACGCGGCGTACGGGCCCTTTGTGTGCGTGTCGAGGGCGGTCGGCCCTCCTCGTACCTGTTACGAGGGCGGGTCGGCCCGCTCGACAGCTCCCGAGGAACTCGGGGCCGTCGCAAGGCGCGTCGCGTCGCGGAGGATACCCGGGGGAGCCCGCAGATCATCAGCGCGCGAACGGGTGCGCGAACACCCCGACCGGACCGTTTTCCCGGCCCTGCCGCTCCCTCGCGGTCAAGTGCTCCGCAGCGGTCTCCCGCCTCGGGTTCACCGGGCGCCGGGCGCCGGGAGGTGCAGGAGCGTGTACCGGGAGGTGAGGCGGGAGCCGGCGGGGCCGCCGCGGATCACCGGGCCGGCCGGTGTGTCCGTCGTGGTTCCTCATCCAGGTCATCGGCCCCGCTCTCCGTGCGGCTTCGCCCCGGGCCGGGCAACGTTCCGTGGGAAGGGCGAGGGGGCCGGTTCACGTCTGTTGTTCTTCCGGCTCGGCGCGGGGGCGATTACTCGGTGATGGCCGGCCGGTTACGGAGGACCTGCCACGCGACGACCGGACGATGCCCCGTCGATTACCCGAGGATTGCCGGACGGTGCCGGCCGGTTGCTCCAGGGCGGCACCACCGGTGACGATGCCGCCGCACGGGGGTCTGGGTGTGCGCCTGGGCGGTTTCCCCGGCGGCCCCTGACCCGGCGGCCCCTGACCCTGCGGAGCCGCCGGGGGAGGCACGGTCGCGGCCGATGCCTGTGTTCATGCCGAGCCGGGCCGTGGTGCCCCCGGCCGGTGCCGGCCCGATGCGGCCGGTCGAGGTCCTGAGCCTCACGTCCCCGAAGCCCCCCGTGCGGAGGAACGTCCGTGATCGGTACGCCGGCCCGCACATCCGGCCCGGAGGGGAGCCCGGTCTGATCCCGGTCGGGCCGCCCCGCACCGGGACACGGAGTGCACCTTGCCCCGGCCGGCCGGCGGACCGGGGTGCGCCGCTGGTCATGGCCACCTCGGTCCGCCGGCCGGCCCGTACGCCCGCCCCCGGCCCGAAGCGGTGCGCGGTGGCGTGCGGTGTGCCGGTGGCGCCATCGCCGGATTCGCACGGGCGGCGGAGGTGATGCGGGCCCGGGGCATTGTCTGTCCACCGCGCGGGACGGTGATCGGGGAACGGGAACACCGCCGCCCCGCCCTGCCTTGCGTTCCGGGCCGGACGGAGCGGAGGAGGCCCGCGAGATGACCGCACGCGAACGGCCAGGGCCCGCCGGCCGCCGGGGGCGGCCCCACAGCGCCCCCGGCGGCGCGCTCCTTACCGGCGAACAGCGGCTGCCGGCACGGGTGTTCCCCGGCAGCCGCACCGGGCCCGTCCCCGCACCGGGCCCGTCCCCGCACCGGGCCCGTCCCCGCACCGGGCCCGGTGCGGGCCCTGGCACGGCAGGCCTCCGCGGGCATCGGTGTCCCCGCTGCGCCGGTTCTGCCGGACCGGCGGGCCGCCCCGTGTGCGGGCGGCCGGTGCCGTGGGCGCGGTGACCCACCTCGACGGCGACCGTGCCGCGGCCGTGGTCCACAGCCGGTGTCCCGGCCGCGGCCGGCACCGACACCGGCCCCGGCGTCCCGGCCGGTGCGGCAGGGGCACGGCACCTGATGACCGTATCCGGGGAAGCGGGCCGTTCCGGCGGTGCCGGAAGCGATCCGGCCCCGGTACCGCCGGAAGCGACCCGGCCCGGTTCCGTGCCGTGGCGCCCCCCGGAGGCTGCGTGGGCGGGGTGGGAGCCCGGTCCTTGTCCCAGGTTTGTGTGGGCTTGGAGCAGGGCCCTGCACCATGGAGAGGGGGATCCCGGTCGCCAGGGCGCTATCGGCCCGGCGTGCACCAGCCGGAGGCCGGGTCCATTACTCGGGTACGCAGGTATCGAGTTGGGGGTGCGATGCAGTTCCGAATGCTGGGGCCGATGCAGGTCGTGGACGATGGACGAGCGGTGGGTCTGGGGGGCACCAAACAGCGGGCCACGCTCGGTTTCCTGCTGCTCCAGGCCAACAAGGTCGTGGCCACCAGCCAGTTACTGAACGCGCTGTGGGGGGTGGACGACGCCCCCACCACCGCGCGCAAGATTCTGCAGAACGCGGTCTACGGACTGCGCGGCGTACTGGCGTCGGCGGACACCGCCCGCGGCCCCCGGGGAGGGACCGCGGCGACACTGCTCACCCAGCCGCCCGGCTACATGATGCGCGTGGACCCCGGGCAGGTGGACCTGCACCTGTTCCACACCTGGGTCGCCCAGGGGCGTGAGCAACTGGCCAGGGGAGCGGCCGAGCCGGCGTCCGTGCTGCTGCGCGACGCGCTGACGCTGTGGCGCGGGCCCGCCCTGGCCGACCTGGTGGAGGCCGGGATCCAGTGGCCCGAGCTGGCCGCCGTCCAGAACACCCGGCTGGATGCCATGGAGGACTACTTCGACGCGCAGCTCGCCTGCGGGCGCCACCACGCGGTCCTGTCCGAGCTGGAGGCGATGGTGCAGGCCGAGCCGCTGCGCGAGCGGTCGTGCGGTCAGCTGATGCTCGCGCTGTACCGGTGCGGACGGCAGGCGGACGCGCTCCACCTGTACAGCAGGGTACGGGCCGTCCTGGTCGAGAACCTGGGGCTCGAACCCGGCCGCGGGCTGCAGCAGCTCCAGCAGGCGATCCTCGCCCAGGACCCCGCTCTGTCCCTGACCCGCGCGCAGATGTACGCACCGCTGACGACCGCGGCCGCCGAGGCCCCGCAGCCCGGTGCGACTCCCGCGGTCACCACGCCCGCCGCCCCCACTCCTGCCGCAACCACCACCACCGCCGCAACCACCACCACCGCCGCAACCACCACCACCGCCGCAACCACCACCACCGCGGCCTCCGCCTCCGCGGCCTCCGCCTCCGCCTCCGCCGCCTTCGCCGCGGCGCGGGAGCCCCGTGCCGCCTCCAACCGCCGCCGTGCCGCCGTCGTCTCCATACGCACCCGGCTCGCTCCGTCCATCACCGACGGACCCGCCCAGGAACTCGACGACCTGCTGGACGGCATCACCCAGCTGGTCCGGGGGCAGGTGGAGCGGTTCGGCGGGACCCTGACCGCCTCGATCGGATCCGTCTCCCTCGCCCTGTTCGGCCTCGACGACCCCCGCGACGACGACGCCGCACAGGCCGTCCTCGCCGCGCTGGCGATCCGCGAGGTGCTCGACGTGTGCACGGGGCCGGGCTCCGACACGGCTCAGCTGACCGTGCACGCCGCCGTGACCATGGGGGACGTGCTGCTGCGCCGCAGGGGAACGGCCGACGCCCCGACCGTGGCCGGCGCCGTGCTCGACGAGTGCCAGACGCTGCTCGCCGACGCGCCGGCGGGCGAGGTACGGGTCAGCGAAACGGTCCGCAGGGCCAGCGAGCACACCGTCCTGTACCGGTGCGCCGACGCGGCCTCCGGCAGCTGGCAGGCGCTGGGCGTCCGCGGGAAGGAGCGGCCGGGGGAGGAGACGGGCGGCGACGCGTACGAACTCGACATCCTGCGCGGCCTCTTGAAGCGTACGCAGGCCAGGGGCGTGCCCCACCTGGTGACCGTCCTCGGACAGGGCGGCACGGGCAAGAGCCGGCTGCTGCGCGACTTCGAGCGCTGGGTCGCACGGCGGCCGGGCGAGCCCCGGATCCTCCTGGGACAGGTCTCGCCGCAGGGGGAGGACTCCCCGCTGACCGTCCTGGCGCAGATCCTCGTGGGCTACTGCGGCATCGGACAGACGGACGACCGGGCGACGGCACAGGCCGCGCTCAGCCGTACCGTGCGCAGGCTGTTCCCCTCCGAACGGACAGCGGAGCAACTGCTGTCCCAGTTGCGGCCCCTCCTGGCCTCCCACACCTCCCAAACCTCCCGCACCTCCCCTGCTTCCTCTGCTTCCTCTGTTTCTTCCGCGGTCCGTGTCCCCCTCACCGCGCCCATGCTGGACGCCTGGGGCCAGTTCCTCCAGGAGGCGGCGCAGCACGAGCTCCTGGTGCTGTGCGTCGACGGCCTGCACCGTGCCGACGACCTGGTGCTGAACACCTTCGGGGAGATCGCCGAGGCCTCGGCAGCGGGGGCGCTCTTCGTGGTCGCGGCCGCCAGGCCCGAGCTGCTGATGCGCCGTCCGAACTGGGCGGGGGGCAAGAGCCATGCCACCACGGTCACCCTGGACAGGCCGGAGCGCGTCACCAACGAACAGCTCGTGGAGTTCCTGCTGTCCGCCGCGCGCAGCGAGGGCACACGGACGGTGACGTAGGACAGCCCGCCGGATTCCCGCCGGTGCGTCCCGTGCCGTCGCGGTGTACGCAGCAGGGGCCGTGCGGGTGGCCGTGCGGGTGCCGCGCCGTCAGGGGCCTGCCGGCTGCGGCGGGGTGGACGGCCGGTCCTTGCACGAGGTTTGTGTGGGCTTGGACCGCGTTCCTGCACGATGGTGAAAGATCTTGGCCGGTAGTGGCTGGCACTGTTTGGGGGAGCAATGCAGTTTCGGATTCTTGGTCCGCTGGAAGTCCAGGTCGACGGCATTCCGGTGAATCTGGGAGGTGCCAAGCAACGGGCCACTCTCGGGTTCCTGCTGCTGCAGATCAACCGTGTGGTGGCGGTCAGCGAACTCCAGGACGCGCTGTGGGCGTTCGACGAAGCGCCGCCCACGGCGCGGAAGGTGCTGCAGAACGCGGTGTGGGGGCTGCGGGGGCTGTTCCCGCCGGACGGCCGTTCGCCGGACACGGAGATGCTGGTCACCCAGGCCCCCGGCTACATGCTGCGCGTCGCTCCCGAGCAGGTCGATCTGCACCGGTTCCACCGCAAGGTCGAGGAGGGCAGGGCGCGGCTGGGGGCGGGTGCGCCGGAGCAGGCCGCCCGGCTGCTCGGGGACGCGCTGGCCCTGTGGCGCGGGCCCGCGCTGGCGGACCTGGTGGAGACCGGGATCGTCTGGCCGGGGCTCACCGGGGTGCAGAACGCCAAGCTCGACGTGATGGAGGACTACTTCGAGGCGCAGCTGGCGTGCGGGCGCCACTACGAAGTGCTCGCCGACCTCGGCGCGATGGTCGCGGCCGAGCCCTTCCGGGAACGGTCCTGCGGTCAGCTCGTGATCGCTCTGTACCGTTGCGGACGGCAGGTCGAGGCCCTGGACGCGTACAGCCGTCTGCGGTCCGTCCTGGCCAGGGACCTGGGTCTGGAGCCGAGCCGTGAACTGCAGTCCCTGCAGCGGGCCATCCTCACCCACGATCCGGCGCTCACCCCCGAGGAACTGCCGAAGCCCGCCGAACCGCGCATGGAGGTACGCGTCGAGCCGCGCATGGAGGCACGCGCCGAACCACGCGCCGAACCGCACACGGAGCCGCGCGTCGAGACGTCTGTGCGCCGTGCCGGGGCGATGGGCGCCGGCCCGCGCGACACCGCCCAGGCCGTGCCGTCCGTGCCGTCCGTGCCGTCCGCCCAGGCCGTGCCGTCCGTGCCGTCCGCCCAGGCCGTGCCGTCCGCCCAGGCCGTGCCGTCGGCGAGGGTGCCGAAGCCGCGTGCCGGGGCGGAACGGCAGTACATGAGCCTGCTTCTGATACGCAGTCATTTCGGTGACGGGTCGCAGAGGCTGGACCTCGCCGAGATCGACGATGCCCTGGAAGGTGTCGCCGCCACGGTCCAGGGCGAGGTCCAGGACCGCGGCGGCGCCCTCGCCCTGGCCATCGGGCCGCTGTCGCTGGCGGTCTTCGGCCTCGGCGGCGCCCAGGACTGCGAGCAGCGTGCGGTGCGGGCGGCGCTGGCCGTACGCGACCGCGTCATCGCCGCGGCGGAGCGTGCCGGCCGGGAGTCGGCCCGGGCGCCGCGCCCCAGTCTCAGCCTCGCCGTGGTCACCGGGGAAGCGCTGGTGCGGGACGACGCCGGTGCACCGCCCTCCGTGTTCGGGGCGCTGGTGGAGCGGTGCCAGTCGCTGCTCTCGAACGCGCAGGGCGGGGAGATCCTGGTCTGCGACCGCACGCGCCGGGCGACCGATGCCACGGTCGCCTACCGGCCGGCCGGCGGCCCGTCGGACGACTGGCGGGTCGAGGGAATACACGGTGTGCGCGACCGTTCCACGGAGCTTTCCGTGGCGGGCCACGGGCTCGAACTCGATGCGGTCCAGAGCTTGATGGGCTGGACGTGGCGTCGCAGGACGACGCACCTGATCACGGTCCTGGGGAGCCCCGGCGTCGGCAAGACCCGGTTCCTGGAGCAGTTCCGGGCGGGCTGGGCGGGGCGTCCCGAACCGGTGAAGTGGCTGATGCCCCGTATCCCGGCGTTTCCCGGCGACGATGCGATGCCGGTGCTGCGGAGCGTGGTGTCCGCCCTGTGCGGCATCTCGCCGGACGATTCCCCTGCGGCCGCGTTCGGCAGACTGACGGCAGCCCTGCACCGCTGGAGCGACTCCGAGCCGGAGCGCCAGTGGCTGGGTGCCCGGCTGGCCGTCATGTTCGGGCTGAAGAGCGCGGACGGCTCCGGCTCCGGCCCGCGCGACGCGCTGGAGGCCTGCGAGAAGTTCCTCACGAACGTGGCCGCCCGCCAGCCTCTCGTCCTGGTCATGGATGACGTGCACCGCGCGCACGGCGACGTGCTCGACTTCATCGAGGGGCTGGCCGACCTGTCCGCTCCCGTACCGCTGTTCGTGATCGTGGCGGGCCGTCCCGAGCTGCTCGAGCGGCGGCCCGGCTGGGGCGGCGGGAAGCGGCGTACGACGACGGTCACGCTCGCGCCCGCCGTCCCGGCCCCGGCCGACTGGGTGCCGGACATCCCGGCCGGGCGGCCCGCGCAGCCTCTGCGGCCGCTCCAGCCCCTGGCGTCCGTCGGGGCGGTGCACTCCCTGCGGAAGCGGGTCGTCCCCGCGGGAGTCTCCTGCGCGCAGGGACCGGGAGGCGGCCGGGACGGCTTCGAGGACTGCCCGGAGACGGCCGGCGGGAACCCGGCGGCCGGGTGAGGCGCCTGGCGGTCACCGGCCGGTAACCGGGCCTCCGCGAGGCCGTGCGCCCCGGCCGTGACCGTGCGGTGGACGCGCAGTAGGGCCAGGTCAATACCGTGGTGCTGCCTCCATGGAATTCATCTGCCTGTCGACTGTGCGGGCGTCAGGAGAGACGCATGCGAATACGCAGCAGAGGCCCGAGAACGAGCTCGCAGACATCCTCGCGCGGGACGGCGCCGCCGGCCGGAGGCGAGATCAGCCCCGGGATCGAGGTGCTGGCGCGCTTCACCGCGGGCGCGATCGGCTCCCTCACCGGCCCCGGCCCCGGCCTTGACCTCGACCCCGGCCCGGATCCCGGCCCCGGCCCGGATCCCGGCCCCGGTTCCGCGCCCCGTGATCACCAACGGGGCGACCGCGATGACGCACGCGGCCCCGGGACATCACCGATGGAGGAAACCCGATGACCGTCATCGACACACCGCCGCCGCAGCAGCAGGCGGCACCCCGGGCCGAACCGCGCACGCCCACCTCACGCCAACGCCTCTTCGAACTCCACGAGTTGCGCGAGGGAGTCCGGCAGGGCCCCGATCCGAAGGCCACCGAGCGCCAGCACGCCAAGGGCAAGCTCACCGCCCGGGAACGCATCGAGCTGCTGCTCGACAGCGATTCCTTCCAGGAAGTGCAGCCGCTGCGCCGCCACAGGGCCACCGGTTTCGGACTGGAGGACAAGCGCCCGCACGGCGACGGCGTGGTCACCGGCTGGGGCACCGTCCACGACCGCACCGTCTTCGTGTACGCGCACGACTTCCGGATCTTCGGCGGGGCGCTGGGCGAGGCCCATGCCGCCAAGATCCACAAGATCATGGACATGGCGCTCGCCGCCGGGGCGCCGCTGGTCAGTCTCAACGACGGCGCAGGAGCCCGTATCCAGGAAGGCGTCACGGCGCTCGCCGGCTACGGCGGGATCTTCCAGCGCAACACCCGGGCGTCCGGTGTCATCCCGCAGATCAGCGTGATACTCGGCCCGTGCGCGGGCGGCGCGGCCTACAGCCCCGCCCTGACCGACTTCGTGTTCATGGTCCGTGAGACCTCGCAGATGTTCATCACCGGACCCGACGTCGTGAAGGCGGTCACCGGCGAGGAGATCACCCAGAACGGCCTCGGCGGCGCGGACGTGCACGCCGGGACGTCGGGCGTCGCCCACTTCGTCCACGACGACGAGGCCACCTGCCTGCAAGAGGTCCGCTACCTGCTGTCGATGTTGCCGTCGAACAACCGGGAGATGCCTCCCCGCGCCCCCGCGACGGACGCACCCGGCCGCCGCACCGGCAGGCTCCTGGACCTGGTGCCCGCCGAGCCCTCCCGGCCCTACGACGTCCGCGAGGTCATCGCGGAGATCGCCGACGACGGGGAGCTCTTCGAGGTCCACGGGGCATGGGCCGCGAACGTGGTGTGCGCGCTCGTCCGGCTCGACGGCCACGTCGCCGGGGTGATCGCCAACCAGCCGATCGCCACGGCGGGCGTCCTCGACATCCACGCGAGTGAGAAGGCGGCCCGGTTCATCCAGTTCTGCGACGCGTTCAACATCGCGCTGGTGACCCTCGTGGACGTGCCCGGCTTCCTGCCCGGCACCGACCAGGAACACGGCGGCATCATCCGGCACGGCGCGAAGCTGCTCTACGCGTACTGCAACGCCACCGTGCCCCGCGTCTCGGTGATCCTGCGCAAGGCCTACGGCGGCGCGTACATCGTCATGGACTCCTGCTCCATCGGCGCCGACGTCACCTACGCCTGGCCCACCAACGAGATCGCGGTGATGGGCGCCGAGGGCGCGGCCAACGTCATCTTCCGCCGCCGGATCGCCGCGGCCGACGACCCCGAGGACATGCGCGCCCGCATGGTCAAGGAGTACAAGGCCGAGCTGATGCACCCCTACTACGCCGCCGAGCGCGGCCTGATCGACGACGTCATCGACCCGGCGGAGACCAGGACCGTGCTGATCGGCGCGCTCGCCATGCTCCGCTCCAAGCACGCCGACCTGCCCTCCCGCAAGCACGGCAACCCCCCGGTGTGAGCGAAACGAAAGAGAGCTGAAGTCATGCACGAGGACGTCAACGGCACCTGGCTGCGCCGGTTCGGGCCGGCGCTGGAGCACGGTGTGCGGCTGATCTGCTTCCCCCACGCGGGCGGAGCGGCCAGCGCCTATGTGTCCCTGGCCCGCGCCCTCGCCCCCGACGTCGAAGTGCTGGCCGTGCAGTACCCGGGCCGTCAGGACCGCCGCCACGAGGCCCCCGTCGAGGACGTCGACCGCCTGGCCGGCCTCGTCGCCCGGGCACTGCCCGCCGAATCCGGCCGCCCCTACGCCCTGTTCGGGCACAGCATGGGCACCGTCGTCGCGTACGAGAGCGCCCTGCGGCTGGCCCGCGACGGGCGCCCGGGGCCGCTGCGCTTCTTCGCCTCGGGCCGCGGCGCGCCGTCGCTGGGCCCCGGGCCCAGCGACGGCCTGCGCGGTGACGCGGCCCTGACCGCCGAGATCAGGCGGCTCGGCGGCAGCGGCGGCGTGCTCGAGGACCCGGAGCTGATGGCCATGGTGCTGCCCGCACTGCGCTCCGACTACCGTGCCCTGGGCGGCTACTCCTGGGCGGCGGGCCCGCCGCTGCACTGCCCCGTCAGCGTCCTGATCGGCGACGCCGACCCCCTCGTCACCCCCGGTGAGGCCCGCACCTGGCTCGACCACGCGGCCGCCGGGACGAACGGCACGGGCTCCACCACGCGGGTCTTCGCCGGCGGCCACTTCTACATCGACGGCCGTGTGACGGAGGTGGCCGCGGCGATCCGCGAGGATCTGCGCCGCGACCTCGACCGGGCGAGCGGGACGGCGGCCGCCGCACGCCCGGTCTGACCGGGCCGCGACCAGAGGGTGCAAGCGCCCGGCCGGGGCTCCCCGGCCGGGCGCTTCGCGTGGACGGCTGCGTGGACGGCTGCCGTAGGGGGATACCGGGGGAGAGGGGCGGACGGGCGGGGCCGCCCGCGCGTGGTGCGCGGGCGGCC
>NZ_JBIWLQ010000019.1:170961-175012 GCF_044766265.1 Streptomyces sp. NPDC102283
GGTGGGGGGGGGGGGGGGGGGGGGGGGGGGGGGGGGGGGGGGGGGGGGGGGGGGGGTGTGGGGGGGGGGGGGGGGGGGGGGGGGGGGCCCCCGGGGGGGGGGGGGGGGGCCCCCCCCCCCCGTCTCCCGCGGTCCCCGGACCGTCAGCGGCTGCCCGGGACCGCGGGGAAGTACCCCGAGTCCACGAAGAACTCGACGTACCTCGCCACGAGTTCCTCGTTGATCGCCGGGCACGTCACCCCGGTGCCCTCCAGCGCGGCTTCGGTGGCCGACGTGTCGAACGCCGGATAGAAGCTGTCCCCGCCGGACGCCATCACCTCGAAGGCCTCCAGGAGCGGATGGAGCGGGTTCTCCGCGTCCGCGGTGATCCGCTCCTGCCACTCCTGGAGGGGGACCTCCTTGAGCGCGTAGCCGCTCGAGCGCAGATACCGTACGAACTCCGCGTAGTTGAGACTGTTCTGGTTGGACAGGTGGAACGTGCTGCCCAGGGACCCGGGCCGGTGCGAGAGCGCCAGCACGGCACCGCTCACATAGTCCACCGGCACCGCGTGGATCTCGCCCGAGACCCCCGGCGGGACGGCCCCCGCCTGCAGCAGCCCCTTCAGGCTCAGCCACACGAAGTCCCGGGTCTGGCAGGCGCCCGATTCCCGGTCGCCCGACACCACGTCCACCCGGTACACGCTCACCGGGATGCCGCGCTCCCGGGCCAGCCCGATCACCCCCTCCGCCACCCACTTGCTCTGCACGTAACCCGTGGGCAGGATCTCGGCGGGCCCGGTGGTGTCGGCGACGGACAGCGGCACCCGGTCCTCGCGCGGGCCGGCGAAGACGCCCACGGTCGACACGTAGTGGACCGGGACCGTGCGGTGCCTGGCGGCGAGCCGCAGCACCTCCTGCGTGCCCCCCACGTTGGCGGCCTTCAACTCCGTGTACGGGCGCAGCCAGTGCACGGTGGCCCCCGCGTGATACACCACATCGGCAGTACGGGCCAGCGCGTCGAACCGCTCCTCGCCCAGGCCCAGCCGGGGCTGGGCGAGATCCCCGAGCACGATCCTCAGCCGCGCGGTGTCCACGTCGTCCCAGATCCGGTACCACTGCATGTTCGCGCGGATGCGCTCCAGGGCCTGCGGCTCGCTGTCGCCGCGCACCAGGCAGTGGATCGTCGCGGACGTCGACCGCATCAGGTCCCGCAGCAGGAACGCGCCCACGAAACCGGTGGCGCCCGTGAGCAGCACCTCGGACGGATCGTCCGTGACGGCCACCGTCCCGGGCGCCGGCCGCACGTCGTCGTCGAGCCGGACCTCGGCGCGGAAGTCGACGGCCCGCCGGGCCCGGCCGCTCCCGCCGGCGCCGTCGACGACGGCCTCGCGCAGATAGCCGGCCAGCGCCGTGGGCGTGGGGTGGTCGAAGGTCAGGGTGGCGGGCAGCCGGGAGCCGGTCGCCCTGCCCAGGCGGTTGCGCAGTTCGACGGAGGTGAGCGAGTCGAAGCCCAGGGAGGAGAAGAGCTGCTCGGCCGTGATGGCGTCGCCGGTGGTGTCGGTGTGCCCGAGGACCGCTGCCGCCGCCGAACGGACCAGGGCGAGCAGCAGCGCGTGCTGGGCCTGCTCGTCCAGCCCCGCCAGCTGCTTGCCCAGCGTCCCCGAGGTGCCCGAAGCGGTGTTCTGCGCGATGCGCCGCACCGGACCGGTCAGCAGACCGGCGAGCACCCGGGGCGCCTCGGCGGCGTTGTCCCGCAGCATGCCCAGATCCATCGGGGTGACCACCAGCTCCGGGTGGCCGAGCGCGAGCGCGGCGTCCATCAGCGCGGGGCCGCCCGCCCGGGTGAGCGGACGGAAACCGGAGCGGGCGATCCGCCTGAGGTCGGCCTCCTCCAGATGCCCGCTCATGCCGCCGTCCTGCTCCCACAGACCCCAGGCCAGGGACGTGGCGGCCAGACCGCGTGTGGCACGGTGGTGGGCGAGGGCGTCGAGGAAGGCGTTGGCGGCCGCGTAGTTGGACTGGCCGGGGCCGCCGATCACACCGGCCACGGACGAGAACAGCACGAACGCGTCCAGCCGCAGATCCTGCGTCAGATCGTGCAGGTGCCAGGCCGCGTCGGCCTTCGGCCGCAGGACGCGGCCGAGCTGCTCGGCGCTCTGGGCCGAGATCAGCCCGTCGTCCAGGACACCGGCCGTGTGGACGACACCGGTCAGCGGGTGCTCGGCGGGAATCCCCGCCAGCAGCGCGGCCAGCGCCTCGCGGTCGGCCGTGTCGCAGGCGGCCACGGTGACCCGGGCCCCCAGCTCCTCCAGCCCGGCGACCAGGCGGTCGGCCCCCGGGGCCGCGGGGCCGCGCCTGCTGGTGAGCAGAAGGCGCTTCACCCCGTGCTCGGTGACCAGGTGCCTGGCGAACAGGGCGCCCAGGGAGCCGGTGCCACCGGTGATCAGTACGGTTCCCCGGCCGCTCCACGGGTTCGCGGCCGGCGGGCCGGAGGGCGCGGCGGCCGGGGACAGCCGCGGCACGAACGCCCGGGAGCCGCGCAGGGCGACCTGGGGCTCGCGCAGCGCCAGAGCGGCCGTGAGCAGCTGATACGACGGCACCCCGCCCCTGCCCTGACCGGCGCCCCCGTTCCCGTTCCCGTTCACGTCCGGGCCCAGGTCCCCGTCCAGGTCCCCGTCCAGGTCCAGGTCCAGGTCCTCGTTCACGTCCACCAGCACGATGCGGCCGGGCGCCTCGGACTGGGCCGAGCGCGACAGGCCCCACACCGCGGTGGCGCTCGGGTCGACGGGGTCGGTGCCGGCCGTGGCCACGGCGCGCGTGGTCGCCACGACCAGCGGAGTGTCGGCGAGCGCGTCGTCGGCCAGCCACCGCTGGACCAGCGGCAGCAGCTGCCCGAGCCTGCTGTGGGCCAGCGCGGGCATGTCCACGCCCTCGCTCACGGACGCGGCCGGCAGGCGCAGCAGCACCGCGTCGGGCCCCCGGCCGGCCGCCACCTCGGCACGTAGCGCGTCCAGCCCCTCGGGCGTCGCCTCGCTCCACCGCAGGGGAGGTACGCGGTCGTTGAGCGCGATCGGCACCCAGCGCACCTGGAAGACGGAGTCGTGCAGCCCCGCGCCGGTCACCTCCGGCTCCGTCCCGCCGGCCTCCCGCACCGCCGGTGAACGCAACGACGCGACCGGCTGCCCGTCCTCGTCGGCCAGCTGCATGGACGGCATCCCGCCGTCCCGCGCGGGGGCGATCCGCACGCGCAGCGCCGTGGCCCCGGTGGCGTACAGCCGCACACCGCCCCATTCGGCGGCGAAACGCGAGGCCGCCGGGTCCGTGGCGTCCGCCGCCGGGTCGGTGGCGTCCGCCGGCGCGCCGGCCGGAGCCGGGAACGACGTGCGGACGGCGGCTTCGAGGAGCGCGGGGTGCAGTCCGAAGCGCGCGGCGTCGGGCCGCGCCTCCTCGGGCAGCCGCACCTCGGCGAAGAGCTCGTCGCCCCGGGCCCACAGGCCCGTCACCTCGTCCGACGCCGGAGCACCGGCCACAGGGGCCGCGCCGGCCGGCGGCCACTGGCCGAGGTCGAACGCCGGGTCGGGACCGGCGAAGCCCATCGTGCCCGCCGCGTGCTCGGTCCACGGCGCGCCGGGCCGGCCGTCCGGACGCGCGTGGATGGAGACGGCGCGCTGATGGGCCTCGGCGCCGGAGTCGGCGCCGCCGGTGACCCGCACCTGGAGCTGGAGGGTGGTGCGGGGGGCGAGGGTGAGCGGGCGGGTGACGGTGAAGCGGTCCAGGACGGTGCAGCCGGTGTGGTCGCCCGCGCTGATGGCGAGTTCGACCAGGGCGGAGGCGGACAGCCCGGACAGGCCGGGGTGTGTGCGGGCGGAGACCTGGCTGGTGAAGACGGTGGTGTCGGTGCCGGCGACATGGACCGGGGCGCCGAGCAGGGGATGCCCGGTGGCGGCGGATCCGCCGGTGGGGACCTGGGCGCTGATCCAGTAGCGCTTGTGGTGGAAGGCGTAGGTGGGGAGGGGGGTGGGGTGGGGGTGGGTGGGGGTGAGGTGGGTGGTCCAGTCGATGGGGGTGCCGT
>NZ_JBIWLQ010000020.1:0-101707 GCF_044766265.1 Streptomyces sp. NPDC102283
CCACCAACCAACCAACACAGAACAAACACGCTAACAAAACGGATGTATGGTTTAGAACACAACCCACACCAATGGCCGAAAACAACCACCACCCCGCAGGACGACCGACACTCTCCGGGCCCGGAGGGTGTCGGCGGAGATGCTGATGAAGGTCCGGCCACCTCGCCGTCCGGCGCAAGGCCCGAGAGCGTACGGGCGACAGGTCTGTATAACGTGGATGCACACGCACGACGCCGAAGCCGAAGCCGAAGCCGAAGCCGAAGCGTTCAACTTCAGCGCTCCGCGAAGGCACCTTCAGCGAACCCACACCCCGAAGCAGCCGCCGCAGAAGGCCGTCACAAGCTGACGTCGCGGTGGTAGGCCCACTTCTCCCAAGGACACCTCCTCATGAGTTCGCCGCAGGACCTCGAAGTCCCTGACGCCCTGGTCGCGTCGTACACGAGCAACGGGAACGAAGAACAACGCACCTGGATCGCGCAACTGCCCGCATTGGTGGCAGAGCTGCTCGACCGATGGGAACTGGAGCGCGATGGCGGCACCAGGTCCGGCGAAGCGTCATTGGTAGTGCCGGTGCGCCGCAGAGGCGAGGACGGTGCCCTCGCCGCGCTCAAACTCCAGATGCCCCGCGACGAGACGACCGCCGCGCTGATCGGGCTGCGGGCGTGGAACGGCAAGGGCATCGTGCGGCTGCTCGACCACGACCCCGAGAGCAGCGCCATGTTGCTGGAACGCCTGGACGGTTCACGCACCCTGGCTTCCGTCGAGGACGACGACGTGGCCATGAACACCTTGGCCGGACTCCTGGCCCGGCTGCACTCCGTCCCGGCCCCCGAGGGCCTGCGCGGCCTCGGTGACATCGCGCGCGACATGCTGGCGTCCGTGCCGACGGCCGTCGCCGCCCTACCGGACCCCGAGGACCAGCGGAGACTGCACGGCTGGGCATCAGCGGTCACCGAGTTGGCCGGCGAACCCGGCGACCGGATGCTGCACTGGGACCTGCACTACGACAACGTGCTCGCCGCCGAGCGCGAGCCGTGGCTGGCCATCGACCCCGAACCCCTCGTCGGCGAACCGGGCTTCGACCTGTGGCCCGCGCTGGACACCGGCTGGGAAAAGCTCCAGGCCACCGGGGACGCTCGCCGGACGGTGCGACGCCGCTTCGACCTGCTGACCGAAGCGCTCGGGCTGGACCGTCAACGCGCGGTCGGCTGGACCCTGGCCCGGCTGCTGCAGAACACGCTGTGGGACATCGAGGACGGGCGGACCACCATTGGCCACTCACAGACCGCTGTGGCCGAGGCACTGCCCCGCCGCTGAACACTTCACCACCGAGCGCGACACTCCCGAAGGAGGGGACCCGTCGTCGGGCAGGCAGGCAGGCAGGCAGGCAGGCAGGCAGATGATGCGGAACCACCTACCGCTCAACGCGGACTGCCTCAAGAGCACCATCACAAAACGGCCACACTCACCAGCGACGCCCCATCCACCCCATGAAGGGCGGCCACCTGTGCCATCACACGCATAGGCCCACTACCCGCCTGCCGGGCGCCGGTCCGGAAACGACGTCAACCGCCTTCCGCTGCCCCCCGGGGCCCGTCCAGCAGCCCGAGTTCGAGTGCCCTGACCACGGCGTGCGTCCGGTCGCCGACGTCGAGTTTGGCGAAGACCCTCAGCAGGTGCGTCTTCACCGTCGCCTCCGCGATGACCAGTCGGCGGCCGATCTCCACGTTGGACAGTCCGTCCGCCACCGCGCCCAGCACATCCACCTCCCGTCTCGTCAGCGCCACCGGCTCGGGCCTGCGCATCCGGGCCACCAGCCGCGCCGCGACGCGGGGAGCCAGCACGGTCTCACCCCGGGACGCGGAGTGGACGGCATCCACCAACTGCTCGCGGGTGGCGTCCTTCAGCAGGTAGCCGATGGCGCCTGCCTCGACGGCGCGTTCGATCTCCGCGTCGCTCTCGTACGTGGTCAGGATCAGCACCCGGGTCCGGGCGGGCCCGGCAACGATCTCAGCGGTGGCGCTCGTCCCGTCGAGGACGGGCATCCGCAGATCCATCAGCACCACGTCGGGCTCCAGCCGTTCCGCCAGACCGACGGCCGCCCGGCCGTCCTCGGCCTCGCCGACGATCTCGATGCTGGGTTCGTCCGCCAGCAGGGCGACGATCCCGGCACGCATCACCGTGTGGTCGTCCGCCACGAGGATCCGGAGCTTCTTCTGCGCTGTCGGCCCGTGTGTCATCTCAGCCCTGCCTGTCGGTGGGAATCATGGCCAGGACGCGTGTACCGTCGCCGACCGAACTGGTGACGGTGAGCTCGCCGCCGAGCTCGTCCAGGCGCTTGCGCATTCCGTGCAGCCCGAATCCGTGCGAGTCCTCGGTCACGAAGCCCCGGCCGTCGTCGGTGATCTCCAGCTCGATCCCGTACGGCTGCGCGGTGAGGACCACCTCCACCGTGGAGGCCTCCGCGTGCTTGCGGATGTTGGCGAGGGACTCCTGGGTGCAGCGCAGAAGAGCGATGCGGGTCTGCTGGTCGCAGGTGACGTCCGGCAGTTCGAAGGTGACGCCGGTCCCGGTGTCCTCGGCGAACCGGTCCAGGGTCCGTCGCAGGGTGTCCGCCACCGAGCCTGCGGCGACACCGCTCGCCGGGGCGGAGCCGACGAGGACGCGCGCCTCGGCGAGGTTCTCGCGCGCGGTGTTCTCGATCGCGAGCAGGTGCTTCCCGCTCCTGCCCGGGTCGGTCGCCAGACCGGATCTTGCAGCCTCCGCCAGCACGATGATGGACGCGAATCCCTGGGCGAGCGTGTCGTGGATCTCCCGCGCGAGACGTTCGCGCTCGTCCGCCGCCCCCTGGCGGTGGTGTGCTTCGATGAGCCGGAGCCTTGCTTCCTCCAGTTCGGCGCTCAGTCGACGGGCCCGCTCGTCGGCGTCCTCGGTGATGTGGCGCACCCCCAACCCTATGAGCACGCCTGCCGCGTACCCGATGAGCGTGAAGATCACGTTGCCGGTGAAGAACTCCCCGTCCCAGCCCTGCCGTACGACGTTGCCGGCCACGACGCCCGCAGCGGCGAGACCGCTCAGGGCGATCGCGGCACGCGCGCTCGCGCTGTAGATCCAGAAGTGCGGCAGTGTCACCACGAAGAGCGCCGCACCGCCGTCGAGCAGGTACGACATGGCTCCGAGGCCGACGACGAGGACGTACAGGTAGGGGCGGGGGCGCAGGGCGGGGTTGCCGGGGAACAGTCCCACCGCGCCGTACGACAGGGCGAGCACGGCCAGCAGCCCCAGCACCGGCAGGCGCGTCGTCCCGGGTGCGTCGGCGACCGCGAGGGCCGGCGGGACCAGGCCCAGCAGCACCCAGAAGACGGCGTTCCACCGGTGCAGCGAGGGTACGGTCAACGCGGTGTCGGGCTGCGGCCGTTGATTCACCGCGTCAGCCTACTTCCGCCAGGGGCCCGGCGGCGGGTTCCTGCGACCGCCGGACCCGCCCGGCACGGCCGGGACTCCGGGCCGGCCACCAGGCACGCTCACCGAGGAGCAACAGCACCGACGGCAGGACCATGAGCCGGATGACCACGGCGTCCAGCAGGACGGCCACGGCCAGGCAGAATCCCATCTGCTTCATCTCGGTGAGGTGCAGGGCCACGAACGCGCCGAACACCGTCACCATGACGATCGCCGCGCTGGTCACCACCTTGGCCGACCGGTTGATGCCCTCCAGGACCGCCTCGCGGGCGGACATGCCGTTCTGTCTGGCTTCCTGGATCCGGCTGACCACGAACACCTGGTAGTCCATCGACAGGCCGAAGAGGATCACCACGAGGAACAACGGAACCCTGGACGCGATCGCCCCGAGGGAGTCGAAGGCCAGCAGTTCCTCCGCCCACGTCCCCTGGAAGACCAGGACCAGCATGCCGAGCGAGGCGCCGGCGGAGAGCAGGTTCAGTACGACTCCGATCGCGCCGATCACCACCGAGCGGAACGCCCACACGGTCATCAGGAAGGTCATCAGCAGCAGGAAGCCGAGGACCAGCGGCAGTTTGTCGCTCTCGTGACCCACGTAGTCGCGGCCCCGCGCGACGTCACCGCTCACCGTCGTCTCCACGCCGGGCAGTCGGCCGACGGTCGCGGGGATGTGGTCCTGGCGGAGGTGGGTGAGCGACGCGATCGCCTCGGCGGAGGGCGCGGGATGGGGGACCGAGAGCGCCAGCACGCTGATCCGGCCGTCGGCCGACGTGCGGACCGTCGGGTGGACGTTCTCCGGGGATTTCGGGCCCGCCCCCGGGTTCGTCAGGTCTCTCGCGTCCTCCACCTCCTCCTCCGCGTCCTCCACGGTCTTTGGGCTCTCCGGGTTCTCCGGGGCCTGGGCGAAGAGAGGGTCCGCCTGGACTCGTCGGCCGAGATCCTCCAGGGCCTGCTTCACCTGTGCCGCCTGCTCCGGCGTGGAGCGGGTGACGACCTCGTGGGTGACGAGGAGTTCGGGGAAGCTCTCGGTCAACCGGTCGTAGACCCGCATGGCCGGGATGTCGCGGGAGAAGGTGTCCTTTCCCGGGTCGATCAGTTTCAGACCCAGCGCGGGCACGGCCAGACCCAGCATGACGAGGACCGACAGGCACAGGGTGAGAGCGGGACGGGTCCGGGCCGGGCGCAGCAGAGCGGCGAACACCCGCCCCGTCTCCGGCTTCCCGGCCCGGGCCGGCTTGCCGCGCGCGGCCCGGCGGGCGGCCCTGCGGGGAGCGAGCCGGTCGGTGCGGCGGCCGATGACGACCAGCAGCGCGGGGAGCACGCTGAGCGAGCTGACCACGGCGACGGCCACGACGAGGATGGTCCCGGTCGCCAGTGAGGAGAAGATGACGTCCGTGGCCAGATACAGGGTGGCCGTGGAGACGATCACGGCAAGACCCGAGATCGCGATGGCCCGGCCCGCTGTCGCCGCCGCCAGTTCCACGAGGGCTTCCGGGCCGAGCCGCCCGTCGGCGCGCGCCCGTTCCTCCCGTTCCCGCTTCAGGTAGAAGAGCGTGTAGTCGACGCCGACCGCCAGACCGATGAGGAGGATGAGGTTCGTCCCGACCCCCGCGTCGGGCATGACGTGCGAGGCGACCATGGACAGTCCGATCGCCGCGGCGATCGAGGAGAGTGCCAGCAGCAGCGGCACACCTGCCATGATCACCGAGCCGAACACGATCAGCAGGGTGATGACGGTGACGGGCAGGCTGATGCGTTCGGAGAGCGCGAGATCCTCATCGCGCTGGTCGTTGACGCCCTTGCTGATGGCGGGGGATCCGGTCTCCTCCACCACCAGGTCCGGGTGGTCGGCGCCCACCGCCGCCGTCTGCTCCAGGAGCGGTACGACGTTCTTCTTGCCCTCCAGTTCGGGTCCGTTCAGGACCACCGAGACCAGCAGGACCTCGCCGTCCTTCGAGCGGACGGGAGCGGCCACGCTCTCCACTTCGGGCAGCTCCCGCATCCGCACGGTCACGTCGCGGGCCGCCGCACCGGCCGCTGCCATGTCCAGCTCCCCCGACCTGGCCCGGATCGTGATCCGCTCGGTGGGGGAACGCTCCAGGCCGCCCTCGGTCGCCGTCGCCTCGGCGCGTCCCGCCTCGCCGACCCAGAAGTCCTTGGTGGTGGCCTCGTTGGTGCCCAGCGCGATGCCGGCCGCGAGCCACAGGGCGACGAACGCGAACCAGCCGGCGATCGCCCGCCCGGCGTGCCGGGCGCTCCATCGGGCCATACGTACAGGTAGGTGTCTCATGGCGGAAATCCTGGCCGCAGGGGTGCGGCGCCCGACACGTCCTGCCGACTGAACCTGTTGTCCACCGACCGGTGGACAAAGGAGCCGCCGGGGGCCGCCGGGTCAGACGGCCGTGTTTGCCTCCGGCTGCGCGAGAAGAGTCCTGAGGCGGCGCATCACGTCGACCTGGGCTGGGTTGTAGAGGTCGGTGATCGCTCTGCCGATGGTCTGCTCGGTGTGCTCCGGGCCGCGGGGGGCGTCCGAGGAGAGATCGCCCAGTCCGGGGTGTTTCACATGCAGTGCGCGGACATAGGGCACGAGGCGTTCCGCGAGGTCTTGGCGCTTCGGTTCGTCGGCGTCGGCAGGGAGGTCGTCGAGTTCCAGGGCGACCGCGTCGGGGTCCTGGCGCAGCATGTCCGCGTAGGCGTCCATGCCGCTCGGGCCGAGGATCGTGCCCAGGACGGTGACGAACGAGCGGTCCGGGTCGGGCAGTTCTGCGGGGTCGTCCGCCTCCGCGAACCGGAGTGGCAGATCGGTGGCCGCGGTCTTCTTCAGCAGTGCCGCGACCTCCACGCGGGCCTGTTGGAGGCGTTCGATGGTGGCGGCCAGTTCGGCGTCGAGGGTCTGCAGAGCGTCCCGGGGGTGCTCGTGGTCGCGCAGGGCGGCGATCTGGGCCAGGGAGAATCCGAGGGCCGTGAGGCGTTTGACCCGCAACAGCCGGACGAGGTGGGTGACGCCGTACTGTTTGTAGCCGTTGGAGCGCCGCTCCGGCTCGTCGAGCAGCCCGATGTCGTGGTAGTGCCGCACCGTCCTCAGGCTGGTGCCGGCGAGCTCCGCGATCTCGCGGGTGCTCCACGCCATGATGGGTCTCTCCCTCGGCAGCCGGTGGTGTCGGCGCGGTCGCGCCGAAGGGGTCCAGTGGAAACCATGCCGCAGCGGCATGGTCAAGTGCGGGGGTGCGGGATGGGGCGCACCTGGCCCCCGGCAGCGTACGGGCACGTCGCGCCGGGAAGCGCAGGGTGTCCCTCCCACCTCAACCGCGGTGTCCTTCTTCCCCCGCTGTTCGGCCGGGGAAGAAGGACACGGAACGGGCGCGGACGCTCGTCGGCGGGCCCCGGTGGGGAGTTCAGAGCACGCAGGTGGTGCTTTCGGACGGGGTTCGCAGGTGGATGAGATAGTCGGCCACGGCCTTGTTGACGCAGGCGTTGGCCCCTGACGCGGCGATGGTGTGCTGCTCCCCCTTCACGGTGAGCAGGCTGCCGTCGAGGGTCTCGGCCAGGTTGACGCCCGCCTGGTGCGGGGTGCTCGGGTCACCGGTGATCGAGATCGTCAGCGTGGCGGGCAAGCCGTCGACGCGGTCGGGGAAGGGGTACGTGGTCTTCGGCTCGGCCGGCCAGAACTCGCAGGTGTCCCTGGCTCCTTCGGTACCGGTGCCGGGGTCGACGAACGGCGCCGACCTGTAGATCCTGCCCCGCATCTCGACCGCTTGCTCGGGGGTCATGCGTGCCTCGTCCATGCAGGTGATGGCGTAGTTGGCCACGTCGAAGTTGCTGCCGCTCCCATCGGGGCCGCGCCCGCTGAAGGCGGCGGAGATGGCCAGGAGTTGTTCGGGGTTGCCCGACCGCACCTCGGCGATGCCCTTGGTGATCTTCGGCCAGACAGCTTGGTAGTAGAGGCCGGAGATCACGGCGTCCATGAGGTCGTTGTACGTGAACCGCATCCCCTGCCCGTAGGTGAGCGGCTTGTCGAGCAGCGGGCGGGCGATCTTCTGGAACTTCTCGGTCGCTTGCCCGGGATCGGCGCCCAGGGGGCAGTCCTTGCCGGCGGCGCAAGCCCCGGCCATCTTGTCGAAGGAGCGTTGGAAGCCGATGTACTGGGACAGTCGCCGCTCGCTCCCGAGGTGGGGATCGACGGCGCCGTCGAGGACCATGCCGCGTACGTTGCCCGGGTACCGCTCGGCGTACAGCGCTCCGATGCGGGTTCCGTAGCTCTGGCCCAGGAAGTTCAGCTTCTTCCCGCCGAGGGCGGAGCGCAGGAGGTCCATGTCGCGGACTGTGTCGCGGGTGCTGACGCTGCCCAGGTTCTGTTCGCCTCCGGAGCCCCGCGCGCATTTTGCGACGAGTCGCTCGGTGTCCTCCTCGGTGAAGCGACCGGCCGTCAGGACGAGTTCGGTCCGTACGTCACCGGCGAGATAGTCCTCCTTGCCGAAGCAGCTGATCGCCGGTTCGGACGCTCCGACGCCACGGGGGTCGAATCCCACGAGGTCGAAGCTCTCGGTCACGGGGCTCTTCGCCAGAGCCGTGCCGGTCTGCGCCGCGAAGTTCTGGCCGGTGCCGCCGGGGCCGCCCGAGTTGAGGAGCAGGGGCCCCTTCGACTTGCTCCGTGCGGGAACCCGGAGCACCGCGATCTGCCCCGTCCTGCCGGCGGGTTCGCTGTAGTCCAGCGGCACATCCAGCCGGGCGCACTGGAGACGGGGATCCGCGAAGGCCTTTTCGTCCGCCGGAGTGGTGCCGTACCCCTTGCACGAGCCGAATGCGAGGTTCTGGTCGTAGAAGCGGTCCAGCTCACCGGGTGCTTTCGTCGAGGCTTTCGCCGACTGCGAGGCGTCGGACGTGCTCGGGCTGCAGGCTCCGACGAGAAGCAGCAGCGGCACGGCCACCGCGATCGTCATCGGACGCAGTCGGGTCGGCAGGTGGGACAACGTCGCTCCTCGTGGGGGCTGTATGGGGGATGGGGCAGGGCGTGGGGCCGTGTGCGGCGGGCCTGCTCCCGTCGGGCCCGCCGCGCGGGCGGGAACCGTCACGAGGGGCCGTCGTCCCGGTCCGAGGCCGCGCAGGCACGGGCGAGAACAGCGGTCATCTCCGGGAGCAGGCCGGCCACGGGGTCGTGGGTCAGTTCGGTCATCCGCAGGCGCCCGCCGATGCTGACGACACCGAGGACGTGCTCCCCTCGCACCTGGGTGATCTGCGCGGGGCCCCAGAGAGCCGTGACGGACGACGGGACCGATCCATACGCTTCCGCCGCACCGAGGTTGGTGATCTGGATGTCGGCCGCTGTGACCGCGACCATCATCGCCTCGGCGTCCTCGGGGGTCTCCGGTGGGCTCTCGGAGAGAGCCGCGGAACCTGCCCGGAGCGCCTGCGGTGCGCGTTGCCTCGCGAGCGACGCGTGGTGCCGCCGGGCGAGGTCCCAGAAGTCGTCGGCCTGCGTCGCCTCACTCGCCGTCCGAGCCCCGGCGAAGCGGTTGGCGACATCGTCGGGCAGGCCGGCCGCGCGGCGCAGGTCGACCGGACTCAGCACCCGCACGAAGTCGCGGCCCCGCCGGTGGAACACCGTGGAGGCGGCGGAGCAGAGAGCCGCGTGCACCGACGTGCCCTCCGTCCGGCAACGGCCGACGAGCCTCGTGGTCAGTTCGCGGTCCAGGGCAAGGGCGGACACGTGCGGCAGCGGCGCGGAGAACGGGACGAGCTCTCCGGGTGCGCTCATACGCTCGTCCTCGGCCGGTGAGACCGCGGGAGCCGCGGCGTCGCCGATGTCCGTCCGGACGTCGAGGCCGGCGAGGAGGTCCTCCTGGGCCCGCGGTACACCGTCGGCCCTCTCGCGTTCGCCGCCGTCGAGAGCCTCGATCAGCTCCAGCAGCACCCGTAGGCCGCCGACTCCGTCGGTGATCTGGTGGGCGAAGGTCAGCACGACGGAGCAGTCCGCGTCTCCGGGGATCAGGACAGCTCGTAGCAGGGGGCCCGGTTCCGGCGGAATGGGGCAGGTCTGTTCGGTGGCCACGACCGCCTGCCACGGGGTGCCCGCGGCACGGGTCGTGACGTCGACGGCGCCCTCCACCGAGCGGTACAGGGTTTCCACCGCGCTGCGGTCGACCGAGGCCGCGAGCAGGGGATGCCGCTCCTGGAGGCGCGCCAGCGCCCGGGCCAGCGTCACCGCCGATACCTGCCGGTCGATGCGGGCCACCAGGGAGAACTGGACAGGATTTCTGTGCATATAGAGATCGATGGTCTTCTCGAATGCGCCGAGCGCGCGCAATGCCGTTCCCCGGCTGATACTGGTCGTCACTTCCCCGCCCTTTCCGAATGATGTCGTCGTGTGTGCTCGGGCTGGTCAGGGCTCACGGATCAGCCGTTTACTGCTCCGCCGGAAAGCCCAGGCGGCGACAAGCGCGGCCACAATCGTCAGTGGGGTGCCCATGGCGACCTTCGCGAACGCCAGCCAGCCGGTGAAGTCGTGGACGTAGAGCCACTGCTTGACGACGAATCGGCCGCCGAACACGATCGCCGCGGCCAGGGTGGCGATGTCGTGCGCCCGCAGCACCACCGGGTCCTCCCGCCAGGCGTGCTCGCCGCCGTGGAGGAGGTTCCAGGCGGCACCGGTCAGCGGCCTACGGATCAGGAGCGAGCCGAGAGCGGCGATGAATCCGGCGAGGGCCGCCCAGATCCCGAGCAGGAAGAAGTCCTTGGCCGAGCCGGTCAGCGCGACGATGCCCGCGGCGAACGCCACACCGGCGAGCCCGCCGACCGCCGAGGCGAAGCGCTCGCCTCGCAGGAGGCGCACCACGGTGAGCACCACGCCGGTGGCCATGGCCACGGAGATGGCCACCGCTGTGGTGCCCAGGGAGTTTCCCACCACGAAGACGACGACCGGAATGGTGGAGTAGACGAATCCCGCCGGGCCTCCCATGGATTCGAGCACGGTCGGTTTCGGATCAGGACCCGGCGCGGATGCCAAGGGTGCGGCGGACTCCTGAGGAGCGCTGCGGTCACCGTCCAGAAAAGTCATGAAGTTCTCCTGGGTAGTCGGTTCCAGGACCGCCCTGAAATCGAATGCAATCCCTTTCCCCAGGTCGTCCCGTTTCCGTCGACCGACGCCAGGGCTTGGGTATCAAAGGGCGTTTACCTCGTCGATTCCAGGCGAAACCCGTGACGTTACGGCACAGTTCGACAAAGGGGAGGTCGCGCGCGTCGCACGGCGGAGCCCTGCCCCACCGATGGGGCCCGCCCGGGCGGGCGGCACGCGCACCGCAGTCGTCAAGTGACGCTCGGGCCGCAGAAGTTCTTCGGTCGGAAGCGTTGACGAAACATTCCACGTGGCTCTAGCTTCATCGCGTCGTACTTCGTACGTCATATATGAGACGCGATACGCGAGATGTGAGAGCCCGTCACCCATGACCTTCGCCCCTGCCCCGATCCCGTCCCGGACCCAGTACGTGCTGGAGGCCATCAAGCACGCCATCCTCACCGCGCAGTTGAGACCGGGACAGGCGCTGGTGGAGACCGAACTCGCCGCGCAGTTCGGGGTGTCGAAGACTCCGGTACGCGAGGCGCTCAAGACGCTCGCGGGCACGGGGCTCGTGGTGATGAGCCAGTACAAGGGCGTCACCGTACGCCTCGTCGACGCGACCATGGCCCGGGAGGTGTACGACGTCCGCCTCCTGCTGGAACCGGAGGCGCTGCGCCGCTCCATCACCCGGGGCGCCTCGCTGGAGGAGGCCCAAGAGGCCCTGGAACGGGCCGACTCGGCGGCCGACACAGCAGACAGGTCGCTGGCCAACAGGGACTTCCACCGGGCCCTTTACCTGCCGTGCGGCAACCCGCTGCTCTCCCGGATGCTCGACGAGGTTCGCGACCAGGCGGCGCTCGTGTCGACCGTGGCCTGGTCGGCCGTCCCCTCCTGGGAGCGCGAGGCGGCCGAGCACCGAGAGATCCTGCGGCTCGCCCTCGCCGAGGACGCGGAAGCCGCCGCCGGGGCTCTGCACCACCACATCGCGTCGTTCGTACGCCGCGCCTTCCCCGACGACGAAGACGGGGGCGGCGCCGCGTGAACCGCCCGCTGGACACGCTCCACCAGCACCTCGACGAAAGGCCAGTCCGCATGGACCACTCTCCGCTGAAGGCGGCCCTCGCAGACGTCGTGGCGATCCCGGTGACACCGTTCGCCGAGGACGGAAGCATCGACACCGCGACCTACCGCGCCCTGACGCGCAGGCTGCTCGACGGCGGCATCCGCGTCGTCACCCCGAACGGCAACACCGGGGAGTTCTACGCCCTCACCCCGGACGAGCGGCGTCTGGTCACCGAGCTGACCGTCGAGGAGGCCGCGGGGCGCGCCACCGTCCTGGTGGGCGTCGGTCACGACGTGCCGACCGCGGTGGCCGCCGCCGAGCACGCCGCCGAGGCCGGTGCGGCGATGGTGATGGTGCATCAGCCGGTCCATCCGTACATCGCGCAGGAGGGATGGGTCGACTACCACCGGTCGATCGCCGAGGCCGTGCCGCAGCTCGGCGTCGTCCCCTACATCCGCAGCCCGCGGCTGGCCGGCGAGCGGCTCGCCGAACTCGCCGACGCCTGCCCCAACGTCGTGGGCGTGAAGTACGCGGTCCCCGACGCGGCCCGCTTCGGCGCCTTCGCCCGGGACGCCGGCCTGGAGCGGTTCGTCTGGATCGCCGGCCTCGCGGAGCTGTACGCCCCCTCCTACTTCGCCACCGGCGCCACCGGCTTCACCTCCGGTCTGGTCAACGTCGCCCCGGCCGTCTCCCTCGACATGCTGGAGGCGCTGCGGGCCGGGGACTACGTGGCGGCGATGAAGGTCTGGGAGCGTATCCGCCGCTTCGAGGAGCTCCGCGCCGAGGAGCAGTCCGCCGACAACGTCACCGTCGTGAAGGAGGCCCTGTCCGCGCTGGGGCTCTGCCGCCGTGAGGTACGCGCTCCGAGCCGGGTCCTGCCCGAGGGCCGCCGCGCCGAGGTCGCCGGGCTGACAGCCGAGTGGTCCCTGTGACCGGCGCGTCCACCCGGGGCCCGGGAACCGGCCGTATCGCGCCCGAGGAGCTGCGCAGCCACCGGTGGTTCGGCACGGACGGGCTGCGGTCCTTCAGCCATCGGGCCCGCACCCGTCAGCTCGGCTACCTCCCCGAGGAGCACCTCGGCAAGCCGGTCATCGCGGTGCTCAACACCTGGTCCGACATCAACCCCTGCCACAGCCACCTGCGCGAACGGACACAGGCGGTCAAGCGGGGGGTGTGGCAGGCGGGCGGGTTCCCGCTGGAATTCCCGGTCTCCACCCTGTCGGAGACCTTCCAGAAGCCGACCCCGATGCTCTATCGCAACCTGCTGGCGATGGAGACCGAGGAGCTGCTGCGTTCCTACCCCGTCGACGGGGCCGTGCTGCTGGGCGGCTGCGACAAGTCGACGCCCGCGCTGCTGATGGGCGCCGCCTCCGTGAACCTGCCGACCGTCTTCGTGCCCGCCGGGCCGATGCTGCCCGGGCACTGGCGCAACGAGGTCCTCGGCTCCGGCACGGACATGTGGAGGTACTGGGACGAGCGGCGGGCCGGGACCATCGGCGACTGCGAGATGGCCGAGCTGGAGAACGGTCTGGCCCGCTCCCCCGGCCACTGCATGACGATGGGCACCGCCTCCACCCTGACGGCCGCCGCCGAGGTGCTGGGGGTCACCCTGCCGGGCGCCTCGTCCATACCGGCGGTCGACTCGGGGCACGAGCGGATGGCCGCGGCTTCGGGGCTGCGGATCGTCGACCTCGTCATGCGACAGGTGACGTTGTCGCAGATCCTGACGCCGGAGGCGTACGAGGACGCCGTCGCCACCGTTCTCGCGCTCGGCGGCTCCACCAACGCCGTGATCCACCTGATCGCGATGGCGGGCCGGTCCGGCGTGAAGCTCACCCTGGACGACTTCGACCGGATCGCCCGTACGGTGCCCGTCCTCGCCGACCTCCGGCCCGGCGGGCGGTACTTGATGGAGGACTTCCACTTCGCCGGTGGTCTGCCCGGCTTTCTGGGGCGGCTCACCGACGTACTGCACCTGGACCGGCCCACGGTCGCACACACCACTCTGCGCGAGCAGCTCGACGGTGCCCCCGTCCACAACGCCGACGTCATCCGCGAACGCTCCGACCCACTGGCCGGGGAAGGCGGGGTGGCGGTGCTGCGTGGCAACCTCTGCCCGGACGGGGCCGTCATCAAGCACATCGCCGCCGAGCCGCGCCTGCTGCGCCACACCGGGCCCGCCGTCGTCTTCGACGACTACCGGGAGCTCCAGCGCACAATCAACGACCCGGCCCTGGAACTCACTCCGGACCATGTGCTCGTGCTGCGCAACGCCGGGCCCCAGGGCGGCCCCGGCATGCCCGAGTACGGCATGCTGCCGATCCCCGACTACCTGTTGAAGCAAGGTGTGCGGGACATGGTGCGGATCTCCGACGCGCGGATGAGCGGCACCAGTTACGGGGCGTGTGTCCTGCACATCGCGCCCGAGTCCTTCGTCGGCGGGCCGCTCGCCCTCGTCCGCACCGGCGACCTCATCACCCTGGACGTCGAGGCCCGGCTCCTGCGGCTCGACGTCGACGACGAGGAACTCCAGCGGCGCAGGGCCGCCTGGTCCCCGCCACCCGCCCGCTACGGACGGGGCTACGGGGCGCTGTACCAGGACCAGATCACCCAGGCCGACACCGGATGCGACTTCGCGTTCCTGGCCCGGGAGGGAGAAGTGCCCGACCCGTACGCGGGATGAACCGGGTCCCATGAACGCACGCGGGCCCCGTGAACGCACCCGGGTCCCGCGACCCTACGCGGGCTCCGTGACCGTACCCGGGCGGAGCCTGCGAACGTCCTTTTGCACCGCTCCCCCGGGTCGCTCCAGCTCTTCGCAGCAAGCGCTTTCACAACCAACGGCCAGCAGGCCCGAACGTCCAGCGCATCCAGCACCTCCCAGAGATCGGAGACGCGTCATGGCCCCAACCGTAGCCGTGGCCACACCGCCGCCCAAAGAGACCCGGCGCCGCCGGGCGAGCCCCCGCCGCCTGCCGTATCTGCTGATCGCGCCGGCGGGCCTCCTGATGCTGGGCTTCATCGCCTACCCGGTGCTCAGCGTCTTCTACTACAGCCTGCAGAACTACAACGTCACCAAGCCGTGGCGGAACGGCTTCGCCGGGCTCGACAACTTCCGGCGCGTCTTCACCGAGGACGACCAGTTCTGGCCGACGCTCGGGTTCAGCGCCCAGTGGGTCTTCACCCAGGTCACGCTCCAGCTGCTCCTTGGCCTGGCGCTCGCCCTGATCGTCAACCAGACGTTCATCGGCCGCGGCATCTCCCGGGCCATGGTGTTCTCCCCCTGGGCCGTCTCCGGTGTGCTGACCAGCACGATCTGGATCCTGCTCTACAACTCCTCGACGGGCTTCAGCCGCTACCTCGCGGACGCCGGGATCGGCGAGTACGGCACGTCGGTGCTCTCGGACACCGGAACCGTCTTCTGGGCGGCCACCGTCACCGAACTCTGGCGCGGCGTCCCCTTCTTCGCGATTCTCATCCTCGCCGACCTCCAGTCCGTCTCGAAGGAGTTGTACGAGGCGGCGTCGGTCGACGGCGCGGGCCGGCTGCGGCAGTTCTTCCACATCACGCTGCCCCACCTGCGGGACGCGATCATCCTCGCCACCCTGCTGCGCGGCGTCTGGGAGTTCAACAACGTCGACCTGCTCTACACCCTCACCGGCGGCGGGCCCGCCGGTGAGACCACCACCCTGCCGCTCTACGTGGCCAATACCGGTATCGAGGGCCACGACTTCGGGTACGCCTCCGCGCTCACCACCGTCGCCTTCGTGATCCTCCTCTTCTGTTCGATCGTCTATCTGCGCCTGAGCAAGTTCGGAGGCGACCGCACGTGACCGCCGTGCTCACCGAGAAGAACGGAACCGCTCGGCGGTCCTCCGCCCCCGGCTCCCCTCCGTCCGCCCCGCGCCGCCGCCCAGGGCGGGAGCGCGCTTTCGACGACGTGCCGCGCTGGCAGATCTATCTGCCGCTCGGTCTCTACCTGCTCTTCACGCTCATCCCGTTCTACTGGATGCTGCTCTTCGCCGTACGGCCCGCCGGTTCCACGTCGCTGGTGCCCTGGCCGATGACCGGAGCGCACTTCTCCAAGGTCTGGAACGAGCGGAGCTTCGCCGTCTTCTTCCAGAACAGCATGATCGTCGGCGTCGCGACGCTCGTCGCCACGACCCTGGTCGCTCTGGCCGGCGGCTACGCCCTGGCCCGGTTCGACTTCAAAATCAAGGGCGCGTTCATGCTCGCGCTGCTCTGCTCGCAGTTCATCCCGGGCGCCCTGATGCTCGTACCGCTCTTCGAGATCTTCCGGAACCTCCAGATGATCAACTCGCTGGGGAGCGTCGTCATCGCGGAGACGGTGTTCCAGCTTCCGCTGTCGATCATCCTGATCAGCGGCTTCATCAAGAACGTCCCCGTCTCCCTGGAGGAGGCCGCCTGGGTCGACGGCTGCTCGCGCTTCACGGCCTTCCGCACCGTCGTCCTGCCGCTCCTGCGTCCCGGGCTGATCGCCGTCGGCTCGTTCGCGTTCGTGCACAGCTGGAACCACTTCCTCTTCGCCCTGATGTTCCTGAGCGAGCAGGACAAGCAGACGATCCCGGTCGGTCTCAACACGCTGATCGGCGCGGACAGCGTCGACCTGGGCGCGCTCGCGGCGGGCGGCGTCATCGCGGCCGTCCCCGTGGTGATCGTCTTCGCCTTCATCCAGAAGTGGCTCATCACGGGCTTCAGCGCCGGCGCGGTGAAGGGATGAGGAAAGTGACCGTCCCCGCCACGAACCCGGCCGCCCCCGTGCCCGTCGTCCTGGCGGGCGCCCGGGGACACGGCCGGTGGCACCTCGCCAATGTGCGCCGACTCCAGCACCAGGGCCGGGTCAGGCTGGCCGGGATCTGCGAGCTGGAGCCGCTGACCGCCGCTGAACTCGCCGCCTCCGGTTTCGGCGCCGCCGAGTCGCCCGAGCAGTCCGCCGACTTCGGGGCGCTCCTGGACGTCACCGGAGCACGGGCGGCCATCATCTGCACCCCGATCCAGACCCACACCGAGCTGGCTCTCACCGCTGCCGCCCGGGGCGTCCACCTGCTGCTGGAGAAGCCGCCCGCCGCCGGCTGGGCCGACTACGCGCGGATGGCCGAAGGCGTCGAACGCGCGGGCATCGCCTGCCAGGTGGGGTTCCAGTCCTTCGGGTCGCACGCCCTGCCCGCCATCCGCGAGCTGGTGGCCACCGGTTCCATCGGGACCGTCACCGGCTTCGGGGCCGCCGGCGCGTGGGTCCGCGACGACGCCTACTTCCGGCGGGCGCCCTGGGCCGGGCGGCGCAGGATCGGCACCACCGACGTGGTCGACGGCGTCCTCACCAACCCCCTGGCGCACGCCGTGGCCACCGCACTCGAACTGGCCTGCCGCGGCCGGGCCGACGAGGTCACCTCCATCGAGACGGAGCTGTTCCGGGCGCACGCCATCGAGGCGGACGACACCAGCAGCGTACGCGTCACCACGGCTGCCGGGCCGCGCGTCACCGTCGCCGTCACCCTGTGCGCCGAACGCCCCGGGGAGCCGTACGTCATCGTGCACGGCGAGAAGGGCCGGATCACCTTCTGGTACAAGCAGGACCGCGTCCTGGTGCAGCGCGCCGGGCGGGGCCCCGAGGAGACCGTCCACGGGCGGACCGATCTCCTGGAGAACCTCCTCGACCACCTGGAGCACGGCACACCGCTGCTGGTTCCGCCCGCGTCCGCGGGGGCGTTCATGCGCGTGGTCGAGGCCGTACGCAACGCCCCCGAACCCGCCCCGCTGCCCGACCTCGCCTGGGAGACCCGGCACGACGGACCGGACGGCGGGGCGCGTCGGGTCGTGCCGGGCATCGACTCCCTGGTCGACGCCGGGGCCGAGTCCCTCCGCCTCTTCTCCGAACTGGGCGCCCCCTGGGCCCGGGTGGGCGAGGCGGCCGCCTCATGAAGCAGCACGCCACGGACCCGTTCCCCGACCTCCCGGCCACCCTTGCCTGCGGCGCCGACACCGTCGCCCACTACGGCTACGCGCCAGGGTCGGACGGCCGCCCGCGCCTCCACCCCGTCACCACCCTCGGCGGGGTCACCGTCACCGAGGAGAGCCCCGCCGACCACCTCCACCACCTGGGTGTCTCCGTCGCCGTCCCCGATGTGGCCGGGTACAACTTCTGGGGCGGGCGCACCTTCGTACGGGGTCGGGGACCCA
This sequence comes from Streptomyces sp. NPDC102283, assembly GCF_044766265.1. Classification (NCBI taxonomy): domain Bacteria; kingdom Bacillati; phylum Actinomycetota; class Actinomycetes; order Kitasatosporales; family Streptomycetaceae; genus Streptomyces; species Streptomyces sp. NPDC102283. Next base: position 17,781 of record NZ_JBIWLQ010000020.1, read on the forward strand.
CCGCACTCGACAACCACGGCGTCCAGCGCCATCTCGCCCGGCCGCACCGGAGCCCGAACGGCTTCACGCAGGAGCTCGGCTGGGAAGCGGCCGGCGTCGAACTCCTGCGGGAACACCGCACCCTGTCGGCCACCCGGATCTCCGGCACCGCCTGGGAGCTGGACTTCTCCTTCGTGCTCACCAACGCCGGGGACACGGACCTCTCCATCGGCAGCCCCGCGACCAACGGCCGTCCGGGCGCCGGGTACGGCGGCTTCTTCTGGCGCGCCCCCAAGGAGGCCGCACCGCCCACCGTGTTCAGCGCCGCGCACGAGGGCGAGAGCGAGGTCCACGGCCGCACCGCCGACTGGCTGGCGCTCTCCGGGGACGGCTGGACGCTCGTGTTCGTGGGGGCGACCGGGGAGACCCGGCGCGATCCGTGGTTCGTGAGGACCTCCGAGTACCCGGGCGTCGGCTCCAGCCTCGCGGCGCACGAGCGGCTGCCCGTACCCGCCGGGGCGTCGGTCGTACGTCGGATCATCACCGTCGTCGTGGACGGCAGGACGGACCGGGAGACCGCCGCGCGGTACGCCCGCGAGGCGGTGGCCCGGTGAGCCGGCCCTGGACCTCCGACCTGGGTGACGGGACGTACCGCAACCCGGTCCTGAACGCCGACTGGTCCGACCCGGACGTCGTCCGCGTCGGTGACGACTACTACCTCACCGCGTCCAGCTTCGGCCGGTCCCCCGGGCTGCCGCTCCTGCACTCCCGCGACCTGGTCAACTGGACCACCGTCGGGCACGCGCTGGACCGTCTCGAACCGGCCGACGACTTCGCCGCTCCCCGCCACGACCGCGGGGTCTGGGCGCCCTCGCTGCGCCACCACGAAGGACGCTTCTGGATCTTCTGGGGCGACCCCGACCACGGTATCCAGCAGATCAACGCGGATCGTGTCGAGGGGCCTTGGAGCCCCCCGCATCTGCTGAAGGCGGGCAAGGGGTTCATCGACGCCTGCCCGCTGTGGGACGAGGAGACCGGCGAGACCTATCTCGTCCACGCGTGGGCCAGGTCCCGCTCCGGCGTCAAGAACCGCCTCACCGGCCACCGGATGAGCCCCGACGGCCGGGAACTGCTCGACGACGGAGCGACGTTGGTGGACGCCGACCGGATACCGGGCTGGTTCACCCTCGAAGGCCCCAAGCTCTACCGGCGCGACGGCTACTTCTGGATCTTCGCTCCGGCCGGCGGCGTGGAGACCGGCTGGCAGGGCGCGTTCCGTTCACGGGACTTCTTCGGCCCGTACGAGGAACGCGTCGTCCTCGCCCAGGGCCGCACCGACGTCAACGGCCCCCATCAGGGCGGCTGGGTGCACACCTCCGCGGGCGAGGACTGGTTTCTCCACTTCCAGGCCCGGGGAGCGTACGGGCGGGTCGTCCACCTCCAGCCGATGCGCTGGGACGCCGAGGGCTGGCCCGTCATCGGCGACGAGGGCGAACCCGTCCCGCTGCACACCAAACCCGTCGCCCCCGCCCAGCCGGTGGCGGCACCCGCCGTCGACGACGACTTCCCCGGCGGCCGCCCGGGTGCGCAGTGGCAGTGGACGGCCAACCCGCACCCCGGCAGGGCCGCCCGGCACAGCGGGGACGGGCTACGGCTCACCTGCGTACGGACCGCGTACGAGCACGACCTGCGGCTGCTGCCGGGCGTCCTGGTCCAGCGGCTGCCCGCCGAGGAGTTCACCGTCGACGTGGATCTCGCCCTGGACAGCGGCGAACCGGGAGCCAAGGCCGGACTCGCCGTCATGGGCGACGCCTTCAGTTGGATCGGCCTCGCCATCGCGGAGGACGGCACACCACGGCTCGTCCACCGCTTCGCCGAGGGCGTCGCCGCACACGAACGGGACGCGGCCGGCTCCCGCGCGTCCCCCGACGCACGGGCCCGGCTGCGCGTCGAGGTCACGGCGGGAGCCCGCTGCCGCTTCTTCGCCGACACCGGCGACGGGTTTCGGCCCTCGGGCCAGGTCTTCGCCGCCACCCCGTGGCGCTGGGTCGGGGCCCTCCTCGGGCTCTTCGCCACCGCACCGGCCGGGACGGGAACCGCCGGAACGGCCCGCTTCACCGCATTCCGCGTCACCGGCCCCAACCCCCCGCAGAAGTGCACACGTCACGATCCATCACACCCGCATCACCAGCAGACAGAAAAGAGCCGACGATGAACATCTCGAAGACCCAGCGGGGGCGTGCCACGGCCGCGATCTCCCTCACCGCGGTGCTCGCGCTGACGGCGACCGCGTGCGGCGACGACGGCAGCGGCTCCGGCACTGAGGGCAGCGGCAAGGGCGAGATCACCTTCTGGGACAACAACGGCGGTCCGCGCACCGCCGTCTGGACCGAGATCATCAAGGATTTCGAGAAGCAGAACCCTGACATCAAGGTCAAGTACGTCCCGATCCCGATCGCCGACGTCCAGTCGAAGTACGACACCGCGATCGCGGGCGGCGGGCTGCCCGACGTCGGCGGCGTCGGCACGGCCTACCTGGCCAACATGGTCTCCCAGGAGGCCCTGGAGCCGGTCAACGACCGGCTGGAGACGTCCGCGCTGAAGGGCAAGCTGGTCGAGTCCATGGTCGAGAGCGTCCGCGCCGCGGCCGGCCGGGGCGACGACGTCTACTCCGTACCGACCTCCGCGAACAACGGCGTGCTCTGGTACCGCACCGACCTGTTCGGGCAGGCCGGTCTGAAGGCTCCCGACACCTGGGCGAACTTCTACACGGCGGCCGAGAAGCTGACCGACGCGAAGGACAACAGGTTCGGCTACACGATCCGCGGCGGCGCCGGCTCCATCGCCCAGGCGCTGGACGCCGTCTACGGACAGTCCGGCATCACCGAGTTCTGGGACGGCGACAGGACGACGCTCAACGACCCGAAGAACGTCGCGGCTCTGGAGAAGTACGCCGGGCTCTTCAAGAAGACCACGCCCGCGGCCGACGTCAACAACGACTTCACCAAGATGGTGGCCCAGTGGGACACCGGCACGATCGGCATGCTGAGCCACAACCTCGGCTCCTACCAGGACCACCTCAAGGCCCTCGGCGAGGACAAGTTCGCGGGCATACCCTCACCCATCGGGGACAGCGGCACCCGGGTGCAGGTCTCCAACCCGGTCGACGGCCTCGGCCTCTTCCGGTCGAGCCGGAACAAGACCGCGGCGTGGAAGTTCATCGAGTTCGCGGCCTCCCACGCGTCCAACAGCAAGTGGAACGAGTCGGCGGGCGCCATCCCGGCCAACACCGAAGCGGCGAAGGACCCGTGGATCAACGAGACCGAGTCGACCGCGCTGGCCGCGAAGACCCTGACCGACGGCTCCACGAAGATCGTCGACCTGCCGTACTACCTGCCGGACTGGAACAACATCAGCAAGGCGGACAACGAGCCGAAGTTCCAGAAACTGCTGCTCGGCAAGATCACGGCCAAGGCGTTCCTGGACGAGATGGCAGAGGAGCTGAACGCCGCCCACAAGGAGTGGAAGGAGATCGGCAACGGCTGATCCGGCATCCTCTTCTGTTTCTCCCCCGATGACGGGGGCCGGCGGCGGTACGGGTCCCGCTCCGCCGCCGGCCCCTCTCCCGCGCAAGCGCGCACCCCGAGAGAGGCAGCCCTCCATGTCACTCACCCGCAGACGGACCGCCACCGCACTGCTCACCCTGCCCCTCGTCCCGGCCCTCGCGCTCACCACCACTCCCGCGCACGCGCACGGCGGCGGGGGCGGACGCGGCAGACCCCGGCCCCGTACGATCCACATCGCCGGTGACTCCACGGCCGCAGCGAAACACCCTGAGGCCGCGCCCGAGACGGGCTGGGGCATGGCGCTCCCCTTCTTTCTGGCCGATCGGCTCCGGGTCGCCAACCATGCGGTGAACGGCCGAAGTTCGAAGAGCTTGCTCGACGAGGGCCGCCTCGCCTCGCTCCTGAACGGTGTCCGACCCGGCGATCTCGTCCTCGTCCAGTTCGGCCACAACGACCAGAAGACCGGGGACCCCGCCCGCGGCACGGACCCGTACACCACCTACCAGCAGTACCTGCGCCAGTACGTGAAGGGCGCCCGCGAACGAAGTGCGCGGCCGGTGCTGGTCACCTCGGTCGAACGCCGCCGGTTCACGGACGACGGCACCGCCCTGTCCAGCCTCGGCGAGTACCCGGCGGCGATGCGCGCCCTGGCCGCCGAGGAGGACGTCCCCCTGGTCGACGTCCAGGCCCTCTCCCTCGCCCGCTGGCAGGAGCTGGGGCCGGACGGCACCGAGGCCTGCTTCCTGTGGCTGGACCCCGGCGACTCGCCCAACCATCCCGACGGGGCCCGGGACAACACCCACTTCAGGCCGGCGGGCGCCATCGAGGTGGCCCGGCTGACCGCACGGGCGCTGCTGGGTGAGGGCGTGCTCGCCGCGCGCGACCTCCGCCGTCTGGACGACCGGGTCCCGGTGGAGTGGATCACCTGGTCCGGACCGGCCTGACGCACTCTCCCTCCCGCCGTCCTCTTCTTCTCCTCTTCTCCCTTCCCCCTCCTCCTTTCCCCTTCCGACGACACAGAAGGATTCGCCGTGCCCGCACGCAAGCGTCACACCCGCGCCATCGCCGTGACCCTGGGCTGCGCCTCCCTGGCCCTCGCCCTCAGCACCCCGGACCGGGCCACCGCGCACCCGCGCCACCCCGGCCCCGGCGTCGAGCGCGCCGTACTTCCCGCCGGAGACGGCTGGGCCGCCGCCGAGGGTTCCACCACGGGTGGCGCGAACGCCGCCCCCGACCACGTCTACACGGTGACCAACCGGGCCGAACTCATCGCCGCCTTCGCCGAGGCGGGCGACGCGCCGAAGATCGTCAGGATCTCCGGGACCGTGCACGGCAACTCCGACGTCCACGGCACGCCGATCGGCTGCGAGCAGTACCAGACCGGCGGCTACACGCTGGAGAGGTACCTCGCCGCCTACGATCCCGAGGTCTGGGGCCGGGACGCGGTCCCCTCGGGTCCGCTGGAGGAGGCCCGCGTCGCCTCCGCGAAGCTCCAGGCGGCCGCCGTCAACATCAAGGTCCCCTCCAACACCACCCTGGTCGGTGTGGGGAGGAACCCCAAGGTCATCGGTGCCTCACTTCAGGTGAGGGACGTCTCCAACGTCATCATCCGCAACCTCGGCTTCGAGGACACCTACGACTGCTTCCCCCAGTGGGACCCCACGGACGGGGCCGAAGGCGCCTGGAACTCCGAGTACGACAACCTCGTCGTCTACGGATCCCGCCACGTCTGGGTCGACCACAACACCTTCAGCGACGGCGACCGCCCCGACGCGGACCAGCCCCACTACTTCGGCCAGGTCTACCAGCAGCACGACGGCCTCTTCGACATCGTGCGTGGCGCCGATCTGGTCACCGTCTCGTGGAACGTCCTCAGAGACCACGACAAGACCATGCTCATCGGCAACAGTGACGGCGCCGGTGCCACCGACCGGGGCAAACTGCGCGTCACGCTCCACCACAACCTCTTCAAGGACGTGAAGGAGCGGGCCCCGCGCGTGCGGTTCGGTCAGGTCGACTCGTACAACAACCACTTCGTGGCGACGAAGGACAGCGCCTACGGATACACGTACGGCATCGGCGCGGAGTCTCAACTGGTCGCCGAGCACAATGCGTTCACCCTCGCGCGGAACGTGGACCGGGCGACGATCCTGAAGAAGTGGTCGGAGTCGTCACTCACGGCAGAGAACAACTACGTCGACGGGAGGAAGACCGACCTGGTCGCCGTGCACAACGCGGGTGTGCCGGGCGAGCAGCTCACCGAGGGCGCCGGCTGGACCCCCCGACTGCGGACAGCGGTCCACCACCCGCTCGTCGTGCCGGTGCTCGTGGCGCTCCACGCGGGATCGGGCAGGGCGAGCATGACCGGCCGCTGAGCACGAACGCCCGACCGCACGTACCCGGACGTACCCGTACGCGGACGCGACCGCCCCCGGACCTCGTCCTGGCCGGATGCGAACGGCCCCGGACCTCATCGGCCCGGCCCTGACCGGCTCCGCATCCCATCACCTCTCGACCCGACCGATCCCGAACCGGCCGGAGCGGCACCGCATGCTCTCCACCACCCCCGGAGAGCGCCGCTCCGGCCTTTCGCCGCTCACCCCGAGGAGCCCCATCATGCCCAGCGGACCTTGCCCGACCAACGGACCTTCTCTGCCCAGCAGCCCTTACCCGACCAGCAGACGCACCGCCCTCTCCCTGCTCGCCGGAACGGGTGCCGCCCTCGGCCTCGGCGCGCCCGCCGCCCACGCCGGGCCGGCGGGCTCCCGCCCCTTCGGCCGCTACGGCTCACCCGCCCGGCGCCCGGACCCGCGCACGCTGTACGTCGACGCGTACGGCCGCGGCGACCACACCGACGTACAGTCCGCCGTCGACTCGGCGACCGGCACCGGCCACACCCTCGTGATCGCCCCCGGTGTGTACCGGGCGACGGTGTTCATCGGCCCCGCCCACGAAGGGCTCACCCTGATCGGTGCGAGCGGAAACGCCCGGGACACCGTGCTCGTGTACGACAACGCGGCCGGTACGCCCAAGTCCGACGGTTCCGGGACCCTGGGCACCAGCGGATCAGCCTCCGTCACCGTCCGAGCGGCCGGGTTCACCGCCCGCGACCTGACCTTCGCCAACGACTGGCTGCGCTCCGACAACCCCGAGTACACCGGCACGCAGGCCGTCGCCATCAAGGTCCAGGGGGATCGGTCGGCGTTCCACGGCTGCCGGTTCCTCGGCCACCAGGACACCCTGTACGCCGACTCTCTCACCGTCACCGCGTTCGCCCGGCAGTACTACCGCGACTGCTACGTGGAAGGGGACGTCGACTTCGTCTTCGGCCGCGCCACCGCCGTCTTCGACCACTGCCACTTCCGCGCGCTGACCCGCACCGACCTGGCCTCGGCCCCCTACGGCTACGTCTTCGCGCCGAGCACCGCCGGGAGCAGTCCGTACGGTTTCCTCGTCCTCCGCTCGCGGGTCACGAGCACCGCCCCCGACGCGCACTACAAGCTCGCCCGCCCCTGGGTGCCCTCATCGGACCTCACCGCGCACCCCATGCTGACCGTCCGCGACAGCCGGCTCGGCCCCGGGATCGACGCGAGGACGCCGTACACCACCATGTCCGCGGGCTTCCCGTGGCAGGACCAGCGCTTCGCCGAGTACCGCAACACCGGCCCCGGCGCCCGCGTCACCGTCCCCGCGAACCGGCCACAGCTCAGCGCGGTCGAGGCCCGCGGCCACACCCCGGCCCGCTGGCTGGACGCCCGGGACCCGCACCTCCCGACTGCGTGGGAGATGCGGGTCGTGGATCGTGGGCGCGGCCTGCGTGGTCAGCCCGCGTAGGTCTCGAACTCGGCGATCCTCGGAGTGCCGGTCGAGCCGGTGATCTCGAAGGTGACCTTCCGCAGGGAGGTACGGGGGAAGCTGATGGCGCCTGCTCCTTCGCCGGAGGTCAGGACGGCGCCGGTATCGCCGTTGAGGAGCCGCCAGGCCTTGATGGCTCCGGTGGAACCCGCTGCCTCACGGATGACGACCGAGGAGACATGGGTGGCGGAGGCCCACTTGATCGAGGCCGAGCCGGTTGGGCCGGCGGGTGACCAGTAGGTGTTCGGGTCGCCGTCGCGCAGATCGCCGTAGCTCGTGCCGGCGGCCTTGCTGGAGCCGTCGGAGCCGGCTCCGATGCTGAGGTTGGTCCCGGTGGGCGGGGTGGGATCGGTCGGTCCGGGAGTCGGGTCCGTCGGTCCCGGCGTCGGGTCGGTCGGCGTGGGCGTGGGCGTCTGCGGTGTGCAGTTGCCGTCCGAGACCTTCAGGCCCGTGTCCGCGCCCGCCGTGCGGCTGACGACGTCCGGCACGCAACTGGCCGTGTCGGCACGGTAGGTGTAGGGGATGTCGACCGTGGTGGTGGACTTCATGTCGGGCCCCGCGGGGTTGGTCGTGCCGCCGGGGCTGGACCAGGTCACGTTGTCGAGGGTGTTCCCGCTGACCTGCCAGTAGCCGGCCTCGTCGGTGTAGAAGGTGCCGAGGACGTCCTTGGAGTCCTCGAAGTAGTTGTTCTCCACCTTGGCGCGGGCCCCGGCCCGGGAGTTGATACCGGACTCGTTGAGCTGCACGTAGTGGTTGTTGTAGATGTGGGCGATGCCGCCGCGCAGCAGGGGCGCGCGGGAGTCGATGTTCTCGTACAGGTTGTGGTGGTAGGTGACGAAGCCGTTGGAGCGGTCGCTCTCGCTGGACCCCACCAGGCCGCCGCGGCCCGAGTCGCGCAGGATGCTGTACGAGAGGGTCACGTACTGCGTGTTGGCCTTCATGTCGAAGAGGCCGTCGTAGCCCTCCGACTCCCCGCCCGACGCCTCCAGGGTCGTGTGATCGACCCAGACGTTGCGGACGCCGGACTCCATGCCGATGGCGTCACCGCCGTTGGAGGTGGGCGAGCCGGACTTCTTGACGTTCCGGACGGTCACGTTCTGGATGATGATGTTGCTGGCCTCGCGCAGGTGGATGCCCAACTGGTCGAAGAGGGCCCCGCTGCCGACGCCGACGATCGTGACGTTGCTGATCTGCTTGAGCTCGATCACGCCGGCGGCGGTGTTGCAACTGCTGCCGGACACCTTGGTCGTGTTGCCGTGGTTGATCGTGCCCTCGACCTCGATCACGATCGGGGTACTGCTGTCGGCCCGCCCGCACAGCGCCTCGTGGATCTGGGTCCCGGTGGTGGCGCGGACGGTCTGTCCGCCTGCCCCGCCGGTGGTCCCGCCGTTCTGGGTGGCGTAGCCGGTGGCACTCCCGGTGGCCGCCACTGCCTCGGGCGCCGACAGCCCTGCTCCGACCGCGGCCGCGGCCGCGATGGCCAGAGTTGCCACGGCGGCCTGCAACCGCCGTGCGACTGGTCGTTCCATGTTCGTCTCCCCTGCGTCTTCGGTCGGTCGGTGATGGATGACAGAACACGCCAGCATGGCGTGCCCATGACACATGGGAGCGCTCCCGCATGCAGCCGTGCGGAAGCGGCTCGATCCGTCCGGGGGCATGCGACAGCGCCCAGGCGTCCCGGGCTCCACATCGGAGGCGACGGGACAGCAAGCGCTTTCTAAGGTGAACGTAGAGGGGTCCGACCAGCATGGCAAGGTGCTTGCGGCAGCGGTTTTTCCGAGACCACTTCCGCGTCGAAGCACCATGCCCCACAGGCCTGTTCGGGCCGGGTCGACGCCAACAGCCCGCTCATCGGGCACCGATCGCACCACGAAGGGTCCAGCGGATCAGGTCATCGACGCCGTGGCGCGCGACGAGCCCGTCGCCGGTCGCGTGGAGGCCGGTGTAGACGATGCTCCACAGCATGCGCTGGATCCACTGGGCCGGGACGGCGGAGTCGAGTTCGCCGTCCCGTTGCCCTCGCCTGATCTCCGCGAGGAGGATCTCGTCGACCTCGCCCGCGACCGAGGCGTCCGCGCGGGAGGGGTCCTCCCCCGTCGAGGCGAACAGGAACAGCACCCGGTCACCGACGTGGACCATGGCACTGACGATCCGGTCGATCACCTCCGGCACCGAGCCCGAGCCGGGAGCGGCCTCCACGATCGCCGCGTGGAGGGCAACCCAGGAGTCGCTGGTGAGCGCAGACCGGAGATGTTCGCGGTCGGGGAAGTAACGGTGGACGGTGGCGCGGCCGACACCGGCCGTCGCGGCGATGCGCCCCAGACTCACGGCGGGATCCTGCGCCCACTCACCGGCCGCCGCATCGAGGATGGCACGACGCGTGCGCTGCTTCTGCGGTGACAACTCCATTGCCGGATCATAAGGCACAGTGCCATTATGAGACTATGAAGTCTCACTCTGATAGTTCATTGCCTCTCACCGTCGTGACCGGTGCGACCGGCGTGCTCGGGCGGCGCGTCGTCGATGGGCTGCTGAGCGTCGGCCGGCCGGTGCGAGCCGTGTCCCGACGGCCCCGGCAGCGCGTTCTGCCGCCTGCCGTGGAGGTGGTCGCCGGCGATGTCCACGAGCCGTCGACGCTCGGCCCCGCCTTCGAGACGGCCAGGGCCCTGGTGCTCATCGCGGTGCCCGAGACGGCCGTCGAGGTCGTCGCACGCGCGCGGAAGGCGGGAATCGAGCACATCGTGGTCGTGTCGTCCGCCGCCGTGACCGCGGGCCATGACACCACCTACAACCTGCCCGTCGAGCGCGCGGTGCGGGCGTCCGGGCTCGACTGGTCGATCATCCGGCCCGGTGAGTTCGCCACCAACGCCCTGCTCATCTGGGGTCCGTCCATCCGCTCCGGCCGACGGGCGGTCGAGCCGTTCCCCGACCAGACCGGCAACCCGATCCACGAGCAGGACATCGCCGACGTCATCGTCGCCGACCTGCTCGATCACGACCGCCGCGGACGCATCGACACGATCATCGGCCCCGACACGCTCACCAAGCGCGAACAGGTCGCCCTCATCGCCGAGGCGGTGGGAGAGGACATCGCCCTCGACGAGGTGACCTCCGAACAGGCGCTCGGCTTCTACCGCGAGCAGGGCGGGTTCGCGGCCGACAACGCCGACTGGCTGTACGGCCTCACCAGTTACGACGGGGTGGAAGGCGTCACCGACGAACCCCGGGAAGCGCACCCCGCCCCCGACGACGCCTACCTCACCCTCGCCGAGGTGCTCGGCCGACCGGGACGCTCCTACGCGCAGTGGGCCCGCGACCACGCCTGCGACTTCACATGAACGGCCGACTGAGCCGATCTCCCGCCTCTGCGCGCCCGGCAGGCACGGGCCCCGGCCGACGGATCCACTGCTGCCGTAGGCGTCCGGGCCGGCGGTGCCGCTCCGGCCGGCGGTGAGCCGTCGCGTACGTGCGGGGCACCACGCGTCAGTCGTCGGGGAGCCAGCCCCGCTCGCCCAGCGCCGCGACGAAGCGGCCGTGGGCGTCGTCCAGGGCGGGGCGTTCATCCGGCACCGGCTCGACGAGGGCGCCGCCGCGCACCATCGCCGCGGCGCTCGCCGCGAGGTCCTCGTGGAGCGTGCCGGTCGCGGCGAGGAGCGCGGCGCCGAAGGCCGTCTCCGCGCGCTCGACGACCCGGATCGGGCGGTCCAGGACGGTCGCCCGGATCGCCGTCCACACGGCGCTGCGGCTGCCCCCGCCGGCCGCGTGCAGGGGGCCGAGGACCGGAACGCCGAGACGCTCGACCCGGTCCAGGGCCAGGCGTTCGACGAAGGCGACTCCTTCGAGAGCGGCCCGGTGGGCGTCCGCCTCGTCGCGGGGACGGCCCAGCTCGAATCCGCGCGCCGCGCCGGAGACGAAGGGGAACCGTTCGCCGTCGCGGCGCAGCGGGTAGCGCACGTACGAAGCGGGGCCCCGGGCCGCCGCGGCGGCGTCCAGCGCGGGCAGGCGGCCCGGGGCGACGTCGGCCAGGCACTCCCCCCCGGTGTTGGACGCACCGCCGGGGAGCCACCAGCCGTCGGGGTGACGATGGCTGTAGAACGCACCGGTCGCGTCGCGGACCAGGTCCGCGGAGACTCCCTTGAGGACGTACGTGGTGCCGAGCACGCCTACGAAGCGTCCCGGCTCGACCGCCCCGGTGGCGATCTGGCCCGCGCAGCCGTCCGTCATCCCGAGGCGTACGGAGCACCCTCGGGGCAGACCCGTGGCCTCGGCCGCCTCCGGGCCGACGACTCCCGCCTCCGTGGCGGGGGCGCGTACGGAGGGGAGCAGCGCGAGCGGGAAGGCGAAGGCGTCGAAGACCTCGTGCGCCCACTCCGCGGCACGGGCGTCGTAGCCGGACTTGAGCGCGTGGCTCCAGTCGGTGGCGACGGGACGGCCCGTCAGCGCGCGCCCGACGACCTCGGGGGTGTGCAGGACCTGACGCAGGGCGGAGCCGTATGTCCGCAGGCACCAGACGGCCCGGCCCAGCGCCGCGGTGGGCCCCACGGACAGACCGAGCGCGTCCCACCGGGCGCTGCCCGCCCGCTGGGCCTCGGCGTTGGCGTCGGCGGCCCGCCGGTCGTCGTACATCAGGGCCGGGCCGAGCGGGACTCCGTCGGTCCCGGTGGGCACGATGGTGCCGGACGTGGCGGACACGGCAACCGCGATCACCTCACGGCCGCCCCGGGGCAGCGCGCCCGTCGTGCGGCGCAGCGCCGACCGTACGGCGGGCCACCATGACCGGGCGTCCTGCTCGCTCGTCCCGCCGGCGGTCCGCACGGGGGGCGGCAGTTCGCCCCGCGCCTCGGCGAGTACGCGCCCCTGGCCGTCCACGCACACCGTGCGGACGGACGCGGTGGCCACGTCGATGCCGATCACGGCCGGGGCGTGGACAGTGGTGCGACGGGATGCACTGCTCATGGCGGAAAGCGTCCTTCCCCGGCGGGACGGGCCTTGATGTCCACCGATCAGGCGGCGGTCCGTCGCGGTGGCTGCGTGCGTGTGAAATCAACATGCGTTCCATCATGGCGGGAGGAACGGGCCAGTGGTGGAGAGAACGGCGTCAGGGGGCAACGGCCGCCACCGTCACCCGGGTCCGTTCGCGGAGTTTGCCGAGCAGTTCGGCGTCCGCCCCGTCGTCCACGACGAGATGGTCCAGGTCGCCGACGGGCCCCACGCGGTGCAGCGCGGTCCGGGCGAGCTTGGTGTGGTCCATGAGCATCACCTTCGTGGCCGCCGACGTGAGCATCGCCCGCTTCACCAGCACCACGTCCTGCTCCTGGTGGTAGGCCGTCCTGGCGTCGAGGGCCGAGGTGGAGACCGCGACGAGGTCGACGGAGAGCGCCTCCACCGCCTCGACGCAGGGCATCCCGAGGAAGGAGTCATGGGTGCGCGAGTACTCGCCGCCCAGGGCGATCAGGCGGATGCCCTCGCACCCGGTGAAGACGTCGAGCACCCGGCGGGCGTTGGTGACGACGGTGAGCGGGGCGAGGTCGACCAGCAGGCCGGCCATGACCAGGACCGTGGTGGAATCGTCGAGCATCACCGACATCCCGGGCTCCACCAGCGCGGCGGCGGCGCGCGCGACGGCGTTCTTCTCCGCCGTGTTGACGCCGAGCCGGTAGTCGAGACTCGACTCGAACACGGTGGACGGCAGGGCGGACGCGCCGCCGCGGAAGCGTCGCAGCACCCCTTGCCGCGCGAGGTCGTCGAGGTCGCGGTGGACGGTCATCAGGCTCACGCCCGTGAGCTGGGCGAGGGCGGCGCCCGTGGCCGTGCCCTGCTCCACGACATGGTCGGCGATGAGCCGTCGCCGTTCTTCGGCGGATCTCTTGGTCATGGGGGTCAGTCTCCCGCAGGGCTCGGGCCGGGCGCGGGGGCGGGGGGCGCGAGGGTGGGCACGTTGAGCGAGCGCAGCGCCGTCTGCGCGCCGCGGATCTCGATCTCCGTGACGGCCCCGTTGTCCAGTCGTGGAAAGATCCGCCGGTAGCGTCCGAGGGGGAGCCCGAGGAGTTCGCACAGGGCGATGCGCAACAGGGTGTTGTGGGCGACGACCAGCACCTTTTCCCCCTGGTGACGGTGCGCGAGGTCGCGCAGGGAGCCGGTCGCCCGCGCCGCGGCCAGGGCGACCGGCTCGGAGCCGGGGAAGGCACCGGAGTCGGCGTCCTCGCGGAACCGCCGTACGGCTTCGGGGTCCTCCTCGGCCATCTCCTCGATGGTCCTGCCCTCGCCCCATCCGAAGTCCACTTCCCGCAGCCCCTCCCGGACATCCGCCGTCAGGCCCAGCGCCGCCGCCGTGGGAGCCGCCGTCAGGCGGGCGCGGCCGAGCGGGGAGCAGGCGACCGCGTCCACGCCGCCGCGGGCGGCCCAGATTCCGAGGTCGGCGCCCTGGGCCACGCCCTTGGGCGTCAGGGCGACGTCGGTGACACCGGCATAGCGGTTCTCCGCGTGCCACTCGGTCTCGCCGTGGCGTACCAGCAGGAGACGAGAGGTCATGGAGAGGCCCTTTCGCGTTCGAGGCGCAACCGCAGGATGAGCACCAGGCCGCACACGCCGGGTGCATTGCCGGTTCACGTGGGCGCTGTTAAATTTAACAGAAATTCCACAGCCCAGGACCGGTCCGTCGCGGCCCGGAGCACGCTCCGACCTGCTCGCGACGCGAGCCCACCGGCTCTCCTCGCAGAAGGAATCAGACGTCATGCGCATCCTCGCCGCAGGCGACCACTTCGTCCGTCCCTCGTTGATTCGCGCGGCAGTGTGCCAGGAGCTGTCCCGCACGGGCCGGGAGCTCCCGGAGTTCGCGGAGCTGACCCTCCCCTGGCCCCACGAGCCCTTCGGTCCGGTCGCGGAGGTGCGCGAGGCGAGCGGTACGGAGGACGAGCTCGTCGAGGCGCTGACCGGGGCCTCGGTCTGCGTGACGCAGATGGCCCCGTTCACCGGGCGTGTGTTCGCCGCGGCGCCCGCGTTGCGCCTCGTCGCCGTCTCCCGGGGCGGGCCGGTCAATGTGGACCTGGCCGCCGCCACCCGTCACGGAGTCAGGGTCAGCTTCGCCCCCGGCCGCAACGCCCAGGCCGCCGCGGAGTTCGCCGTGGGGCTGACGCTCGCCGCGATGCGCCGCGTCACCGCCGCCGACGCGGAGCTGAAGCGGGGCGTCTGGCGGGGCGATCTGTACGCGTACGAGGAGAGCGGCGGCGAGCTCGGCGGGGCCACGGTCGGACTCGTGGGCTACGGCGCCATCGGCCGCATCGTGGCACGGGTGATGCGCGCCTTCGGGGCCCATGTGCTCGCGGCCGACCCGTACGCCGATCGGGCGGTGATCGAGGCGGACGGGGTCGAACCGGTCGAGCTGGACGCCCTCCTGAGCCGGAGTTCGGTGGTGAGTCTGCATGCCCGCCTGACGGAGGAGACCCACCACCTGATCGACGCCCGCCGCCTCGGGCTGCTGCCGCACGGCGCGGTCCTGGTGAACTCCGCCCGTGGCGGGCTGCTCGACCACGCGCCGCTGCCGGAGCTGCTGCGCGGCGGCGCTCTTCGGGCGCTCGCCCTCGACGTGTACGACATCGAGCCGATCCTCGCCGACTGGGCCCTGCACGACGTCCCGAACGTGATCACCACCCCCCACCTCGCGGGCGCGACCCGGCAGACGGCGCACCGGGCGGCGGCCATCACCGCGTCCGAGGTCGGCCGCTTCCTGCGCGGGGAGGAGCTGGCCCACCTCGCGAACCATGACGTCCTGACGGCCGGTCGGACCTGACGGCCACCGCCGTCGCCGTGACGGTCGCCCGGGAACCCATGGGCCCCATCGACCGCCATCGACCCCTGTCTGCTCGTATCTGCTCGTATCTGCCCACATCGTCTCGTACGGGAGGCACCAGGCGTGAGCACCATCATCGGTGTGGACATCGGGACGTCGGTCACCAAGGCCGTGGCGTTCGACGGGACGGGCGGCGTCCTGGCCTCCGCGAGTCGGCGCTCGCACCTGGACATGCTGCCGGGCGGGCGCGTCGAGCAGGATCTCGACGACGTCGTGGCCGGTGTCGGCGATGTCGTGCGCGAAGTCGCCGCCGCGGCAGGTCGGACGCCGGACGCCGTGGCGCTCACCGGTCAGGGGGACGGTCTGTGGCTGCGGGACTCCGAGGGCCGCCCGGTGCGACCCGCCATCTCCTGGATGGACGCGCGGGCCTCGGACGTGGTGGCCCGCTGGCTGGTGGACGGCACGGTCGGCACCGCGTACGCGCACACCGGCTCCGGCATGTTCCCGGGGTGCCACGGCCCGCTGCTGAACTGGCTCCAGGAACACGAGCCGGAGTCGCTGGACCGGGCCGCCGTCGCGGGGTACTGCGTCGACGCCGTCGCCCAGCGCCTCACCGGCCGGGTGTGCCTGGACGCCTCCGACGCGACGCTGCCGTTCCTGGACCCCCGAACCCGCCGCTACGCACCGCAGGCGTTGGCGGCGTGCGGGGTCGAGGAACGGGCGGGTCTGCTGCAGCCTCCCGCCGCTCCCGGAACGGTGCTCGGGCTGGACGGCCGCGGCGCCGGACTCCTGGGGCTGCCCGAGGGGCTGCCCGTCGTGGCGGGGCCGTACGACCTGCCGGCCTGCGCGATCGGCAGCGGGGTGCGCGAGGTGGGGGACGGTGTCCTGATCCTCGGCACGACCCTCGCGAGCCAGGTGCTGACCGACCGCGTCGATCTCGATCCGCTCGCCGAGCCCGCCGGCATGTGGCTGTGCACACCCGCCCCCGACCGCTGGCTGCGCGCCATGCCCGCCATGGTCGGGACGGCGGCGCTGGAGTGGGTGCTCGCCCTCGTCGGCGCGACCACGGCCGACGTGGACGCCCTGCTCACCGACAGTCCGCCCGGAGCCCGGGGCGTCCACGCCTTCCCGTTCCTGTCCGAAGCGGGCGAACGGGCCCCGTTCGTCGAGCCGTCGGCCGGGGGCAGACTCGACGGGCTCAGCCTGGCCACGGGCCGGGAGGACGCCGTGAGGGCCGTCTGCGAGGCCATCGGCTACGCCGCCCGGCACTGTCTGGACACGGCGGGGCTGAGCGGCACCCTCGCGCTGTGCGGCGGTGGCACCCGGTCGGTGATGTGGGCCCGGCTGATCGCCGACGTCCTCGGCCGGCCCGTCCGCGTTCCGCTGGAGAAGCAGGTCGGGGCGCTCGGCGTGGTGTCCGTCGCCAGGGCCTCGCTGTCCCCCGGGTACGAGGCGCCGCCGGGGCGCCACCAGGTCGTCGAACCGCGTGCGGACGTACGGGCGCTGTACGAGGACGGATACGAGCGGTATCGGGCGGAGTTGGCGACGGCCCGAACCGAATGGCGGGCTCGCGCGCGGTTCAGCGATTGACCGGCCGCCTCTCGACGAGCCCACCAGCCTGTTATTTATGACATGCCCATTGACACTACTAACACGCTCGCTGTTAATTTGACGCGAAGGAGGGCTCTCCGCCCGAAGACCGGGAGATTCCAGTGAAACAACGCTCTGTCAGGTCGTTCGCCGCTGCCTTGTCCGTGATGACGGTGCTCTTCTCCGCGCCCGCTTGTACGACGAAAGCGCCGAACAGCACGGACGCCACGTCACCGCAGGACGCGAAGATCGCGTTCCTGATGCCCGATATCGCCTCCACCCGGTACGAGCTGTACGACGCCCCCCTCTTCAGGGCCAGGGTGAAGGACCTCTGCGGTGGTTGCGAGGTCCTCTACCAGAACGCGGGCGGCGACGCGGCGAAGCAACAGCAGCAGGCCGACTCGGCTCTCGCGCAGGGCGCCGACGTCATCGTGATCGATCCGGTGGACTCCGCCGCGGCGGCCAGCACCGTCCGTACGGCGCAGGGCCGAGGGGTCCCCGTCATCGCGTACGACCGGCCGATCCCGGCGGTCGAGGCCGACTACTACGTCTCCTTCGACAACGAGAAGATCGGCTCCATGATCGGCGCGTCCCTGGTGGAGCACCTCAAGGCCACCTCCGCGAAGGGTGGGCTCCTCCAGGTCAACGGATCACCGACCGACGCGGCGGCGGGCCTGATCAAGAAGGGCATACACAGCGCCGTCGACTCCAGCGGATTCGATCTCCTCGCCGAGTACGACACGCCCGCCTGGGAACCGGGCAAGGCCCAGAGCTGGGTCAGCGGCCAGATAGCCAAGTTCCCGGGGAGGATCGCCGGAGTGGTGGCGGCCAACGACGGCACGGGCGGCGGCTCCATCGCCGCGTTCAAAGCGGCCGGAGCGACGGTGCCGCCGGTGACCGGGAACGACGCCGAACTCGCCGCCGCCCAGCGGATCATCAAGGGCGACCAGTACAACACCATCTCCAAGCCCATCAAGACCGTCGCGGAAGCCGCGGCCACCGCGGCGTACGCCTTCGCCGAGGGGAAGAAGCCCCGGGGCGAGACGACGCTCTTCGGCACCCCCTCGGAACTCTTCACCCCCACCGTGGTCACCCGGGAGAACATCGCGGAGGTTCTGGTGGGCGACGGAAAGCCGCTGAAGACCGCCGAGGTGTGCACGGCGACGTACGCCGACGCCTGCGCCGAGATCGGCCTGACCTAGCCGGCGCTCTCCCCTGTCTCCTCTGCCCGTCTGCCCGTCTGCCTCGGAAGGTCGGTCGATGTCCGCTGACTCCTTGCCCTCCCCTCACGAGGCGTCGGGGGGCTCGCTGCTCTCACTGCGCGGAATCAGCAAATCCTTCGGCGCCGTCGCCGCACTCACCGATGTCGACCTCGACGTCGCCGCCGGGCAGGTCGTCGCTCTGGTCGGCGACAACGGAGCGGGGAAGTCCACTCTGGTCAAGGTTCTCTCCGGGGTGCACCAGCCGGACGCCGGAACCGTCGGCTTCGGCACCGGGACCGTATCCATCCCGTCCCCGGCCGCCGCACAGCGACTCGGCATCGCGACCGTGTTCCAGGACCTCGCCCTGTGCGAGAACCTCAACGTGGTGGAAAACCTCTTCCTGGGACGCGAGTCGCGTGGGCTGCGCCTGGACGAGGTGGGCATGGAGGTCCGCTCCCGCGCTCTGCTCGGGGAGCTGTCGGCGAAGATCCCCTCGGTACGCGTCCCGGTCGCGGCCCTGTCCGGCGGCCAGCGGCAGACGGTCGCCATCGCGCGTACCCTCCTGGGCGACCCCAAAGTGATCATCCTGGACGAGCCGACGGCCGCCCTGGGCGTCGCGCAGACCGCGGAGGTCCTCAATCTGATCGAGCGTCTGAGGGAGCGCGGCCTGGGCGTCATCATGGTCAGCCACAACATGGCCGACGTGCGGGCCGTCGCCGACACGGTGGCCGTCCTGCGGCTCGGCCGCAACAACGGCGTCTTCGACGCGGCCGGGACGACGGCGTCGGAGCTGGTGACCGCCATCACCGGAGCCGCCGACAACGTGGTCAGCCGCCGCGACCGGACAACGGGCCACGGTGCCGGAACGGCGCACGAGCAGACCGGATCGGCGCACGAGGGGAAAGCATCATGACGGAACCTGCCGCTGTCACGAGCCCGGAGCTCCCCCGGGGCGAGCCCCTCAAGCCGCCGTCACGGTCCGCCCGTCCGCGCGACCGCCTGCGGACGCTGTCCGTCCGGCTGCGCGGCGGAGACCTCGGCCTGCTGCCCGTCCTCGCCGGGCTGGTCGTGATCTGGGTCGTGATGCAGATCCTCAACCCCGTCTTCCTCTCGAGCGCGAACCTCACGAACCTCGCCCTCGAAAGCGTGCCGGTCGGCGTCATCGCCCTCGGAGTGGTCTGCGTCCTCCTCGTCGGCCAGATCGATCTGTCGGTGGGCTCGATCAGCGGCCTCGGCGCTGCCGTTCTGGCGGTCCTCTTCGTGGACCGCGGGCTGCCGGCCTGGCTCGCCGTCACCGTCTCACTGGCCCTCGCGGGTCTGATCGGGTGGTTCTACGCCCAGGTGCACAACCGGATCGGGGTGCCCAGCTTCGTCATCACCCTCGGCGGCCTCCTCGGCTTCCTCGGCGTGCAGCTGTGGATACTCGGGCCCAAGGGATCGATCAACCTGCCCTTCGACTCGGGTCTGGTGGGTTTCGCCCAACTCCATTTCCTGCCGCCCTGGTTGGCGTACACGCTGGTCGGCGCGGGCGCGGCGGTGCTGTACGCGACCGGTGCCGCCCGTGCGGCGGAGCGCCGTCGGGCGGGGCTCACCGCCTCCTCGCGGCGCCTGCTCGCCGGACGGAGTCTGGCGCTGCTGGCCGGCCTCGGCGCGGCGGTCTGGTATCTCAACCGGGACCGGGGGGTGGGCTGGATGTTCGTGTTCTTCCTCGCCCTGGTGCTGGCACTGCACTACGTCCTGTCCCGCACCTCGTTCGGCAAGTCGATGTACGCGGTTGGCGGCAACATGGAGGCCGCCCGGCGTGCGGGCGTGAACGTGAAGGCCGTCCTGACCACCGCGTTCGTGCTGTGCGCGACGCTCGCCTGTGTCGGCGGCGTCCTCTCCGCCTCACGGCTCGCGGCGGCCAACCAGAGCAGCGGCGGCGGTGACGTCAACCTCAACGCCATCGCGGCGGCCGTCATCGGCGGGACCAGTCTGTTCGGTGGCCGGGGCACCGCGTTCGCCGCGCTGCTCGGTGTTCTCGTGATCCAGTCCATCTCCAGTGGGCTCACGCTGCTGAATCTCGACTCCGCGTACCGCTTCATGGTGACCGGCGGGGTACTGCTGCTGGCGGTGTCGTTGGATGCCGTGGCCCGTCGTTCGCGGGTCTCCCACGGCAGGGCCTGAGGCATCGCTCGTCCCTGCCGACGCCGCACATCCCAGGACCACGATCCCGGAGGACCCATGCGAAGCCGAGCACCGGCGCACCTCGCCGCCCTGTTCCTGTCGATCGTCGTCGCGTCGGCCCTCCTGGCGGTGGGCGCAGGCGCGGCCCACGCCCGTACACCGTCCCCGCCCCCGTCCCCCTCACTGCCCGCTTCCGTCGACGGCGGGGCCTGGTCGTCCGGGCATCTCCAGGGCACGGCCATCGACCGCCGCAAGGGCCACATGTACTTCTCCTTCACCGATCTGCTGGTGAAGACCGACCTGTCGGGCAGAGCGATCGGCTCGGTCACCGGCTTCACCGGGCACCTGGGCGATCTGGACTTCAACACCGGCGACGGCCGGGTCTACGGCTCCCTGGAGTACAAGGCCGCAGAAGCGTTCTACGTCGCGATCTTCGACGGAGCCCGCATCACCCGGATGAACATGGACGCCCGGACCACCGATGTGGTCTCGACCGTCCATCTCCGGGAGGTCGTTCGCGACTACACCGCCGATATGAACGGCGACGGGGTCTTCGACGGCAACACCGGCGCTACGCCCGACCACCGATACGGCTGCAGCGGCATCGACGGCGTCGCCTTCGGCCCCGACCTGAACCGCCGGGGCGGCGGCCGGCTCACCGTCGCGTACGGCGTCTACTCCAACACCGCCCGCACCGACAACGACCACCAGGTGCTGCTCCAGTACGACGTCCGCGACTGGAGAAGGTACGAGAGGCCGCTCGTCGAAGGCGCCCACCACACCAGCGGCCCCGCCTCCCCCGACGGCAAGTTCTTCGCCTACACCGGCAACACCACGTACGGCGTCCAGAATCTGGAGTACGACCGGCACAGCGGCAACTGGCTGATGGCCGTGTACAAGGGCAGGAAGTCGGCCTTTCCCAACTACTCGCTGTACGTGGTGGACGGCTCGGAGCCCGCCCGCCGGGGTGAGGTGAAGGGACAGCCGCGCCCCGAGTCCGGCCGTGTCCTCACCCTCCTCCCGCGCGGGCTGCACCACGAGCCGTCCGGTGTGTACGGATACGAGTCGGCCGGCCAGTACGGTCTGGTCTCGCTCGACGACGGCCGGTTCTACGTGGCCGAAGCGGGCACGGCCGACTCCGGAGGAACCACGCTGCAGACCGGACGCGCGGTGCTGCACCGCTGGACGGGGGCGGTACCCGACCCCTTCACGGTGCTGGGACGCCCCTGACGAGCGTCATTCGCTCTCGTTCTCGGTCAGCCAGTGTTCCCACAGTGCCGACAGCTCCGCTTCCAGCGCCGGCGCCTCGGTGTCCAGCAGCCGGACCTGGGCCCCGGGGCCCTCGAAGTCCGTCCGGTAGGGATGGGGCGGTCCGGGCGGGCGGGCGCCGAGGGCGGTGACGGAGCCGATGACCCGGTTCGGGCCGAGGACGCCGGGGAGTTCGCGTATCTCCGGGTCGGTGAGGTCGAGGTCCTCCACCAGCAGTTCCCGGCCGTCGCGCACGGCCCGGGTGCTGGCCCGGACGTGGCCACCGCGTTCACCGGAGCGGCCCAGGACGAGGGTGTCGCGCAGAAGCATCCGGGCGCCGGGCGCGAGTGCCACCTCCATCGTGCGGTCGACCCACGCTCCGTGCGCGACCACGAACGGCTTCCCGTCCCAGTCCAGTCGTCCTCCTGCGGCGATGTCGATCCTGGCCCGCCACGCCGATCTGCCGCCCCGGTGGTCGTACGCCACCAGGCCGGAGGGTTCGACCAGTTCCAGGCGCGCTCCCGGGCCGACCGAGACGTGCAGCCGGAGATCGTCGCCGGCCAGCAGCCCCGCCCGGGTGCCGACGAGGGCGACCCGCAGACGGTCCTCGCACGGCAGCAGGGGACGGGGGGCGAGGAACGCCCCGGGAGACAGCTCGCGGGCGAGGTGCCTCCCGGAGGCGTCACGCTCGACGGCGACGACCGTGGGGTCGTCGGGCTCGGCCGGGTGGGCGGCGGGCGCGAACGGGCCGCTCACGAGCCGTCGTGGCTGTGGCTGTGGGGCGCCATCGGGCCGGGGTCGGTCGGGACGTGGGTGCCGGAGCGGTGGCGTACCAGCACGGCCCGTACCCAGTCGGCCAGATGCGCGATCGACTCCGGGTCGTGCTTGGACAGCGCGAGGACGGGCAGACCGTCGCGGGCCCGTTCGGCGTCGGCGACCATCGCGGCCACGTCGACCTCCACATGGGGGGCCAGGTCGGTCTTGTTGATGACCAGGAGGTCCGCGCCGGTGATGCCCGGCCCGCCCTTGCGGGCGACGTCCCCGCCGCCGGCGACGTCGATGCTGAAGAGCTGTGCGTCGGCGAGGGCGGGGCTGAACGTGGCGGTGAGGTTGTCGCCCCCGCTTTCGATGAGCACCAGGTCCAGCGGCCCGTAGGCCTCCTCCAGGTCCTCGACCGCGTCGAGGTTGGCGCTGACGTCGTCGCGGATCGCGGTGTGGGGGCAGGCGCCGGTCTCGACGGCGCGGATGCGCTCGGTGGGCAGGACGCCGGCCGAGCGGAGGAAGCGGGCGTCCTCGTCGGTGTAGATGTCGTTGGTGACGACGGCCATGGAGAGCTCGCCGGCCAGTTCGCGGCAGAGGGTGGCGAGGATGGAGCTCTTGCCGGTGCCGACGGGGCCGGCGACACCGATGCGCAGGGCGCGCGGCTGATTGAGCGGCTGGTGGTAGTGCTCGTTGGGGCCCTGGGCGGGCTGTCCGGGCTGCTGGGCGGATGCGTTGTCAGGCAAGGAAGAGTCTCCGTTCGCGTCGGTCGTGTTCGAGTGCCCACTGCTCGGTGAGCGGTGGTGTTCGGGCGGGGAGTTCGGCGGGGGTGCGTACGGCCAGCGCCTCGGTGACGGTGGCCGCGGCGTCCGCCTCGGCGGCGATGATCCACGCGACCGAGTCGAGGGGGTCGCCGGGCAGCAGCTTGAGCGCGGCGGAGGCGATGGTCTGCAGTTCGTCGTAGACGACGCCGTGGACCAGCGCCTCCTCCTCCACTCCCAGGACGGCCCCGAGCGCCCCGAGGGTGACCGGCCGCAGGGGACGCGGGTGGAGCAGGGCCAGGGCGGTGACCGCGGGATGGTCCGGGGCCAGTCGGCGGGCGAGGCGGTGCACGCCTCGGCCCAGTGCGGCGGACGCTTCGCGCAGCGGCGCCGTCGGCGTCCGGGCGGCGAGCGCCTCCTGCACGGGTGCGTAGTCCACCGGATCGCGCACGGCCGCCCGCAGGGCGAGTACGGCGGCGGCCGCTTCGGTGACGACGGTGGTGTGCAGGCGGGCCCTCAGCAGGGCGGGGATCTGCGCGCGCGTGAGACCCGCCGCGACGGCCGGCTCCAGACCCGCGCTGTAGGTGTGGGCGCCGACCGGGAGCCGCCCGTCGGCGAGGAGATAGGGAGCGAGCAGCGCCATCAGAACATGCTGTACCGCTGGGCCAGCGGCAGTTCGGCGGCGGGGGCGGGCTCGACGAGCTCCCCGTCGATGCGGATGGCGAAGGTCTCCGGGTCCACGTCGATGTCCGGGAGTGCCGTGTTGTTCGGCAGGTCCGCCTTCGTGAGGTGCCTGGTGGGCCGCACGGCGACCAACTCCCTTACAAGGCCCAGCCGTTCGGCCAGCCCATCGGCCAGTGCCAGCGGGGAGACGAAACTGACCGAGAGGTGCGGTGCGGCCTCGGCGGCGGAGGTGGCGCGCAGGAGGACGGGCTGGGTGGTGGGGATCGCCGCGCCCGCGTCGCCGAGCGGCGCGTACACGGCCATGCCGCCCTTGATGACGACGGCGGGTCGGATCCCGAAGAAGGCGGGGTCCCAGAGCACCAGGTCCGCGAGCTTTCCGGGCTCCACGGAGCCGACGACGTGGTCGATGCCGTGGGCCACGGCCGGGCAGATCGTGTACTTGGCGACGTAGCGGCGCGCCCGCTCGTTGTCGGCGGGCAGTTCGCTGCCGCGGTCGCCGAAGCGCTGCTTCATGACGTGGGCGACCTGCCAGGTGCGGCAGACGACCTCGCCGATGCGGCCCATCGCCTGGGCGTCGGACGAGGTGATGGAGAGGGCGCCGATGTCGTGCAGCACGTCCTCGGCGGCGATGGTGGTGGCCCGGATCCGGGACTCGGCGAACGCGAGGTCCTCGGGGACCCGGGGGTTGAGGTGGTGGCACACCATCAGCATGTCGAGGTGTTCGGCGACGGTGTTGACGGTGTGCGGGAGCGTCGGGTTGGTGGACGCCGGAAGGATGTTCGGGTGGGAGGCCATGGTGATGATGTCGGGAGCGTGGCCGCCGCCCGCGCCCTCCGCGTGGAAGACGTGGATGCCGCGTCCGGCGATGGCGCCGAGGGTGCCTTCGACGTAGCCGACCTCGTTGAGGCTGTCCGCGTGCAGCGCCACCTGGAGGCCGTAGGCGTCCGCCGCCCGCAGCGCGGCGTCGATCGCGGCCGGGGTGGCGCCCCAGTCCTCGTGGACCTTGTAGCCGCCGGCGCCGCTGAGGGCCGCCTCGCGCAGGGCTTCCTCGCCGACGGTGGAGCCCTTGCCGAACAGCATGACGTTGAGCGGAACGCGGTCCAGGGACCGGTGCATCATGGCGAGGTTCCAGGCGCCGGGGGTGACGGTGGTGGCCTTGGAGCCCTCGGTGGCGCCGGTGCCGCCCCCGATGACGGTGGTGGTGCCGGTGGCGAGCGCCTCGTGGAGGGTCTCCGGCATCAGGAAGTGGACATGGGTGTCGACGGCTCCGGCCGTGAGGATGCGCCCCTCGCCGGAGATCACGTCGGTGCCCGGGCCGATCACCAGATCCGGATGGACGCCGTCGCTGATGTCGGGGTTGCCGGAGCGGCCGAGGGCGACGATCCGGCCGTCGCGGACGCCGATGTCGGTCTTGACGACACCCCAGTGGTCCAGGACGACCGCGTTGGTGATGACCAGGTCGGGCGCGCCCTCGGCCCGGGACGCGGTGGCCTGCGCCATCGATTCGCGGATGGACTTGCCGCCCCCGAAGACGGCCTCGTCGCCGCCGAAGCACCGGTCCTCCTCGACCTCAATCCACAGATCGGTGTCGGCGAGGCGGATCCGGTCCCCGGTGGTGGGGCCGTAGAGCGAGGCGTAGGCGGCGCGGGTCAGCTGGGCCATGTCACAGGTCCTCCGTTCGAGGCGTGGGGGTGCGGGTGGGTGCGGGTGTGCGGGTGTGCGGCAGCACGATGCCGGGAACGCGGCGGCGGCCTCGGAGTTCCACGAGGCTGACGTCGACGCCGACCCCCGGTTCGAAGCGCAGGGACGTGCCCGAGGGAATATCGAGCCGAAAACCCCGAGCGGCGGCCCGGTCAAAAGAAAGTGCCGGATTCGCGTCGGAGAAATGCAGATGAGATCCGACCTGAATGGGCCGGTCTCCGTCGTTCACCACGGTGAGAGGCAATGCCGTGCTTTCGGCATTGATGTGCACCACTCCGGAGCCGGTCCGGATCTCGCCCGGGATCACGGGATCGGCGAGGTGATCGTGACGAGCTTGCGCCCGTCCGGGAAGGTCGCCTCGACCTGGACGTCGTGCAGCATCTCGGGCACGCCTTCCAGCACTTCAGCGCGGGTGAGCACCGCCCTGCCCGCAGTCATCAGCTCGCTGACCGCAGCTCCCTCGCGGGCCCGTTCCATCGCCCAGCACGCCAGCAGGGCGACGGTCTCCGGGTAGTTGAGGCGGACGCCGCGGGCACGCCGGTCGCGGGCGATCATTCCGGCAACACTCAGCAGCAATTTCTCCGTGTCGGACGGAGTCAGAAACATGGGAAACCTCCATGGCGGCCTCCCCGGAATTCCCGGCGGCGCCTGAACCACATGCCTCTTATAGCTCTTCTCTTCGCGGCGTGGCAAATTCCTGCGCACGGCAAAAAGTCCCTTTTTGTGGTTACGACCCACTACATACGGGCAAAACGTACAAAATTCGGTCGGCTGGCCAGCGGACCCAGCGCGCCGGAGCGGTCCGATCGGAAGGTTCCGGCGGTGACCCCTCGCCCGGTCCTCCCTGGTGGCGCTCGGAGCGCGGTTGCGACCGAACGACGTCGCCGGTCCGCGCCCCCGGAAGGTCCGGAGTCTCGAAACGGGGCGCAAGATCAGGGGTGAGCAGTGATCGCGTCCGGGTCATCGATCCCACCTGCTCCTTCGGAAGGAGTCCTGGCCCGCCCTCACCAGTGATGCGGAGCCGGACGGCGAAGGAACGGGGCCGCCGGGTGACCTGCCTCACACCGGACCTCTGTCAGCAATCGGAGCGCTGTCCCGTTCAGGGGGTACGCGAACGAGACAGGAGCCATGACATGAAGCACCGCATCGTCGTCCTCGGCGCCGGCTACGCCGGGGCTTTCGCCGCCGGCAACCTGGCCCGTCGGCTCTCCCCCGCCGACACGGAGATCACCGTCGTCAACGCCGCCCCCGACTTCGTCGAGCGGATGCGGCTCCACCAGCTCGCGAGCGGCCAGGATCTCGCGTCCCGCAGGCTCGTCGACGTGTTCGCGGGCACCGGGGTGCGGTTGCGCCTGGCACGGGTCACCGGCTTCGACCCCGAGCACAGGACCGTCGCCGTGACCGGCGAGGACGGCGCCGGTGAACTCGCCTACGACACCCTTCTCCACGCGCTCGGCAGCTCCGTCGCCCACCATGACGTCCCCGGCGCGGCCGAGTACGCCTTCGATGTGACCGGCCGGTCCTCGGCGCTGCGCCTGCGTGAGCGCCTGGACGGCCTGGGCGTGGGCGGCACCGTCGTGGTCGTCGGCGAGGGGCTGACCGGCATCGAGACCGCGACCGAGCTCGCCGAGTCACGCCCCGGGCTCTCCGTCGCACTCGCGGCCCGCGGCGAGCTGGGCGCCTGGCTCTCCCCGAAGGCGCGTCGTCATCTGCGCGGCGCCTTCGACCGGATCGGCGTCACCGTGCACGAACGCACTCCTGTCGAGGCCGTCGAGCCGACCCGGGTGGTCACCGCGGACGGCAGGTCCATCCCGGCCGATGTGACCGTGTGGTCGGCCGGGTTCGCCGTGCACCCCATGGCGGCCGCCGCCGGCCTGGAGGTCGCCGGGACCGGCCAGATCGTCGTCGACAGCTCGATGCGTTCGGTCTCCCACCCGGACGTCTACGCCGCGGGCGACTGCGCGTACGCGATCGGCGAGAGCGGCCGGCCGCTGCCGATGTCCTGTGCCTCGGCCGGTCTCACCAACATGCGGGCGACCGCCGCGATCATCGCGCGCCTGACGGGCGGCGAGGTCCCGGCCACCGGGCTGAAGTACTTCGGCAACCACATCAGCCTCGGACGGCGGGACGCCATCTTCCAGATGGTGGACGGGGACGTCCGGTCGAAGACCTGGTACCTGGGCGGCCGAACCGCCGCACGGCTCAAGTCGGGTGTGCTCAAGGGGGCCGATTGGGGTATCGCCCATCCGGCCTTCGGTCTGCCCAAGCGCAGGCACCGCCTTGCCCCCGCGCCCGGCCGGACAGGTGCGCGGGCGGCCGCCTAGGCTGTCGCGCATGGACAGCGCTGCCGTCGATCAGTTCGAGGCCGGCCGGAGCAGGCTGGCCTCGCTCGCGTACCGTCTGCTCGGTTCGGCGGCCGACGCCGAGGACGCCGTGCAGGACACGTTCCTGCGCTGGCAGGCCGCGGATCGCGAGCGGATCGAAGTACCGGAGGCGTGGCTTACCAAGGTCGCCACCAACCTCTGCCTCGACCGGCTCCGCTCGGCACAGGCGCGTCACGAGCGAACGGCCGGCGCGTGGCTGCCCGAACCGCTCCTCGACGGCGACCCGATGCTCGGTCCGGCCGACACCTTCGAGCAGCGTGAATCGGTGACCCTGGCCGTGCTGACCCTCCTGGAGCGCCTGTCGCCGGCCGAGCGGGCCGTCTACGTCCTGCGTGAGGCGTTCGCGTACAGCCATGCCGAGATCGCCACGATCCTCGACATCACCGAGTCGGCGAGCCAGCAGCACGCCCATCGGGCGCGTACGCGGGTCGCAGCCGAGCGCCGCCGCGGCGGCGCGGCCGATCCCGCGTCCGCGCGCCGGGTAGTCGAGGAGTTCCTCGCCGCCGCCACGTCGGGGCGCACCGATCGGCTGGTGGCGCTGCTCACCGACGACGTGACGGCGGTCTCGGACGGCGCCGGACTGGCCACGCGGCTGCTGCGGTACAGGTCGCGCGAGCGGGTCGCCTCCTTCGTACGGGCGGGTTTCAAGGCGACTCCGGCGAAGCGGCGGCTGGCCGG
Source organism: Streptomyces sp. NPDC102283 (assembly GCF_044766265.1). NCBI lineage: Bacteria > Bacillati > Actinomycetota > Actinomycetes > Kitasatosporales > Streptomycetaceae > Streptomyces > Streptomyces sp. NPDC102283. The sequence goes on from NZ_JBIWLQ010000020.1 coordinate 46,143, forward strand.
CGGCCCGCTGGCGATGCATCTCGCGCGGGTCAACGGCACCCTGGCCGTCGTCGCCGTGGTCGCGGGACGGGTCGTGGGCGCCGTGGCGTTCGAGGTCAGCGACGGCATGGTCGCGTCCCTGTACGGCATCGCCGCCACGGACCGGCTCGCGCGCCTCGACGAGGCGTGGCAGCAGCACGAAACCGGCGTACCGGTCATCGACGCGTGGTGAACGGCCCGTGGTGGACGCTCACCAGTCGATGTGGGCGCTGATCCAGGCGTCGAGCGCGGTCGCGTCGGCCGCGGGCGGCAGTTCGGGCGCGCAGGTGAGAGGAGTGAGGGACAGCTGGAGGTGGGTGAGGTAACCGTAGGGACCGTTGTCGGCCGCCGGGCCGAGGACCAGGGCGTGGGTGGAGGTCCGCCAGACGCGGTGAGTCATCGCCGGGCCGGTGACCACCGCGGCGTCCGACAGGAGGGTCCGCTCGGGTGCCGCGCCCAGGTGTTCGGTCACGGCCCGGGCGGCTCCCGCCAGGGTCGCTTCGCAATCCTGCTCGCTGGACGGCTCGCAGCTCTCCCAGCCCGTCGCCCGCCCCCAGAGGTCCATGCGTGCGCGCAGCCAGGGCTCGTTGGTCATGCTCTCGTCGTGCTCGTCGACGGGGTACAGCTCTCCGAACACGAGAAAGCTGCGGACGTCGGGCTGCCCGAAGGGGTTCCTGCCGTCGGAGCAGAGCACGTGGCCGTGCCCCGTACGGAAGGAGTCGCAGACCAGTTCGTGCTCCCAGTCCCATCCGCGGCGCGCCAGCTCCGCGTCGAGAGCTTCGAAGTCGTCGCCCACCGGCGGATCCGTCGGCAGCGCGACGAACTCCGCGACCGCCGCGGGGGTGAGCGGCCGACGGGCGAGAACGTGGACAGGGGTGGGCATGCCGGTCACTCCAGGAGGTCGTCGTGCGGTCGGAGGGGCCGAGAGCTGTGGACGGTCGGCCCGACGGCGCCGGCCGTGCGAGCGGCTCGCACCGGGCGGACGCACTTGTTCCACCGCGAACCCCACACTCTCACGAAGACGATCGTATGACCGGTTCGGGTCCATCGTGCCCGTGAACACCCGGGCCACCCTCTGCGGTGTCGACCGGAACCGCTCAACCAAGCTGCCACCGGGCCCCGTTGGCCGCCCGGACGCCTGCCCGCCCCTCCCGCGCTCGGACACGATAGTTTGCCCGCCATGACCGAACTCGGATGCCTCGCCTGGCCACCTGACCCGATCCACACGGCGCGGCTCGTGCTCCGTGGATCCGAGGCCCGGGATCGTGCGGCCTTCATCGAGTTGTTCGCATCGCCGGAGGTGGGCGTCCACCTCGGCGGCCCCCGTCCGCGTGATGAACTCGAACGGGACGTTCCCGAGGTGCCGAGACAGCGCCGAGGTCTCTTCGTCGTGGAGCTCGGCGGAGCGATGGTCGGCACGGTCACGCTCGAACGCCGGGCCGCCGAGCGTCCGGGCGACCCCGGTCCGGGCGACCCCGGTCCGGACGGCGACCGCGCCGAGCTCGGCTACATGTTCCTGCCCCGGGCGTGGGGGTCCGGATACGCCACCGAGGCATGCACCGCCGTTCTCGGCTGGTTCGCCACCGCGCGGCCCGGCGAAGCTGTGGTGCTCTGCACACAGATGGCCAACGACCCCTCGATGCGGCTCGCCCGGAAGCTGGGGTTCACCGAGGTGGCACGGTTCGAGGAGTACGGCGCCGAGCAGTGGTTCGGCGTGCGGAATCCGGGCACTCGGTCCGGTTGATCCCGGGGCCGCACGCCCTCGCGAGCATGGCGGATCAGAGCGCTCCGCTGTTACACAACGATCATTGAGTGGGTCCGAACGGCCTCGGCATACTTCAGGAATCCGGGGCCGAACGCATATCCGAACGCGCCCCGTGCGGCCGGGCCTTCGCCCGCCCGAACCACTCCTGAGCAGGGGCAATCTTGCGAAAAAGATCAACGAGGGCGTACGCGCTCCTCGCCGCGGCCTCGGTCGCCCTGACGGCGGGCATGACCGCTCCGGCGTCGGGGAAGACCGTCGGCCCGGACACGGCGTCCCCGGCCACCGCCAAGGCCTTGGAGGCAGGCGACCGGACCGTCGAAACCGTCACCCTGATCACCGGCGACCGGGTCCTCGTGGACGCCAAGGGCCGGGTCGGCGGCATCCAGCGGGCCGAGGGCCGGGAGGACATCCCGTTCTTCACCGAGCTCCACGACGGCCGCACCCACGTGGTGCCGCGTGACGCCCGGCAGCTGATCGCCGAAGGCAGGCTGGACCGGCGGCTGTTCGACATCACCGCACTGGCCAGGCCGGAGAGCCTCAAGGCCCACCGGGCCGGGCTCAAGGTGATCGTCGGCTACCGGGGAGCGGCGGCCGGGTCCGCCCGCGCCGAGGTACGGTCCGCGGACGGCACCACCGTCCGCCGGACCCTGTCGGCCCTCGATGCCGATGCCGTCACCAGTGCCGCCGCCACCGACGGCGAGGGCGCGTTGTGGGACGCCCTGACGCGTCAGCGGGAGGACGGTTCGGCGGCCACCGCGTCCGGCATCGCACGGATCTGGCTCGACGGTGTGCGCAAGGCCTCGCTCGACCGCAGCACCGGCCAGATCGGCGCCCCTGCCGCCTGGGCCCGGTCGTTCGACGGCACCGGTGTGAAGATCGCCGTCGTGGACACGGGCATCGACGCCACCCATCCGGATCTGGCGGGCCGGGTGGCCGCCGAGCGCAACTTCAGCGCCTCCCCGGACGCCAAGGACCGTGACGGGCACGGCACGCACGTGGCCTCCACGGCGGCCGGCACGGGAGCGAAGGACGCCAGGTTCAAGGGCGTGGCCCCCGGAGCCCGGCTGATCAACGCGAAGGTTCTCGACGACCGGGGCGTCGGTGACGACTCCAGCATCATCGCGGGGGTCGACTGGGCCGTCGCCCAGGGCGCCGACGTCATCAACATGAGCCTGGGCGGCCTCGACACCCCCGGAATCGACCCGCTGGAAGCCCAGGTCAACAAGGTCTCCGCGGAGAAGGGCGTGCTGTTCGCGATAGCAGCGGGCAACAACGGGCCGGACCAGGGCACGGTCGCGTCTCCGGGCAGCGCCGACGCGGCCCTGACCGTCGGCGCCGTCGACGACAACGACCGGATGGCCGACTTCTCCGGCGTCGGCCCCCGTACCGGTGACAAGGCCGTCAAGCCCGACATCACCGCACCGGGCGTGTCGATCACGGCGGCAGCGGCGGAGGGCGTGGCGGGGCAGAACCCGCCCGGCTACCACAGCCTGAACGGCACGTCGATGGCGACTCCGCACGTCGCGGGAGCCGCGGCGATCCTCAAGCAGAAGAACCCCGCCTGGACGGGCGCCCAGATCAAGGCCGCCCTGACGGGCTCGGCCAAGGACGGCTCCCACTCGGTCTTCCAGCAGGGCGCGGGCCGCCTCACCGTCGACAGGGCGATCGACCAGACGGTCGTCGCCGAGCCCGTCTCCGTGAACCTGGGCGCCCAGACCTGGCCCCACACCGACGACACCCCCGTCACCAAGCAGGTGACGTACCGCAACAACGGCAGCGCCGACGTGACGCTGGACCTGTCGCTGTCCGCGCCGACCGGCGGGGACGGGCAGCCCGCCCCGGCCGGCTTCTTCACCCTCGGGGCCCAGCGGGTCACGGTCCCGGCGGGCGGCACCACCGCCGTGGACCTGACGGCCGACACCCGCCTCGGCGGTACGGTCGACGGCTCCTACTCGGCCACGGTCGTGGCGTCCGGGGGCGGCCAGAGCGTGCGGACGGCGGCCGCGGTGGAGCGTGAGTCCGAGTCGTACGAGGTCACCTTCAACGCCAAGGGACGGGACGGTGCGCCCAGCACCGGCTGGCAGGCGGACCTGAAGGGGTACGCAGGCAACGCCTCGGGCCTGCGGTTCTTCCCCGACCTGTCGTCCGGTTCGGTCACCGTCCGGCTGCCGCGCGGCACCTACAACCTGTCGGCCGACATGCTGGTCGACCCCGCGGTTCCGGGCAAGGGCGCCGACCTGATCAACAACCCCCAGTTCTCGGTGACCGGCCCGACCACGGTCGATCTCGACGCCCGGACCACCCGTCCGGTGACGTTCAAGGTGCCGGACGCGGCTGCCACTCCGACGCGCGCGGGGATGATGTACGCCCTGAACACGCCGGAGACCGGCATCACCCTGTGGAGCGACTTCACGAGTTTCGACAACGTCCGCACCGCGCACCAGGGCTCAGCCGTGACCGGTGAGTCCTCCCTGTACCAGCAGTGGTCCGCCCACTGGAAGCAGGGGGCCGCCGAGTACAACGCGCTCGCCGGCAGCCTGGTCCCGGAGCTGGCCACCGGCTACAGCAAGACGTACACGACCCGGAACATGGCTCTGGTGAAGGTGCGGATCGGATCGTCCGTGCCCGGCCTCGACGGGATCGTCAAGGCGGACGGCGAGCTGGCCAACGGAGGCGTCGCCCCGCTCTACTCCATTCACCCCCTGCCGGAAACGCGCAAGGTGTACCTGTCCACGGACGACGGAGCGCTCTGGAACATCGCGGCAGGAGTGCTGGGAGAGAAGGGTCCGGCGGGCGACCGGCAGATCGAAGGGGCCTACTCCTTCGCGCAGTCACGACGTTTCGAGCCGGGAACGACGCACACCGAGACCTTCCACGCCGGTGTGATGGGGCCGCAGATCAAGGCGGGCGACGGGCTCGTGCGCGACGGCGACAACCTCTACGGTTCGCTGGCGCTGGTCAGTGACGGGCCGGGCCATCCCGGATTCGCCCGGTACGCCGGTGCGAGCACCACCATCCACCGCGACGGCGTGCTGTTCGCGAAGGAGGACGCGGCCATCGACGAGCGGTTCTTCGCGCTGCCCCCGGAGTCCGCCACGTACAAGGTGGCGACCACCATCAACCGGAACCCGGCGGTCTACCGCGCCGGGAACCGGATCGACGCCTCGTGGACCTTCACCTCGGCCCGCACCGAGGCCCCGGCGACGCTGCCGGTCTCCACGGTCCGCTTCCTGCCGCAACTCGCACTGGACTCCACCGTTCCGGCGGGCGCGAAGCAGACGTTTCCCGTCGTGGTGCAGGGCGCGGCGGCCGGATCCGGCCTGAAGTCGCTGCGGGTGACGGTGTCGTACGACAACGAGAAGTGGCTGCCCGCCAAGGTCACCGCGGGCAAGGTCACGGTGAACGCCCCGGCGAAGGGCAAGGCGATCTCGTTGAAGGCCGTCGTCACCGACACGAGCGACAACGAGTCGACGGTCACGATCCACAACGCCTTCTTCGGCAGGTGAGGCTCACCCCGGGCGGAACACCGCCCGGGGTGATGCCGAGCGCAGCGGCCCGTCGGAACGGAGGTTCCGGCGGGCCGCTGTGCCGCATCGCTGCACCGACCGGTCGGGGCTGGCGGCGGGACGGTCGATCCCGTCCCCGTCCCTCTCCGCCGTCCCTCTCCCCGTCCTTCTGCCGCGGGCTCAGCGTGCCGGAGCCGGGACCGGACGGAGGGAGCAGTCGGCGGGGGCGAGGCTGTCGTCCTGTCCGACCAGGGTGACGGGCATGGCCCCCTGCGCATGCGCGGCAAAGGCTGCCGTGCAGACGAGCTGGTCGCGGGCGGAGGCGGACAGCTGCCTCACCCGCAGGTTCAGGCGGACCTCCACGGTGGTGTCACGGGTCACGACCCGATCGGCGACGGACGCCTCGCCCGGCAGCGAGGGGGCGTTGCGGAGCCCGGCCCGCCGTTCGGCCTTGTTCGGCCCGTCGAGCAGCGCGGTCACGGCCGTCAGGGGTGACAGGGCCTCGCTCGCCTCCTCGCCCTCCGAGGGTGAACTCCCGGGGCCGCCCTGCCAGGGGACGTCGACGATCCGTGGCACGGGCAGCAGTTCCTCGTCGGGAGAGAAGAAGAACAACAGCACCCGTGAGTCACGCGGGGGCAACAGGTCACCGACCGGCGGTCTCCCGGCCCCGACCACGCCCGTCTCCTGGATACCGCAGCCGGAGAGCGGCGCCCCGGCGAGCAGCAGCAGCGCGGTGAGCCGGACCGCGCGGAACACCCGCCTCCTCACGCGGTGGCCTCCGTGCGGTCAGGGTCGGCTCCCGGCCCCGCACCCGGTGCGGCCGCCGAGGCATCCGGCGCACCGCTCCCCGACGCGGGCCCGTCGAAGGGCAGTTCCACCGTGAACAGCGCGCCGTCGCCTGGCGCGCTCGAAGCGCGGATCGTGCCGCCGTGGAGTCGCACGTTCTCCAGGGTGATCGCGAGGCCGAGGCCGCTGCCCGATGAGCGGGACCGTGCGGCGTCCGCCTTGTAGAAGCGGTCGAAGATGTTCGGCAGCGCGTCGGGGGCGATCCCGGGTCCGCTGTCGTGCACCTCGGCGACCAGCGCCCCCGCGCGGGTCGACAGCCGTACGGTGACCGGTTCGGCTCCGTGGTACAGGGCGTTGCCGACGAGGTTGGCCACGATGACGTCGAAGCGGCGCGGGTCGAGTCGGATGCGGACGCCCTCGGGCAGCTCCGCACGGACCCGGTCCTGCCACTGCCTGCCGGACAGCGTTCTGCGTACGGCCTCCGCCGCGTCCACCTCGTCGGTGTTGAGTCCGGCCGCGCGGGCGTCGAAGCGGGATATCTCCATCAGGTCCTCCACCAACACGGCCAGTTTGCCGGTCTCGGCGCTGATCAGGCGCACCGCCCGGGCGGTGTCCGGGTCGAGCGTCCCGGCGTCCTCGTCCAGCACGTCCGTGACGGCGAGCATCCCCGCGAGGGGGGTACGCAGTTCGTGCGAGACGTCCGAGGCGAAGCGCCGGGCCCGCGCCCCGGCGTCCCGGAGTTCCTGTACGGAGTGTTCGAGGCGGGCCGCCGAGCTGTTGAACGTCCGGGCGAGGTCGGCCATTTCGTCCCTGCCGCGTACGGTGATCCGCGTGTCGAGCCGCCCGCCGCCCATGGAGTGCGCGGCACTGCGCAGTTCGCGGACGGGGCGCAGCACGCTGCGCGCCGCGAACAGGGCGGGCACCAGGGCCACGGCCAGTCCCGGCAGCGCGCCGTCGCGGGCGGCGGTCACCAGTGCGTCGATGTCGGCCTCCTCGTTCGCCATGGGCATCACGGCGTAGAGGACCAGACCGCTGGGCACCGCACGGCCGCCCGCGACGACCCGTGTCATCACCGGCATTCCGATCGTCAGATACGCCCGCCCGTCCTTGACGACCCGTTGGAAGCTGCCGTGCGGCGCGGTCCGCGCGGCACGGCGCAGCTCCCCGGTCAGCACGCCGGAGACGGGCCGGTCGCCCGAGGAGACACGTGCCGAGCCGTACTCGGCGAACACGATCCACGGATGGGGTTTGGATCGGGCCGCGATGTCGTAGAGCTCCCACCGGACCGATTCCAGGTCCAGGGGCAGGCCGGGGACGAACCGCTCGACCTCCTCGCGGAAGGAGGCGACGGCCGTGTCCTGTGCGCGTTCGAGGACCGCGCTGCGCGCCTCCCGGTAGGTCAGCGCGGCCGTCGTGACCGCGCTGACCGCGGCCACCAGGAGGAACGCGAGGATCAGTCGGGTGCGCACCCCGAACGCGGCGGCCGCTCCGGGTATCTTCACAGCGGGCCGAAGCGGTAGCCGAATCCCCGCAGGGTCTGAATATAACGAGGGCTGTCGGACAGGTCTTCGATCTTGATGCGGAGCCGGCGCACGCAGGCGTCCACCAGGCGCACATCGCTGTGGTAGCTGTGGTCCCAGACCTCTTCCAGGAGGCGCTGCCGGCTGAAGACCTTTCCCGGCGCCGCGGACAGGAACAGCAACAGCTTCAGCTCGGAAGGTGCGAGGGCGACCGGCTCGCCCGACTTCACGACGGTGTGACCGGCACGGTCGATGTCCAGGTCTCCGTGGTGGTCGACGGCGGGCCGCACACCGACCGGGGCTTCGATGCGGCGCAGCACGGCACGGATGCGGGCCTCGATGACCTCGGTGCGAGCGGGCTTGACGACGTAGTCGTCCGCACCGGCCTCCAGGCCGACGACGATGTCCACGTCATCGCCGCGCGCGGTGAGCATGATGATCGGCAGCTGGCTGTTCGCGCGTACGCGGCGGCACACCTCGACGCCGTCCATCACGGGCAGCATCAGATCGAGCAGCAGGAGGTCGGGGCGGAACACGTCCAGCGCCTCCAGGCCGGCCTCGCCGGTCGCGGTGGCGAGGACCTCGTGCCCGCGGCGGCGCAGGCCCATCTCGACGCCGTCGCGTACGGACGGATCATCTTCGACGAGGACGACGCGTGGCATGCCGGTATCTCCAGGTCCTGGGGCAGGAAGGATCGCGAAAGGGGGCTTTCGGTGAGCGAGCGGCGGGAGCGGACTCCCGGAGAGGCCGTCGGCTCACGCGGCGGGACGGGTGTGCACGCTGACCGCGTAGCCGCCGCCGTCGTCGTAGGGGTCTCCGCTCCAGGTCGCGTAGCGCTGCCGCAGGGTCAGTCCGGCCCCGGCGCACCACTGGTCGAACTCGGCGATGGTCACCGGCGCTTCGTCGAGCGGCAGATGTTCCGCGTCCAGTCCCATGCCGGTGACCAGCAGGCCGCCCGGGCGCAGAGCGTCGGCCAGGTGCCCGACGACAGTCGCCCCGGTGCCGGGGGCCAGCAGGGGAACGACGTTTCCGGCGGCGAGCACCAGGTCGAAGTCGGGATCCAGGCCGAGGGCGTCCAGCCGGGCCAGGTCGCCGAGGAGCCAGTCCTGTACGGGTGCTTCGCGGCGGGCGACGGCGAGCATCGAGGAGTCGACGTCCACGCCGGTGCAGCGGTGGCCCAGTTCGGCGAGTCGGGTCGCGATCCGGCCGGTGCCGCAGCCCGCGTCGAGCACTCGGGCGGCCGGTTCCAGCAACGCGGCGCAGAAGGAGGCCTCGCCGTGGATGTCGTGGCCCGACTCGGCGAGCCGTGCGAACCGCTGGGCGTATTCCTCCCCCGCCTGTCCACCGGTCAGTTCCGCCCAACGGTCGCGTTGCCCAGTCATGTTCAGCTTGCCTTCCGGTCAGCCCCCAGCGGGAGCATAAACGAGCCTGTCACATGGAGTCCGGTTCGGGTGGCTCCGGGCCGGGCCGGTACGCCGGGCTGGCTAGAGTCTCCGCCATGAGTGATCACTGCGAGCCCGGGGCCGTCTCGCCGTTGCTGTTCGGCGCGGGGGGCGACTGGCTGCCTGTCGCCGCGGGCGAATCGGGTGCCTCCGTCTTTCGCGCCGCGGACGCCACCCGGTACGCCAAGTGTGTGCCCGCCACGGATGCGGCCGGTCTGGAGGCGGAACGCGACCGGATCGCCTGGCTGAGCGGTCGGGGCGTACCGGGTCCCTGTGTGCTCGACTGGTACGCCGGTGATGCGGGCGCCTGCCTGGTCACCCGTGCCGTCACCGGCGTACCCGCTGATCAGGTGCGTGCCGAGGACCTTCGCGCTGCCTGGGGGCACATCGCGGACGCGGTCCGCCGGCTGCACGAGGTGGCCGTCGCCTCGTGTCCGTTCCGCCGGGGGCTGGACTCCGTGGTCGACGTCGCACGTGATGTCGTGGCCCGGGACGCCGTGAATCCGGAGTTCCTCCCGGAGGAGCAGCGACTCGTGCCCGCCGCGGAACTGCTGGCCCGCCTCACCGGGGAGGTCCCCCGGCGACGGGATCAGGAGGCCGCCGACACGGTCGTCTGCCACGGAGATCTGTGTCTGCCCAACATCATCCTCGATCCGGAGACACTGGAGGTGTCGGGCTTCATCGACCTGGGCCGCCTCGGAGCGGCCGACCGTCACGCCGACCTGGCGCTGCTGCTCGCCAATGCGCGCGAGACCTGGGTGGACGAGGAGCGGGCAAGGGTCGCGGACGCGGCGTTCGCCGAGCGGTACGGCATCGCCCCGGATCAGGAGCGGCTGCGCTTCTACCTCCATCTCGACCCGCTCACCTGGGGCTAGGGGCAGAGTCCGGGGCGGCGGATTCGTCCGGTCCGGCGGCGACCGTGGGCAGGTGGTGGGCCGTGGCGACCACCACCACCTGGTCCTCGGCGTGCCAGACGCGCCGCTCGCCCTTCGGTGGGTTGAGCCGGATGCCTTGGTCCCCGGGCCCGGTGCGGGCGGCGTCGTGCCGGCGGTAGCCGATCGCGCATTCGCCCCGGTCCCGCGCGGCGGCGACGACGCCGGCGAACGCGGCCTCGGCTCCTGGGCGAATGTAGGCGGCGGCCGGCCGCAGACAGACGTTGTTGCCCTCTGCGGAGAACAACTCCTCGAAGACGGGAGCCAGATGCCGGTTCTGGGCGATCTGAGCCATGAGAAGGCCGAATAGCAGCCCGCTGACGATGACATCGGAACCGCTGTTCACGGGCGCCAGCGGGCGGTTCCGGTCATCGACGAGCTCGGTGACGACACGCGTCTCGCGTCCGGTCCGCCGTTCCAGCAGTCGCACGGCCAGGAGCGCGACCAGGGTCCAGTCGTCCGGGTGGTCGGGGCCGTCGCCCCGGTCCGGGCCGAGGACGACCACCGCGTCGTACGGATCGAGGTCGAGGCCGAGCAGGGTCTCGGGCCGCGACAGGGGAGCCGACCGGAACCGCACGTCCGGCCCGACCGCTTCCCCGCCCCCGTCCTCCGGCTCTCTCGGTCCGGGTACGGCACTGTCGACGAGCACGTCCACGACGGAGCCGGGACGGGCCGTGCTCCGCAACTCGTCCAGGACCAGGGGGGCCCGGCGGTTCCAGCCGAGCAGCAGCAGCCGCGAGGGACTGGCCCGCTCGGGTCGTGCAGCGACGATCGCCGAGACGTCGACGAGGTGCCGGCAGTCCTCGACGCGGGTGCTGTCGTCATCGCGCGCGAGCACGATCAGGCGGCTTCCCGGCGGGACGACGGTGTCGGCGGGCGGGTTCAGCAGCGTACGGCCTTCGGGGGTGAGCAGCCCCACCACGCAGGAGTTCGGGTGGCTGAGCAGGGTCGCTCCGAAGGGGCCGTGGTGGAAGGCGGTGGCGTCGGCGAGATGGAACTCGTCGCCCGCGAAGTCGAGAAGGTCGCGCAGGACGAACGAGAGGCCGGCCCGGCCGACGCACTGCGCAATCAGCCGGGCCGTGACCGTGTCGGTCTCCAGGACCGTGCCGCGGGGGCCGGCGGCCAGCCGTGCCGGGGCCCGGTACCGGTCGTCCCGGACCGCGGCGAGCACCGGCGGCCCGTCCGTGTCCTCGCCGAGGACCGCCCGCAGGGCCAGCAGGATGCGCAGCACCTCGGCGTCGGCGGTCGGTTTCGCCGACGGCAGCACCACCACGGTGCTCGCCGACCTCGGGCTGACGAGCGCGAGTACGTCCGGGTCACTGGCGGGACCGCTGCGGCAGATGATCCGGGCGCGGGGAGCCGGGGCGACCCGCGCGGTCAGTGCCTCCTCCATCTCGGCCTTGTCGCGGTCGGCGAGCAGCACGATGGCGCGCGGGCGCCGCGGGGTCCGGGCGGCGACCAGTTCGGCCACCACGGTGGTCACCTGGTCCGACCAGCCGAGCACCAGGACGTGTCCCTGCTCCAGGACCGTGGACCGTCCCCTGCTCAACTCCGCCATCCGCTCGGCCAGTCCGGTCGTGATCACCCCGACGAGGGTCGAGACGCAGAGCAGAGCGACCAGCCCGAGCACCGCGGAGAGCAGCAGGCGCAGTGGCGTACCGGTGGCCGCGCCCAGCCGCAGCGTCTCGGCGCTGATCCGCCATGTCGCGATCAGCCGCTCCGAGAGGGACGTGGGCGATCCGGGATCCGTCCACACCAGCAGCAGACTGACCGGGACGACGACGGCCAGGCAGGTGATGACCAGCCAGCCCATCAGGGTGCCGGTGGAACGGGCCAGCGTGCGGTCGAACCGGTAGCGTGCCCAGTCCCGCAACGGCACTCGTGGCCGGCCCTTGGCTGATTCCATTGCCACTCTCCCTCGCCCGCCGCCGCACCCAGGGTGGGTGCGGCACCGGCCGTCCCTCTCGGCAGAGTGCGGCCTCCGTCCTCGGGGCACGCCGGGTTCGGCGGCCGATTCATCCTTTCGGGCGCTCGGGCGCTACGCGACGCATACATTCCGGCCGGTGGCCCGTGCCGGTCAGCCCGTGGGCCTCCCGGGCTTCCGCCCCCAGGCCATGAGCATGCCGGCCGACAGCGCGGCGCACGCGTCGCTCTCCAGGTACCGCACCGCCGCGTCGACGGCCGCGTCGTCGATCATGCCGGTGGAGAGCATCGCCTCCCTGCTGCGCTGCCAGGTGTCGGCCCAGAAGCGGCTGATGGCGGTGCCGGGGCCCAGCGGTGGCACGTGGATCTCCGCCGCCACCTGTTCGAGCCCCGCCCCGCGCAGGAGGTGCGGGTACGACGGGACCCAGGAGACGTCGGTGCCGATCGTGGTACGCAGCCCCTGCCACATCGCCCGCATCGCCGTGGTGTACGGGGTGGGCGGCGTCCGGTCGCTCGTCAGGTCGACGGCGTCGCTGAGCACCAGGACACCGCCGGGCGTGAGGAGTTCGGCCAGGTGGCCGATCAGGCGGTACCGCTCGGGCAGATGCATCAGTACGAAGCGCGCGTGAACGAGCCGGAAGCCGCCGGGCGCGAAGCCGGGGCGGGTGATGTCGGCCTGGAGGACCTGAAGGCCGGGCACTGGGCGTGCGCTCAGGAACCGTACGTCGCGGTCCACGGCGAGCACGCTCGCCACCCCGGTCTCCCCCAGCAGTCGGCGGGAGACCGTGCCCGTTCCGGCGCCGATGTCGAGGCAGCGCCATCCCGGGCCGACTCCGAGGGAGCGCAGTCGGGCCATCGTGAAGTCGTCGTAGGCGATGGCGCCGAAGTCGATGCGCTCCTCCTCCCCCGCCCGGTCGGGGCGGAAGCAGTCCTCGCCGTAACGGCCTTCGCCCGGCGCGCTTCCGGGCGGAGGGGCGTTCACGCCGTCACCGGTACGGCGTCGTGTCGGGCGTCCCTGTTCCGTCGCGGCCCTCGGCCGCCGGTCGGGGGGATCAGCTGATCGTCGAGCGGTTTCACGGCCGGGCCTCTCCACGCGACAGGGCGGTGCGGGCGGGGGCGGCCCCGGCCGCCCCCGGCCATCCTCCACCTGCGCCTGTCCACGCGGACGAGGCTCGCCGCACCCGGAGCCGATCGATGCGGACCGGGCGGGTGCGCGCGTCCCCGGGGTCAGGGCTGGATCGGCATGGACCAGCAGTTGGAGGTGGACGGTTTGCCGGAGAGTCCTCGCGGAACTCCTCGCCCGGCGATCCGGCGGCAGCGCCGGCGCGCTGGGAACGAAGGTGCACGCGGCGACGCCCAACGGCGCGCTGCGCGCGGCGGCCGAGGAATTCGCCCAGCGTTACGCGGACGACCCCGAGGCGTCGGGCGAGGAGATCACGACCTGCGTCCTGGCCGCTCCGCGAGCCGCCTCGGAGGGCCTGCCGTACTGACCGGCGTCCGGGCCCCGGACAGGCCATCCGTACGATCGGGCGGTGACGGACGACGACACACGGAGGGCACCATGGACGGCAGAGTCACCGCGGTGAGCCGTAACGAGCGGTACGGGTTCAGCAAACCCACCCACCCGTTCATCACCCTGCTCGCCGGGCTCGGCGTGGAGGGGGACGTGCATGCGGGAACGACGATTCGCCACCAGTTCCGCATGACGTACGAACCGGACCTGCCCAACCTGCGCCAGGTCCACCTGATGCACGAGGAACTCTTCGAGGAGCTCGCGCTCAAGGGCTTCGACGTGTCGGCGGGCCAGCTCGGCGAGAACGTCACCACCGCGGGAGTGGATCTCCTCGGCCTTCCCACCGGAACCCTGCTGCGCCTCGGTGCGGAAGCGGTGCTGGAGGTGACCGGGCTGCGCAATCCGTGCGCGAAGATCAACGACTTCCGCCGGGGGCTGCTGGGCGAGGTCTTCGCCCTGGACCCCGTGTCGGGCGAGTTCACCTTCAAGTCGGGCGTCATGGCCGTGGTCCGCGCCGGCGGGACGGTCCGCGCCGGCGACACCGTCGTGGTCGAGCTGCCACCGCCCCCTCGCCGGGCCCTGGAGCGCGTCTAGACGACCCGGCCCGGGAACGCGGAGCTGCCCCCACCGGTCAAGGCCGTCCGGTCGCAGCCGGCAGCTGGTTGCCGCGGCGGACATGGCCCCGTCGCGACCGGAGAGCGGGCACCGGGACCACGTTCCCGCCCGCCCTCAACCCTGCTGCTCCAAGGAGTCCGCGAACGCGCGCAGCGCATCGGCCAGATCCTTCTTCGTGGGCAGCTCGTCGACCTTCTTCTCCAGGTCGTCGATCCGCTGGGCGACCTCCGCGAGATCGACCGGAGCCGTCGGCGAAGGGCTGGGGCCGACCGTGGGGCCCGGGCCACTCGGGTGGGCGCTGGGCTCGGGCCCCCCGGCGGATCCGGAATCGCCGCCCACCGACCCCCCGGAACCACTTGCGCTCCCGCCACCGTCCGACTCTCCGGAGCCGCCGTCGGCGCCGCCGGAGCCACCCGTACTCGCGCCGCCGTCAGAGCCACCCGTACTCGCGCCCCCGTCAGAGCCGCCCGAGACTTCGCCGCCACCGCTCGACCCCGCGGGCACGCTCTCCACGGGCACCGGGTCCGGTCCGGTCGGCCCTTCGCCCGACGTACCCACGGCCAGCGCACCGCCGACTCCGAACACCACCGCGGCAGCGGCTCCGACCAATGCCGCCGTCACACGTCTCGCCCGTCGATTCCCCATGGTCTCCATGCCACAGACCCTAGCCATCGCACCTGGCGGAGGGACGGGTTCCCCCATCGCGGATTTCTCGACCGACCCCACCACACTCCCTCTAACCCCCCTCATCCACTTGACAGGTTAGATCGGAGCGACATGATGATGCTAACCAATAAATTCACCTAGAGGGGTTAGCCATGACTGCGGTCCACCACCGCTACGCGGACGTACAGGGACGGCGGATCTTCTACCGGGAGGCCGGCGACACCGACGCACCCGCCGTCGTGCTGCTGCACGGCTTCCCGACCAGTTCGTTCATGTTCCGCGACCTGATTCCCGCACTGGCCGAGCGCTTCCACGTGATCGCGCCCGACCACCTGGGTTTCGGTCTTTCCGCCGCCCCCTCGGTCGACGCGTTCACCTACACCTTCGACGCACTGGCCGAGTTGACCGCGCGGCTGCTCGATCAACTGGGGGTGAGCCACTACGCCATCTATGTCCAGGACTACGGGGCGCCGATCGGCTGGCGGCTCGCGCTGGCCGACCCAGGTGCCATCACGGCGATCATCACGCAGAACGGCAACGGCTACGACGCGGGCTTCATCGAGAGCTTCTGGAAGCCGATCCGGGACTATCAGAGCGAGCAGACACCCGAGAACGAGGCGCGTGCGCGCGGCGCGCTGACCCTGGACGGCATCAAGTGGCAGTACGTCACCGGCACTCCGGACGAGAGCACCGTCAGCCCCGACACCTGGCACCACGACTTCGCCCTCGTCTCCCGCCCCGGCAACGACGAGGTCCAGCTGTCGCTGTTCCGGGACTACGCCAGCAACTCGCCGCTGTACCCGGCACTGCACAGCTACCTTCGCGCCCACCGGCCGCCGGTTCTCGCGGTATGGGGCAGGAACGACCCGATCTTCGGCCCCGACGGCGCCCGCGCCTTCGCCGATGACGTTCCGGACGCCGAGATCCACCTCCTCGACGGCGGGCACTTCCTGCTGGAAAGCGCCGGTGACACGGTCGCCGCGCTCCTTCTCGACTTCCTGGGCCGCGTCCACAGCCCGGCCTGACCACGCCAGGGCCCTTTCGGCGGGAAGCCGGAGGCGGCGTGCGCCCGGTGCCGGTCACCGACCACGGCCGGCGCCGGGCGCACCCGCGCGCCCGTCGGTCCCTGCGGCCGACGCGACCCGCCGCCCTGCCGGACCGGTGGACGAACGGACGCCGCAGCGCGTGAGCCGTACGGCGAAATGAGCTTCAGGTTCGCTTCAGTTCGGGCTGTTAGAGTGCAGTCCTGCGGCGGCAATTCGCCGAGCGGCTTCGGCACTTCGCCCAACGAGCCGAATCGACCGGGACAGGGAGCGTAGGAATGCGCTGCAGGGAGATGCTGGCCTTCTACGCCGGCATCGCCGTGCTCCTGATGATTTCCGCGTTCGCTCTCGGCACCTCCACTCAGACCCTGCAGTCGGTCGGCACGGCATCTCCTTCTCCGTCCGTGTCCGTATTCGACGGGTCGGGGCCGAGCACTCCGCTGGAGGGCGTCGATGGTGACGTCACACTCCAACACCGCCACAAAGCGGGAAGCTCGACGGCCTCACCTCCCGTACAGGCAGGTATTCCCTCCTCATCACCGGATCTCCACGACTGCGCGACGGATGTCGCCCGGCAGCATTCTTCGCACTCCGGATCGCGAAGCCCTGCCCGTGTCCAGATCCTTCGCTGCTGAGCGGAGCCTCCGATCATCCTGCGGCAGCCCTCCGGGCCCCGCACAGCCTGACGCCCTTCGGCGGCTCGGCGCTCGACGCGGTGGGTCGCGCCACGATCGACCCAGCCGGCGAGCAGGCCCCGATGGCGCCCAGGCCCTGATCTCCCGCTCGCGAATACATGCCATCACCTTCCGCGTCATGCGGAATTCGGCCGCGATTCGATCGTGATGGGCCTCACATTCCTCTCTGGGTATCCGACCGAATCCTGTGGGATTCACGGACCCAAAAAGTTATGACGCCGAGTTGGTCAGCACTCCGGCCTCGGCCTTCCTACTCAGCCCTGGAGCAGACGCACATGCAGCATTTCCCCCTCGCCTCGGAGCCGGCGAGCGGCATCGCGGGGTGGGCAACCAGCCTTGTCGAGACCATGGGCGGCCCCGGGGCCGGACTGGCCATCGCCTTGGAGAATCTCTTTCCGCCGTTGCCGAGCGAAATCATTCTGCCACTGACGGGTTTTGCCGCGGGGCAGGGAGTGATCAGCCTGTTCTCCGCCCTGTTCTGGACGACGCTGGGGTCGGTGGTGGGCGCTGTCGCCCTCTATCAGATCGGCGCTCTCTTCGGCCGGGACCGCATGTACGCCCTGTGGGAGCGGCTTCCCCTGGTGAAGGTGTCCGACCTCAAGAAGACCGAAGAATGGTTCGTCAAGCACGGCATGAAGGCCATCTTCTTCGGCCGGATGATTCCGATCTTTCGCAGCCTGATCAGTGTCCCGGCAGGCGTTGAGCGGATGCCTCTGCCGATCTTCGTACTCCTCACCGCTCTGGGCAGCTTCATATGGAACTTCATCCTTGTCATGGCCGGATATCTGCTGGGTGATCAGTGGGAGCTCGTGGAGAGTTACGTCGGGGTGCTCTCGAAGGTTGTTCTGGTACTGGTGGTCGTGGCGCTGGCCGTGGCGGTCGGTCGCAGGATGCGTTCCCGTCGAGGCGATCGGCAGAAGGACCACGCGTGATCGGTTCGATGAACCACCCGGAGCCTCCTGCTTCGGGAGGCTCACCGGTCACCGGGCGAGGACCGCCAACGAGCGGTCCACGAAGAATGGTTGCAAGAGGCCGCGCACATCGCGCGGACCATCGATCCGATCGACAAGGTGGCACGCATGGCTATGTGGGACCGCATCAAGGACCAGGCCAAGGGGCTGCAGCAGCAGTCGCAGGGCACGAGGGGCCCCGCCGGCCAGCGGCACGCGGGTACGGGAGCCGCGGGCGGCTCGAAGGAGAAGTTGGTGGGGCTGCTCAAGTCGCAGCTCGGCTCCCTCAAGACGGAGCTCAAGAGCGGGGCGTACCGGGACGCCAGTATGGCGATGTGCGCTCTGGTCGCGGCCGCCGACGGGACGGTCGACCCGGCCGAGCGGCACCACGTGGAGACCCTGATCCTGCAGAACGACGTCCTGCAGAACTTCCCGCCCGAGCAGTTGCGGCAGAGGTTCAACAAGCATGTCGATCAGATGATGTTCAACTTCCAGCAGGGCAAGACCGAGGCCATGCAGGAGATCGCCAAGGCCGCGAAGAAGCCGGTGGAGGCCAAGGCGGTCGTCCAGACCGGTTTCGTGATCGCCGGCGCGGACGGGTACATCGCCCCGGCCGAGGCGCAGGTTCTGCGGGAAGCCTGCATGGCGCTCGGGGTGTCCCCGCAGGAGTTCGGCCTCTGATCCGGCCGGTGCGTTTCCCGTAGCGGCGGAAACCCGGCGGGCGCGACCGTGTCGCGTCCCGCCGGGGCCCGTCCCTCCCGTCGAGCGCGTACCTCCCACCCCTCCGGTCAGACCCGTCAGGCCCGTCAGTCGTCGATCAGGGAGACCGCCCCGACCGGGCAGGCCCGCACGGCCTCCCGCACCAGCGGGTGGTCCCCCGGCTCCGGCGGGCGGCCGGGAAGCATCTCGCTGAACCCGTCGTCGTCCTGCGTGAACACGTCCGGCGCGGTCAGGGCGCACATGCCGGCCCCCACGCAGCGTTCCTTGTCGACCTGGACGCCCATCCCGCTCACCAGGCCACGGGCAGTTCCAGCAGACCCTGGATCGTGTCTCCGGGTTTGTGCTGGATCTCGTGCGCGGGCACGGCGAGCCTGAGCGCCGGCAGCCGCTCGAAGAGCGTGCGCAGGGCGATGTCGAGCTCGGTGCGGGCCAGATTCTGGCCCAGGCACTGGTGGACACCGAAGCCGAAGGCGAGATGGTGGCGGGCGGACCGGTCCCAGTCGAGCGTCTCCGGGTGGTCGTACACCTCGGTGTCGCGGTTGATGAGCGAGGTCGAGAAGAGCACGCCCTCGCCCTCGCGGATCGTCGTCCCGTCCACCTCGATGTCCTCGGTCGCCAGCCGCTGCAGACCGTCGGCGATGGACAGGAACCGCAGCAGCTCCTCGACCACCGCGGCCGTCGTCGCCTCTCCGGACCGCAGCGCGGCCAGTTGCCCGGGATGCCTCAGCAGCGTGAACGTACCGAGCGAGATCATGTTCGCCGTCGTCTCGTGCCCCGCGACGAGCAGAATCAAGGCGAACGAGACGAGGTCGTCCCGGTCGACGGGTCCGCCCGGGTGGTCCCGGTGGATCAACTCGTCCAGGAGGCCCTCCCCCGGCTCCGTCCGCTTGCGGTCTATCAGGGCGCCCAGATAGTCCTCCAGCTCGATCCGGGCCTTGTCCACATCGGCCGCGCCCGAGCCCCGCAGGAGCCGCCGCGAGCAGCCCTCGAAGAACTCGTGGTCGGCGTACGGAACACCGAGGAGCGCGCAGATCACCATCGACGGCACCGGCAGCGCGAAGTCGGCGACCAGCTCGGAGGGCGGCCCCTGCCGCTCCATCGCGTCCAGCAATCGGTCCACCGTCTCCTGGATGCGGGGGCGCAGCGCGGCGATCCGCTTCACGGAGAAGCTCGGGATGAGCATCCTGCGCTGGGAGTTGTGCTCGGGGTCGTCGACGCCGAGCAGAGCCACGCGCCGCCGCTGCACGTTCGCGAACCGCTCGGCCGGCACGGGGAAGTCGGGGTGGGTGCGATCGGTGGACAGCCGCGGATCCGCCAGCAGCCGGCGGGCCAGGGCGTGGCCGGTGACCGCCCAGACCGGACGTCCGTCGAAGAGGGTGACCCGGCTCAGCGGCCGGTCCGCGCGCAGCGGTTCGTACCCGGCGGGCGGGTGGTAAGGGCACTCGCGGTCCTGCGGGAACGGTGTCGCGGAGGTCGGTTCGGTGGAAGGACCGGTGAGAGCGGGGTCCTGGCGGGCCGGTTCCGTCGTGGATTCCGTCATGGGAGCGGTCGCCTCGCAGTGCTCGGTGATAGGTGCGGAGCGGGCCGCTCCGCACCTCACCCAATTGGATGCCCCAGGCACCTATTGGGTCGACGCCCGGACCGGCCACTTCGCGGGACCGCGGGATCTGGCCGGTGTCTTTCGCACACGGTCGAACGGTTTCGCATTCGCTCAGGTCCAGCGGGTGCGGCGGAGCGGCACCCGGGAGAGCACCGCCCCTTCCGCGGCCTGAATCGTTCACCGCAGCGTCCGGAACCATGCCGTCCATCGACACTTCCCACGGCAGGCGGAGCGCGCACACACCTACCGTGCCGCACGAGCGACGCCCCTCAGGCCGCGTCGGGTCACGCCCTCACCTTGGCGACGAACGCCGCGAGATTCGCCACGGTCCGCTCGATCTGCTGCTCCAGAGTGAGGGACTCGCGGAGCCGTGACCCGGTGCCCGCGTCCTTCTTCCCGCGTACGTAGAGCGAGCAGGCGAGGTCGCTGCACATGTAGGCGCCGACCGAGTTGCCCTGCTGGCCCACCTTGCCCGACTTGGGGGCCACCAGCAAGGAGACGCCTCCGGTGTGGACGGTCACACACAACGAGCACATGCTGCGGCGGGTCTGCCAGGATCCGGCGTCGGAGGAGCGCAGCTGGATGGCGACGGGGCCCTCGCCCGGGGCGAGCACCAGGTAGGCCCGGTCGGGAGCCTGAGGGTCGCGCCAGCCCAGGAAGTCCAGGTCGTCCCAGGGCCGGTCGGCGAGGTCCCGGGGAACGGACAGGCGCTTGGCCTCGCCCTTGGTGCAGTTGACGAAGGCGGAACGGATCTCTTGCTCGGTCAGGGGCTTCATGGACTTCACGCTAATTTGCCTAATCTCATTAGGCAAATGTATATTTACTTAGGCAATCACAGGGGAGCGTTCGGAGGGCCGCATGGCACGAGCAGGACTGGCCGCGGAGCGCGTCGCGCGGGCGGGGGCCGAGCTGGCGGACGAGATCGGCTTCGAGCAGGTGACCCCGTCGGAGCTCGCCCGGAGGCTGGGCATCAAGACCGCGAGCCTGTACTCGCACGTGAAGAACGCCCACGACCTCAAGACGAAGATCGCCCTGTTGGCCCTGCGGGAACTCGCCGACCAGGCGTCGACGGCACTCGCGGGACGGGCGGGCCGGGACGCGCTCACCGCTTTCGCCAACGCCTACCGCGACTACGCCCTCCAGCACCCTGGGCGCTTCGCCGCGGCCGGGTTCCGGCTCGACGCGGACGCGGCGGCCACGAGCGCAGGCGTCCGGCACTCCCGGATGATGCGGGCGATCCTGCGCGGCTACGACCTGACCGAGCTCCAGCAGACGCACGCGGTGCGGCTCCTGGGCAGCGTCTTCAGCGGCTATGTGGGGCTGGAGGCGGCCGGCGGTTTCAGCCACAGCTCACCCGACTCCCAGGAGAGCTGGACGGAGATCCTTGACGCGCTCGACTCCCTGCTGCGCAGCTGGCCCACTCCTTCCTGACCTCGCCTCCCGCCCCTCGACGACCGGAGAGACCGAGAAGATGACCCCCCGGCACGACTGGACGACGACCCCCATCAGCACCGAGATCCTGCGGGGCGCGCTCGACCTGGAGCGGACCGAGCGCGGAATGCTGCCGCACCGGCTGCCCGCGCGGGCCCGGCGGCAGATTCCCGACGACCAGTTGGCCATGGCCGAATCGCAGCCCTCCGGGGTCCGACTGGCGTTCCGCACGCGGGCCACCGCCGTCGAGCTGGACGTGGTGGCCACGAAGCGGGTCTATCCCGGAGCGCCACCGCGCCCCGACGGCGTGTACGAGCTGCTCGTGGATGGCCGCCCCACGGCCCGGGCCAGTGCCCCGGACGGTGACACGCTCACCATGGACCTGGCCTCGATGACCTCGCGGACCCGGCCCGGCCCCGTGGAAACGCTCCGGTTCACCGGCCTGCCGGACACGGAGAAGGACGTCGAGATCTGGCTGCCCCACGACGAGACCACGCTCCTGGTCGCCCTGCGCACCGACGCGCCGCTCCGGAGCCCCCGGCCGAGCGGCCGGCCGGTCTGGCTGCACCACGGCAGCTCCATCAGCCACGGATCCAACGCCGCCGTCCCGACCGGCACCTGGCCCGCCCTGGCCGCGAAACTCGGCGAAGCCGAGCTGATCAACCTGGGATTCAGCGGCAGCGCCCTGCTCGATCCGTTCACCGCCCGCGCCATGCGCGGCACTCCCGCCGACCTGATCAGCGTGAAGATCGGCATCAACCTCGTCAACGCCGACCTGATGCGGCTGCGAGCGTTCGGCCCGGCGGTCCACGGCTTCCTCGACACCATCCGCGAAGGCCACCCCACCGCACCGCTGCTGGTGGTCTCGCCGATCCGTTGCCCCATCCACGAGACCACTCCGGGCCCCAGCGCCCCGAATTACAGCGCGATGAGCGAGGGGCGGCTCCGGTTCGTGGCCATGGGCGATCCCGCGGAGAGCGCCGCCGGGAAGCTGACCCTCACCGTCATCCGCGACGAGCTGGCCCGGATCGTCGCCGAACGCGCCGCCACCGACCCCCATCTGCACTACCTCGACGGCCTCGACCTCTACGGCGAGAGCGATCACGCCGAACTCCCGCTCCCCGACGACCTGCACCCGGACCCCGCCGCCCACCGGCTCATCGCCGAGCGCTTCGCACGCCTCGCCTTCGGCCACGACGGACCGTTCACGCCGAGCAACCCGTGACGCCGGGCACAATCGACGCGCGCACGGGGGCACGGTGAGCCGCTGAGCCGTCCGCGTCCCCGTCGGACGCCACCGTTCCGCAAGCAGGGAACCCGGCCCCCCGCTGCCCGGTTCCGGCGGCGAGCCGGCCGGGAACGGGGGGACCGAGCGCCGCTTCAGGTCAAGGCCGGCACTTCGTAAGCCCTCGTACAGCCGATTACGAGGCGTCGACCAGGACGCGTCCGTCAGCCGGCACACGCGGGGCGAGGCCGCCCGCGTAGGCGGACTCGACACGGGACTGCTCGGCCGCGTTCGGTACGGCGTTCTTGCAGCTGGTACCGGCGCTGGATCCCGACATCAGCTGGGAGCAGGGGCCGGGCTTGGTGTCCGGCAGCCCCAGGCTGTGGCCGATCTCGTGGGCGGCGATGCGGGTCTTGTCGTGACCCTGGGCGACCGCCTGGCTGCCCAGCTCCACCCTGACCTGGCCGCCGGGCCGGACCGGGCCGAGGGTGGCCTGCGGCCAGCCGCTGGTGGCCACGATCTGTATCTCGGCACGCGTGCCGGGCGCGGCCTCGACCAGCTTGACGTTGTCGACGGTGGAGTTCCACGAGGCGACCCCTGCCGCGATCTGCGCCTCCCAGCCGCCGGCCCGGCTGTCGTCGTACCGGAGCGTCACCACCGCCGACGCGCCCTCCGCCGCCGGGTCCGGCGCGGGAGCGGCCTGCGCCGCCGTAGCTGTGGCCAGGGTGATCGCCGCGGCGACACCGACTGCCTTGAGCCATCTGGATTCCAGCATTGCTGTCCCTTCACTCATGGGGGGCTCGGCTCCGCGCGGAGCCGAGGGAGTGGGAGGGCGGTCGTCGCGAACCGTACGGACGCACGGGCCGGCCGCCGATCCTCCCGGGGCCGCAGAACGTATGCCGCGATCGCAGCTTGATCATGCACCTGTCATGAAATGAGGCCGGAAACGCACCCTGTCCGGATCTTGACCCGGGCCCCTTCGTCCCATGGGGTCGCTCTCGCGGCCCTGTCGCCCGTCCCGTCGCCATCGGGGGCGCGTTCCGTACCCTGAGGGCATGCGCATGCGACCCACCCTGAGCTGGACCCCCACCGAGGAGCCGCTGCCGGGCACCACGGACCTGGCGCCGGTCGTCGAGGCGCTGCGCGGTGGCGGTGTGCTGGTCCTGAGCGGTGCGGGCATCTCCACGGAGTCGGGCATCCCCGACTACCGGGGCGAGGGCGGGAGCCTGAGCCGACACACACCGATGACCTACCAGGACTTCACCGCCGACGCCGGGGCCCGTCGCCGGTACTGGGCGCGCAGCCACCTCGGCTGGCGTACGTTCGGCCGCGCCCGGCCCAACGCTGGGCACCGGGCCGTGTCCGCGTTCGGGCGGCGAGGTCTGCTCTCGGGTGTGATCACCCAGAACGTCGACGGCCTGCACCAGGCCGCCGGCAGCGCGGACGTCGTCGACCTCCACGGACGTCTGGACCGGGTCGTCTGCCTGTCGTGCGGCGCCTTCAGCCCGCGCCCCGAGCTGGCGCGCCGGCTGGAGGAGGCCAACGAGGGGTTCGCGCCGGTGGCCACCTCGATGAACCCGGACGGCGACGCCGACCTCACCGACGAACAGGTCGGGGACTTCCGCGTGGTGCCGTGCGCGGTCTGCGGCGGAGTCCTCAAGCCGGACGTGGTGTTCTTCGGCGAGGCCGTGCCCCCGCAGCGGGTCGAGCACTGCCGCGAACTGGTCCGCGGGGCGAGCACCCTGCTGGTCCTGGGCTCCTCGCTGACGGTGATGTCCGGGCTCCGATTCGTCCGCCAGGCCGACCGGGCCGGAGTGCCGGTGCTGATCATCAACCGGGACCCGACCAGGGGCGACCGGCACGCCCTGACCCGTGTCGGCCTCCCGCTGGGTGACACCCTCACCACCGCGGCCCGCCGACTGGGCGTTCCCGTCGACCTCCCGTAGGGCCTCGGAGCGGGGCAGGGGAGCGCGAGCCTGCGGTTCCACGACTCTGCGTGAGTGCGCGATTACCGATATAGGTGCTTATAGGCAGTTTTCTGCCCACCTAGTCGGGTACCCCACAGAGAGGCGGAGCGCACCGTTCCGTCCCCGCACCACAACCGTCGTTCTGGAGATTCCATGTCAGAGCAGCGCAAGAGTTCGTTCGCCACCGTCAATCCGTACACCGGGAAAACGCTCGCGGAGTTCCCGGCCATCGAGGGTGGGGAAGTCGACGCGGTGCTGGAAACCGCCGACGGCGCGTTCGACGCGTGGCGGAAGCGACCCGTCGAGGAGCGTGCCGCGCTGGTCGGCCGTGTTGCCGGGCTGATGAGGGAGCGCAAGGAGACCTTGGCGCAACTCATCACCCTGGAGATGGGAAAGCTCATCTCCGAGGCACGGGGAGAAGTGGATCTCGCCGCCTCCATCCTCGCGTACTACGCGGAGCACGGGCCCGGTTTCGCGGCCCGCGAACCCCTCGACGTCGAGGAGGGACAGGCGTACCTCGTCCACGAGCCGCTCGGAGTCCTGCTCGGCGTCATGCCGTGGAACTTCCCGCTCTATCAGGTGGTGCGCTTCGCGGGACCCAACCTGGTCCTGGGCAACACCGTCCTGGTCAAGCACGCCGGAATCTGCCCGCAGTCCGCCCTGGCCCTGGAGGTGCTCTTCCGCGACGCGGGCGCGCCCGAGGGCGTCTACACCAACCTGTTCGTGAGCCACGAGGAGATCTCGCGCATCATCGACAGTCCGGTGGTCAAGGGCGCGTCGCTGACCGGAAGCGAACGCGCGGGGGCCCAGGTCGCCGAGCGGGCCGGGCGGAACATGAAGCCGAGCCTGCTGGAGCTGGGCGGCAGTGATGTCTTCATCGTCCTCGACGGTGAGGGGCTGGAGCGTACGGTCGGCGCCGCGGTGGCCGGCCGGATGGCCAACACCGGGCAGAGCTGCGTGGCATCGAAGCGGTTCATCGTGCTGGCGGACGTCTACGACGCCTTCGTGGAACGCATGCGACGCGCCTTCGAGGCCCTGGAGCCCGGCGATCCGGCCGACGAGGCGACGACGCTGGGGCCGCTCTCGACCGAACGGGCCGCCTCCGACCTGGTCGAGCAGATCCGCGAAACAGTGGAGCAGGGAGCCGAGCTGCTGACCGGCGGCGACCGGATCGACCGTCCCGGAGCCTTCGTCCGGCCCACGATCCTCACCGGCGTCAAGCCGGGAATGCGCGCGTACGCGGAGGAACTGTTCGGCCCGGCCGCAGTGATCTACCGGGTCGAGGACGAGGACGAAGCCGTCGCGCTCGCCAACGACAGTCAGTACGGCCTGGGCGGATCCGTCTTCTGCGCCGATGTGGAGCGGGGCCGCCGGGTGGCCGAGCGGGTGGAGACCGGCATGGTCTGGGTCAACCACCCGACCTCGACCCAGCCCGATCTGCCGTTCGGCGGGATCAAGCGGTCCGGCTACGGCCGGGAGCTGTCGAAGCTCGGTATGCAGGAGTTCGTCAACCGCAAGCTCGTCCGGGTGCTGCCGCCCGACGCCGAACTCCGCGGCATCGCCGGCTGAGCGGCGGCCCCGCCCCCGTACCTCTAACCACACCGCCACCCGAGGCGTCGACACAGCAAGGAGCAATCGTGCCCTCAGTACCCTCCATCACGCTCAACAACGGTGTGACGATCCCCCAGCTCGGCTTCGGCACCTTCCAGATCCCGCCGGACGAAACCTGTGAGACCACGCTCGCTGCCCTGGAGACCGGCTACCGGCACATCGACACGGCGCAGATGTACGGCAACGAGAAGGAGGTCGGCCAGGCGGTCCGCGAGTCGGGACTCGACCGCGCCGACGTCTTCGTGACGAGCAAGCTGGACAACGGCGCGCACGCACCCGACGAGGCGCTCCGGGCGTTCGACCGCTCCATGGAGGAACTGGACCTCGACCACTTGGACCTCTTCCTCATCCACTGGCCCCTGCCGGGGGGCTCGGGGGACTTCGTGGAGACGTGGAAGGCCCTGGAGGAGATCTACCGGTCCGGACGCGTCAAGGCGATCGGGGTCTCCAACTTCCAGGAGAACCACCTGCGGCGACTGCTGGACAACAGCACGGTGGTGCCCGCCGTCAACCAGATCGAGGTGCACCCGTACCTCACGCAGGATGCCCTGCGCGCCTTCGGGGCGGAGCACGACATCGCCACGGAGGCGTGGTCGCCCATCGCCCAGGGCAAGGTGCTCGCCGACCCGACGGTCACACGCATCGCCGAGCGGCTGGGCAGGACCCCCGCGCAGGTGGTACTGCGCTGGCACCTGCAGCGTGGGGACATCGTGTTCCCCAAGTCCGTGACGCTGAAGCGCATCCAGGACAACTTCGCGCTCTTCGACTTCGAGCTCACCGAAGGGGACCTGGGCGAGATCGCCGCCCTCGACCGGGGCGAGCGCACCGGGCCCGACCCGGACACGTTCAACGGCTGAGCCGACCGAGCGGGGCCCGGCCCGGGAGGGACCTCCGGGCCGGGCCCGCCCCGCCTCACGCGGCGGCCGCACCTACCGGGCGAACTTCCTCAGGTCATCCGCCAACGAGCTGATGGCCGCGGGATTGCGCGGGCTCTCGACCAGGTCCACGTAGTCGAGTACGACGATCCGGTCGTCCAGAATCGCGGATACGCCGGCAAGCGGCTTGTAGGACTTCAGGAATTTCCGCTTCTCGTCCGCTCCGGTGTCGCCGTAGTTGTTGATGACGATGACCTCGGGATCACGGTCGACCACGGTCTCCCAGCCCACCGTCGTCCAGCTGTCCTTGAGATCCTTCATGATGTGGTCGCCGCCGGCCTTGGTGATGATGTCGTGCGGCCCGGCGTACGCGCCCGAGGTCAGCGGCTTGTCCTTCCCGTCGTCGTACAGGAAGACGCGGAGGCGGTCACCGCCCTTGGCCGCCTTCGCCCGTGCGTCGGCGACCTCCTCGCGGAACGACGTGATGAGGGTGTCCGCCCGGTCCTCGACGTCGAAGATCTTTCCGAGGTTCCGCAGGTCGGTGTAGAGCGCTTCGAGCGGGGGCATGACCCCGCGGGCCTTGCCCTGGCCGTTGCGGCACGACTCGCTGAGCAGATACGAGTCGATGCCCACGCGCTCCAGTTCGGCGGGGGTGAAGCCCTCCCCCTCGTTGAATCCGTAGTTCCAGCCGGCGAAGACCAGGTCGGCACGCGCGTCGAGGACCAGTTCCTTGTTGATCCGCTCCTTGGAGAGCCACTTGGTCTTCTTGTAGCCGTCCTTCCAGGGGACGGACGTCATGTCGCCCTTGTCGTCGGGCATCACGTACCCGGCCATGTGGTCCTCCAGCCCGAGGGCGAACATGATCTCGGTGATGCCGGTGTCGTTGGTGACGACGCGCTGCGGGGCTTTGTCGTACGTCTTCTTCTCCCCGCAGTTCTCGACGGTCACCGGGTAGTGGCGGTCGGCCTCGGACGTGCGGTCCTTCCCGTCGGCCCGTGAGGTGACGTCCGCTCCGCAGCCGGTGAGGGCCAGGGCGGCCGCGAGCACGAGAGCTGCGGGGCGCAGGAGGTTGGGCATGGTGGTCGAGGCTCCTTCAGGAGGTGGGGCGGGCGGCGGGAAGGTCGAAGAGCAGTTGGAGCGCGCCGGTCTCCGGATGTGCGACGCGGTGCGCCCGTACGCCGAAGACGTCGGCCAGCAGTTCGGTGGTCAGGACCTCGTGCGGGGCCCCGGAGGCGACGATCCGGCCGCGGTCGATGACGTGGACCACGTCGCAGTGCAGGGCTGCCAGATTCAGGTCGTGCAGGGCGGTGAGCACGGTCAGGCCGCTGCCGCGGACCAGGGCGAGGACCTCCAACTGGTGGGCGATGTCCAGGTGGTTGGTGGGTTCGTCGAACACCAGGACCCGGGGCTGCTGGGCGAGGGCGCGCGCGATCAGGACGCGCTGCCGCTCGCCGCCGGAGAGGCTGAGGAAGCCGCGTTCGGCCAGGTGTCCCGCGCCGACCCCTGCCAGCGCCTCGTCGCAGAGGCGGCGGTCCTCGTCGGATGCCCGGGCCACCGGCCCCTGGTGCGGCAGCCGCCCCATGGCGACGATCTCGGCGACGGTGAAGTCGAATTCGGCGACCGCGTCCTGCGGAAGGGCGGCCAGCCGCCGGGCGCCTTCCCGGGCGCTCAGGGTGTGGAGGTCGTCACCACCGATCCTGACGGCGCCCGCCGATGGGCGCAGGGCCCGGTAGACGCAGCGCAACAGGGTCGACTTCCCGCTGCCGTTGGGACCGACCAGGCCGACGAGCTGCCCGTCGGCCGCGCCCAGGGTGACCTGGTCCACCAGCCGCGCACCGGCGATCTCGACGGTGAGCGCGTCGATGTCGATCCGCATCAGATGCCTCCGAAGGAGTAGGCGCGCCGGCGCATGAGGAGGAGGAAGCAGGGAACGCCGATGACCGCGGTGAGGACGCCCACCGGCAGCTCGGCCGGCGCCAGCACCACGCGCGAGAGGATGTCCACCCAGATCAGCAGGACGGCTCCCGCCAGGGGTGCGACGGCCAGGAGTCGGCGGTGGTCCGCGCCGACCAGCATCCGTGCGGCGTGCGGGACCATCAGGCCGACGAAGCCGATCGCCCCGCTCACCGCGACCACCGCCCCGGTCACGGCCGCGGAGACGAGGAAGAGCTCCTTGCGCAGCCTCCCGGGATCGACCCCGAGGGCGGCGGCGGTCTCGTCCCCCATGGCGAGGGCGTTCAGGCGCCGTGCCGACCAGCCGAGGTGCGCGAGGCCGGCGAGCACCGCTCCGGCGGCGATCGGCACGGCGGCCCAGTTGGCCCCGCTCAGGCTGCCGAGCAGCCACATCATCGCGGAGCGGGCCGCTTCCCCGCGCTCGGCCGCGAACACCATGAACGTGGTGACGGCGGAGAACCCGTAGTACATCGCGGTCCCCGTCAGGACGAGCCGGAGCGGGGTCAGTCCGCGTTCGGTGCGGGCGACCGCGTACACGAGCAGCATGGCGAGGAGCGCGGAGAGGAACGCCGCCGTGGACAGGGCCCAGATGCCCAGCGCTCCCAAGGCCCCGAAGATGAGTACGGCGTTGGCGCCGACCGCCGCGCCCGAGGAGATGCCGAGCACGAACGGGTCGGCCAGCGCGTTGCGCACCATGGCCTGGACGGCTACGCCGATGGCGGACAGGCCGGCCCCGACGACGGCGGCCAGCACGGCTCGTGGCAGGCGCAGTTCCCAGACGATGGTGTAGCCGGGGACCTCGTCGGGGCCGATGGCTCCGCCGGTCAGCCCTGCCCACAGGTAGCGCGTCACCTCCGCCCAGGAGAGCCCCGACGCCCCGAGTGCCGCTCCGCAGACGAGTGAGAGGGGCAGGGCCGCACACAGGCCGGCCAGGAGAAGCGGCAGGGGCACGCGCCGGGGTGGCGCCGGTCCGGTGCCGGGGTGCGCGGGGCGCGACGGCTTGGGGGGTATGCGGTCGAGAGACGTGGCCACAGGCAGGTCGCTTTCGCCTTGGGCCGTGCGTCGCGCGATGAGGAGCGGCCCCGGGCGGCGGCCGCCCCGCGCAGCGCCCATTCGCAGTCCACGGCGAATCGTCAGGAGCCTTGTCCGCCGCGGGTGATCGGGCTCACGGAACCCGGGGGCTCCGTCTACCGTTGCGGGTCAGCGCCGGATTTCGACCGGACTTCCCCCGTGGCGGAACGCAGCCTAGCGCGTGCGTTCATCCCGTCCCGGCGGCGGGTGAACCGCAGCAGGACGTGGAAGGTCCGATCGCCCGCCCCGAGAACGTACGAGAATTGCGGGCGCGCCCAAAACCTTCCGCGGTCTCACCAGCTGAGGCGGGCCGCCACCGGCAGGTGGTCACTGCCGGTCGCGGGCAGTACCCACGAGCTCTCCGGCTCCACGCCCCGGACCAGGATCTGGTCGATCCGCACCACCGGGAACGTGGCGGGCCAGCTGAAGCCGAACCCGTCGCCTGACGCCTCCTGCGCCGATCGCATCCGCGAGGTGATGCCCGCGTACGCGCGGTCGTCCAGGGTGCCGTTCAGATCGCCGAGCAGCACCACCCGATCGTTCTGCTCGGCGGCGAGGGCCTGGCCGAGCGACCGCGCGCCGGCGTCCCGTTGGCCCGACGAGAGGCCCGCCCTGGGATTCACCCGTACGGATCCGAGGTGCGCCACGTACACCGCCAGGGGCCCGTGGTCCGTGGCCACCGTGGTGCGCAGCCCACGGTTGTACTCCAGCTTGACGTCGGCGGGCTTCGCGTCCCCCAGCGGCCCCGCGTCCATCTCGACGTCGACCGGCCGGGTGTCCGACAGCGGCAGTCTGCTCCACACGCCGACCGTGCCCAGCACCGTGTGGTGCGGGTACGTGGTCGCCAGCTCCCTCTCGTACGTCCTGCGGGCCCCCGGGTCCAGCTCTTCGAGTGCCAGCACGTCCGCACCGGAGGCGACCAGGGCGCGGGCGGTTCCCGCCGCGTCGGGGTTGTCGGCGCCGACGTTGTGGCTGACCACGGTGAGGTCGCCGCCCGGGTGGGACTTGTCGCTGAGCAGGCCGCCGAAGAGGTTCAGCCACACGACGGCCGGCAGCAGCAGCGCGACGGCCGCGAGGACGGAGCGGCGCAGCAGCGCCCCGCCCAGCAGCAGCGGGACGAGCAGGCCGGACCACGGGAGGAAGGTCTCCACCAGGCTGCCGAGGTTCCCGATCCGGTTCGGGATGCTCGCGTGCAACAGCATGAGCAGGCCCAGCAGCAGCGACGCCGCCGCGAGCACCCGGCCGCGCTTCCAGGTGCCTGCCCTCGCGCCGGTGTGCCGGGGGCCGGTTTCCCCGGGGTCCGCGTCCCGGAGATCGGTGTCGCCCTGCCGGGGACCGGCCGTGTTCACGTCGCTCTGTGCCGTCCCGGCCGTATACCCGTGGCCCTGTGCGGTCCCGGCCGTGTCCACCCGCGTCATCGTCCGTCCTCGCTCGCTGCCGGTCACTGTCGCATCCTCGGGTCCTGGGCGGGGTCGGCATACATACGCGGGCAACCCCGGTCGATCGCTTCCGCGCGCAGTTCGTAGTGCCAGGGTTCGTTCCGGTAGGTCTGGCACAGCCCGTATCCCGCGCCGTGCTCGGACAGCCACTCCGTCGCGTCGGCCGGTCCGATGTCGACCGCGTCCCCCGACACGTGCGGTGACGTCTTCGCGGTGGCCACCCATCGGGCGGCCTCGGCCTCGGACCCGTACCGCGCGATCGCCTTGCGGAGCAGCCGATTCTGGTACTCCGGTGATCGCCAGCCGCTGTTGACGGCGAACTCGACGCCGCCCCGCGCCGCCTGACGTGCCGCCCGGCGGAGGGCCGTGAGCAGATCCGGGTCGAGGTTGGCTACGGCCGGGATCCCGTCGTCGAGCACCGTCACGCCCTCGGGGACGGCCCCGTCGGCCTCTCCCAGAGCTCCACCGAGCTCACGGTGGAGCGGAGGGTGCAGGGGTGCCGGCGCCGAGGAGGGAGCGGCGGACGGGAAGTGCCGTGAGGCGGAGGGCGAGGGCGACGGGGCAGGTGAGGGGTTCAGCAGGGCGTGGCCGAGGGCCGTCGCGATCGCTGCCACGACGGACACCGCACCGACGACGAGGGGCCCGCGCGTCCGGCGGGGTGTGGTTCGCGCTGACGGAGGTGGTCGAGTCATACCGCCAGTCAAGGCGGCGCGGTGTTGCCGACCCGTATGCGGTTTTCGATACGCCGACGATAGGTGCCGACTCGTAGCATCGAACCATGCGCGTGCTGATCGTCGAGGACGAGCCCTATCTGGCGGAGGCCGTCCGCGACGGCCTGCGTCTCGAAGCGATCGCGGCGGACATCGCGGGCGACGGGGACACCGCTCTGGAGCTGCTGCGCGTCAACACCTACGACATCGCCGTCCTGGACCGCGACATCCCCGGGCCGTCCGGCGACGAGATCGCCGAACACATCGTCGCCTCCGGCAGTGGCCTGCCGATCCTCATGCTCACAGCGGCCGACCGCCTCGACGACAAGGCATCCGGGTTCGGGCTCGGCGCCGACGACTACCTCACGAAGCCCTTCGACCTCCGGGAGCTCGTGCTCAGGCTCAGAGCGCTCGACCGCAGACGCGCCCACAGCAGGCCCCCCGTGCGGGAGATCGCGGGTCTGCGGCTGGACACGTTCCGCAGGGAGGTCTACCGGGACGGCCGCTACGTCGCTCTGACCAGAAAGCAGTTCGCGGTGCTCGATGTCCTCGTGGCCGCCGACGGCGGTGTCGTCAGCGCCGAAGAGCTCCTGGAACGCGCGTGGGACGAGAACGCCGACCCGTTCACCAACGCCGTACGCATCACCGTCTCGGCCCTGCGCAAGCGCCTCGGCGAACCGTGGATCATCGCCACCGTGCCGGGCGTCGGCTACCGCATCGGCCCAGCGTCCGGCACCGGTCCCGGCGACGGAGTGGACCGTGGCTAGGCGGCCCGGGCTGAGCGTCCGCCTCAAGCTCACCCTCAGCTACGCCGGATTCCTCATGGTCGCCGGCATCCTGCTGCTCACGGCGGTGTGGGTGTTCCTCCTGGAGTACGTTCCCGACGACTGGGACAAGCGGATGCTCCACGAGAACCCCAACCGCCAGCTCCTCGCGTACACGTTCGCCCCGGCCGCGGCCACCGTGCTGGCGGTCCTCCTCGTCTTCGGTCTCCTGGGGGGATGGGTCCTCGCCGGCCGTATGCTCGCCCCGCTGACCCGGATCACCGAAGCCACCCGCGAGGCCACGCACGGGTCGCTCTCCCACCGGATCCGGCTGCCGGGCCGCAGGGACGAGTTCCGGGAGCTCGCCGACTCGTTCGACACGATGCTCGCCCGGCTCGAAGCGCACGTCGCCGAGCAGGAGAGGTTCGCGGCCAACGCCTCCCACGAACTGCGTACCCCGCTGGCGATCTCGAAGGCGCTTCTGGAGGTGGCCCGCACCGATCCGGACCGCGACACCGACGAGATCATCGACCGCCTGTACGCCGTCAACGGCCGGGCGATCGACCTCACCGAGGCGCTGCTCGTACTCAGCCGCGCCGACCGGCGTTCCTTCTCCCGAGAACGCGTCGACCTGTCACTGCTTGCGGAAGAGGCCACCGAGACCCTCCTTCCCCTCGCGGAGGAACAGGGCGTCACCGTCGAGACAGACGCCGGGACCGCCCTCGCGATCGGGTCGCCGGCGCTCCTGCTTCAGCTGACCACGAACCTCGTGCACAACGCGATCGTCCACAATCTGCCCGAACGGGGCAGCGTCCGGGTGACCACCGGCGTCCGCCGGGAGACCGCGGTACTCACGGTCGAGAACACAGGTGCGCAGGTCACCCCCCAGCTGGCCTCGACGCTCACCGAACCGTTCCGGCGCGGCGCCGACCGGTTGCACGCACACCACGCGGGCGTCGGTCTCGGCCTGGCCATCGTCAAGACCATCACCCGCGCGCACGACGGAACGCTCACACTGGCCCCGCGCGCGGAGGGCGGGATCCGCATCACGGTGGAACTTCCCGCGACGGCCCCGCCCGCCGACGGCGCCCGGGCGTCGTACGGCAGGATGGAGCCATGAGCGTAGTCAAGATCAATGTGCTGACCGTCCCCCAGGAACAACGCGAGACGCTGGAGAAGCGCTTCGCTTCCCGAGCCCAAGCCGTGGAGGGTTCCGACGGATTCGAGTGGTTCGAGCTGCTCCGGCCCGTCGAGGGCACGGACGACTACCTCGTCTACACGCGCTGGCGTGACGAGGCCTCCTTCCAGGCGTGGATGGAGGGGCCGATGAAGGCGGCCCACCAGGGCGGCGGCGCCGGGAGCGGTGAGCGCCCCAAGCCGGCGGCCAGCGGGTCCACGGTGTGGTCCTTCGAGGTCGTGCAGCAGGCGGGCCCGACCGGCGCGTAGCCGAGCGGGCGCAGCTGTGTGACCTGCCCGGTCCGGCACACGGCCGGCCGGGCAGGTCGCTGCCGCCGGGCCGTGGGCCGGCCTCGCGTGTCAGCGGTCGACAGGCGGCAGGCAGGCCAGGCCGGTGTCGCGCATGATGCGGCCCACGGTCACGGCCAGGATGCTGTCGGGACCGATCACGGTCTCTACACCGTCGGGCAGCACATCGCGGGGCCGGTACCAGTCCCGCAGCTGGTTCTCGTCGACCGCGTCGGCGATCGGCTTGGTGGCGTGCCGGGCCACGGTCTCGGCGAACGGGACGTCCAGGTAGTACCCGTGGGTCGGGCCGCGGTGGTCGGCACGCAGCCGGGCGAGCATGTCGCCGTAGTGGTCGGCGTAGAGGATGCCCTCGACCACCACGTGGTAGCCGGCGTCCAGGGCGTAGCGCGCCGTCAGGTCGATCAGGCCGATGTTCGCCGCCCCGGGCCGGTCGCGTTCGCGCAGCACGGTGCGGCGGAGGTTGTCCTGGCCGACCACGGCCAGTCCCCGGCCGAAGCTGTCGCGGAGACCGGCCGCCACGCTCGACTTCCCCGTCGCGCTGTTGCCGCGCAGGACGATCAACCGGGTCTCCTCGGTCCCCACGTTCACGGTGGACACGCTAGCCGCTGCCGGGCCCGGCTCCGGACCGAACCCCTCCATCAGGTCACTCCCAGGGTGCATGCGCTCTCCTCCCGACGGCTGATTCCCCGCGACCTGAGCGTTTTTAAGATCATTCTCCGAGGAACGAACCGACGGACCGGTGGAACACGACATGACATTGCTGGATGTACTACTGGACGCGGTCCGTGAGGCTCCCGGGCAGGTCGTCGTGCATGTCCGCGGGGACGGCGACGAGCTGGCGGTCGGTCTGGGCGAGCTCCTGGAAGATTCCCTGCGCGTGGCCGGAGGCTTCCGGGAGGCAGGGGTGGCACCCGGGACCTGTGTGCCGTTGCTCGCCGACCGCAGCGAGGACTTCCAGCCGATGTTCTGGGGTGCGGTGGCGGCCGGTCTCGTTCCGGTTCCGCTGGCGCCGGACGCCCGTCGGGTGCTGCCCGTCTGGGAGCACCTGGGGCGGCCGCCGGTCGTCGTGGACGCCTCGACGGCATCGCTGACCGGTGAACTCCCCGACGCCGTACACACCCTGACCCTCGATGCCCTTCGGGAGGGACCCGTACTGCGGGAGCCTGTCGCCGCCGGGCTCGACGACGTCGCGTTCGTGCAGTTCTCCTCGGGAAGCACCGGTGCGCCCAAGGGGGTGGAGGTGACGCACGGCGCGGTGCTGGCCAATCTGGAGCAGATACGGGCCGCCTCGGCGCTGGGCCCCGACGACGTGGTGGTCAGCTGGATGCCGTACTTCCACGACATGGGGCTCATCGGCACCCATCTCGCTCCGCTGGCCGCCCGGGCCCGGCAGGTCAAGATCGGTCCGCTGTCGTTCGCCAAGCGGCCCCGCCTGTGGTTCGAGGTGGCGGCCCGGCACCGGGCCACGGTGCTGTCCGCGGCCAACTTCGCCCTGGCGCTGGCCGTACGCCGTGTTCCCGACGAGGTCCTGGCCCGGCTGGACCTCTCGGCCGTACGGCTGATCCTGGTCGGGGCGGAGCCGATCGCGCCCGCGGTGTGGCGTGCCTTCGCCGACAGGACCAGGCCCTCGGGGCTGGATCCGGCGGCCGCCCAGCCGGTCTACGGCCTGGCGGAGGCGACCCTGGCGGTGACCTTCCCACCGCCGGGGGAAGTGGCCGAGCCCCTGGTCCTGGACCGGGCGTCGTTGAGCCGTGGCGTGGCGGTGGACGCCGAACCGGGCGAAGGGGCAGTCGAGTTGATGGACGTCGGGCGGCCGGTGGCCGGCTGCGCCGTGCGCATCGTCGACGACGCGGGCACCGTCCTCGGGGACCGGCGGACCGGGCACATCATGGTGAGCGGCCCCCAACTGGCCCGTGGCTACCACCGTCTTCCCGACGTGAGCGCGCAGGTGTTCGCCGGGGGATGGCTCCGCACCGGTGATCTCGGATTCCTGCGGGACGGCCGACTGTGCGTCACGGGACGGCACAAGGAGGTGGTGTTCCTCAACGGCCGCACCTTCCACGCCACGGACATGGAGGAGGTCGCTGCCGCGACGCCCGGGCTCCCTCCCGGCGCCCCGGCGGTGGTCGGGTCGACCGACCCGGTCACCGGTGCCGAGCGCGTCGTGGTGTTCGTCCCCTGGGCACGGCCCCCGCGCGGGGCGGCGGAGGTACTCGAACGCGTCGCCGCCCGGGTGCGCGAGGCCCTGCTCCACGACGATGTGCGGGTCCTGGCCCTGCCGCCGGGCGCGTTCCCGCGTACGACGAGCGGCAAGCTGCAACGTCGGCGGCTGCGGGAGCGTTTCGAGGAGGGTGCGTTCGGGTCAGGTGAGCGGCGGCCCGGTGGGCCGGAGGCGGGTGAGGGCGCCGCGGGTGACGGCGGTGGTCTCCCGTCGGCCGTACCCGGTCCGGCGGGAGCCGCACGGCCTGCGGCAGGACCTCTCACGACGGCGCCCCGATCCGGAGCGGAGACCGTCGAGGTCGTGCGGGAGGTGTGGGCGCGGGTCCTGGGCCGGCCCGCCGGGTCGATCGGGGCACAGGAGCCGTTCGGGAGCCTCGGGGGGACGTCGCTCAAGGCGATGGAGGTGCTGGTGGCGCTGGAGGACGCCTTCGGTGTGACACTGCCGCCGGCGGTCATCCGCGACCACGGCACGGTGGCCGCGCTGGCCGGTCACCTTCTGACGGTGGCGCCCGGCCCTGGAGCATCCGGCCCGGGAGCGCCCGATGAGGAAGCATCCGACGGGGAAGCCGTGGAGGGCGCCCCACAGCTGACCGGAGGAACGGCCGCGGTGGACGCGACCGGGCCCCGTGGTGCCGCCACCGCTGCGGCCGTCATCGGGATGGCCTGCCGGTTCCCCGGCGCCGACAGCCCAGAAGCCTTCTGGGACCTGCTCGTCGACGGGCACGACGCCGTCGCCCCCGTACCACGTGGACGATGGGACGACGGCCAGGACCTTCCGGGTGCCCGACCGGGATCGGCTCCGGCAACTCCGTCAACTCCGGCAGCTCCAGCAACACCGGCGGCTCCCCGGAAGCGATGGGCTGCGCTGCTGGAGGATCCGGCCGCTTTCGACGCCGGCTACTTCGGCATCGGCGAGGACGAGGCACGCGCACTCGACCCGCAGGCCCGGCTCTTCCTGGAACTCGCGCACGAGGCACTCGAACGTGCCGGATACGCGGGTCCCCGCCGACGCGGTCGCAGGATCGGTGTGTTCGCGGCGGTCGGGGACTCCGGCTACCGGGAGGTCCTGGAGCGGGCCTCGGCCGACGGCTCCCCGCTGCCCGGGGTGCTCACCGGAAACCTGCCGGCCCTCGTCGCTGCCCGGGTCTCCCAGAGCCTCGACCTCGACGGTCCCGCACTGGCGGTGGACACTGCCTGCTCCTCGGGCCTGGTGGCTCTGCACCTGGCCCGGCGCAGCCTCCTGGACGGCGAGTGCGACCTCGCCGTCATCGGCGGGGTCAACCTCCACCTGACCTCGGCCCCGCACCGGCTGCTGGAAGAGGCCGGGGCCCTCTCCCCCACCGGGCGCAGCCGCGCCTTCAGCTCCGACGCCGACGGCTTCGTGCCCGGAGAGGGCGGCGCGGCCATCGTCCTGACGCGCCTCGACGCGGCCCGCCTCGCGGACGATCCGGTGCTCGCGGTGGTCCGGGGCACGGCCGTCAACAACGACGGCCGGTCGATGAGCCTCATGGCGCCCAACCCGTTGCGGCAGCGCGAGGTCATCACCCGGGCGTACGAGGCGGCGGGCGTCGATCCCGCTTCGGTGGGCTATGTGGAGGCCCACGGGACCGGCACGGCCGTGGGGGACCCGATCGAGCTGCGTTCACTGGCCCACGCCTTTCCCGAACGCCCCGACGGCGAACCGCGGTTGGTCGGTTCGGTGAAGACCAACATCGGGCATCTGCTGAACGCCGCCGCACTGCCCGCGCTGGTGAAGGTCGTGCTGGCGCTGGGCCACCGCAGGCTGCCACCGTCGTTGCATCACGCCCCTGCCTCGCCGGGCCTCGCTGCCGCCGGTTTCACCGCGGTGACCGAGGCCCGGCACTGGACGTCCGCCGAGCCCCTCGTCGCGGGGATCAACGCGTTCGGTTTCGGCGGCACCAACGCCCATGCCGTCCTCGAACAGGCCCCGCCCCCGCGGTCCCCGGCTGCCACGGCTGCCACGGCTGCCACGGTCTCCCGGTCGGCGGGTGTCGCGGGTGAAGTCGCCGTCGAAGGTCCTCACTTGCTGACCCTGTCGGCGCGCAGCGCGGGCGCGCTGCGGGACTCCGTGGTCCGGCTCGCCACGCACCTGGAAAGCCGTCCGCATCTGCGGGAGGGCGACGTCTGCCGGACAGCGAGCACGGCCCGGGACGATGGGCCCCACCGGCTCGCCGTCATCGCCGACGGTGATCTGCGGGACCAGCTCTCCGCGATCGCCGCCGCCGGAACGGGAGAGCCGGGCGGGCAGGCCGGGAGCCTCGTCCGTTCCCGGCCGCGCGTGGCCTTTCTGTTCCCCGGTCAGGGTTCGCAGTTCCCCGCCCAGGACCGGGCGCTGTACCGGACGGCGCGGGTGTTCCGGGACACGCTCGACGAGGCGTCCACGCTCCTCGGCCCGGTGTGCGGGCGGCCCCTGCTGGACTGGGCGCTGGACCGGGAAGTGAACCCCGCGGCGCAGGCTGTGACAGAGGTGGCGCAACCGCTCGTCGTCGCCTCCGGGGTGGCGCTCGCCCGTCAGTTGCGCACCTGGGGCGTGGAGCCGGACGCGGTGGCCGGGCACAGCGTCGGGGAGATCACCGCCGCCTGTGTCAGCGGGGTGCTGACTCTCCGGGAGGCGGTGCGATTCGCAGCCGAACGCGGCCGTCTCATGGGCGCGTTCACCGCACCTGGCGCCATGATCGCCGTCCACGGAGGTGAGGAGGCCGTCGCCGCGGCGGTGGCGGAGTCCGACGGGGCGCTCGGCGTGGCCGCGTACAACGGTCCGGGGCTCCAGGTCCTCTCCGGGGGCGTCCGTGCCGTGGAGCGCGCCGCCACCGACCTCGAAGCCCTGGGCTTCCCCACGCGTCGGCTGCGGGTCTCCCGGGCCTTCCACTCACCGCTGATGCGGCCGGTCGCCGACCGGCTCGCCGACGCGGCCCGCGCGTTGACGCCGCAGATCCCGTCCGTTCCCCTCATGAGCACCGTCACCGCCGAGTGGCAGCCGGTCCTCGGCCCGGAGTACCTGCGTGACCACGCCGAGCGTCCGGTGCGGTTCGGGGCGGCCGTGGAGCGCCTGGCCCGGGAGGGGTACGACACGTTCGTGGAGGTCGGCCACGGCGCGACCCTGTCGGGTGCGGTCCGCGCGACGACGGCGGCCTACGCGGCCGACCTACCGGTGAACCGCGCCGGCGTGGCTGGAACGTCCCGTACGTCCGCCACATCCGGCACATCCGGCACATCCGGCAACTCCGGCAACTCCGTCACGTCCAGCGCACCCAGCGCACCCATCGGCGGACCGATCGTGGTGTGCGCCCTGCCGGGACGTTCCGGCGGTCGCACGGACGCGGAACGGCTCCCCGATGACGGGCCCGGCGGGCGCAGGGCCCTGCTGGGAACCATCGGCCGCCTGTGGTCGCACGGCGTGCCGCTGGACCGTACCGCGCTCGACGCGGAGCACCACCGGATTCCTCTGCCCACCTACCCGTTCCAGCGCAGCCGCTACTGGGCCGATCCGCCGGCGTTCCCTCTGCTGCACCGGGTCCGGTGGGAGAACGCCGCCCTGCCCGGGACGGCAACGGCGGCCGTGCGTTCGGTGCTGCTGACAGGGCCCGACGCCGCGTACGTCGACCGGCTCGCCTCGCAGCTCTCCGCCGAGGGGGTCCGGATGTACGAAGCGGGCGACGGGTCGCCGGATGCCGTGGTCCTGGTGGCCGGTCCCGCTCCCGGCCAGGACACCGCCGACGCGCTCGGCCGGGCCCAGGACGCCTCGCTGGCCGCCTTCGGCGAGGCCCTCGCACGGTTCGACGAGGCGCGCGCGGACCGGCTGCTGGTGTTGACCGAGGACGTCCACGCCACGGGGGCCGTACGGGAAAGGCCTCGGCCGGCCCACGCCGTGCTCGGCGGACTCCTGCTGGCGCTGCCGCAGGAGACTCCGGGCGCCGCGGCCACCGCGCTCGACCTCTGCTCACTGGACACCCCGTCCCAGCGCCTCACCGCCGTTCTGGCCGAGCTGGCCGAACTGAAATCGGGCGCCGGCACGCCGGGCTCGGTCACCACCGTGGCCTGGCGCTCGGGGCGCAGGCTCACCCGCCGCTTCGCACCACTGTCGAGCGGCTCCACAGCACCGGACGGGGCGCCGCGGTCACCGCTGCCGCCCGACGGCACCTTCCTCATCACCGGAGGCTGCGGCGGAGTCGGCGCCGCGCTCGCCCGGGACCTCGCCGGCCGGGGCGGCCCCACCCTCGTACTCGCCGGGCGCTCCCCCCGTCCTCCCGCGGGACTGACCGAGGAACTCCGCTCGCTGGGCGCCACTGTCCACTACCGCGTGGCCGACGTCTCGGTGGAGCAGGACGTCGACGCACTGCTCGCCGGACTGCCCCGCCTCGACGGCCTCTTCCACGCCGCGGGGGCAGTGCGGCCGGGCACCCTGCGCAGCAGGCGCGCGGAGGAGACGGCGGAAGCCCTGGCCGCGAAGACCCGGGGCAGTCTGCTGCTCTCGCTGGCACTGCGCCGGCACGGCCTCGACCCGGCGGTCCGTGTCGCGTTCTCCTCCGTCAGCGCCGCGCTGCCCGGCCTGGCGGGAGCGCTGGGCGATTACGCCGGCGCCAACGCCTTCCTCGACGCGTTCGCCGCGTCGGAACGGCACGCCGGCAGGCCCTGGCAGTCGGTGAACCTCGCGGCCCTCACCGGCACGGGCATGGCGGCGGCCCTCGGAACGGGGGCGGGAGGCGGCTCCACCACCGTGCGGAGCCCCGGGGGACGGCCCGTTGCCCTCGGTCCCGCGCTGGCGGCGCTCCGTACGGCGTGCGGCATCGACGCGGCGCAGCTGCTCATCGCCGACCTCACACCCTCCTCGGGGCCCGCGGTCATGGCGGGCCCGACCGCGCCGACGGAATCCAAGGGAACGGAACCCGGCACGGAACCGACGCCCTCGGACCATGCACCCCGCACCGGCACGAGTGTGAACAGCAGTACGAGCGCGGGCGCCGGACCCCGTACCGGCACCGCGGCGTTGCTTCGGGGGCTGCTGGCCTCGGCGCTGCGTCTGCCCGAGGCCGGGGTCCTCGACGACGAACCGTTCCTCGCCCTCGGCCTGGATTCGCTCGCCGCCGTCGACCTCGTCAGGCAGCTCGAACGGGAGTTGGGCAGGCCGCTGCCCGCCACCCTCTTCTTCGAGTACCGGACGGTCGCCGAACTGGCCGCGCACCTCGACACCACGTCCTCCCCCGCACCGCCGGCCGACTCCACGCGCTCCCTCTCGCCCGCCGCGACTCCCGTGCCGGACGGGCTCGCCTTCCCGCTCACCTCCGTCCAACTGGCCCTGCACACCAGCAGTCGGCTCCACCCGGACGTCCCTGCCCGCGGTTACGTCCGCCAGACCGTCCGGGGCCCCCTCGACACCCAGCTCCTGGGCCGGGCGCTCACCGTGCTCGCCGACCGGCACCACATGCTCCGGATCCGCATCGAAAGCACCGTAAGCGCCGCCAGCACCGGAAGGACCGACGAGGAGACGGGGGACGGGAGCGGCTCGGCGACACCGGCGCAGTACGTCGCGCCGCCCGCCGCACTGTCCGCCTGGTACGAGGTCCGCGAGCTGACCGGCCGCATCGAGGAGCTCGAAAGGGCCCTGTGCAACCGGCCGTTCGACCTCTCCGCCGAGCCTCCCGTGCGCGCGCTCCTCGCCCGGGAGAACCCGGAGCTGTCGCATCTGGTCCTGGTCATCCACCACGCGGCCGGTGACGGATACAGCCTCAACGTCCTCGCCGGAGAGCTCTGGTCGCTCTACACCGCCCTCGCCGAGGGGCTCCCACCGACCCTGCCCGAGCTCGGCACCGACTTCGCTCGGTACGCTGCGGCCGCCTCCGACGAACGGTCCTCCACGAACGGTGTGCGGGCCCTCGCCGCCGACCGTCTGTACTGGTCGCGCCGGCTGGACTCCCTGGGCGAACCGCTGCGACTGCCGTACGACGGTGATCCGTCCGCCCTGCCCGCGGCGCCGATGACCACGCACCAGAGCGCCCTCGACCCGGTGCTGACCGCCGCGTTGGCGAGGCGGGCCGCCGCTCACGAGGTGAGCCTCTTCCATCTGCTGCTCGCCGTGCACGTACGCTGTCTGGCCCGGTGGAGCGGACAACGGAACATCGCGGTGAACGTCGCGCGCGCCCGCCGGGACGATCGCCAGGCGGGCCTGGACCGGCTCGTGGGGCCGCTCGCCGACACCCTCCCTCTGCTCTGCGGGACGGACCCGGACGAGTCGGTGGAGGCCCTTGCCGAGCGGCTGGCGGGGATCTGGCTGGAGAGCGAGCAACACGCGAGCCTCACCGGCCTGGACCTGGCCCGGCTGCTGCCGGCGGACCCGTCCGGGTCCGGCCCCCGGACGGTGAGCCCGGCCGGCTTCAGCTTCTCGCGCTTCCCCGCCGCTCTCGACGGGCGTTGTCCGGTGAGCGTGCGGCCGACCGCGGCCGGCACCGCCACCGCCGCGACCCGTCTGAGCCTGCTGTGCTGGCAGGACGAGGCGGTGCTGCGCTTCTCGTGGAACTTCCCCGTCCGGCTCTTCGACCCGGCGACGGTGGCCCGCCTGGATCTGGACTTCCACGACGAGTTGGCCGCACTCGTCGAGCCACGGTCCGACGTCCCGGCCGTCACGGATCCCATGCCGGTCCACGGCACCGGTGCCGGATCCGGCACCGGATCCGCCACGATCGTGCGTCGGCTGCTCGAGCGGTTCCGGGCCACCCCGGACGAGGTCGCCGTCGACACCGGCGCCACCACCCTGACGTACGCCGAACTCGACCGTGCCTCCCACACCCTCGCCACCTCGCTCCTGGCCCGCGGCGTCACCCCGGGAAGCCTCGTCGGGCTTCTCACCGAACCCGGCGCCGATACCGTCGTCTCGGTCGTCGCGGTCCTGCGCGCCGGGGCTGGCTGGGTTCCGCTGGACGCCGGCCACCCCACCGCACGGCTGACGGACCAGCTCACACGCTCGGGCGCCTGTACGGTGCTCTGCCACGCCGCCACCCGGGCGGTGGGGGAAGCGCTCGGCGACGTCGCCCTGGTGTCCGTCGACGCTTCGGCGCCGCCCTGCAGGGGCGCGGGTTCCGAGCCTGCCGGAGGCCCGGACCGGGTCGCCGGTCCCGTCCTGTCGCCGGAGGGACTCCCCGTACCCGACGGCCCGGTCGCCGCCGACGACATCGCCTACGTGATCTTCACTTCCGGGTCCACCGGCCGCCCCAAGGCCGTGCCCATCACCCACCGTTCGATGGAGAACTACCTCGACTGGGCGATCGACACCTTCGGATACGCCGAGCACGACCGGCTCGCCCAGACCGCGTCGCCCTGCTTCGACGCCTCCGTCCGCCAGCTCCTCGCCCCGCTGCTCGTCGGCGCCACCGTGGTCACGGTGGCCTGGGACCTGCTGCGCGATCCCGACCGGCTGCTGACCCACGTCGTACGCAGCCGGATCACCGTCTGGAGCTCCGTCCCCACACTCTGGGAACAGCTCCTCGGCGCTTCCGAGGAACGCGTACGCAACGGCGCGCCGCCGCCGGACCTGTCCGCGCTCCGGTGGATCCATGTGGGCGGCGAGGCCCTGTCGCCCGCCCATGTACGCCGCTGGTTCGACCTCTTCGGCGACG
Source organism: Streptomyces sp. NPDC102283 (assembly GCF_044766265.1). Classification (NCBI taxonomy): domain Bacteria; kingdom Bacillati; phylum Actinomycetota; class Actinomycetes; order Kitasatosporales; family Streptomycetaceae; genus Streptomyces; species Streptomyces sp. NPDC102283. Next base: position 90,219 of record NZ_JBIWLQ010000020.1, read on the forward strand.
GCCAGCACATCGCCAACCTGTACGGCCCGACCGAGGCCACCATCAACACGAGCTGCCACATCATCCGGGCCCGGCCCGGCGACCAGGTGCGGCGGCTTCCCATCGGCCGTCCCGTCTCGGGCGCGGAGGTGGAGGTCGTCGGCCCCGACGGGGAGCCGGCGCTGCCCGGCGAGGCCGGTGAGCTCCTCATCTCCGGAGTCGGCCTCACCCCGGGCTACCTCGGCGAACCGGCCCTCACCGAGGCCGCGTTCACGTTTCGGCGCGGTCTCCGCTGGTACCGCAGCGGCGACCGGGTGCGGTGTTCCGAGGACGGCGTCCTGGAATTCCTCGGGCGGCTGGACGACCAGGTGAAGATCCGTGGCAACCGGGTCGAGCCGGGGGAGATCGAGGCGGTGCTCCAGACCCACCCCGACGTCACCCAGGCCGTCGTCCTCGCCGAGAACGGACGCCTCACCGCCTTCGTGACACCGGGGCCGACGTCCTGCGGAGCGGACGCCGTGGCGCTCCGGCTCCATCTCGCGGAGTCACTGCCCGCGTACATGCTTCCGTCCCGGATCACCCGTGTCGGCAGGATGCCGCTCACCAGCACGGGCAAGATCGACCGGCGTGGGCTTCCGGCACTCCAGGAAGCGACCGAACCGCCCGGGGTGGACACGGACACCGGCAGCGGCGTGCGCGCGGGCGACGTCCGTACACCGCCCCGCACTCCCACCGAAGTCCGGCTGGCCGCCATCTGGTCAGCCCTGCTCCAGGCCGACGACGTGTCCCGCGAGGACGACTTCTTCGTCCTGGGCGGCGACTCCCTTCTCGTGCTGGAAGTGTTCGCCCGGCTGGAGAAGCAGGGAGGTCCGCTCCCCCGGCCGACCGCCATCTACCGCAACCGCACACTCGCGGCTCTCGCGTCCGCGGTGGACGCAGCGGGGGTCACCCCCGTCGACCCCACGGATGCCACGGATGCCACGGATGCCGGCGTGGGCGCTCTGGAGGCTGTGGACGCCTCCGACGCCGCGGCGGACGCGTCGCCCCGGGAACGCGACGCAAGTGGTGGCCGCACCGGGACGCCCGATCCGGGCGCCGCTCCCCCGCCCTTCCCGCTCACACCCACCCAGCGGGGCTTTCTGCTCGCCGAAGCCATCGCACCGGGCACGACATCTTCCTGGCTCACGCGGTTGCGTCTGCACGGCCGCCTCGACACCGCCCGCTTCCAGAGCGCGGTGGACACGCTCGTCGAGCGCCACCCGATGCTCCGTACCGTCTTCCCCGCCGGGGCGCGCCCGCCGGTCCAGCAGGAGCTTCCGTCCTCACTGCGCCTGCCGGTCGACTTCGAGACCCTCACCGACCCGGGGCAGGTGGCGGAGCGGATCACCGCAGAACGGGCACGCCGTTTCGAACCCTGGGCCTGGCCCCTGTTGCGCCTGCGGGTGCTCACCGTCGCACCCGACGAACACGTCCTGGTGGCACACGCCCACCACATCATCGGCGACGGCTACAGCGCCGCCCTCCTGGTACGGGAGCTGACGGCCGGGTACGACTCCCTGTCCAGCGGCGAGGAACCGGCCCCGGCCCCTCTGCGCAGCACCTTCCGCGACCACGCCCTCCAGCTCGCGGAGCGCAAGGCCACGGCCACGGCTCCCTCCGCGGCGGCCCCCGGGCCCACCCCCGGTACGGGCTCCGTCCCACCGACCGCGCCACCTCGGCCGGGCGCCCCGACCGACGCGGACCGGTGGGCGCGGCTGAGCGCGCCCTACCGGCCGCCCTTGCTCGCCGCCGGGGCGACCGTCACCGGCACACCTCCGGACAGCGGCGGCGGCCCGCTCTTCCACAGCTGCGGGTTCACGGTCGACGCCGACCAGGTGGAGGCGCTGCGCGAGCTCGCGGCGCGCACCGGATCCACCCTCCACACGCCAGTGCTCACCGCCTACTACCGGGCGCTCGCGGCCATAACGGGAAGGTCGGATCTGGTACTCGGCCTCGCGGTGAGCGGCCGGGACCGTGCCCTGCCCGACGCACACCGGGTGTTCGGCCCCTTCGCCACGGCCGTTCCCCTGCGGCCGGCGGGTCCGGCGTCGAGGCGATCCGACAGCACGGGTTTCGAGGACGATCTGCGGCGCGTCGCCGCCGAGGCCGCCGAGGCGCGGGCATACGAGGGGGCCGTGCCGCCGTTGTCCAACGGCCTGCCCATGGCCTCGCAGTTCTTCTTCACCTATCTGGACTTCTCCGCCCTGGGGCCGGAGAGCGGCAGGAGGCTGACGGTCACCCGGGAGGGCGGCGACAGTGTGTACACGCCACCACCGGCCGGTACGGACGTGTTCCTGGCGGCCGGTCCGGACGGCGGGCGGCTGCGGATCACCGTGCGCGCGGCGGCGACCGCGTTCACTCCGGAGGCGCTGGCCGCGTTCGCGGACTCGGTGCGCGACACGCTGGCGCACGCGGCGGCCTCACCCCGGCCCGGCCCCGGTTGCCTCGACGACCCGGGCGGCCCCGGCCGGGACGCACCGTTGGACGCCGCGCTGGTCGGGTATCTGCCGTCCCCGGCCGACCTCGCCCGGCTGGCGGGTCTGCCCGAGGAGGCGCTGCCGCGCGAGCAGGTGCGGAGCCTGCTGTTCCCGGACGGGCGGCCACGGCTGCTGGAGACCCTGATGACGCCGCTGGGCGGTTCGGGCTTCGTGTGCGTCCCGCTCTTCGCGGACGAACTCGCCCCCGGCGACGACCTCCTCGGGCACACCACGCGGGGAGTCGAGCTCGCCTCGTCCCTCGGTGCGCGGACCGTTTCCCTGGCGGGCATGATCCCCTCGCTCACGGGCTACGGCTTCGATGTCCTGCGGGCCGTCGGCACGACCGGAGCCTTCGCCGGTGCCCCCATGGACCCCGCTGTTCCCACCGCCCCCGCCGTCACCACCGGTCACGCGGCGACCGTCGTGTCCGTCGTCCGGACCGTACACGCGGCTCTCGACGCGACCGGGCGGCAACTGGGCTCCCTCACCGTCGCGTTCGTGGGGCTCGGCTCGATCGGCTCCTCCTCGCTGGAGTTGCTGCTCACCAGGTCCCAGCGGCCTCCCGGCCGGCTGCTGCTCTGTGACCTCCCGGGCAGCGGGCCACGGCTGAAGGAACTGGCCGAGAACCTCCTGGAACGCGGCCTCGTGGAGATCGTGGAGGTGGTCGAGTCGGATCACGGTCTACCCGACGCCGTGTACGACGCCCGCCTGATCGTCGCGGCGGTCAGCGGGGGCGGCGCACTCCTGGACATCGACCGTCTGGCGCCGGGTACGACGGTGGTCGACGACTCCTTCCCGCACTGCTTCGACACGTCCCGCGCCATCGGCCGGATGGAACGGGCGAAGGACATCCTGGTCGTGGGCGGCGGGCTGCTGAGCGCCGGCCCGGCGGAACGGCGGGTGACCGAGGGCCTCCCGGCCGCCGCCGTGGCCGGATACCTCGCGCAGCCGATGGTGCCGGACACCATCGCGTCCTGCCGGCTGGAGTCCCTGCTCCACGCCTCGGGGGCCGATGTGCCGCTCGTCCACGGTCCGGTCGACGCGGCCACCGGACTGGCCTACTGGGACGCGGCGGAGGCGACCGGCATCCACGCCGCGCCCCTGCACCTGCTCACCCGCACCGTCGTTCCGGACATGCTCGCGCAACACCACTGGAGTTCATGACCGTTCCCTCGCGTCGCTGAGAACCACCGCGAAACGCGGACCCCCGGTCTCTTCGACCGCGGGGTCCGCGGACGGACGTGTTGTCTCTCCCATCAACCACGGCGCGTCCTGCGCCAGCCGAAGGGGCCCGGCAGATTCATCGAGGTGGTCCGCCGACCGGTGCTGCTACGGGTATGGCGGGGGCCGCTCCTACCGCCACCAGTGGTGACGGACCAGGACTTGCGATTGATGTTGAGTCGGACACCCGGAAAAATCCTCAGACTCTTACGAAATGTCAGCGGCATGAGCTCTCACTTTTCTCCACGCATATCACAAATGAACTACGGCTGAGCGCAGACCAGTTGCTCTACATATGCTCGATTCTCCTCTTAGCATGCCTCTCGCGCCCGATTCCGCACCGGCGCCCTGCTCGGGGAATCCCGCCGCGAGGCACGAAGAGCACGGCGACGGCGGGCGGGGCCGGAAGCGTGATGCTTCCGGCCCCGCCCGCCCCACACAGCGCAAGTCAGACGCGGCGGTGGCGACCGTAGTACTCACCCGTCGTGCGGTGGAAGTCCGCGTCGCCGATGTGCTTGTCCTTGTCGAACTCCGGGGAGCCCTTGATCTGGTCCTTCGTGAGGTCGATGTAGACCTTCTTGTCGTCGCCGTCGATCCGGCTCACCGTGCCCGCCGGAAGCAGAACGTGCTTGCCGAAGATCCATACGCCGGTGTCGACCACCAGATACGAGGACGACACGTCGTCGGAGTGCTTGTCGACCTTGCCGATGCTGCCGTCCGTCGCCTCGACCTTGTAGCCGATCAGGTCGGTCCCGGCGGTGTGACCGGCAGTCGGCTGGTAACCCCACAGATTCTCACTCATGAAAAACTCCTTCGTTCGTTCGGAAACGCAATGACGTATTTGGGGTTGTCTTCAGGCGGGCGCTGCACCAGTTCGCTTACCGTCCGGTCGAACGGCCCTTCCCTCATCAACCGCTGACAGCCTCGTGCCCCATGTCGCGCTGCACATGTCCGCGAAATCTTTTTCTTTTCGATCCGATGAGGGGGAATGTGGGCGACCCGTGGCGCGCCTGATTCCGTCGGCCTCACGGGGGAACCTTCTCGACCTTCGCTGAACAGCGCCCCTCGTCGAGTCCGAAACCGCGGGGCCCGCCGACACCCTCGCCCCGACCGGACCCGGCCTCCGCGGCCCGCAGCCGCCCCACAGCCACCGCCCAGGACCAACGCGAGCCGGGACGCGCCGAACCTGTCGCCGCGTGCTTGATATTGCTTGAAATGCTTGCCTAATATGCAGCTTCGAGCATAGATCGCCGGGAACAGGGAGCACAGATGACGCACGTGGCGCAGGAGCTGGCCAGTCAGCCCGACTGCTGGCAGGTGGCCGCCGGGATGGCGGACGGGCTCGCCCACCGGCTTCCGGCGGCCGGCGAGCGCATCGCCGTCGTCGGCTGCGGTACCTCGTACTTCATGGCCCAGGCCTACGCGGCGCTCCGGGAGGGCAGCGGCCAGGGCGAGACCGACGCCTTCGCCGCTTCGGAGTTCCCGACCGGCCGCCCCTACGACCGGGTCGTGGCGCTGAGCCGCTCCGGCACCACGACGGAGGTGCTCGGGCTCCTCGGGGAGATCGGTGACACGACCCGCCGCACGGTGGTCATCGGCGACCCCGACACCCCGATGGCGGCGATGGCCGACGACACGATCGTGCTCGAGTTCGCCGACGAGAAGTCCGTCGTGCAGACCCGCTTCGCCACCTCGGCGCTGACCCTGCTCCGCGCCCATCTGGGCCTGCACACCGACGCGGTCGTCGAGGACGCCCAGGTCGCGCTCGCCGAGCCGCTGCCCAGCGGTCTTGTGGAGTGCAGCCAGTTCACCTTCCTCGGGCAGGGCTGGAGCGTGGGGCTCGCCAACGAGGCCGCGCTGAAGATGCGCGAGGCCGCGCTCGCCTGGACCGAGGCGTACCCGGCGATGGAGTACCGGCACGGCCCGATCAGCATCTCCACCCGCTCCACCGCGACCTGGATGCTCGGCGAGGCCCCGTCCGGACTGATGGACGAGGTGCACGCGACCGGCGCCCGGTGGGTGGCCGGCGGCCTCGACCCGCTGGCGGAGCTGGTCCGGGTGCAGCGTCTGGCCCTGGCCATCGCGAACGCCCGCGGTCTCGACCCGGACCGGCCGCGCCACCTCACCCGCTCGGTCATCCTCAGCAGCACGGCCTGACGGCCCCGGCCGCCGCCCCTCCCCGCCTGACGGACCCTCACCCCGGAGTCGCCATGCCCATCGCCGCCACCGGCGATCTGATCGCCGAGGCCGCCGCACAGCACCGTGCGGTCGCCGCCTTCAACGTCATCACCCTGGAACACGCGGAGGCCATCGCCGAGGGCGCGGAGGCGGCGGGATCGCCGGTGATCCTGCAGATCAGCGAAAACGCGGTCGCCTACCACCGGGGCCGGCCGCGGCCGCTCGCCCGCGCCGCGGCGGAGGTGGCCGACCAGGCCGCCGTCCCCGTCTCCCTGCACCTCGACCATGTGCAGTCGACCGAGCTGCTGCACCGGGCGGCGGACTGCGGCTTCAGTTCGGCGATGTTCGATGCCGCCCGGCTGCCGTACACGGAGAACCTGGCGGCCACCCGCGCCGCCGTCGCATGGGCGCACGAGCGGGGCCTGTGGCTGGAGGCCGAGCTGGGGCAGGTCGGCGGGAAGAACGGGGAGCCCGCGCTCGACGCCCATGCGCCCGGGGCCCGTACGGATCCCGACGAGGCGCGGTCGTTCGTCGCGGCCACCGGCGTCGACGCGCTGGCCGTGGCGGTCGGCACCTCGCACGCGATGACCTCGCGGGACGCCGTCATCGACCACGGTCTGCTGGCCGGCCTGTGCGCGGCCGTACCGGTTCCGCTGGTGCTGCACGGTTCGTCCGGAGCGTCCGACGAGGAACTGGCCCGCGCCGTGGTGGGCGGGATCCGGAAGGTCAACATCGGTACCGCGCTCAACATCGCGATGACCGGAGCGATACGGGAGCGACTGGCCCGCGACGACCGGGGCGTGGATCCGCGACGCTATCTGGCGGACGGCCGGGACGCGATGGCCAGCACGGTGGCCCGGATGATCGCGGTGCTGCCCTCGGGTCGGGTCCGCGCCGCGTGACGATACGCCGGAGGACGTCCCGACAGGGGCGTCCCCCGGCGGGCGGGACCGGTGTACGGGCAGAGGTGGCAGAGGTACGGGTCAGGCCTGCTGGTGCAGGGTGCGGGGGTCCACCGGGTGGGCGAACGGCAAGCCGTGCGCGTAGCGTTCGAGCTCGTCGACTGCGGCGTCCGCGAGCCGGTGGAGTTCGCCGCCCTGCGACCCGGCGACGTGCGGGGTCAGGAGCACGTTCCGCAGGTCGTAGAGGGGCGAGTCGGCGGGCAGGACTTCCGGTTCCGTGTGGTCGAGCACGGCGTTCAGACGACCGGTGACCAGTTCCTTCACGAGCGCGTCGGTGTCCACCAGGGAGCCGCGCGCGGTGTTGACGAGGGTCGCCCCGTCCCGCATGAGGGCGAGGCGACCGGCGTCGAACAGGTGCCGCGTCGAAGGGAGTTCGGGGGCGTGGATGCTGACGACGTCGCTCCGTGCCGCCAGGTCGTCGAGGCCTGCGCGCTCCACGCCCAGGGCCCGGGCGCCGTCCTCGTCCAGATACGGGTCGTGGACCAGGACGCGCAGATCGTAGGGGCGCAGCAGTTCGACGACGCGGCGTCCGATGCGGGAGGCGCCGACGATGCCCACGGTGCGGCGGTAGTTGCCGACGGTGGGGAACCGCCTCAGGACGTTCACCCGGGAGCGGGCCTCGCGGTAGACGCGGGCGCTCTCCAGGACCTGCTTGTTGGCGAAGAGGATCGCCGCGACCGTGTACTCCGCGACCGGGAGGGCGTTGGCCGTCGCGGCGGTGCTGACGGCGATGCCCCGGTCCCAGACGTCCTGGGTGATGTGGTGCTTGACGGAGCCGGCGGCGTGGACGACCGCGCGCAGCCGGGGCATGGCGCTCAGTGCCGCCGGGTCGAGCGGCGGGCAGCCCCAGCCGGTGAACAGGACCTCGGCCTCGCGGAGCCCGGTGCGCTGGGCGGGGTCGTCGGCGCCGAAGTCGGTGACGAGGAGACCGGGGACGAGGTCGGCGACGCGGGCGAGCCGGTCCAGGGCTTCCGGTGCCAGGATCGCCGCCCGGGTCTCGCCGCTCATCGCCAGGACGGTGCGGGGACGGGTCCGCTGGGGCGCGGCGGAGTGACTCACTTGACGGCTCCTGCGGTGAGGCCCGAGCGCCAGAAGCGCTGGAGGCAGAGGAAGGCGACGATCAGGGGGACGACGGCCACCAGCGAGCCGATGATGACCAGCGGGTAGAGCTCGGGCTGCTGGTAGACGTTCTGGTTCCACATGTAGAGGCCCAGGTTGACCGGGTAGAGCCGGTCGTCGTTGAGCATCATGAGCGCGCCGTAGAAGTTGTTCCAGCTCGCGGTGAAGGAGAACAGGAAGATGGTCACGAAGCCGGGCGCCAGCATCGGCAGGGCGACCTTGACGAAGGTCCGCACTTCCCCCGCCCCGTCCATCCGGGCCGCTTCCAGGACCTCGCCCGGTACGTACCCCTCGGAGAAGACACGGGCCAGGTAGACACCGAACGGGTTCACCAGGCTGGGGATCAGGACGGCCCAGTAGGTGTTGACGAGGCCCAGTTCGGAGGCCATCAGGTAGAGCGGGAGCTGGACGACGGTCGAGGGGATGAGGACGCCGACGAGGACGACCCCGAACCACTTCTCCCGGCCGCGGAAGGCGTACTTGTCGAAGGCGTAGCCGCAGGCCACCGAGATGAGGGTGGAGAGCCCGGAGGCGACGACGGTGTACAGGAGGCTGTTGAGCAGCCAGCGGACGAAGACCCCGTCGTTGTATACGAGGAGGGCGTCGAGGTTGGCCAGGAACTGGAAGTCGCCGAGGCTGAACGGGTTGGTGGCGAACAGGTCCCGGTAGCTCTTGGTGGAGGCGATCAGGAGCCAGGTCAGCGGCATCAGGGTGTAGACGGCGACGACGGCGAGGACGCCGTTGACCATGACGCGGGAGGTGATCCCCCGGCCCCGGCGGTCGGGCTGCGGGGCGGAACGGCGTCCGGCGCGACGGGGCGGCGTCGGCGCGGGCGGTGCGTCGGGGGCGGCTGTCTGGGTGCTCATGAGGCCTTCCACCGGTTGCCGAGCTTGGTGACGACGAAGGACAGCAGGCTGGCGACGAGGGCGAGAAGGAGGGAACTCGCGGCGGCCAGGCCGTAGTCGTGGCCCTTGAAGGCCGCGGTGTAGATGAACATGGTCGGCGACCAGTCCTCGCCCATGGTGTTGGCGCGCAGTTGTACGAGCTTGGGGGCGTCGAAGAGCTGGATGGCGCCGACGCAGGTGAACAGCAGGGTCAGGACGACGGTGGGCCGGATCATGGGGATCTTGACCTGGAGGGCGGTGCGCAGGGCTCCGGCTCCGTCGACGGTCGCCGCCTCCAGGACCTCGCGGGGAACGGCCTGGAGGCCCGCGTAAAAGATGATCATGTTGTAGCCGGTCCACTGCCAGGCGGAGATGTTGACGACCGAGAGGATCGCCTCGTCCTGGCCGAAGAAGTTCCACTGGGCGCCGAGCGCGTCGAGGGCGTCGGTGATGGGGCTGAGACCCGGTGTGTAGAGGTAGAGCCAGATCAGAGAGGCGATCAGGCCGGGTACCGCGTGCGGCAGGAAGTAGGCGATCTGGAAGAAGCGGCGGGCCCGGGCCATGGTCGAGTCGACGAGCAGGGCCAGAATGAGCGCTCCGCCGACCATCGCGGGGATGTAGAGCGCGCAGTAGAGGGCGATGTTTCCGAACGAGCGGAGGAACGCCTCGTTGCCCAGGGCTTCGGTGAAGTTGCCGAATCCGGCGAAGACCCGCTCGGTACCGCCGAATCCCAGGCCGGAGGACTCCTCGCGGTAGAGGCTCATCCAGGCCGCGTAGATCATCGGCAGGACCGTGACGGCGGTGAACAGGGCGAAGAACGGGATCGTGAAGAGGGCGACCGCCCGGCGCTGTCCGTGTCGGGTGCCGGGGCCGCCCGGCTTTCCCGGTCGGGTGGAAACGGCCGGACCGGCGGGAGCCGCGGGCCCCGCGGGCGGCGGCGCGGCCTGGGGCGCCGGGGTCTTGGCCGGCCGGGCGAGTGGGGCTGCCACCTGATGCTCCTTCGGCTGGTTGGGGTGGGCGGGGAGGGGGGCGCGGGCTGTCCGGCACAGCGTCCCGGGCAGCCGTGCGGCTACTTGTCGAGCTTCAGGCCGCGGTCGGCGATAGCGGTCTCGCCCTTCGCCTGACCGGAACTGAGCATCTTCGTGTGGTCGCTGCCCGCGGCCATCTGCGCCGAGACGACCTGCTGCTGCACCGGGCCCCAGGTCCAGCCGGGCACGATGGTGTCGGCGGCATCTCCGGCCACGGCGTAGACGTCCTGGCCGGCGAAGTAGGAGGTGTCGAACTCCTTCGCCGCCGCGGCGCGCATGCCCTCGTTGGCGGGCAGGGCGCTGCTGGGGGCCTTGAGGGAGCTGAGGCGTGCGGTCATGGCCGCGGGGTCGGTGGTGACCCACTTGATGAACTCGGCGGCCGCCTCGGTGTGTTCGCTGCCCTTGGGCACGATGTAGGAGGTTCCGCCGTACATGCCGGTGCTCGGCTCGCCGTCCCAGGTGGGCAGGGGGGCTATGCCCCACTTGCCTTTGCTGTCGGGGTAGCTGACGGGAAAGGTTCCGGCGCTCCAGGCGGCGCCGATGACGGTGGCGACCTTGCCGGTGGAGCGCTCCTTGGCCTCGCCCTCGCCCCAGAGCGGGGTCCTGGAGGCGAGGCCGTCCGTGAGGAGGTCGTCCCAGTAGGCGGCGACCTTGCGGGAGGCCGGGTCGTCGATGTTCACCTTCCAGGCGTCGCCGTTGGTGCCGTACCACTGGGCGCCGGCCTGCCAGGCGAGTCCGGAGAGCAGGGCGGGGTCGCCGCCGCCGAAGTTGGTGATGGCGACGTCGGGGTCGGCCCGGTGGATCTTCTCGGCGGCCGTGCGGTATTCGGCCCAGGTCGCCGGCACCTCGACGCCGTGCTTCTCGAACAGGTCCTTGCGGTAGAAGAGTTGGATGGGCGTGACGTCGAACGGCACCGCCCAGGTGGAGCCGCCGAGGTTGACCAGGGACTGGACCGCTTCGGGGAACTCCTTCTTCACCAGTTCTCCGGAGCTGGGCGTGAGGTCCACCAGGTTGCCCTCGCTGGCGTACTCGGGCAGCGCGGAGTAGTCCATGGTGGCCACGTCGGGGGCGTTGCCGCCCTTGACCGCGTTGGACAGCTTGGTGACGCCCTCGGGCCCCGCGGGCACCAGGGAGAACGTGACCTCGATGCCGGTCTGCGTCTTGTTGAACGCGTCGGCCGTCTCCTTGGCGCCCAGGGCGGACGACCAGAAGGTGAGGGTGACGGGCTTGCCGTCGCCGGGACCCGAGGCGTCCGAACCCGATCCGCCGCCGCAGGCGGTGGCGAGCAGGGCGAGTGAGGCGGCGGACGCCGCGAGGGCGAGGCGGGACGTGCGGGCGATACAGAGCATGGGCCGACTCCTACGGGACCTCGAACTGCGGGAGATGAGGTGAACGGCACACATCATTTTGCGCGGAAGTGATCGCCGTCAAGAGCAAATGACCAATTCAATCAAATCGATCACCTGTGAGCCGGAGTTCCACCTCCGATTCGCCCCCCGGCCCGGGGGGGGGGGGGGGGGGGGGGGGGGGGGGGGGGGGGGGGGGGGGGGGGGGGGGGGGGGCGCCGGGGGCCGGCCCGGCGGGGGCGGGCGGCGGCGGCGG